>NZ_CP117866.1:4260576-4869230 GCF_028736035.1 Streptomyces sp. T12
ACTTCACCCACGGCTCCTTCAAGGCGAAGCGCCCGCTGCGCATCGCGCTCGCCATCGCGGGCTCGATGGCGGTCGAGGGTCCGCTGGTCCGCTGGGTCGCCGACCACCGCAAGCACCACAAGTTCTCCGACGCGGAGGGCGACCCGCACTCCCCGTGGCGTTACGGGGAGACCGTCCCGGCGCTGATGAAGGGGCTGTGGTGGGCGCACATCGGCTGGATGTTCGACGAGGAGCGGACGCCGCAGGACAAGTACGCGCCGGATCTGATCAAGGACAACGCGATCCGCGCGATCTCCCGTCAGTTCATCTCCTGGACGGTGCTGTCGCTGGCCCTGCCCGCCCTGATCGGCGGTCTGGTGACGATGTCCTGGTGGGGCGCGTTCACGGGCTTCTTCTGGGGCTCGCTGGTCCGGGTGGCCCTGCTGCACCACGTCACCTGGTCGATCAACTCGATCTGTCACGCGGTGGGCAAGCGCCCGTTCAGGTCGCGTGACCGCTCGGGCAACGTGTGGTGGCTGGCGGTCCTGTCGTGCGGCGAGTCCTGGCACAACCTGCACCACGCCGACCCGACCTCCGCGCGGCACGGTGTGGAGCGCGGGCAGATCGACTCCTCGGCGCGCATCATCCGCTGGTTCGAGATGCTCGGCTGGGCCTATGACGTGCGCTGGCCGTCACGCTCGCGTATCGATTCACGCCGGAACAGCGAGGAAGGCGGCTCCCGGCGCCGGAAGGAGCCTGTGAAGGCGGCATGATTGACGCCGTGGCGACCGACTCCAGCAGTACTCCCGGCAACGACAAGCAGCGGCGGACGCGCCGTACCCGGATGACCGGTGCGGAGCGCCGCCAGCAGTTGCTGGAGATCGGTCGCACCCTCTTCGCCGCGAAGGGCTTCGAGGGCACGTCGGTGGAGGAGATCGCGGCGAAGGCCGGGGTGTCCAAGCCGGTGGTGTACGAGCACTTCGGCGGCAAGGAGGGGCTGTACGCGGTCGTGGTGGACCGCGAGATGCGCCGTCTGCTGGACATGGTGACCAGCTCGCTGACGGCCGGCCACCCCCGGGAACTGTGCGAGCAGGCGGCCTTCGCCCTCCTGGACTACATCGAGGAGTACACGGACGGCTTCCGCATCCTGGTCCGTGACTCGCCCATCCCGCAGTCCACGGGTTCCTTCGCGTCTCTCATCTCGGACATCGCCACCCAGGTGGAGGACATCCTGGGCCGCGAGTTCAAGAGCCGCGGCTTCGACCCCAAGCTGGCCCCGCTGTACGCGCAGGCCCTGGTCGGGATGGTCGCCCTGACCGGCCAGTGGTGGCTGGACGTCCGCCGCCCGAAGAAGGCGGAGGTGGCGGCCCATCTGGTGAACCTGGCCTGGCACGGGCTGGACGGCCTGGAGCCGAAGCCGCGGCTGATAGGGCACCGCAAGAGCTGACGCACGCTCTGTATCGACGCGCTCTCGGCCCTGGCTCAGCCCCTGTCCGGCTCAGCCCTTGAAGGTGTCCTTCCCCTTCTCCTTCGTCTGGCGGGCGTTGCCCTTCCTCTTTTCGGCCTTGCCCTCGGCGGTCAGCCCCTCGTTGCCGACCGCGCGGCCCATCGTTTCCTTGGCCTTGCCCTTGAGCTGTTCCTTCTTCCCCCTGACCTTCTCTTCCTTCGCCACGTCTCTCACTCCTCGCAGGGCTTGACGTCGTGGTCCAACCAGCGGGTGACCCTGCGCCGTGGTGCTCAAACAGCGGTCACCGGTTCCAGGAACTCCAGCCGGTTGCCGACGGGGTCGTACGAGTAGAACCGCCTGTGCCCCGGCAGGTTCTCGTCCCACTCCACCTGGGCCCCGAGGGCCTGCAGCCGGGCGCCGTACCGCTCGATTCCGGTGACCCGCAGCCCTGGGTGGGCCTTCTTCGCGGGCCGGAAGGTCGCCTCCACGCCGAGGTGCAGTTGCACGCCACCCGCCTGGAACCAGCAGCCTCCGCGCGCGGCGAGCACAGGCGGCTTGGGGATCTCGGTCATCCCGAGGACACCCACGTAGTACGTCCGCAGCCGCTCCTCCGAGCCGGGCGGGGCCGCGAGCTGGACATGGTCGACGGCCGTGATCATCACGCCTCCTTGCGGGCCACGGCGAAGATCCGGCGGAACGGGAAGGGGGTGCCGTGTGCGCCGGGCGGATACGCCTGCCGCAGGGCCGCCCGGTAGTCGCGCAGGAAGGCTTCCCGCTGGTCGGGGGTGTCGGCGAGGGCCGTCAGGACAGGGCGCAGGCCCGTTCCCTTCACCCAGTCCAGGACGGGGTCCTCGCCGGTCAGCAGATGGATGTACGTCGTCTCCCACACGTCCGCCGTGCAGTCCAGGGCGGTCAGGCGCTCGAGGTAGGCCTGCGGGGTGAGCACGGCGTCCTCGTGGCGCAGGGTGTCGGTGAGGCCGTAGCGGTGCGCGAGGTCGCGCATCAGGCGGTGGCTCGGGGCGTCGAAGTTGCCGGGGACCTGGAAGGCGAACGTGCCGCCGGGCGCAAGGGCCCTCACCCAGTCCGCGAACCGGTCCACGTGCCCGGGGACCCATTGCAGCGTGGCATTGCTGATGATCAGGTCGTACGGCTCCCCGGGCGTCCACGTCCGTACGTCGGCGTGGGCGAAGTCGAGGCGGCCGCCGCCCGGGGTCGGTCCTTCGTGCTCGACGTGGGCCTTGTCGAGCATCTCGGCGGAGTTGTCGTAGCCGGTGATCCGGGCCGTGGGCCAGCGCTGTGCGAGCACGGCGGTGACGTTGCCGGGGCCGCAGCCCAGGTCGGCGATGCGGGGCCGCTCGCCGGGGAGGCCGGGGACCCGGGCGAGGAGGTCGGTGAAGGGGCGGGCGCGGTGGTCGGCGTGACGCAGGTACTGGGCCGGGTCCCAGGTGGGGGCGGCGGCAGCGGACATGGGCGGGCCTCCTGTCTGTCGATCTCCAGCCTGCCCTCGCAAGTATCTTGACGTCAAGAGACTTCACGTCGACACAACCACTACACTGATCTCTATGGAGGACGAGGTCGATCGGCTGGTCGCAGCGTGGCGCCGGGAGCGCCCGGACCTCGACGTGGAACCGCTCGAGGTGCTCAGCCGGGTGAGCAGACTGGCCCGGCACCTGGACCGCGCACGGCGGCTGGCCTTCTCCGAGCACAGCCTGGAGCCCTGGGAGTTCGACGTACTGACCGCGCTCAGGCGCGCGGGAACGCCGTACCAGCTCTCCCCGGGACAGCTGCTGACGCAGACCCTGGTCACCTCGGGCACGATGACGAACCGCATCGACCGCCTGGCCAAGAAGGGCCTGGTCGAGCGCCTCCCCGACCCCAGTGACCGGCGCGGTGTGCTCGTCCGCCTCACGGACGAGGGCCGCGACCGCGCGGACCAGGCGCTGGCCGGCCTGCTGGACCAGGAGCGCGCGATCCTCGCGGAGCTGTCGCGCGCCCAGCGGGGCGAACTGGCCGGTCTGCTACGACAGTTGACCGCCCCGTTCGACAACATCCCCGGCTAGGTCGACCGGCCCGCCCTCCGGCGCGCCGCGCGAGCGCCACCGCGGAGCAGGTGAATCGCCGCCCCGACCCCAGCGACCGGCGCACAGCGCTCCGCCTCACGGACAAGGGCCACAACCGCGCCGACCGGACCCCCAGCCACCCGCTACGCCAACTGACCGCCCCGTTCGACCACATCCCCGGCCAGGTCGACCGGCCCGACCCCGGCGCGCCGCGCGAGCGCCACCGCGGAGCAGGTGAATCGCCGCCCCGACCCCAGCGACCGGCGCACAGCGCTCCGCCTCACGAACAAGGGCCACAACCGCGCCGACCAGACCCCCAGCCACCCGCTACGCCAACTGACCGCCCCGTTCGACCACATCCCCGGCCAGGTCGACCGGCCCGACCCCGGCGCGCCGCGCGAGCGCCACCGCGGAGCAGGTGAATCGCCGCCCCGACCCCAGCGACCGGCGCACAGCGCTCCGCCTCACGAACAAGGGCCACAACCGCGCCGACCAGACCCCCAGCCACCCGCTACGCCAACTGACCGCCCCGTTCGACAACATCCCCGGCCAGGTCGACCGGCCCGACCCCGGCGCGCCGCGCGAGCGCCACCGCGGCCAGCGTCGAGTGGACGCCCAGTTTGCCGAGGACGTTCTGCATGTGCGTGCGGACGGTGTGCGGGGAGAGGTACAGGCGCTCGGCGACCGCCTTGCGCCCCAGTCCCGCCACCATGCACCGGAGCACTTCCCGCTCGCGCGGCGTCAGCGACTCCACCAGCCGTTCGCTCTCGGTGCGGTGCTTGCGCGCGGCCGTCAGCTCCCGCAGGACGCCCGTGAGCAGAGCCGGCAGCAGATGGGTCTCGTCGCGCAGGACACCGCGGATGACGGTGAGCAGCCGGGACAGCGAGCAGTCCTTGGCCACCCATCCCGAGGCCCCGGCCTGCAGGGCGAGCGCGGCCCGGCGCGGATCGTCCTTCTCGGCGAGGACGACGATCCGTACGGCCGGCTGGGCGGTGCGGACACCGGCGACGAGCGAGATGCCGTCGACCAGCCCGTCCTCGCCCACCTCCTGAACGGGCACGGCGGGCCGTATCCCCGCCACATTGCCGCCCAGGTCGGCGTCGACGAGCAGGACATCGAACCGGCGCCCCTCGGCGGCCGCGCGCTCCAGGCTGCGCAGCGCGGCCGGGCCGCTGCCGGCGGCCGAGACGTCGACGTCGGGCTCGGCGGCCAGGGCGGCGGCGAGCGACTCGGCGAAGATGCGATGGTCGTCGACGACCAGCACTCGGATGCGAACCACGAAACCCCCTTCCCCACGCTCTCGAAGAGCAGGGGATACCCCATCGTCATGAGGACGACACCGGGAGACGGACACGGTCGCGGGTACGACGCCCGAAGCATGATGGGCCGCACGGCCGCCGCCGTGCAGAAACTGCTACCCCCACTTCGGGCGTCGAACCCGACTTTGTCTCGCCCCCTGATCAGCACCGGCCCCCACCGGTGCCGTTCATCAGAGTACGGGCGGGGGGCAGGAGCGGAAGGTAATTTGCAGAACTGGTAGTCCGGCGCGTTTATGGTGAGCCGCATGTTTCGTCTGGAGACAGAAGTCGACAAATCGCGGCAGGATCTGCTCCGCCGCCGGCTGCGGGAGACCAACACCGCGGTCTCCCCGATCCTGCGCGCCCTGCGCGGAACCCCAGGTGAACGCGAACGTCCGCTCCAGGTCTGGGCGCTGGACGACTCCGGCGCCCTGGCCGGCGGGCTCGTCGGTCACACCTGGACCACCTGGCTCCATGTCACCTACCTCTGGGTCGACGAACGCCACCGCGGCACCGGTCTCGGTTCGCATCTGCTCGCACGCGCGGAGCGCACGGCCCGCACCGAACGGGGCTGCACCGCCGTACGCCTGGAGACGTGGGACTTCCAGGCGCCGGAGTTCTACAAGAAGCAGGGGTACGACGTGGTGTGCGTGATCCCGGACTATCCGCCGGGGATCACGGAGTACACCCTCACCAAGCGGCTGGGGTGAGCCACGAGATACGGCTACGGGGCCGAAGGGTCGCCCTCAGCCCCGTACCTCTGGGAACCCCTGGGGTCAGCTCACCCGCCGCGCCCCCGCCGCCGGCACCGCCTCGAACACCCGCGGGGCGGTGAACCCGGCCGAGGCGAAGGCCTCTTCGACGGCCTTGGTGATGGTCTCGACGTCGGCCACCTCCGCCAGCACGATCGCCGAGCCGCCGAAGCCGCCGCCCGTCATGCGGGAGCCCAGCGCGCCGTTCGCCAGGGCGGTGTCGACGACCAGATCCAGCTCCGGGCAGGAGATCCGGAAGTCGTCCCGCAGGGAGGCGTGGCCCTCGGTCAGGACCGGGCCGATCCCTCGCGTCTCGCCCGACTCCAGCAGGGAGACGACCCGCTCGACGCGCTGGTCCTCGGTGACGACATGGCGCACCAGGCGGCGCACCTCCTCGTCGTCGCCGAGCCGATCGAGCGCCGCGTCCAGGTCGTCGTAGGCGACATCCCTGAGCGCGTCCACGCCCAGCAGCGCCGCGCCCTTCTCGCAGCCCGCGCGCCGCTTGCCGTACTCGCCCTCGCTGTGGGAGTGCTTGACCTGGGTGTCGACGACCAGCAGGCGCAGCCCCAAGGCGGCCAGGTCGAAGGGGATCTGCTTCTGGGAGAGGTCCCGGGTGTCGAGGAACAGGGCGTGGCCCCTCTCGCAGCACGCGGACGCCGTCTGGTCCATGATCCCGACCGGGGCACCGACGTAGACGTTCTCGGCGCGCTGGCACAGGCGGGCCAGCTGCCAGCCCTTCTGGCCCAGGTCGTACAGGTCGTTGAGCGCGAGCGCCACGACGACCTCCAGTGCCGCCGACGACGACAGGCCCGCGCCCGACGGGACCGTCGAGGCCAGGTGGATGTCGGCGCCGGTCACGGCGTGGCCGGCCTCGCGCAGCGCCCAGATCACGCCCGACGGGTACGCCGTCCAGGCCTTGTCCGATTCGGGTGCCAGGTCGTCGACGCGCAGTTCCACGACGTCGCCCTCGACGTCCGCCGAGTGCAGGCGCAGGACACCGTCGTCGCGCCGCGAGACCGCCGCGACCGCGGTGTGCGGCAGCGCGAACGGCATGACGAAGCCGTCGTTGTAGTCGGTGTGCTCGCCGATCAGGTTGACCCGGCCCGGCGCGGCCCACACTCCCTCCGGCTCGGCCCCGTACAGCTCCTTGAACCGCTCGGCGACCGCGGCTGCCGTGTCGACGCTCATCCCCTGACCCTGACCTTCCCTGCTGAACCGGCCGAAGCGGCCGGTGAGTTGACCGGCCGAACAGCCTTGGAACTTACAGCCGTCCGTACCGGCCGTAGAACTTAACTGTCGCGGCGCTGCGCGAACTCCCACGCGTCCGCGACGATCCCCGCGAGGTCCGCGCGGGACGGGTTCCAGCCGAGCCGCTCGCGGGCGGTGTCGGCGGAGGCGACCAGGACCGCGGGGTCGCCGCCGCGGCGCGGGGCCACGACCTCGGGGATCGGGTGCCCGGTGACCTGGCGGACGGTCTCGACGACCTGGCGGACGGAGAAGCCGTTGCCGTTACCGAGGTTGCAGATGAGGTGCTCGCCCGGCTGGGCGGCCTTGAGCGCCAGCAGGTGGGCCTCGGCCAGGTCGGCGACGTGGATGTAGTCGCGCACGCAGGTGCCGTCGGGCGTCGGGTAGTCGTCGCCGTAGACGGAGATCGCGTCGCGCCTGCCCTGGGCGACCTGCAGGACCAGCGGGATGAGGTGCGACTCGGGGTCGTGGCGCTCGCCGCAGTCGCCGTAGGCGCCCGCGACGTTGAAGTAGCGCAGGCTGACCGCGCCCAGGCCGTGTGCGGCCGCCTCGCCGGTGATCATGTGGTCGACGGCGAGCTTCGAGGCGCCGTAGGGGTTGGTCGGCTGCGTCGGCGCCGACTCGACGATCGGCACCTCCTTCGGCTCGCCGTACGTGGCCGCCGTGGAGGAGAAGACGAGCTTGCGCACGCCCGCCTCGCGCATGGCGCCGAGCAGCGCCATGGTGCCGCCGACGTTGTTGTCCCAGTACTTCTCGGGCTTCACGACCGACTCGCCGACCTGCGAGAACGCAGCGAAGTGCAGCACCGCGTCGAAGGAGGAGTCCAGCCACTTGGCGGCGTCGCGGATGTCGCCCTCGATGAAGGAAGCCCCGGCCGGCACGCCCTCGCGGAAGCCGGTCGAGAGGTTGTCGAGGACGACGACCTCGTCACCCGCCTCCAGCAGATGCTGGGCGACCACGCTGCCCACGTAGCCGGCGCCGCCGGTGACCAGGTACTTCCCACTCATGAACTCGCTACCTCTCGCAGTCGCTCGGCCGCGGCCTCCGGCCGGATGTCGTTGATGAACACGCTCATGCCGGATTCGGAACCCGCGAGGAACTTCAGCTTGCCGGAAGTGCGGCGGATGGTGAAAAGCTCGAGGTGGAGGGCGAAGTCCTCACGGACGACCCCTTCGAACTCGTCCAGCGTGCCGAACGGCGCCTGGTGCCAGGCGGCGATGTACGGGGTGGCGGGCTCGCCGGCGGAACTCTCCCCCGCGTCCCGCCCACCGAAGATCCGGTCGAAGCGCCTCAAGAGTTCCAGATAAACCTGGGGGAACTCTGTGCGCGCGTCCTCGTCCAGCGCCAGCAGATCCGGCACGCGGCGCTTCGGGTACAGGTGGACCTCGTACGGCCAGTGCGCGGCGTACGGCACGAAGGCCACCCAGTGTTCACTCTCCAGGACGACCCGCTCGTCGGCGAGTTCACGCTCCAGGACGGCGTCGAAGAGGTTCTCCCCGCCGGTGGCGTCCTTGTGCGCGGCGAGGGAGCGCAGCATCAGGGCGGTGCGCGGGGTGGTGAAGGGGTAGGCGTAGATCTGCCCGTGCGGATGGCCGAGGGTGACACCGATCTCGGCGCCGCGGTTCTCGAAGCAGAACACCTGCTGCACGGAGGGCAGCGATGACAGTTCCGAGGTCCGGTCCGTCCACGCGTCGAGGACCAGACGCGCCTGCTCCTCGGTCAGGTCGGCGAAGGACGCGTTGTGGTCGGAGGTGAAGCAGACGACCTCGCAGCGCCCGGAGTCGCCGGCGAGCGAGGGGAAGCGGTTCTCGAACACGACGACGTCGTACGAGGAGTCCGGGATCTCGCTCAGCCGGTCGCCCTCCGAGGGGCACAGCGGGCACTCGTCGGCCGGCGGGTGGTACGTCCGCCCCTGCCGGTGCGAGGCGATGGCGACCGCGTCGCCGAGCAGCGCGTCGCGACGGACCTCGGACGCCGTGACGGTCCGGTCCAGGGGACGGCGGTCGACCGCGTCCCGCACCGTGTCGTCGCGCAGGTCGTAGTAGATGAGCTCACGACCGTCGGCCAGTCGGGTCGAGGTCTTCTTCACGGCGGACACCATCCGAGTCTCCATCAAACAGAACTAAACATAGAGAAACACAACTCACCACCTGCGTCAACATCACAATCAAACAAAGAGCATCACCAGACGCGTTCAATTACTGAACACAGGGGCGTAGGTTCCGCTCTGTATCGGTTCGCGAAACGAAGCGAGTACATATGCAAACCCCCACAATTTCCCCCACCCTCACCTCCAGCCCCACACCCAGCCCCACCCCCAGCCCCACCCCCGGCCCCCTCCACCTCGCCGCCGAGCTACGGCTCCCCACGAACTGGCTCGACTACACGATCCTCGGCATCTACTTCGTCGTCGTGCTGGGCATCGGCTTCGCCGCCCGCCGCTCGGTGAAGACCAGCCTCGACTTCTTCCTCTCGGGCCGCTCCCTGCCCGCCTGGGTCACGGGCCTCGCCTTCATCTCCGCCAACCTGGCCGCCACCGAGATCCTCGGCATGGCCGCCAACAGCGCGCAGTACGGTGCCTACACCGTCCACTGGTACTGGATCGGCGCCATCCCGGCCATGGTCTTCCTGGGCCTGGTGATGATGCCCTTCTACTACGGCAGCAAGGTCCGCTCGGTCCCCGAGTTCCTGCTCCTGCGCTTCGACAAGGGGGCGCACCTGCTCAGTTCGGTCCTGTTCGCCTTCGCCGCGATCCTGATCGCCGGGGTGAACCTCTACGCCCTGGCGATCGTGGTCGAGGCGCTGCTGGGCTGGCCGCAGTGGGTGGCCATCGTCGTGGCGGGCTTCTTCGTCCTCGCCTACATCACCCTCGGCGGCCTGTCGTCGGCGATCTACAACGAGGTCCTGCAGTTCTTCGTGATCCTGGCCGCGCTGATCCCGATCACCGTGCTGGCACTGAAGAAGGTGGGCGGCTGGGACGGCCTGGCCGACTCCCTGACCAAGACCCACGGCGACGACTTCGTCACCGCCTGGGGCGGCACGGGCATCGGCGACGCGAACCCGCTCGGCGCGAACTGGCTGACGATCGTGCTGGGCCTCGGCTTCGTGCTCTCCTTCGGCTACTGGACGACGAACTTCGCGGAGGTCCAGCGCGCGCTCTCCGCGAAGAACCTCTCAGCGGCCCAGCGCACCCCGCTGATCGCGGCCTTCCCGAAGATCTTCATCGTGTTCCTGGTGATGATCCCGGGCCTGGTGGCCGCGGTGCTGGTACCGAAGATCGGCACCTCCGGCTCGGACCTGCAGTACAACGACGCGATCCCGTACCTGATGGAACAGCTCCTGCCGAACGGCGTCCTGGGCATCGCGGTGACGGGCCTGCTGGCGGCCTTCATGGCGGGCATGGCGGCAAACGTGTCGTCCTTCAACACGGTGTTCACCACGGACATCTGGGCGAAGTACGTGGTGACGGACCGCGAGGACTCCTACTACGTCCGCTTCGGCCGCCTGATCACGGCGATCGGGGTGCTCGCGTCGATCGGCACGGCGTTCTTGGCCTCGTCGTTCTCGAACATCATGAGCTACCTGCAGACCCTGTTCTCCTTCTTCAACGTGCCGATGTTCGTGGTCTTCATCATCGGCATGTTCTGGAAGCGGGCGTCGATGAAGTCGGGCTTCTGGGGCCTGCTGGCCGGCACGACGGCGGCGATGATCAACTACTTCGTCCTCTACAAGCAGGACGTCATCTCCATCCCCTCCGACCAGGGCGCCAACTTCGTCTCCGCGATCGCGGGCTTCGTGGCCGGCGCGGTCGTGATGGTGGCCGTGTCGCTGTTCACGGCGCCCAAGCCCACGGAGGAACTGCAAGGGCTGGTCTACGGCACCCTCCCCCAGACTTCGTCCGGGGGCACCCCCACCCCCGGCACGGCCGAGCCGCCCGCCGAGGGCGACGACGCGTGGTACCGCAAGCCGGCGCTGCTGGGCTGGGGTGCGGTGGTACTGGCGGCCGCCTGCTACATCCCGTTCTCGTTCTGATCGAGGGAGGATCGACACACCATGACTGATCAGTCCGGGTACTCCGAGAAGGACGTCCAGCGGGAAGTCACCGAGCTGGAGGGCAAGTCCGCCACCGCCGCCCGCCTCTTCGACATCCGCCGTATCATCGGCGGCCTGTTCGTCCTCTACGGCGTCATCGTCACCCTCACCGGCCTCACCGATGACGACGCCGCGATCGACAAGGCCGAGGGCGTCAACATCAACCTCTGGACCGGCCTGGGCATGCTGCTGCTCGGCCTGTTCTTCCTGGCATGGCTGAAGCTGAGGCCCACGGCTCCACCGCCGCCGGACCTGGCACCCGAGGATCTGACACCGGGGGACGTGACACCGGGTGACGAGCCGAGGGAGTGACGCAGGACCTCGGCCCAGGCCCCGGGCCCCCGTCAGCCGTGCCGGAGGAGTTCCTCCACCCGCTCGGCCGGGATGCCGTACGCGTCGAGGATGCGCAGGAGGAGGCGGAACCCGAGGTCGGCGTCGACCGACGTCCCCGTCTGCTCCTGCGCCACGGGCGTGTAGGCAGGGGCGACCTCCGCCAACCGCTCGGTGCACACCTCGGCGATCTCCCGCAGCCATGCCCGTCCGTCGGCGTCGAACGCCTCGCTTCGGTGCCGGCGCCGCGCCGCGGTGCGCCACAGAGCCGTGACCTCGTCGTCGGACAGGGCGGAGTTCAGCAGACACCGCACGTCCTGAAGCAGTACGGCCGCCTGCGAGCCGGGGGTCATACCGCTGTCTGCGTGGGCGAGTCGTACGACCTGTTCGCGTGGCGTGCCCGTGCCCTCGTACCGCCAGGCGTCCCACTCCCCGTCGAACATGCGGGAGAGCTGCGGCAGTCCGAACCCGAACTCGAAATCCCGTCGGCCCGCGTCGAGCGGCGGCCATCGCACGTCCAAGCCCGCGAAGACGGCGGTGAGCGGGTAGGCCAGCCGGTCACCGAGGCCCAGCAGCCGTTCGTACTGGTCGTGGTCCACCTTCACGGCGCAGGCCTTGAGCGCGCGCAGGAACAGCCGGAAGCCGAGGTCGGCGTCGGCCTCTTCGACGACCTGCCGCAGGGCGGGCACGAGGTCCTCCGACGCGGCGGCGCGCGTCAGCGCGGAGGCGGCCGACCGGATCTCGGCCGACACGCAGACGCGCAGCTCTTCCTCCGGCACGACCGGTGCCACCTCTGCCAGAACGGCCTCTTCCGCTTCCGTCCGAGGCGTCGTGCGGGCCGGGCACGCCTCGGCGATCCCGCGCAGCCACGCGCGCATGTCCAGGCCGTGGCCGCACGGGTCGAAGCGCCCTCGCGTGGCGGCGAGCCACACGGTGTGGAGCACCTCGCCCGGCAGCGGTGACCCCAGCAGGAGCCGCACGTCCCTGCCGAGTTGGTCGTCCCCGTCGTCGCAGGCCCTCTCCGCGGCGCGGGCCACGACCGTCGGCACGCCGAGGCGTGGCCCGGTCCAGGAGCACAGGGCCCCTGCCAGCCCGCTGAGGCCGAAGTCCTCATGGTGGTCGGCGTAATGCACCTCACGGTGCCTGGTCACGAAACCGCCCGCGGGGGAACCGCACACTCAGAACTCCGGCCCCGCTTCCGGGTCCGCCAAGGGGTGGGCGTGCAGCACCGGTCCCGCCCGGTCCAGCAGCCCGGTGCGGGCCGCCAACGCCGCCGCCTCCAGCCTGGAGCCGACGCCCAGCTTCATCAGGACCCGTTGGACATGGGTGCGGGCCGTCGAGGGGGCGATGCCCATGCCCGCGGCGATCAGACGGGTGTCCTCGCCGTCGGCGACCCGGACCAGGACCTCGACCTCCCGGGGTGTGAGCATCTGGAGCAGGCGCTGACCCTCGTCGTCCGGCTGGGCGGCCGGGTTGAGCAACTCGCTGAACGCGCCCTGAAGGAGCTGCGGCGCCACCGCCGCCTCCCCCGCCCGCGCCTTCATGATCGCCCGCTCGACGCCCTCGATGCGCTCGTCATGCCGTACGTAACCCGAAGCGCCCGCCGCGAACGCCGCCGCGATCCCGCGCGGGCTCGGCACCGGCCCCAGCACCAGCACCGCCACCTGCGGCCGCTCCCGCTTGATCTTCACCACCGGATCGAACATGCCGGGCTCCGCCGGTGTCGCCGTACCCAGCAGGCACACCTCGGGCGCCCGCGTGATCACCAGTTCCGCCGCCCCCGCGGCCGGAGCCGCCGCGGCCAGCACCCGGTGGCCCCGCAGTTTCAGTGCCGAGGCCAGCGCCTCGGCGAGCAATCGGTGGTCGTCGACCACCATGAGCCGCGCTCCCATCGAGCAACCCCCCAGTCCCCCCAATGGATCCCCATCAATACCCCGGACCAGCAGCGCCAGTCCGGATGCCCCACTATGGATGCCCACTGGTCCGCGCGGACAGAAGCCCCCTCCCGGCTCCCCCGCCCTTCATGCCCCCGGAAGCTACACGCTTGTTCGACGTTGCGCTCCCCCTACCGGTGAGAAGTGCCCCGGATCGACGGAATTTCTGGCTTTCCCCGCATTCGAGGGTGATGAGCGGTACGCGTACGGCCCCGCCCCTGAACAGGGACGGGGCCGTCATCACGCCCGGTACCGGTCGTTCGCCGACCGGTCGCGTTCGTCAGCCCGTCGTGCCGAACGCAACCACATGGGACTTGCTCGTGTCCGAAGTGGTCAGCTCGCTCGCGTACATGGCGGACATGTACAGATGCCCCTGCGCGTAGACGATCTCGGCGTAATCCGGAGACATCCGGGTCTCCACATCGCGCACCGCCTTCGTGGCCGGGTTCTCCAGCAGCTTCGTCTCCTTGAAGCTCCCGCCGTCGATGCTGACGATCTGCCCGCCCTTGTCGTACGGCGGACGCTTGTACGCGATCACATTGCCGCCGTCCATCCGCAGCGGCGTGATCGTGTACCCGTCGCCCGCGTCCGCGCGCTGCCCGGTCTGCTTGCCGGTGGCCAGGTCGAACGCGACGATCTCGTTGGTCCGGCCGCGCGCGCCGCCGCTCGCGTGCTCCTCGGTCTGCACATAGAGCCGGTCGTTGCCCACCACGACGCCCGTGCAGGACTCGATCTTGGTGACGCCGGAGCAGCGGGCCGCGTACTGACCGCCCGGCAGGGAGATGCGGATGCGCAGCTTGCCGGTCTTGTTGTCGATGGAGAAGGCGTCCGTGATGCCGATGGCGTCCTGGGACTCGCCGAGTTCGGCGGCCACGACGAGCGGCTCGGTGGAGATCACGCTGGCGTACTCGACGCCCTGGGTCATCTTGTACTCGGAGATCACCTTCCCGGACTTCGGGTCGATGGTCTGGATGTTCAGCTGGGGCTGGTCGTAGGAGCCGCACTTGCGGACCACGACCAGTTTCGGGCCGCCGGCGTACCCGAGGTCGTAGCAGCTGTCGTTGGCCTTCGGGACCCACAGCGGCTTGCCGGACCGGAGGTCGAACGCGGCGCCGCCGCTGGTGCCGCCGGCGGCGACCGTGCCGCCGCTGACGGTGACGTTGTCGAACCGGATCAGGTCGCCGTCGACCTTGGCGGTCTTCGTCCACAGCTTCTTACCGGCGTCGAGGTCGAGCGCCGCGACCTCACTGCAGCCCTGCGAGGGCTTCGCCTTGGTCGGCATCGCGGGTTCGAAGGCGATGGCCGTCAGGTTGTCCTCGGTGAGGTGCTTACTGGCCAGGCAGACCGGCCCCGGCAGCGGGATCGTCCACAGCTTGGTGCCCTTGTCGGGGTCGTAGCCGACGATCTCGGCGACGCCGCTCTTGACGTACGCCTTGTCGGTCAGCCACGAGCCGGACACGGCGACGCTGGTCTTGTCGTCGACATCGGGCGGCGGGACCCGGAAGAGGACGTGGGAGCCGGGGTTGGCGGGCACCTTCTCCGTGCCGTCGGGGAAGTCGGCGCCGCTGCCTGACCCGCCGTTGTCCCCGCCGCCGGTGCCGCCGCTGGAGCTGGCGGTGTCGTCCTTGCCGCCCTCGTCACCGGACTTGGCGTACCACACGCCACCGCCGATGATCAGCGCGATCACCACGACGGCCGCCGCCACGATGACGGCCACCTGCGCGTTGAGCTTCGAGCCGCCGGCCGCCACCGCGGGCTGGGCGTACTGCGGCGTGGCCGGCTGCTGATAGCCGTAACCGGGCGGCTGCCCGTACTGGTTCTGCTGCTGCCCGTACGGGTTCGGCGGCTGTCCGTACGGATTCTGCTGCTGACCGTATGCGGCGGGCTGCTGGCCGGGGTAGCCGTACCCGGGCGGAGGGGGCTGCGGGGTTCCCTGGGGTGCTTGGGGTGCTTGGGGTGCTTGGGGATAGCCGTACGCGGGCTGCTGCGGCGCGCCGGCCGGCGGCGTGGGCGGGCCCTGGGGCGCCGGCGGTGTCTGAGGTGCCTGCCCGGGCGGCTGCGGAGGCTGCTGCGGTGGCTGCGGCGCGCCGAACCCTCCCCCCGGCGGGGGCTGGTGGGGCGGTGGAGGCGGCTGGGTCATGGCGTGGGTACCTCAGGGGAGGGGGACGGCGGACGCGGTGGGGGCGGCGGGGAGGGGGAGACGAGGCGCACGCCTACTTGCCGTAGGCGAGCATCAGCTTCTCCTTGGATTCGTCGCTGCCGGTCAGCCGCGTGCTGGAGAGGTAGAAGCGCCCGTCGACCCAGTCGAACGTCTTCGAGAAGAAGCCGTTCTCGACGCTCGCGGCGCTCGCCGGGTTCTGCAGCAGCTTCGTCGGCTGGTGGCTGCTGCCGGTGACCGGGATGGCCACGACCTGGCCGCCCGCGTCGTACGACGGATCGACGTAGGCGATGAGCTTGCCGTCCTCGGCCTTGATCGGCAGCATCGGCTCGTCCGCCGGGGACTTGACGCGCCACTTCTCCTTGCCGTTGGCGAGGTTGACCGCGACGATCTCGTTGGCGCCGGTGGTCGCCCGGGTCGGCAGGTAGAGCGTGTCGGCGTCGGCGGCGACTCCGGTGCAGCCCTGGAGGTCACGCTGGAGGATGGCCCAGCCGCACTGGGCGCCGATGTCGAGGTCGAAGCCGATCTGCGAGCGGAACTTGCCGCCGGCGGTGAAGGTGGAGATGTTGTACACCTTCTTGTCCTCGTTGGTGCTGTAGATGACCAGCGGATCCATCGAGTAGATGCGCGCGACCTGCCAGCCCTTGTCGAAGTTCAGGGTCCACTTGGCCTTGCCGGTCGCCGGGTCGAGCTCCTGCACCTCGTCGTGCTCGTTGGTGCCGGTGGCGTCGCAGCCCGCCACGGCGAGCAGCTTCTCACCGCCCGCGAAGGCGTCGGGGAAGCACTTGTCGCCGAACCGCGTCTTGTCCCACAGCTTTTCGCCGCTGTCGATGTCGTACGCCGTGCCGGACTGCGAGCGGCCCACCATCAGCGTCTTGCCGGTGATGGACAGTTCGACGTCGAGCGTGCTGTCGAACAGCTGGCCGTTGGCGACACTGGCCTTCCAGCCCTGGGCGCCGGTGTTGAGGTCGACCTGCTGGAGCTGGTTGCACTTGGCGCGGTCGCTGCTGCCGCTCATGTACGCCACGACGATCTTGTCGTCGGCCGACTTCTGCGGGGTGACCGCGCAGATCTTCTGCGGGAAGGCGATCGGGTCCCAAGTGGCCTCGCCGTCACCGACGTTGTAGGCGAAGAGCTGCTTGTACGCCGCCTTCACCGCGGTCTTGTCGGTGATCCACATGCCGGGGGCGTCGGCGCCGGAGGCGGGCGCGTCGGGCGCCTGCTTGTACCAGAGCACCTTCGACTCACCGGCCTGGCGGCCCGCGTTGAGGTTCTCCGGGTCGGCGCCGCCACCGCCGCTGCCGTTGTCGGGGCCGTCGGTCGGGGACTCGGAGCCCTTCGGGTCGCCGCTCGGCTGGGCGACCGGGGCCTTCGGGGCGTCGTCGCTGCCGCGGGTCACCGCGAGCACGGTGCCGCCGAGGACGAGCAGCACCGCGACCGCGGCACCGATGACGAGGGCGGGCTTGCCCTTGAAGGGGTTGGACGAGCCGGACGGCGGGGTACCGGGGGCGCCCGGGTACTGCGGCTGGGGCGGGTAGGCGTAACCCGGGGCGGGCTGCTGGCCGTAGGGCGCGGGCTGCTGGGGATAGCCGTAGGGGCCCGGCTGCTGCTGCGGCTGGCCGTAGGGGCCCGGCTGCCCGGGCTGGGCCGGCGGCTGTTGCGGGTAGCCGTAGCCGGGCTGCGGGGCGCCGGGCGGCGGGCCCTGCGGTGGCGGCGGCGCCTGGGGCGGGGCCTGCGGCGGCGGGGGTGTCTGGGGGGCGCCCGGCGGCGGGGGCGGGGCCTGCGCAGCGTCCTGCTGCGGGGGCTGCGGTGCCCCGAAGCCGCCCTGGCGTGGGTCCTGTGGCGCGCCGAAACCGCCCTGCGGCGGATGGTTGGGCGGCTGGCTCATGCGCGGTTCCCCCTTGTGACCGGTGTGCGGCACGTCCTGTGCCGTCGCGTTCGCGCCACACCAGCGGTTCTCAGACTGTTCTCAGACGGCTCTTTCTATCACCCGCCACCGACAGCGCACCGGGCCGTCTCCGCCCCTGTTCCCAAGGGAGAACCGGCCCGTGATGCCACCGTTATGCGCCTCCACGTCACCTTCACTTGACGCGCGCCCCGCCCCTGCGAACGGCCCTGAGCGCCGTCCGCGGGGCGGTTCTCGGTGCTATGCGTCCTCAGCTAGTTCCAGCCAGCGCAGCTCCAGTTCGTCCCGCTGGCCGGCCAAGTCGCGCAGTTCGGCGTCGAGTTCGGCGACCTTCCCGAAGTCGGTGGCGTTCTCGGCGATCTGGGCGTGCAGCTTGGTCTCGCGCTCGGAGAGCTTGTCGAGCTGCCGCTCGATCTTCTGCAGCTCCTTCTTGGCGGCGCGCTGATCGGCGGCACTCTTCTCCGGTACGGCCTTGTCCGCGGCCGGGGCGGAGGCCGCGGCGGCGACCTGCGCCTCCATGCGGTGGCGCCGCTCCAGGTACTCGTCGATGCCGCGCGGCAGCATCCGCAGGGTGTGGTCGCCGAGCAGGGCGAACACCCGGTCCGTGGTTCGCTCGACGAAGAACCGGTCGTGGGAGATGACGATCATCGAGCCGGGCCAGCCGTCGAGGACGTCCTCGAGCTGGGTGAGGGTCTCGATGTCGAGGTCGTTGGTGGGCTCGTCGAGGAAGAGGACGTTGGGCTCGTCCATGAGCAGACGCAGCAGCTGGAGGCGGCGCCGCTCACCGCCGGAGAGGTCCCCGACCGGCGTCCACTGCTTCTCCTTGCTGAAGCCGAACGTCTCGCACAGCTGCCCGGCGGTCATCTCGCGCCCCTTGCCGAGGTCGACGCGCTCGCGCACCTGCTGAACGGCTTCCAGCACGCGCAGGCCGGGGTTCAGCTCGGCGACTTCCTGGGACAGGTAGGCGAGCTTGACGGTCTTTCCGACCACGACCCGACCACCGGCCGGCTGCGCCTCGCCCTCGGTCCGCGCGGCCTCGGCCATCGCCCGCAGGAGGGAGGTCTTGCCCGCGCCGTTGACGCCGACGAGGCCGATGCGGTCGCCGGGGCCGAGCTGCCATGTCACATGCTTGAGCAGCACCTTGGGGCCGGCCTGGACCGTCACGTCCTCCAGGTCGAAGACGGTCTTCCCGAGCCGGGACGAGGCGAACTTCATCAGCTCGCTGCTGTCCCGGGGCGGCGGTACGTCCTTGATCAGCTCGTTGGCGGCCTCGACCCGGAAGCGGGGCTTGGAGGTACGCGCGGGCGCGCCGCGCCGCAGCCAGGCCAGCTCCTTGCGCACCAGGTTCTGCCGCTTGACCTCCTCGGTGGCGGCGATGCGCTCGCGCTCGGCGCGGGCGAAGACGTAGTCGGAGTAGCCGCCCTCGTACTCGTAGACGTCACCGCGCTGCACGTCCCACATGCGTGTGCAGACCTGGTCGAGGAACCACCGGTCGTGGGTGACGCACACGAGCCCCGAGCGCCGCTCGCGCAGGTGCTGGGCGAGCCAGGCGATGCCCTCGACGTCGAGGTGGTTGGTGGGCTCGTCGAGGACGATCAGGTCCTGCTCCTCGATGAGCAGTTTGGCGAGTGCGATCCGACGCCGCTCGCCACCGGACAGCGGGCCGATGACGGTGTCGAGGCCCTGCGGGAAGCCGGGCAGGTCGAGACCGCCGAAGAGCCCGGTCAGTACGTCCCTGACCTTGGCGTTCCCGGCCCACTCGTGGTCGGCCATGTCCCGGATGACCTCGTGCCGGACGGTCGCCTCGGGGTCGAGCGAGTCGTGCTGCGTGAGCACTCCGAGCCGCAGCCCGCCGGAGTGCGTGACCCGGCCGGTGTCGGCCTCCTCCAGCTTGGCCAGCATCCTGATCAGGGTCGTCTTGCCGTCGCCGTTACGCCCGACGACACCGATGCGGTCCCCCTCGGAGACGCCGAGCGACACACCGTCGAGCAGGGCACGGGTGCCGTACACCTTGCTGACGTTCTCGACATTGACCAGATTGACGGCCATTTCTCTCCTGCCCAGGGGGATGAATCAGCTTCCCAGCGTAGTCGGGCGCACCGACGGCTCCTCGCCCCGCGTCGTCCCTGGTCCCCCGCCACCGCGCGAAACGACCGTGCGCCCCGGGGACGGGATCCCCGGGGCGCATCGCCGTGCTCGGCGTCAGCGGCGGGCGGCAGCCGCCTCGCGGACCTCGGCGAGGAGGTCGTACATGACCTGGCCGGGGCACTCGGTGGCGAAGTAGTCGCGGTGGCCGCCGACCGTGTTCGTGTCCTTCTTCGTACCGTTGACGGGGTTGGTGTACGTCACCCTCGCCTGCGGGTCCAGGCCCTTGAACCGGGAGATCACCTTGATCAGGCGGACCAGGGACGCCTTGGCCGCGTCCGTGGGGGCCTGCTGGTCGAGGTTGCCGATCAGGGCGATGCCGAGGGCGCCGGAGTTGTAGCCCACGGAGTGGAAGCCGGTGACGAGGTCGCCGTCCGGGTTGAAGGCCGGGATGCCGTCGTCGCCGGAGTAACGGCCCTCGTAGACCGTGCCCGCCTCGTCGATGAGGAAGTGGTAGCCGATGTCGCCCCAGTCGTTGGTGATCGCGTGGTACTCGTAGATCGCGCGCACCGTCGCGGCCGGGTCGGGATCGCCGTTCGGCGTCGCGGTGTGGTGGACCGTGATGATCTGCAGCGGGTAGTACGTCTCGGGCGAGTTGACCTTGCCGTCCTTGTACCGCTTGGACTCGTCGGCGCCCCAGGCCGCGCGCGAGAGGTAGCCGACGCCACGCACGCGTGTGGGCTCGCTCGGCACCTGGACGGTGCGGTTCGGGCCGTCGGTGGTGTCGATCGCCAGCGAGTGGACGCCGTCGATGTCGCTTGGGGCCTTCACCGCGTACGCGGTGGCACTGGCGGCGGCGACCAGGGCCGTGCCGCCGTTCTCGACGGTCGCGCAGCCGCCGGCGAGGGGCTGCCAGTCGCCGTCCGCGAGCCGGATGGCGGCGCCCTCCTTGGCGCCGGACCAGCGCACACCGACGTACGAGGCGGCGAAGGCGGTGGTGGCCGCGCCGGTGCCGGTGGCGGCCTCGGTCCGGGTGGCGGGGAACTTCTCCGGCGTCGTACCGGAATCACCGGAGCCGGACGCGGAGTTGTCCGTCTCGCCGGAGTCGGTGGACGCGAACACCATCGGCGTGATCGCGGCTCCGGCGGCCACCGCGCCGCCGGCGGCAATCATGCCGCGGCGGGACAGGGAGCGCTTTCTACGGTGGGACGGCTGGGCGGGGGTGGGGGATTCGGACACGGAAGTGTCCCCTTCCAGAAGTGCACTTGACGGGGGGGTGCACCGGGCATGCCGAGGGCAGTCCGGGCGGCCTGGCGTGACGCCAGGCGCTTGAAACGTCAAGCGACCCTAACCGTCCCACCCGCCCCACGCGTACTCCGATCGCAGTACATTCGTGTGAAGATCGGGCGAAGAAGCCCTACTTGTGAGTACCGCGTCACGCTCCGGCGCCGTCCGTCCGCTGCTGCGGGATCAGCGCCGCCGCCGGGGCGAGTCCGCGCCCGTGGGCCGTCTGTTCGCCCACCGGCATGTCGTCGCGCAGCAGGTGCTCGGGGACGAGGACCGCCGCCGTGACGCCGCCGTTCGCCGACGCGCGCAGCTCGACGCGCAGGCCCTGCCGCTCGCGCAGCCGGTTCACCACGAACAGGCCGATCTGCTTGGCGTCGAGGAGGTCGACCTTCTCGGACTGGATCTTGCGGTTGGCGTCGGCGAGGGCGTCCTCGTTCATGCCGAAGCCGCTGTCCTCGACCTCGACGAGGAGCCCTTCGCGCATTCGGGCGGCGCGCAGCTGCACCTTGGTGCTCGGCGGGGAGAACGCCGTGGCGTTCTCGACCAGTTCGGCGAGGAGGTGGATGACGTCGGCGACCGAGCCGCCCACCAGCGACACCCTCGGCACCGCCCAGATCTGCACGCGCTGCGCGTTCTCGATCTCGGCGACCGCCGCGCGCAGCACGTCCGGCAGCGCGATCGGGTCCCGCCAGCCACGCCCCGGCGCGATGCCGGACAGGATCAGCAGGCTCTCGGAGTGCCGGCGCATCCGCGTCGCGAGGTAGTCGACGCGGTACAGGTCCTGCAGCTCCGCCGGATCCTGCTGCCGTCGCTCCATCCCCGCCAGCAGGTCCAGCTGACGGTGCAGCAGAACCTGGCTGCGGCGCGCCAGGCTGACGTACACGCCGGAGATCCCGCTCAGCAGCTCGGCCCGCTCGCTCGCGGCCTTCAGTGCCGCCCGCTGCACCGCCGTGAGCGCCGTGCCGACCTGGGCCAGCTCGTCGCCGACCAGTCGCCGCATGGGTGCCTCGGCGTCGATGTCGACGCCCTGTCCGGCGTGCAGCTTGCGCATGGCCTGGGGCAGGCGCCGGCCGGCGACTTCCAGGGCGTCGTTGCGCAGGTCGAGGAGCTCGACGATGAGGCCGCGCCCGACGAGCACGGAGACCAGCAGCGACAGCAGCACACCCACCAGGCCGAGCACCACCGCCACGCCCGAGGCGCCGAGGGTGTCCCAGCCGAACGGGTCGGCCTGCGCGGCGGCGCCCGTTCCGGCCGCCGTCTCGGCCTCGGTCAGCCCCGTCAGCGCGGCGGACACCGCCGTGTCCCAGCCCGCGAGCGAACCGGCCGTCACGGCCGCCGCCCCGGCACCGGCATCCCGCACCCGGTTCTCGACGGCCCGCACGCGCGCGTACCCGTCGCCGTCCAGGACGTTCTCGTACGCCGCCCGGTGTGCGGCCTTCAGGTCGGCGACCGCGGGTTCCAGCAGCTGGCGCTGCGTGGCGACGGCGCCCACGAACAGCCCGTACTGCGCCTCGCTCAGCGCCCCGCGCGCGTCGGCGGCGCTCAGCAGCGCCTGTTCCTGGGCCAGCGCCTCCCGTGCGCGGCCGAGTTCGAGCACCACCCGCGCCTCGGACGCGGCGTCGGTGCTCCGGTCGCCGGTGAGGGCGCCGGTGACGGCGAAGGCGTGCTCGATGATCGCCGAGTAGGCGGTGTACGCGGCCGAGGGCGCCCCCGCCTTCTTCGCGGTCGCCTCGGCGCGCGGCTTCGCCAGACCTGCGGCGTCGGCCTCCAGACGCTCGATGCGCCCGGGCAGGCTCGCGTCGAGGAGGGCGGCGTCGGAGCTGGAGGCGTTGATGCCGTTCACCAGGGCGGTGGCGGCCTTGTCCGTGGCCTTGCGGGCCTTCGCGAAGGCCTCCGGGGCAGTCGCGTACCGCATCGCGGCGGTCCGCTCGGCCTGCAGCACGGTGACGAAGTCGCCGACCGGGGCGAGGAGTTCGGTGTTGACGTCCTTGGCGCGCTCGGTGTCGCCGATGCTGGACGCGGTCGTCACGGCGGCGAAGCCCCACAGCGCCATGAGGGACACGATGGGCAGCATCAGCAGGGAGACGATCTTCGCCCGCACCGATCTGGGGCGCAGCCGGGCGGAGTTACGGCGGGGGACGCGCATGAGGGGACCTCGTTCGGCCTGGGTCAGGGGAGAAGCTCGGGGGGCAGGGGAGCCGTCAGGCCGTGGTGAGCTCGACCTCGCGCAGCAGCTGTGCCGCGGCCGCCGACTCGTGGCGCTTGCCGGTCGGGGACAGCGCGACGTACGCGGCGGCGAGGAAGAGGAACGAGCCGAGCAGCACGGCCAGCGGGAAGATGAACTCCGTGGCGGTCGCGCCGGGCAGGGCCACGCTGCTGGGCGCGAGGGAGATGCGCACGGCGTACATCGCGGTGTAGTGCATGCTGCTGACGGCGAGCCCCATGACGAGCGCGGCGGCGGTCGCCAGCACCGGTCCGCGCACGATGAGCGTGAGCGTCAGCGCGGCGGTCGCGGCGACGACGGCGATCGCGACCGAGGCGATGACGAGCATCGGGTCGTAGTCGACGTCGCCGTGGAGGTTGAGCGCGGCCATGCCCGTGTAGTGCATGGCGGCGACACCGAGCCCGGTGCCGAGGCCGCCGAGGACGACCGACATCACGCGTGAGCGGCCGTATCCGGCGGTGAAGACGCCGGCCGCGACGACGGCGACTGCCATCAGCAGGCTCAGCACGGTGATCGGGACGTCGAAGCGGATCGGGGTGCCGTCGACGCTGAAGCCCATCATCGCGATGAAGTGCATGGTCCAGATGCCGGAGCCGATGGCGAGCGAGGCGAGCAGCAGCCAGTTCCGCTTGGAGGCGCCGTCCGCCTCAAGTGCCCTGACGGTGCAGCGCAGTCCGAGCGCCGAGCCGACGCAGGCCATCGCGTAGGACAGGACGGGGGTGACCCATCCCGCGCTGAAGTGGTCCATGTGCCCCATGGGAGCTCCTCAGGAGTACCACCGGTAACAGAGGACCGGGGATGGCTGATCATGCCAGCCGTTCCCATGACGCACAGTGGCGCGAAAGGGACCATGAAGATGATTGTCTAACAATCAACTACCGTGAACTAGCTAACACTTGACCCACATATCTATGCAGATCGAGGGGTCACATTGGCCCATGTGGAGATGTTGTGTCGGTTTTATGCAGACAGCACGGTGGCGCCCGGCGCCGGCCCGGACGCCGTACGCACCGCCCGACAGGTCCCCGACGACCGTAGAGTTTCGGCCACCTTGACCGCCGCCTCGGGGTCGCGGGCCAGGAACGCCGTCGTCGGGCCCGAGCCGGAGACGAGCGCCGTGAGCGCGCCCGCGGCGCGGCCGGCGGCGAGAGTGCCGGCGAGCTCGGGGAAGAGGGAGAGGGCGGCGGGCTGCAGGTCGTTGGAGACGGCGGCGGCGAGCGCGTCGGCATCGCCCTTCGCGAGGGCGTCGAGGAGCGGCTGGGAGGCGACCGGCTCCGGGATGTCCGTGCCCTCACCGAGCCGGTCGAACTCACGGAAGACGGCGGGCGTCGACAGCCCGCGCTCTGCCATCGCGAACACCCAGTGGAAGGCGCCGCCCACGTCGAGCGGGCGCAGCTTCTCGCCCCGCCCGGTGCCGAGGGCCGCCCCGCCGACCAGGCTGAACGGCACGTCGCTGCCCAACTCGGCGCAGATGTCGAGGAGTTCCTCGCAGGAGGCGTTCGTGCCCCACAGCGCGTCGCAGGCGAGGAGCGCGCCCGCGCCGTCCGCACTGCCGCCGGCCATGCCACCGGCGACCGGGATGTCCTTGGCGATGTGCAGGTGCACGGCCGGGTCGATCCCATGGCGCTCGGCGAGAGCGATCGCCGCCCGCGCCGCCAGGTTCGTACGGTCCAGCGGGACCTGGCCGGCGTCCGGCCCCTCGCAGGTCACACGCAGTTCCCCGGCCGGGGTCACGGTGACCTCGTCGTACAGGCCCACGGCGAGAAAGACGTTGGCCAGGTCATGGAACCCGTCGGGGCGGGCGGCGCCCACCGCGAGCTGGACGTTGACCTTGGCGGGGACGCGGACGGTGACGCTCACTGCTGACCCGGCTCCTTGTCTTCCTTCTCGGGGTCTGCCTCGTGCTCGGCGTTGTGGTCTGCCTTGTGCTCGGCGATGCGCACGAACTCCTCGACGGTCAGCGCCTCTCCGCGCGCCTGCGGCGAGACGCCGGCCGCGACGAGCGCCGCCTCGGCCGCCGCCGCCGAACCCGCCCACCCGGCGAGCGCGGCCCGCAGCGTCTTGCGGCGCTGGGCGAACGCGGCGTCGATGACGGCGAAGACCTCGCGCCGCGAGGCGGTGGTCTTGAGCGGCTCGGTGCGCCGGGTCAGCGCCACCAGCCCGCTGTCGACGTTCGGCGCGGGCCAGAAGACATTGCGCCCGATGGCACCGGCCCGCTTGACCTCGGCGTACCAGTTGGCCTTCACGGACGGCACGCCGTACACCTTGGAGCCGGGCGCGGCGGCCAGCCGGTCGGCGACCTCCGACTGCACCATGACGAGGGTGCGTTCGATGCTCGGGAAGGTTTCGAGCATGTGCAGGAGGACGGGGACGGCCACGTTGTACGGGAGGTTCGCGACCAGGGCGGTGGGCGGCGGGCCCGGGAGCTCGGTGACGTGCATCGCGTCGGTGTGCACCAGCGCGAAACGGTCGGCGCGCTCCGGCATGCGGGCCGCGATGGTCGCGGGGAGCGCGGCGGCCAGTACGTCGTCGATCTCGACGGCGGTGACGCGGTCGGCCACCTCCAGCAGGGCGAGCGTGAGGGAGCCGAGCCCCGGGCCGACCTCGACGACCACGTCGTCGGGGCGGACCTGCGCGGTGCGGACGATACGGCGGACCGTGTTCGCGTCGATCACGAAGTTCTGGCCGCGCTGTTTGGTGGGGCGCACACCGAGGGCGGCCGCCAGCTCACGGATGTCGGCGGGGCCCAGCAGGGCGTCAGGGGTGGGGCTACTCACCCGACAAGGGTACGGGGCACCGCCGGGCACGATCGCACCAGCGCAGCCGGCCGCCCGGCCGAGGGCCACCCGCGCAACCGCGCTCCGGACGGGGTCACCCGTGCACCGCCCCCGGACGGTCACCCGTGCAACCGCGCCCCACAGTGCGGCCAAGGGCTCGCCCCCTGCCGCACGTACAGCTTCTTCGCCCGCAGCGTCTGCTCCTCCGCCGGCGCGTCCTGCGGCCGCCCCTTGCCCCCGAGGTTGCGCCAGGTCTGCGTGTCGAACTGGTACAGCCCGCCGTACGTCCCCGACGAATCCACCGCATCCGCCCGCCCCCCGGACTCGCACGCCGCCAGCCCCTGCCAGTTCAGATCACCCGCACCGCGCACGGACGTCGGCAACGGCTTCGTCCCCACCTTCACCACCTGTGTGCGCGGCTCCCGCACCACCTCGGACCTGATCCGCCGCGGCTTCTGCCTGACGCCGTTGACGGTGCGCAACGAGTACGTGATCCGCCGCAGCCCCGGCTGCCCCGCCCGCTCGACGACCTCCGTGCCCTTGAACACCGAGGGGTCGTCGATCCGCTCCGTGGCGAACGGGATCGCCTCGTCGCGGATCTCCTTGCGGCCGGTGATCCTCAGGACCGTGACCGTCTGACCGTCGCGCGGAAAGCTCTCGTGCGGGACGGACGTGGTGTCCTGCCCGCGCAGGGTGATACCGGCCTGCTCGACGACCTCGCCCACGGTCGCGGCGTTCGTACGGATCGTGCGCGCCCGGCCATCCGCCATGATCGTCACCGCGCGCTCGGTGCGCACATCCAGCGCGAGCCCCTCGCGCCCGATGCGCCGGGAGCGCGACGTCGACAGATACGCCCCCTCCGCACGCACCCCCAACTGCTTGAGCGCCGCCTCGACCGTGCGCGCGGTCGTCCACACTTCGCGCCGCTGACCGTCGAGCGTGAGCCGCACGGGGCGCCCGTAGTCCACCTCGACCTCGTCACCGTTGGTGAGCGCCGCACCGGGAGCGGGCGCCACCACGTCGTGCGCCCCCACCTCCACGCCCTCCTCGACCAGCAGTTCGGTGACGTCGTCCGCGAAGGTGTGCATGGTGCGCGGCTCGCCGTCGACGCTCAGCTCGATCGCCTTGTCCTCGGCGACAAAGGCGGTCGTCCCACCCGCGAGGAACGCGACGACCAGCGCCTGCGGCACGAGTCTGCGCATGGGCCCGTCCACCCGCTCGGCGGCCCGAGCCCGGTGCCGGCGCGCGGCTCGTCGACCGCGCCGGGGGCGCACGACAGGTACGGGCGCCGGCTCGGGAATCTCGTACGCGGGCCGGTAGGTGTCCTCGTAGTCGCCGTAATCCCCGTAGGCCCCGTAATCCCCATGGGCGCCATGATCCCCGTAGGTCCCATGGCCGCCGTGGACAGTGTGGCCGCCGTGGCCGCTGTGGCTGCCGTACCCCGCGTACACCCCGTACACAGGTCCATAGGTGTCCGTACGCGTCTCGTACGCCCCCGGCACCCCGTACCCCAGGGTCTGAGCGCTGTACGGGTCGAAGCCGCCGTACGCCGGGGGCTCGTGGGCGGGGCTCGGGCCATACGTCTCGAACTGCGCGTTGCTCACGACGACACGCTCCAGCGGAGGGGTCCGGATCGGGCCCACAGAACCTAGCGGAGGGGTCGTTACTCTCCAAAGCGACGTGGCCACGCACCGTGACCAGAGAACCGGGGCGAACCCGGACGAGCGTTATCCGTCGGTTATCGGTCAGTAGCCGAAGGCATGTGCCGTGTTCGAGCCGAGTGCCGCCGCCAGCGCGTCCTCGTCGATGCCCCGCACGGCGGCCATGGCGCGCACCGTGATCGGAATGAGATACGGCGCGTTGGGCCGTCCGCGGTACGGGGCCGGCGTGAGGAAGGGCGCGTCGGTCTCCACGAGGAGCAGCTCCAGCGGGGCCACCGCCACCGCGTCCCGCAGGTTCTGGGCGTTCTTGAAGGTGACGTTGCCGGCGAAGGACATGTAGTAGCCGGCGCGGGCGCACACCTGGGCCATCTCGGCGTCCCCGGAGTAGCAGTGGAAGACGGTCCGCTCGGGGGCGCCCTCCTCCTTCAGGATGCGCAGGACGTCCGCGTGGGCGTCGCGGTCGTGGATGACCAGGGCCTTTCCGTGCCGCTTGGCGATCTCGATGTGGGCGCGGAAGGACGCCTCCTGCGCCTCCTTACCCTCGGGCCCGGTGCGGAAGTAGTCGAGGCCGGTCTCGCCGACACCCCTGACCTGCTCCAACGCGGCCAGCCGGTCGATCTCCGCGAGCGCCTCGTCGAGCGCCGCCGCGCCCCCGGGTTCGCGTGCGCCCTGCCGTGACCAGCCGTCGGGGTCGCCGTGCACGATGCGCGGAGCCTCGTTCGGGTGCAGGGCGACGGTCGCGTGCACGGCGTCGTACCGCGCCGCCGTCTCGGCCGCCCACTGCGAGCCGCGTACGTCACAGCCCACCTGCACGACCGTCGTCACCCCGACCGACGCCGCCTTCGCCAGGCCCTCCTCCACCGTGCCGGACTGCATGTCGAGGTGGGTGTGGGAGTCGGCGACCGGCACCCGGAGGGGTTCCGGGAGGGGCGGGGCGGCGTGCTTGTCGGAGGCGTTCGAAGGCATGCCCCGATCCTACGAAAGGAGCATGCCCTCTCTGTCGGCGCTCGGTCTCAGCCGGCGCTCGTCTCAGCTCGCCTTGCGGTGGAAGACGTGCAGGAGATCGGACAGATGCCAGTGGTGGTCCGCCTCGGCCGCCGACTCCGACTCCGGCTTGGGCCCCGCCTGCCGGGGGATCGATCGGTGGGAGTGCAGGGAGTTCTGCACGGAGGACACCTGCCCGGCCCGCATGATGCGGACGACGTGGTTGTCGCAGTTCTGACACGTGGGCCGGCTCAACGGAGACGGGACCACCTGGCCGTCGGCCACGTACATGACGAACTCACGGCCGTCACCGTCGATGTGGTGCTCTATCTCGTACGACTGCTCCCAGCCGTGCCCGCACCGCATGCAGGCGAAGGAATACGACTCGTGGACGACGGCGGTCGCGGCGTTGCGAAGGCCCGTGGTCTGCTGTGCGATCTCGCTCATGCCAGCTCCTGTGGTCCGCTGGTGGGACGGGTTGCGTCCCTTCGTCCAGTGGACTCCTCTGCGGGAGCGAACGCACGCCATCTGTCCAGTATTGGCGCCGACTTGGGCGTTCCTTGCCGAAAGGGCCGGGTCCCTTTACCCCCGCATGGGGCGTATGCTCAGCCGAGATACGCCCTGCTCACACGGCATTTCACGCCCCCGCGTTCTTCGCCGCCACGACCGCGTCGAAGACCTCTCTCTTGGGCACCCCGGCCTCCGCCGCCACCGCCGCGATGGCCTCCTTGCGCCGCTCCCCCGCCTCTTCCCGCACGCGAACCCGCCGCACGAACTCCTCGGCGCCGACCTCCTCGGCCCCCTTCGGCGGCGCGCCCTCGACCACGACGGTGATCTCCCCGCGCACCCCCTCCGCGGCCCAGGCCGCGAGCTCCCCGAGCCCGCCCCGCCTGACCTCCTCGTACGTCTTGGTCAGCTCCCGGCACACGGCGGCCCGCCGCTCGGCGCCGAACGCCTCGGCCATCGCGGCGAGCGTGTCGTCGAGCCGGTGCGGGGCCTCGAAGTAGACGAGCGTCCGCCGCTCCTCGGCCACCTCCCGCAGCCGCGACATCCGCTCCCCCGCCTTGCGCGGCAGGAACCCCTCGAAGCAGAACCGGTCGACAGGCAGCCCGGACAGCGCGAGCGCGGTGAGCACGGCGGACGGCCCCGGTACGGCGGTGACGCGGATGTCCTTCTCGACCGCCGCGGCGACCAGCCGGTACCCGGGATCCGACACCGACGGCATCCCCGCGTCGGTCACCAACAGCACGCGCGAGCCCTCCAGGAGCGCCTCGACGAGCTCGGGCGTACGAGCCGCCTCGTTGCCCTCGAAGTACGACACGACCCGCCCGGCCGGCTGCACGCCCAGCGCCTGGGTGAGGCGCCGCAGCCGCCGGGTGTCCTCGGCGGCGACCACGTCCGCTCCCGCCAGTTCCTCGGCGAGCCGGGGCGGGGCGTCCTGGATGTCGCCGATGGGGGTGCCTGCCAAAACAAGGGTTCCTGTCACGTTTCCATCCTCGCAGGGCGCATCCACGGGACTCCCACAGACGTGTTCCCTACGATGGCGCGGTGACCAGTACCGCGTCCTCCACGGACACCCGGCAGGGCCAGGCGACCCACGAGCAGCGGCCTTCGTGGCAGCAGCGGCTGCGCCGATTCGGCTACACGGCGGCGCCCAGAAGCGACGTACGCGACCGGCTCGTCCCGCCGTACGTCCAGCCCAGCCCGCGGATGTGGCAGTTCCTCGGCGTCCCGCGGCCGCTCGCCGAGCGGGTCGCGCGCTGGTCCGGCTGGGTCGGTCCGCTGCTGGTGACGCTGCTGGCGGGAGTGCTGCGGTTCTGGAACCTCGGCAGCCCGAAGAAGGTGATATTCGACGAGACGTACTACGCCAAGGACGCGTGGGGGCTCGTCCACCGCGGCTTCGAGGTCAACTGGGACAAGAACGCCAACGACCTGATCCTGTCGACGAACGGTCACGTCCCGATCCCCACGGACGCGGCGTATGTCGTGCATCCGCCGGTCGGCAAGTACGTCATCGGGCTCGGCGAGCTGATGTTCGGGTTCAACCCGTTCGGCTGGCGGTTCATGACGGCGCTGCTCGGCACGCTCGCCGTCCTGATGCTGTGCCGCATCGGCCGCCGTATCTTCCGCTCCACCTTCCTCGGCTGCCTCGCGGGCGGGCTGATGGCGGTGGACGGGCTGGCCTTCGTGATGGCCCGCACCTCGCTGCTCGACGGGGTGCTGATGTTCTTCGTGCTGGCGGCGTTCGGCTGCCTCGTCATCGACCGGGACCGGGCCCGCGCGAAACTCGCGGCCGCGCTGCCCGCCGACGCCGACGGCCGGGTCCGCCCCGACGCGCACACCGCCGAGACCCTGCGCCTCGGCGGGCGCCCCTGGCGCTGGATGGCCGGTCTGATGCTGGGCCTGGCCATCGGCACCAAGTGGAACGGCCTGTACTTCCTGGTCGCGTTCGGCCTGATGACGGTCCTCTGGGACGTCGGCGCCCGCAAGGTCGCCGGCGCCCGCTACCCGTACACCGCGGTCCTCAAGCGCGACCTGGGCTTCGCCTTCCTGGCGACCGTGCCGGTGGCGATCGTCACGTATTTCGTGTCGTGGACGGGTTGGATCCTCTCGCCCACGGACGGCACCGGCGGCTACTACCGCGACTGGGCGTCCGCCGACGGCCGCAGCAGCAGTTGGTCGTGGCTGTTCCCCGACTGGTGGCTGAGCCTGTGGCACTACGAGCACCAGGTGTACGAGTTCCACGTCGGCCTGTCGTCCCCGCACACCTACCAGTCCAACCCGTGGAGCTGGATCGTCGACGGCCGCCCGGTGTCGTTCTTCTACGAGTCCCCCCTGCCCGGCAAGGACGGCTGCCCCGCCGACGCGGGCGAGAAGTGCGCGCGCGAGGTACTGGCGATCGGCACGCCACTGCTGTGGTGGGTGGCCGCCTTCGCGGTCCTGTACATCCTGTGGCGCTGGCTCTTGCGCCGCGACTGGCGGGCGGGCGCCATCGCCTGCGGCGTCGTGGCCGGCTACCTCCCCTGGTTCCTCTACCAGGAACGCACGATCTTCTTCTTCTACGCCGTCGTCTTCCTCCCCTTCCTCTGCCTGGCCGTAGCCATGCTCCTCGGCGCGATCATCGGCCCACCACGCGCCGGCGAGACCCGCCGGGTGGCGGGGGCGACGGGGGCGGGCGTACTGGTGCTGCTGATCGCCTGGAACTTCATCTACTTCTGGCCGATCTACACGGGCACGGCGATCCCGGTCGACGACTGGCGGTCGCGGATGTGGCTGGATACGTGGGTGTAGTTTGCGTAACAGGAGCAGTCGATGATCGTTCACTGAACATGAACGTAACCAAACGAACACTCGCTGTCATCGCCCTCGCCGGCGCAGCTGTCCTGTCGGCCACCACCGTCGCCAACGCCGACACGCGCGATGCGCGCGACACGCAGCCCGCGCAGACGTCCACCAACCTGGTGTACCCGTACTCGGCCGCCTACCCGCCGGGCATCCTCCCCTTGGCGGCTGCTCCCGCGGCCGCCATTCTCTTCGGCGTCCTCTGAAGATCGTCTCCCGCTGAGCGCTGCGGCCGGCCGACCAGGCCGACCGCAGCGCTCAGTCGCGTCTACGGCGTTACGACGCTCTTCGGTCACTCCACCGCCCATAAAGCGGCCAACAAAAGAAAACTCCTCCCACAGTGTTCCCTCACGCCACTTACAGTGCGGAGGACGAAAACGGGGAGGGGACCATGTCCAAGGGGGTCAAGGCTGCCGTCATAGGCGGAGTGTTCGCCGTGATGGTGGGTGGAGCCGGGTACGGCGCGTACAACGTGATGTCCGCGTTGAACGGCGGCGGGGCGACAGGACAGGGCGGTGGGCCGGCGCCGGTGCGGTCCGGGCCGCCCAGCGGGGACGAGGTCAAGGAGACCACGGCGAAGTTCTTCGCGGCCTGGGAGAAGGGGCAGGCGGCGCGGGCGGCGTCGTACACGAACAACGACGCGGCCGCGGAGACCGTACTCACGTCCTACGGCAAGGCCGCGCACATCACCGGCGTGAAGATCACGCCGGGTGCAGCGAAGGGCGCCACCGTGCCGTACACGGTGAAGGCCAAGGTGTCCTACAGCGGGAAGTCCGAGCCGCTCAGCTACAAAAGTCAGCTCACCGTCGTGCGCGGGCTCACCACCGGGCGGGCCCTCGTCGACTGGCAACCGACCGTGATCCACCCGGAGTTGAGGAAGGACGACACCCTCGTCACCGGCGAGGCGGCCAGCCCGCCCATCGAGGCTGTCGACCGCAACGGCACCGTGCTGACGAAGGACAAGTACCCCTCGCTCGGCCCGATCCTGGACACGCTGCGCGAGCGGTACGGCAGCAAGGCCGGCGGCTCGCCCGGCATCGAGCTGGCGATACGGCACGCCGACGAGTCGCCGGACACCTCGCTGCTGACCCTCGCGAAGGGCAAGCCCGGCAAGCTGGAGACGACGCTCAGCGCGAGCGCGCAGGCGGCGGCGGAGAAGGCGGTGAAGCAGTACGACCAGTCCTCGGTGGTGGCCCTCAAGCCGAGCACCGGCGAGGTGCTGGCGGTGGCCAACCACCGTGACGACGCCTTCAACGCGGCCTTCGAGGGCAAGGTCGCCCCGGGCTCCACGATGAAGATCATCACCGCGGCGATGCTCATCGACAACGGCGTGACCTCGATGAACGGCCCGGCGCCTTGCCCTGACACGGCGATGTGGCAGAGCCAGAACTTCAAGAACCTCAAAGGGCTGAAGGCCGACGAGACCGCGAACGCCACGCTCGCAGGCGGTTTCGCGCGCTCGTGCAACACGGCCTTCATCAAGCTCATCGACGAGGACCCGCTCACGGACGCCTCGCTGACGCAGGAGGCCGAGGAGCGATTCGGGCTCGGCCGGGGCGACTGGAAGACCGGCATCACGTCCGTCGACGGCAGCGTCCCCGCCTCCTCCGGCCCGGACCGCGCGGCCAACGCCATCGGCCAGGGCCAGGTCCAGATGAACCCGCTGAACATGGCGTCGGTGACGGCCACCGCGATCACGGGCACGTTCCGGCAGCCGTATCTGGTCTCGCGCGACCTCGACGACCGGCAGTTCGCCACCGCCGACGGGCTGCGGGCGAGCACCGCCGCCCAGCTGAAGCAGATGATGCGGCTGACCGCGACCTCGCCCCAGGGCACCGCCGTGCGGGTCATGGCCGGGCTCGGCGGCGACATCGGTGCCAAGACCGGTTCCGCCGAGATCGACGGAAAGGCCACCTCCGACAGCTGGTTCACCGGCTTCCGCAATGATGTGGCGGCCGCGGCCCTGTCCCAGCAGGGCGGCCACGGCGGCGACGCGGCCGGGCCGATTGTCGCAGACGTGCTACGAGCTTCCGGCTGAACTTATCCCCCGCAGCACGGGACTCTAGGGTGGTCGTCGTCGTTGGTATGCGTGAGGTCGGCGGGGCGGCGGGGGCCCCTGGATACGCGAGGGAACGGAAAGAAGTGGGTAACAGAAGGCTCGTCGCCGAGCGACGGAAGACCAACCCCGCGGTGCTCGGCGGGATGATCGCCGTGGTCATCGGCGGCGCCGGGTTCGGAGCCTACGCCCTGTTCGGCGGCGGGGCCGTCGCCGACAGCCGTACGCAGTCGACGTCGGCGAGCGCCGACGACAAGGCGAAGGACGTCAAGACCGGCCCACTGTCCGCGACCGAGGTCACGTCCGCGGCCCGGGAGTTCCTCACCGCCTGGCAGCAGGGCAAGGTGACCGAGGCGGCCGCCGCCACGGACGACACCGCGGCCGCCACGGCCCTGCTGACCGGCTACACCAAGGACGCCCACATCAAGGACGTCACCCTCACCGCCGGCCCCCGCACCGGCGACAAGGTTCCCTTCTCCGTGAAGGGCACGGTGTCGTACAAGGGCACCGAGAAGCCGCTGACGTACGACAGTTCGCTCACCGTCGTCCGCCGCGCCGAGGACGGCAAGCCGCTCGTCGCGTGGCACTCCGCGATCGTCCACCCCGACCTGAAGGACGGCGACACGCTGGTCACCGGCGAGTCCGGCACCCCGCCGGTCAAGGCGCTCGACCGGGACGGCGGCGAGCTGACGGAGGCCGAGTACCCGTCGCTGGGCTCGGTCCTGGACGGGCTGCGCGAGAAGTACGGCGAGAAGGCCGGCGGCAAGGCGGGCGTCGAGCTCCAGGTGATCCGCGGCAAGGAGTCCAAGGAAGCCGAGCTGTCCGACAAGTCCCTGCTGGAGCTGAGCAAGGGCACGCCGGGCACCGTGAAGACGACGCTGAGCCCGACGATGCAGGCCGCCGCGGAGAAGCAGGTGGCCGCCAAGGACAAGGCGTCGGTGGTCGTCCTGCGCCCCTCGACCGGCGAGATCCTGGCGGTCGCGAACTCCTCGCACGGCTTCAACACCGCCTTCCAGGGCTCCCTCGCGCCGGGCTCCACGATGAAGGTCATCACCTCGTCGCTGCTGATCGAGAAGGGCCTCGCGTCGGCGGACAAGCAGCACCCCTGCCCGAAGTACTTCACGTACGGCCACTGGAAGTTCCAGAACGACGACAAGTTCGAGATCAAGGGCGGCACCTTCAAGGCGAGCTTCGCCCGCTCCTGCAACACGGCCTTCATCAGCCAGGCCCCCGAGCTGGACAACGACAGCCTGACCAAGCAGGCCCAGCAGGTCTTCGGCCTCTCCATGAACAACTGGTCCGTCGGCGTGCCGACCTTCGACGGCGGCGTCCCGGTCCAGTCGCAGGCCCAGATGGCGGCCTCGCTGATCGGCCAGGGCGGGGTGCGGATGAACCCGCTGAACATGGCGTCGGTCTCGGCGACGATCAAGACGGGCACCTTCAAGCAGCCCTACCTGGTGGCCCCGACGGTCGACAACCGCACCCTCGCCACCGCCTCCCGCACCATGTCGCAGTCCACGGTGTCGCAACTGCGCGAGCTGATGGCCTACACGGCGGCCTACGGCACGGCGGCCGAGGCGATGTCCGGGGTCACCGGTGACGTCGGCGCGAAGACCGGCTCGGCGGAGGTCGACGGTCAGAAGAAGCCGAACGGCTGGTTCACCGCGTACCGGGGCGACCTCGCGGCAGCGGGCGTGGTCCAGTCGGGCGGCCACGGCGGCGACACGGCGGGCCCGATCGTGGCGGCGCTGCTGAAGATGGGCGGCTGAAGCCGGGCGACTGAGGCTGGGCGGCTGAAGCTCAGCGCGCCACCGGTGCGGCGGCCAGATACGTCCGCCGCAGGAACCTCATCAGCGCCTTCGACTCGAACTGCACCACCGACACCCCCTGCGCGGAGTGGAACTCCACCACGGCCTGCACCCGGCCGCACGGCCACACCCGTATCTCGCCGCTCCCCGCGGGGGCACGCAGCCCCTGTTCCAGCAGGGAGCGCGAGAACGTCCACTCGTGTTCCTCGCGGCCGGGCAACCGCACGCGCACCGAGCGCGGATCGGTCTCGGGGTCATAGCGCAGGACGACCGGGACGGCCTCCTGCTCCTCCTGCAAGAGGTCGGCGTCGGTGACGATATGGGCTCGGGCGTACTGTTCGACTACCGACATCGGACGGCCCCTTACGCTGCGTGACCTGTGCGAAAGCTGTGCCTCCGCTCCCCCTCCAATGTCGCATATCTTGCGGAAAGCGCTCCCTGGAGCCGACGTATCTCACATGCGCGATACACAAGTGCGACAGACAAGCTCCTCGCTCTTGCAACCCATTCGCATTAAGCCACTATCATCGAACGGTGCACGTACCTGACGGATTCATCGACGCCCCCACCTCCGCCGTGACCGCAGCGGTCGCCGCGGCCGCGGTCGCCGTGAGCCTGCGCGGTGCGCGCCGCGAGCTCGACGAGCGGACGGCGCCGCTGGCCGGTCTGGTGGCGGCGTTCATCTTTGCGGTGCAGATGCTGAACTTCCCGGTCGCGGCCGGGACCAGCGGTCATCTGCTCGGTGGCGCCCTGGCCGCGATACTCGTCGGCCCCTATACCGGCGCGCTGTGCATCTCCGTCGTCCTGCTGATGCAGGGCATCCTCTTCGCGGACGGCGGCCTGACCGCGCTCGGCGTGAACATCACCAACATGGCGATCGTCGGCGTCGTCGTCGCCTACGTCGTCTTCCGTGGCCTGGTGAAGGTCCTGCCGAAGACGCGGCGGTCGATCACCGCCGCCTCCTTCGTCGCCTCGGTGGTCTCGGTGCCGGCCGCGGCCCTCGCGTTCACGCTCCTGTTCTGGATCGGCGGCACCACCGACGTCCCGATCGGCAAGGTCGCCACCGCGATGGTCGGCGTCCACCTGCTGATCGGCATCGGCGAGGCCGCGATCACCGCGCTGACCATCGGCGCCGTCATCGCCGTACGCCCGGACCTCGTGTACGGCGCCCGTGACCTGCGGCAGCCGTTGAAGCTGCGGGTCGGCGGCGAGCTCGTCGACGCTCCCGCGGCCGGGGCCGCGCAGCCGGTCGCGGCCCGCACCTCGCGCCGCACGCTGTGGATCAGCGGCCTGGTCACCTCCCTCGTCCTCGCCGGGTTCGTCAGCTTCTACGCCTCCGCCAGCCCCGACGGTCTGGAGAAGGTCGCCGAGGACAAGGGGTTCGCCCAGTCCGCCGAGAAGCACGCGGGCGCCGACTCTCCCCTCGCCGACTACGGCGTCAAGGCCATCGACAACGCCCGTCTGTCCGGCGGCCTCGCCGGTGTGATCGGCGTCGGCGCCACGGTCGTCGCGGGCACCGGCATCTTCTGGGCGGTGCGCCGGCGTCGTACGGACGAGGCGGCCGACGTGTCGCCCACGAGCGCCGGGGTCTGACGTGGGCGCAGGGCACGCGCACCGGCTCTACCGGCACGGGCACTCGCCCGTGCACGGCCTGCCGCCGCACACCAAGCTCGCCGCCACGTTCGCGTTCGTGGTGGTCGTGGTGTCGACGCCGCGGGAGGTGATGTGGGCGTTCGGCCTGTACGCCGTACTGCTCGCGCTCGTCGCGTACGCCGCGCGCGTGCCCGCCGGGTTTCTGCTGAAGCGGCTGCTGATCGAGGTGCCGTTCGTCGCGTTCGCGGTGCTGATGCCGTTCGTGGCGGAGGGCGAGCGGGTCGAGGTGCTGGGCATGTCGCTGAGCGTCGGCGGACTGTGGGGCGCCTGGAACGTGCTCGCCAAGGGGACCTTGGGCGTCGCCGCCTCCGTACTCCTCGCCTCCACGACCGAGCTGCGTGAACTGCTCCTCGGCCTCCAGCGGTTGAAGCTTCCGCCGCTGCTCGTGCAGATCGCGTCCTTCATGATCCGGTACGGCGATGTCATCACGGACGAGATGCGGCGGATGCGCATCGCCCGTGAGTCGCGCGGCTTCGAGGCGAAGGGCGTGCGCCACTGGGGCGTCCTCGCGAAGTCGGCGGGCGCGCTGTTCATCCGGTCCTACGAGCGTGGCGAGCGCGTGCATCTGGCCATGGTCAGCCGCGGGTACGCCGGTTCGATGCCGGTGATCGACGAGGTGACCGCGTCCCGGGCGCAGTGGTCGTACGCCCTCGCCCTCCCCTTCGCCGCCCTCGTCGTCTGTCTGCTGGGATGGACCCTGTGAGTACTGCTTCCCTGGAGGTCTCCGGCCTCGCCTTCGCCTACCCCGACGGCCACCAGGCCCTGTTCGGCGTGGACTTCTCGATCGCGCGCGGCGAGCGGGTCGCGCTGCTCGGGCCGAACGGCGCCGGCAAGACGACCCTCGTCCTCCACCTCAACGGCATCCTGACCGGCGGCACGGGCACCGTGCACGTCGCCGGGCTGCCCGTCGGCAAGCAGCACATGGCCGAGATCAGGCGCCGGGTCGGGATCGTCTTCCAGGACCCGGACGACCAGCTGTTCATGCCGACGGTCCGCGAGGACGTCGCCTTCGGTCCGGCGGCGGCCGGGCTCAAGGGCCCGGAGCTGGAGGAGCGGGTCGACCGGGCGCTGGAGCGGGTCGGCATGGCGGAGTTCAAGGACCGTCCGCCGCACCATCTCTCCTTCGGCCAGCGGCGCCGGGTCGCGGTGGCGACCGTGCTCGCGATGGAGCCGGAGATCCTCGTCCTGGACGAGCCGTCCTCCAACCTCGACCCCGCCTCCCGCCGCGAACTGGCCGACATCCTGCGCTCGTTGGACGTCACCGTGCTCATGGTCACGCACGACCTGCCGTACGCCCTGGAGCTGTGCCCGCGCTCCCTCATCCTCAGCGAGGGCGTGATCGCGGCGGACGGCAAGACGGCGGAGCTGCTGTCCGACGACGAGCTGATGCGCGCCCATCGCCTGGAGCTGCCGTTCGGCTTCGATCCGCGGTCCGTGACAATGGGCGCGTGACGAACGAGGAGACCAAGGGCTCGCTGTTGCTCGACGAGCAACTGTGCTTCGCGCTGTACGCCGCTCAGCGCGCCGTGACGGCCGCCTATCGCCCGCTCCTCGACGAGCTCGGCCTCACCTACCCGCAGTACCTCGTCCTGCTGGTCCTCTGGGAGCGCGGCGAGATGACGGTGAAGGAACTGGCGGCTGCCCTTCGGCTCGACTACGGGACCGTCTCCCCGCTGCTGAAGCGGCTGGAGGCGGCGGGGCTGGTTCGGCGGGAGCGGTCGGCGCGGGACGAGCGGTCGGTGCTCGTCACGGTCACCAGCCAGGGCGAAGCGCTGCGGGAGCGCGCGGAGTGCGTACCGGGCGCGCTGCTCGCGGAGACCGGGCTCGGCGGCCCGGAGGTGGAGCGGCTGCGCAAGGAGCTGTGGCAGCTGGCGGCGAAGGCGACGGCGGTCGCCGACCGCAACCGCTGATCTCGCCTTACCCATGGTTACTACCCCCTGGTAACAGCAAACCTCCTACCGGCAAGTACCTTGTGCACGATGTACTTGTGCGCCCAGCGGCGCGCCGCACATTGACACAGCTTCTGGGGGAGGGCCAATCATGACCGCCGAGGACACTGCCGTCGACACCCGTCCGACGAAGATCATGTACGTCGCCGAGGCCACCGCGCACGGCGGCCGGGACGGCTATGTCACCAGCCAGGACGGCCAGATCCAGCTCAAGGTCGCGATGCCGCCGGAGCTCGGCGGCGACGGCAACGGCACCAACCCCGAGCAGCTGTTCGCCGCCGGCTACAGCTCCTGCTTCCACAACGCGCTGATCCTGGTCGGCAACCGCGAGGGCTACGACCTCACCGGATCCACCGTCGCCGCCAAGGTCGGCATCGGCCCCAACAAGCACCGCGGCTACGGCCTCGCGGTCGCCCTCAGCGTCTCCCTGCCGGTGCTGGACGCGGACATCGCGGCCAAGCTGGTGGACGCGGCGCACGAGGTCTGCCCGTACTCCAACGCGACCCGGGGGAACATCGACGTCACCATCCTGCTTGGGTAGAAGGGCACCCGCACAAAGCAGGACGAGGAGACGGACGTGAGCGTGAACGGCACAGTGGCCGAGGGCTTCGAGCCGGTCAGGGAGACGTTCGCACGGAACTTCGCCGCGCTCGGCGAGCGGGGCGCCGCCGTCGCCGTGTACCGGGACGGGCGCAAGGTCGTCGACCTGTGGGCCGGCACGAAGGACGTCGACGGTACGCAGGCGTGGCAGCACGGCACCGCGCAGGTCGTGCGCTCGGCGACCAAGGGCGTCGCCGCCGCCGTACTTCTCCTCCTGCACCAGCGCGGAGATCTGGACCTGGACGCCCCCGTGGGCGATTACTGGCCGGAGTTCAAGGCGCACGGCAAGGAGCGGCTGCTGGTCCGGCATGTGCTGAACCACCGCGCCGGGCTCCCGGTGCTCGACCGCCCGCTCACGCCCGAGGAGGCGCTGGACCCGCATCGCGGCCCGGCGGCGGTGGCCGCGCAGGCGCCCGCGTGGGAGCCGGGCACCGACCACGGCTATCACGCGCTGACGTACGGCTGGCTGCTGGACGAACTGGTCCGGCGGGTGACGGGGCGGTGGGCCGGCGAGTGGCTCGCAGCGGAGGTCGCCGGGCCGCTGGGCCTGGACCTGTGGCTGGGGCTGCCGGAGTCGGAGGCGGGACGGGTGGGCCGTACCGGCCGGGTCGAGGGCCCCGAGCCGGTGGGCGGACTGCGCTCACGCCCGAAGCGCTCGGTCACCGAGGCCTACGACGACCCGAACTCCCTCACCCGCCGCGCGTTCGCCGCGATCACCCCGTTCCCCGACCAGAACGACCCTGCCTACCGCGCCGCCGCCCTCCCCGCGACGAACGGCATCGCGACGGCCGACGGTCTGGCCCGCTTCTACGCCACGCTGATCGGCGAGGTCGACGGTGTACGGCTCTTCGACCCGGCGACGGTGGAGCTCGCTCGGGCGCAGGAGTCGGCGGGCCCGGACCGCGTCCTGGTCGTGGGCACCCGCTTCGGGCTCGGCTACATGCTGCACGGCACCGCGTCGCCCCTGCTGGGACCGGGTTCCTTCGGCCACCCCGGCCGCGGCGGCGCCCTCGGCTTCGCCGACCCGGAGGCGGGGATCGCGTTCGGCTATGTGACGAACGGCTTCCGCAAGACGGTGACGGCGGATCCGAGGGCGCAGGGGTTGATACGGGCGGTGCGGGCGGCGCTCGGGTAGCGGTCGGTTCAGGCGTGGATGGGGTGCGACGTGCGCCCCGACGCCTGGTCGATCTCCCCGTGCGCCTTGGTGAGCATCTGCATCGCCAGCTCGTTCAGCGCGCGGGCACCGGCGATCTCCTCACCGACGCGTGGCTGATTCGCGTCCGTGTGGTGCCGTGAGGCGTGCCCGTGGGCCCGTACCTCGGTGCCGTCGGGGAGCCGCACCATCGCGACTGCCCTGGTGTGCGTGTCGTCCTCCTGGAACTCCAGCTCGACATGCCATCCCACTGCGGTGTGCATCATGACGATCACCTCCGGAAGTTCTGCTTCCAGGGTGCGCCTCGGAAGGGCCCGCCGACTAGTCGGGCTCGGTGCCCAGTCGGGCTCGGCCCCTAGTCGGGCTCGGCGAGCTCCTCGGGCCGCGGGGCCGGGGTCGGGCGCCTGGTGCGGGCGGGGGCGCTGAGGGCGGTCACCCGGTCGGCGAGCAGGGCGATCCGCTCGGCGGCCTCGGTCGCCAGGTCGGTGCGCAGCCGGCGCTGGTGGCGCAGCGCGAGTTCCATGGTGGACAGGGCCAGAGCCGCGCCGACCAGGACCACGACCGCCAGCGTGACGTGGACACGCGGCCTGCCCTCCCCCGCCGCGTCGAAGGCGAGCCCGGACGCCACGGCCAGGGCCGTGACCAGGGCCAGCCCCACGCAGTAGCCGCCGAGGATCCAGGGGTGGTCCTGGCACAGCCACCGCACGCGGGAGCGCCGCGCCTCGTCCGCCAGCCGCCCGAGCGCCCTGCGCATGTCCGTCAGCTCCCAGTCGGCCTTCTCGCGCTGCTCGCGGGAGAGCGGCGGCCGCGACTCGGCCAGGCGGAGCTCCAGCCGCGCGATCGCCCGGCGCAGCACGGGCCGGGTCACCCGGTCCGGCAGGCCCTGCGGCCAGCGGGCCCACAGGTCGGCGTCGCGCCGCTTGAGGCGGATGTGGGTGGCGGCCGTGTGCGCGACGGCGAGGCCCATGACCAGCAGCAGGGCCAAAGACCCCCACATGCCCTTGTCGCCCCACATCTGAAGCGCCGGGAACAGCCCGATCAGCACGAGCCCCGCGCCCATCGGCCAGGTCTGCCGGACGTACGTCTGATGCTTGACGGCGTGCAGGTCGCGTTCCCAGCTGTCGATGGGGCGGCGGAGCAGGAAGCGGCCGACGGCGACCGCGACGAGCGGCGCGCACAGCAGCAGGCAGCCTCCCAGGGTGGCGTACAGGGTCCACGGAAGGCCGTCCCCGCGCGCCCAGCCGTCGTCCTGGGGCAGTGCGGGGACCCCGAGCAGCGCCGCGCCGGCCAGCAGCGCGGTGAGGACGCCGAGCCACCGTCCCGGCCGGTGTCCCGGCGGTGGCGGCGGGACGGGCCGCCAGGTCCGGGAGACGTCGGTCTCCAGTACGGCGATCAGTTCCGCGAGGTCGTCCTCGAAGCGGGCCGCGCGCAGCGACTGGGCGTTGCGGTGGGCCAGTTCCCGGACGGGCCACGGCAGTTGGTCCGGCCTCGGCGGGGCGGCGCCGTCCAGCAGCAGGGGGACGACGGTCTTGCCGGTGTGCAGGGCCTGGTCGATCTCCCGGCGGACCCAGTCCGCCTCGTCGTCCAGCCGCAGCCCGCCGGACGGGCCCCGCGCCTGCAGCCAGCCCCGGTGCACGACCACGAGCAGCACCTCGCAGTCCGCCACCCGCTCCCGCAGCGTGTCCGGGTACCGCTGCCCCGGCACGATGGACGCGACGTCGCGGAAGACCTGGTCCTCGCCGAAGTGCTGTTCGAGCCGGTCGTACAGTTCCCGCACGACGTCTTCGTGATCGCCTCTGCGGTAGTTGATGAAGATGCCGCCCACGCCGCACACCCTAGAGCGACAGGAACGGTCCATGGACGCCCGTGAACAGGCTTGCGCCTTCTGCGAGATCGTCGCCGGCACCGGCAGGGCACGGGTGGTGTACGAGGACGCGCACACCCTCGCCTTCTTCCCGCTGGCGCCCGCGACGCGCGGGCACACGCTGGTCGTGCCCAGGGCGCATTCGGCGGACCTGTGGGCGATGGACGAGGCGGACGCCCAACGCCTGTTCCACGCCGTGACGGTGGTGGGCAGGGCGCTGCGCGCGGTCCTCGAACCCGACGGCATGAACGTCATCAACTCCGCGGGCGCGGTGGCCTCGCAGTCCGTGTTCCACACCCATGTGCACCTCGTGCCGCGCCGGCCGGGGGACGCGATGGGGCCCATCTGGCCGCCGAAGGGGGCGGGGTTCCGGGACGAGGACGCCGACGGGGCCGAGGCAGTCGCGGACGCGCTCGCCGCCCGCATCTGCGAGGCGATCGCGGGTCCGGCGCGCTGAGTTCACAGGGCGATGACGACGAGCGCGAGGTCGGCGAGCAGCAAGGGCGAGTAGAACAGCAGTAACGTCGGCGTGAGCCAGACCTCCGGCCAGGGCATCCGCGACAGATACGGCGCCACGTTCATGGACAGCACCTCGACCGTGCTGTCGGGGACCCGGGCGGCGTCGTAGAGGCGGCGAAAGGCCCTCTCCTGGCGCAGGAAGAAGCAGTCCAGGTACCAGAAGCAGAGCAGCGGCACCACGCCGACGGCCGCGAGCTGCCAGCTGAGGCGGCTGGCGGAGAGCGCCAGCAGACCCGCGGCCAGGGTCAGCGCCCAGCCCTTGACGAGAAACGAGTTGGTGCCCAAGCGGGTGATCGTCGCCTGGATGAACTCAAGATGCTTGATCCGGTCGGCGTCCAGCGGCGCCCTGCCGTCGACGCCCGCGCCCGACCCCTCACTCAGCGCAGTCACAGCCCCGCCCCCCTAGGTGAAGTTTTCGCACGCCCGATCGTAGTGGCGGAGCAAAGACCGCAACTCGGGATCAGTGAGACTCGGCACACTCTCTTCGGTGACCGGCTCCGCCCTGCTTCCATGGAGATGTCCCGTTCCACGGAGATGTCGCGCGCCGGACCTGGCCCCGCCGCCAACGCCACCTCCCCCGTTCACCGCTCCGGGCCACATCGAGGACATGCGCTGCTGCTTCTCCGCCCACCTCCCCGCTCTCGCAGCACTGTCGGCCTTCCCCGGCCCCTGCGAGGTGCTGCGCTCCGGCGCGCGCCTCGCCCCTGCCCTCCTGCGCACGGCCTCGACCGCCATGCAGCGGGCGCGCTCCCACCACCCCGACGACCTGACCGCCGTCAATCTGGAACTGGTCACCCTCACCGAGGACACCGCCGTCATCACCTGGTACACCGGCATCCCCGGCACCGACGACGGCCTGGGGCACCCCCTGCCCGCGATCACCGAGGGTGAGGTCGCCTACGGCACCCATCCCTCCCGGCTCAACCGCACCGCGTCCGAGGGCCGGCCGACCGCCCACCACCAGGTCGAGCTGACCGGCCTGGAGCCGGGGCAGACGTACTACTACCAGGCCCGCTCACGAGGCGTGGCCGCCACACCCACCCCGCTGCACCTGGTGCGCGGCAACGCGGTGGGCACCTCGACGTTCGGGTTCGGTTCGGGCGGCGGGCCGTACTCCTTCACCACCCCGCAGCCCCCGCCCGGCCGGCTCCTGCTGTCGGTCGCTCTCTGCAACGACCTGCACCTCGGCGAGACCACCGCGGGCCTGGTCGGCGGCCTGCCCCTGCCGCGCGGGGTGTCGCAGCAGCCGGGGCGTGCGCCGTATCCGGAGCTCATGAGCCGGGCCCTGGTCGAGGAGGCCCGCCGGCGCGGGGCCGACCTGCTGCTGGCCGGGGGCGACATCTCGGCCGGCGGAGCCGCTCACGACCTGCGCGAGGCCCGGCGGATCCTGGACGGCTTCGGCACGCACGGGCGAGACTACTTCGTCGTACGCGGCAATCACGACCGTTCCCAGGACACCAGCACCTTCCGTACCGCGTTCGCGGGTGGCGTCGGTCGCGACGACGGGCTGGAGTACTTCGCCCGTGACCTCGGCGGACTGCGGATCATCGGCCTCGACACGTACGTCAAGACCGGCAACGGCGCCGACGCGGGCGGGCTCGGGGCCGAGCAACTGGCTTGGTTCCGGGCGAGGTTGAGGGAAGCGCCGGACCAGCCGACGCTGGTGTTCGGCCACCATCCGCTGACCGTGCGGGACTCGGTCTTCCCGGTGACCCGCGGCCATTGCCTGGACCGCCGCCAGGCCCGTGCCGTCGTGGACGCCTACGCGTCCGCACCCGGCGTCTTCCTCCACCACGCGGGCCACACGCACCGCAACAAGCGCACCGTGCTGACGCGGGCCCCGCACGTCACCCAGCAGGAGGTCGCCGCCGCCAAGGAGTACCCCGGCGGCTTCACCCTCCTGCGCATCCACTCCGGCGGCTACGCCCTCAACCACTACAAGTCCGGCGACCTGGCGGCCCGGCAGTGGAGCGAGCGCAGCCGCCGGGTGGCCGCGGGTCTTTGGCCCCACCATGCCCTGGGCCGGTCGGTCACCGACCGCAACAGCGTGACCTCGCACGACCTGTCGGGGGTCACGGTTTCACGGGGCGTGAATCGCATGTAACAGCGAGTGTCCGTAGCATCGAAGCATGGCGACCCTCTGGGACCTCATGCGGGACTGCATCCCCGACGACCACGCCCGCCAGGTCACCTCGCGCTACTACGTCGACGAGGTGATGGGCGCCCCCGGCGCACCCGGGCTGGTCGTCGATCTGGGGTGCGGCCGCGGCACGTCGGCCGCGCTCTTCCGCAAGCACGCCCCGCGGGTGCGGTGGGTCGGGGTCGACATCCGGGACTCGCCGGAGGCCGGCCAGCGCACCCCCGGCGGTGACCCGGTGGTGCACTACGACGGCGTCCACCTCCCCCTCGGCTCGGATTCTCTCCCGCTGATCTACTCGCACCAGGTCTTCGAACACGTCGCCCGCCCGCGCGAACTGCTGGCGGAGATCGCCCGAGTGCTGGAGCCCGGCGGGCTTTTCATCGGATCAACATCCCAATTCGAGCCGTACCACTCCTTCAGCCTGTGGAACTACACCCCGTACGGCTTCCGGGTCCTGGTCGAGGAGGCGGGGCTCGCGCTGCAGGAGATCCGGCCCTCGCTCGACGGAGTGGCGCTGATCATGCGCAGCTACCTCGGCCGGCCACCGCAGTACAGCCGTTACTGGAACGAGCAGTCCCCGCTCAACACCGAGATCGACCAGTGGGCGGAGCACGGCCGGCGCAGGACGGCGCTGGTGAACCTGCGCAAGCTGACGTACTGCGGCCAGTTCGCGTTCCGGGTGGGCAAGCCGGCACTCGTCTAGACCCGGTCGCACGGCACTTCTAGTGCAAGATCGTGAAACTCGGCGTGCCTCAGGATGATTTGGGGTCTTTCCTACTTAATCTCCCTTAATCGTAAGGAGTCGCTCCTTTTTTCCGTAAGGAGTCGATCCTTCACGCAGCGCACCCCACCCCACTCCACCGGAGATGACATGCACAAGCTTCGCAAGGCCGCCGTCCTGGTCGCCGCCCTCAGCACCGTCGGCCTCGCGGCCGCCGGAACCGCCCACGCCGACGGCCGGGGCCAAAAGGGCAACGAGTACAAAGTCCAGCAGAGCACCCAGTGCAAGTCCCACGACCTGAACATCGACATTCTCGGTGTGGTCGGGGTGCTCAACGGCGCACTGGGCGGCGCGCTCAACGGCGAGGGCAACGAGGGCAGCCAGGCCACCCGCCTCGGCTCGACGATGGGCTGCAGCAACAGCGCGTTCTAGCCCAGCCCTTCTGGCGGTACCAGAGATCACAGGCGGTCAGCGAACAGCTGACCGCCTGGCCTAACTGGCGTGCAGCATCATCCCGATGCCCACCACCAGCAGAGCCGCCGCCGCGATCCGCGGAGCTCCGAACCGCTCCTTGAAGAAGACGGCCCCGATGGCCGCCCCCACGATGATCGAGGACTCCCGCAGGGCCGCGATCGGCGCCAGCTCCGCCTTCGTCTGCGCCCACAGGACCAGCCCGTACGCGGCGACGGACAGCGCGGCACCGAGCAGCCCCAGCCCGGCGAACGGCCGCAGCACGGCGACCGTCTCCCCGCGCCAGCGCCAGACGGCGTACGCCGGGACGGCGAGGCCCTCGACCGCCATCAACCAGGCGACATAGCCGAGGGACGAGCCGGAGGCCCGCACACCCAGCCCGTCGAGGACGGTGTACGCCGCGATGCTCAGCCCGGTCGCCAACGCCGCGCCGATCGCCGCCCAGTCGGGCCGGCGCCCGCGCAGCCCCCACAGGGCGACCCCGGTAAGTCCCGCGCAGGAGCAGGCGATCCCGGCCGCCGCCCACCCGTCCGGCACCTCGTGCGCGACGAGGGCGGCGAGCACGGCGACGACGAGCGGTGCGGTGCCGCGCGCGATGGGGTAGGCCTGCCCGAAGTCGCCGAGCCGGAAGGACGTCATGAGCAGCGCGAAGTAGACGACGTGGACGAGGACGGACGCGATGAGATACGGCCACGCCCCCGCCGCCGGGAACGCCCCGAAGGGCATGAGCACCAGCCCGATCAGCACCCCGCCGCCCGTTATGAGCGTGAACGCGACCAGCTTGTCAGTGACTTTGTGGGCGATGGCGTTCCAACTGGCGTGCGTGACGGCCGCCAACAGGACGGCGGCGGTGACCAGTGGCGTCACGAAGTCTGCGTCTGCTCGCGCACGTCCACCAGGGTGGCGCCGGCGTGGGTGACAAGGTCCTTGGGCGCCATGGGGAAGACGGCATGCGGGTTCCCGGCGGCGGCCCACACGACGTCGTGGTCGAGCAGCGACCGATCGGCGAGCACCCGCGTCTTCGTACGGTGCCCGAAGGGCGGTACGCCCCCGATGGCGTACCCGGTGGTCTCCCGTACGACATCGGCCTTGGCCCGCGTGACCCGCTCGACGCCGAGTTCCTTCCGGACCAGCTCCACATCCACCCGGGACGCCCCGTCCATGAGCACCAGCACGGGCACCCCGTCGGCCGCGAAGATCAGCGACTTGCAGATCTGACTGAGCTCACACCCGATGGCCGCGGCGGCCTCGGCGGCGGTACGGGTCGCGTCCGGGAAGCGGCGGATCTGCTCGTGCACCTCACCGAGCCCCAGCTCTTCGAGGGCGGCGGTGAAACGGGGGTGGGCGGCTGTCGTCATGAAGGGCACGGTAGCGGTGCGTGTACGGCCCATGCGACCGAGTTAGTCACGTGCGGTGCACGCGCGGCGTGTCCTCCGGCTCTCCCCGTTCATCCGCCCCAGCACTCCCCGAAGATGGCGATATGTCCCGATACCTCTTCGACAATACGGACGCCCGCACACCAGACCGGTTCTCCGTCCTGGAGTCCTGCTACGACCACGTCTCCCGCCGCCAGCTCGAACTGACCGGCCTCTCGCCCGGCTGGTGCTGTCTCGAAATCGGCGGTGGAGGCGGCTCGTTGGGCGACTGGATGGCCGAGAGAACCGGCCCCGACGGCGAGGTCACCGTCACCGACATCGACCCGCGCTGGGCCGAGTCCCGCCCACACCCGCCCCAACTCCGCCTCCTCCAGCACGACATCGTCAACGACCCGCTCCCAGGCGACGGCTACGACCTCATCCACGCCCGGCTGGTCCTCATCCACCTGCCGGAACGGATCCAGGTCCTCAACCGGCTGGTCACGGCCCTGCGCCCGGGGGGCGTCCTGGTCCTGGAGGAGTTCGACTGCCACTGGACTCCGGTGCTCGCGGCCCCGGACGAGTCGTCCACAGCCCTCTGGGACCACGTCCAGGCGGCCCTGCTCACGCAACTGGAGAAGGCGGGCGCGGACACCCTCTGGGGCCGGCGCGTGCTGGGCGCCATGCGGCGGGCGGACCTGGAGGACGTCACGGCGACGACGTACGCCGAGTCCTGGCAGGGCGGCAGCCCGGGCATCGCCCTGCACCGCGTGAACATGCAGCAGGCGGAGGCGGGGCTACGGGCGGACGGCGTGACGGCGGCCGAGCTGCGGCGTTTCTACGCGCTGCTGAAAGACCCGGCGTTCGTGGTCAACTCCCCTCCGCTGATCAGCGCGCGGGGTCGGCGCCGACGGAGCGGATGAAGTCGGCGACTGCGTAGCGGGATGCGGTGTGGGCCGAGGTCAGGAGTGGTACAGCACTCGCACGACCATCGTGTCCGCCGGCAGTGCGTCCAGGTAGGTGTTGAACCACTCCCGGTAGCCGGGTCCGCCGTACTCGACCCAGCGGCCGTCCAGGGTGAGCAGCGCCGTGGTGGGAAGCACGTTGGCGACGCGTTCTGCGATGTACGCCTCCCGGTCCCGGCCGAACGAGTTGTACGGGTCGTGGGTGAACCGCTCCTCCAACTCCTCGTCCCTGGCGATGGCCCGCAGCACCGCCTCCGGACCGGTGTGGCAGGCCTCGAACCGCCGCCAGTCGTCCCACCGGCGTGCGGCCTCCCGGGCCACCTCCGCCCGGTCGGTGTCAAGATCAAGTAGCCCGCGCGGTCCCCCGTGGCACCGCGACCGGGGCAGTTCCTCGGCCGGCTTCCACTCGTCGTGCCGTACGAGTCGGGGGTCGTCCTCGTGCCCGGGAAGGACGGCGAACGCCCAGCTGGCGCCGGAGATGGCCCAGTAGTCCCACTCCCCCACCCAGTCCGGATGGGGGATGTCCTCGCGGTTGTAGTCGTACGGAGCCATGGCCCGTCCGATCGCCCGGTGCAGCGACTCGGGGTCCTCCGGGTCGCAGGGGGGTACACAGACGGTGACGCGTCCCTTGGCCATGGCTCCTTCATCTCTGCTCTCTTACCGGTCCCGCGGGCTCAGGCGGTGGGCGGGGGCCCGCAGGAGACGATGACATCGTCGCAGCCCCGCTCCAGCGTCTTCATGCCCTCCCAGATGAAGAGGAGGTCACCTAGGACGCCGGCCCCGTTCATCAGCTTGCCGCCGAGGCTGCCCTTGCCGCTCTTGCCGGACGACGAATCCTCGCTGGAGCCGCGCCCGGTGGTCGGCGTGCCGCCGCCGACGCCCTTGACACCGCCGGTCAGATGGGTGTCGAAGAGCGTCTCGCCGACCTTTCCGGTGCCCGGGTAGATGACCCGGACGTTGGCGTTGCCGACGAACTTCTCCGCGACCGCATGGGCCTGCTCGATGCTGGAGGCGACGAAGACCACGTTCTGGGTCTGGGGCTTGGTACCCAGGGGGTCCATCTTCCTGTTGATGGTCTTCTCCGCCGAGCTGACGGCATCCGCGGTGGCACCCCGGTCCGAATCCGTGGCGTCCCAGGTGTTCACGGAGACGATCTTGCCGTTCTTCCAGGTGACCTTGATGAAGTCGGCGGTCGTACCGGCGACCCGGTGGTTGCCGTTGGCGTCGTGGACGAGGCCCTTCTTGGGCAGGACCCCGTTGTCGTCCTGATAGAAGAACTGTGCGCCGTTGCCGGTCTTCGGGTCGTAGAGCTGGAGTCCGTTGCGCAGGTCGTCGTTCATGTACTCGAGCGCGACCTTCTCGGTCGGCTTGACGCCCTGGGAGGCGACCGTGTGCGGGACCCCCTTGTCGTCGTAGAAGACGCGGTAGGTCTTCGAGCCGTCCTTGGTCTTCTGGGTGACGCTCTTCTCGGTCAGCGCGTTGTCCGGCTTGACCCTGTCCTCCCTGACTCCGATGATCCGCCCACCTCGGCAGATCGCCGTGCCCTCCCAGCACTCGATGGGCTGCAGGCCGTCGGGGTCGCCCTTGGTGACCGGGTTGTTGTTGGCGTACGCGTAGCCGTTGATCTGGAGCGGGTCGGTGATGTCGACGACCGGGTCCGCGGAAATGAACCGACCGGCGGACTGGTCGTACTCGCGGGCGCCCAGGTGGGTCAGGCCGGAGGTGTAGTCGTCGACGCCGGTGCCCAGGTAGCCGCGGCTGCTCGGCCAGCTGGTGGGGCGCAGGCCGCGTACCTCGCCGTACGGCGCGAAGGAGCGTCGGCTGATCGGCTGGCCGGTGGTCTGCTCGATCGCGGCGGTGGCCGAGCCGAGCCGGTCGGACAGCAGGACGCTGATCTTGTGGCTGGCGCTGCCGTAGTTGCTGACCCGGACGACCGTGGGGGCGCCGGGGTGCTGGTAGGAGCGGACGGCCTTGACCAGGTCGCCGTTGGCGTCCGTCGAGACCTCGGTCTCACCCAGGTACAGGGTGGTGCCCGCGGCCGACTTCTGCAGGATGCGGTTGCCGCCGGCGTCGTACACGTAGGTGGTGCGGTCGGCGGGAGCCCACTTCTGGGCGGCGGTGCCCGCGCACGTGGCGACCTCGAGGTCGGTGCCGTTCGCGTCGGTGCCGCCGGGCACGGTCACGCACTTGCCGGTCGCCGCGTGGACGAGGGCCTTGTCGGAGGCACGGAAGGTGAACTTCTGGTTGGTCGTGCCGTCGCAGGTGTCGAGCTGGACGAGTGTGATGTTGACGGTGGCGCACTTGCCCTTGATGCGCAGGGTGTCGCCGGTGAGGGACCACGCCTGGGCCTGGGTGGTGTTGCAGCGGTACAGCTGGATCGCGCTGCCGTCGGCGGTCAGCCCGCCGCCCAGGTCCAGGCACTTGCCGCCGAGGCCGACCACCGGGCCCGCGCCGTCGGCGAAGCCGGTGACCGAGGTGACCTTGTTCTCGCCGTTCCAGTCGAGGCTCTGGTCGCCACCGGCGAGATGCCGCTCGGTGGTGTTGCCGGTGGCGTCGCTGACGTACGTGGGATCGGTGCCGGTGGGGCGGTCGATCCCGGTGAGGATGTGCGGCTGGGTCAGCGTCGGGACGCCGCCCGCGGTGATGGTCTTGCCGTAGGTGTACTTCGACGTGGCGTCGAGTGCGGGGCTCGTCGGATGGTGCTCGGTGAACGAGGCACGGTTGCCGACCGCGTCGAAGGTGTACGACTTCCAGAACGGCAGGCCCGTGGCGCTGCCGACCGTGCCGGCGGCCGGCGCCGCCGCGTCCAGCGAGGCCTGCATCTCCGTGTCGGGGGCGGTGGCGTCACCGGCCGCGTCGGGGGCCTCGGCGATCGGCCCCGTGGAGCTCTGGCCGTCGGAGCGGTAGCCCCAGGCCGCACCCGAGGCGGACTTGCAGCCGGTGGCGCCGGACACGGCGAGCGACGAGGTCCAGGCGTGGACCAGCTCACCGAGGTAGTCGTAGGTGAAGCACTGGTTGTCCCACGTGGACGTGGTGCCGTCGGTCTGCTTGACCGCCGACGAGGTGACGTTGCCGGCCCGGTCGTAGGAGTAGTAGGAGTCGGCGACGCGGTGGGATCCGGCGGTCTCGCGGTCCCAGACGGTGCGCTGGAGGCGGCCGGTGTCCTGGTCGATGAAGTTGGTCGTCCACACCCGGTACGGCTGCGGGCCGCTGACGGTGCGCAGCGGTTCGCCGTACGGGGAGTAGGTGACGTCCGAGGTGTACCAGTCCAGGCCGGAGGTGGACTCGGGCAGGCCGTCCTCGTTGTAGCGGGTGACGACCTTCTCCCCGCTGAGTCCGCCGACGGCCGGGACCTGGACGCTGAGCTGCTTGCCGCTGCGGGTGTACGTGTAGGCGTACTTGTACGTGCCGCCCAGCTTGGGTCCGGCGGACGCGGGGATGACGATCTCCCGGGCCGTGGGACGGTACTCGATGTCGTAGGCGGTGACGCGGTCGACGTAGTCGCCGCTCGCGTCGTGCCGGGTGGAGCTGACCGGCTTGCCGAGCGCGCCCGGCATGTCGTACTCGAACGTCTTGAACGGGTCGGCCGCCTCGGAGCCGAGGCGGACCGCGACGACGCGGCCGATCTCGTCGTAGTCGGTGTACGTGGTCTGCTGGCGGGAGTTGGTGGCGCTGCGCTGGCGGCCGGCCGCGTCATAGGTGAACGACGCGCTGCCGATGTCCGGGTCGGTGGCGGAGGACAGCAGACCGCGGGAGTTGTAGGTGTACGACCAGATGTTGCCGCCGTGGTCCTTGACCTGCGTGCGGTTGCCGCGCGCGTCGTAGGTGTAGCTGGTGGTGCGCCACTCGTCCTGGCTCTTGTTGGTGGAGTGGTCGATCCGGGAGACCCGGCCGCGCGCGTCGGTGTAGGTGCGCACGGCGGGGGCGGCGCCGCCGGTGGGGCGGGAGATCGTCCAGTTGTCGCCGTACTCGAGGGTGTCGGAGTAGACGGCGGTGCCGCTGTGGAAGGTCGTGCGCTTCACGGGCCGGCCGAGGCCGTCGTAGAAGCTGCGCACCATGCTGGGCACGACCGTGTCGCTGACCCGCTTGAACTGGCCGGTCTGCGGGTCGCCCTTGGCCAGGTAGTTGCCGGTGGACTCGTACACCCGGCCCTGGTCGTCGTAGCGGGTGTCGGTGATGATCCGGCCGGGGCCGTGCGCCTCGCCCTGGGTCTGCACGGGCCGCATCAGGCCGTCGTAGATGGTGACCTGCTTGGCGTACGCGCCGTCGTCGTCCAGCGTGCTCACGGTGACGGCGGTCGGCCGGGTCTTGGTGGGCGACGCGGTGGCCATCTGGTAGCCGATGGTCACGTCGGGCGCCTGACCGCCGGAGGAGCGGGACGCCGACCAGCCCTTGGTCAGCCGGCCGAAGGCGTCGTACTCCATGCGGGTGACGTGCTGGTTGGCGTCGGTGATGGTGAGGGCGGTGCCGCGGCCCGGTTCGTAGGTCGTGGTGGTGGCGTGGCCCTTGGGGTTGATCTTCTTGACGGCGGTGACGGGGCCGCCGGTGTCGCCCGGCGTGTACACCGTCTCGCTCTTGCCCTTGGCCGGGTCGGTGACGAGGCGCACGCGGCCGAGCGGGTCGAACGTCTGCGTGGTGACGACGGAGTAGGCGGTGCCGTCGTCGTTGAGGGTGGCGTTGCTGGTCGCCATGCCCTTGGTGGGGGCGGCGCCCCAGGCTCCGTTGTCGTAGGAGGTGCGGACGGCCTGCATGACCTGGGTGGCCGGGTTGGCGGTCGCGGCGGAGGCGCACGGGGTGGCCGTCGTCCTGACCTCCTTGGGCAGGACCAGGTTGGCGGCCTCGTTGGTGACGTATTGCGTGGTGACGCAGGTGTGGTCGCTGAGGGTCTCGCCGCCGGTGCTGTTGGGCTTGACGACGGCGGACTCGACGCGGACCGGCAGACCGTGGTCGGGGTCGACCTCGGTGGTGCTGCGGACGGCCTGCCAGCTGCTGGTGCCCATCAGCTGGATGGCGTCGCTGCGCTGGTAGCCGCTGCGGTACGCGGTCAGTGCGGGCAGTCCGCCGTCGCGGGTGCGGGAGGCGGTGTCCTTGGACCAGGGCCGGTTGAGGGTGCGGCTGGTCATCTTGCCGCCGGTGCCCGCGTACGTGATCGTCTCGGCGGTCATCCCGGCGTACGGGTCGATGTCGTCGTCGACGAGGGTGACGGTGCCGGCGGAGTCCTTGACCGGGCCGCCGGTCCCCAGGAAGTAGCGGGTCACGGAGTACGACTGGCTCTGCGGCAGGCCGTTCTTGCCGTCGCCCTTGTCGCCGCGGACCGTGGTGACCTGCCGGTAGCCGCGCCAGTCGCTGTAGGTGCGCAGGGCGGGCTTGCTGAACTCGTCGTCGCTCTTGGCCCAGGCGGCGCCGGAGTAGGTGTACTTGGTGGCCATGCGCTGGGAGACGCCGGTGATGCGGTCGGTCTCGGTGACCGTGTGCACGACGTACTTGTTGAACCAGGCGAGCGCGGGCTTGTCCACCTCGGCGTCCGGGGACCAGCGGACCGGGAAGCAGGTGCCGTGGTTGTCCTCGGGGGCGACGGAGGGCTGGACGCGACAGCCGCCCTTGTAGGTGACCTCGATGTCGGCGCCGTGCTCGGTGGCGACCGCGCCGATGCGCGGACGCGTGAAGCCGGGGCGCGGGTCGGTGCTGCTCCTCGGGACGAGGTTGGGCAGCATCTTGTCCTTGAGGTAGCCGTACAGCGGGTGGGCGCTGTCCGCGCCGACGACGTACGGCTTGAAGCTGACGCCCGACTTGGTCAGCAGGGTGCCGCTGGTGTCACCGGGGCGGAAGCCGTAGCGGGTGATGGAGTTCAGCCACAGGCCGGGCGCGGTGTCGTACCAGTCGCGCGGGAAGGACGCGTTGAGCAGATAGGTGTCGACCTTGGACAGGCCTGCGACGCCGGGACGCTGGGCGTAGGTGGTGATGCCGCCGAGGCGCATCCGGTTCCAGAACGACGGGAAGGCCGGGCACAGCTTCGAGGTGGACTTGCAGTTGAGGTTGCCGGGGCTGTCCCACCAGGGCCGGTAGGAGGCCGGGTTGTCGGTGTCGTCGAACTTGGCGGAGTCGCAGACGGTGGAGTCCTGCAGGCACCGCTGCCACAGCAGGAAGTCGACCTTGGCGGCGGGGGTGACGCCGAGGGCGCCCTCGCGCAGGCCGTACTCGATGGAGTCGGGCAGGCCGCCCCGGTGGTACAGCTCGGGGCTCTTGAACTTCTTGTTGACGGCGTAGTAGTTCGTCGACCGGTGCCAGTTGACGATCATGACGTTGCCGTGGACGTCGACGACCTTGTCCAGGCCCCAGTGCCAGGCCTGGCGCTTGTCGGTGTCACTGTTGCAGCGGGATGCGGCGAAGGTGTCGGCGTGGCAGGGCTCGCCCGGGTGGTTGCCGAAGACCGGGACCGTGAAGACGGAGTTGGTGTCGGCGTGGTCGGCACCGACCTTGTTGAGGCCGTAGTAGTAAACGGTGCCGTCCCGCTTGGTGACGACCCAGTACTCGCCGTTGTTGTCGCCGTTGCTGCCGCCGGTCTTCAGCTCGATCCGGGTGCCGTCGTCGGACTGCGGCCGGTAGACGTTGCTGGTGCCGACGCGGACCAGTTCGGTGGTGGAGCCGCCGAAGGACATCACCGCGTTGTACGACACCCAGCACAGGTCGGACGTCTTGTCCTTCTTCGCCGTGTTGTTGGGGGTGCCGGCGGCGGTCGTCTCGCGGTCGTCCTTGCAGGTGCGGTAGCGGCGCTCGATGTAGCCGGGGTTGTACTCCCAGCCCTCGCCGATCCAGGACGCCTGCGGGGACGAGGTGGCCGTCTTGGCGTCCACGGCCTGCGAGTTGTAGGCGAACGAGATCTGCGGGGCGGGGCCGGCCGGCGTCGGCGGGACCTTCACGGGGTACGACCAGGTGAAGGCGCCCGAGGAACCGCCCGCGGACCACTTGCCGTTGGTCTCCAGCGGGGTCGCCTTGAACGAACCGCCCTCGCCGGCGCCGGAGTCGACGGCGCCGACGACCGCCTTGTCGCCGCCGTCGGCGATCTGCCGGACGTCGGCCTGCCGGGCGGCGCCCGGCCGGTAGGCGGCCTGCATCACGCCGGAACGGGCCGGCGCGGAGGGCGCGGAGGGCGCGGAGGCCGGGGTGACGGTGCCGTCGGCGGCCGTGTCGACGGTCGCCGTGATCGTCTTGCCGCGGGTGTCGTTGACGGTCTCCAGTTCCTCGTACGTACGGCATTCGTCGAGGTCGGGGCTGGTCAGGTAGCACTCGGGGAACTGGACGAACGTCAGCCGGGAGGCCCAGTCGGCGCCGTAGAGGTTCTGGTACGCCTTGTAGTCGAGCTGCACGGAGACGGGCACGGACCCGCCGGCCGGGGCGGTGACGGTGACGACGGCGCCGTCGACACCCTGCGCGGGGGTCTCCGTACGGTCGTAGACCTTGACGCCCCAGTCGCCGGCCGGCATCGCGGCGCCGGGCGCCTGGCCCAGCTTCACGGGCAGGGCACCGGCGGGTTCGAAGGCGGCGGGCCGGGTCTGGCTCTGCGGGTCGGTGGTGCTCGCCGTGCTTGCCGCGTTCGCGGTCTTCGCCGTGCTCGCCGCCCTCTGGTAGGAGGCGCTCTGTGCCGTGGTGGCGCTGAACGAGACGACGGCGTCACCGCCGGCGGGTGGCGTGGTGGTGCCCGCCGGGGCCTGCACCTGCTCGGTGGGCGGGGCCGCCTCGATCCGGTCCAGGCCCGCGTTGGCGGTGGTGCCCTCGATCAGCTCCTCCTCGGGGAGCTTCTCCAGGGTCAGTTCCTCGCGCGGCACCTCGTCCTTGGCCGGATCCGGCGGGAGGGCGCTCGCCTGCGCGGGCAGCAGCGAGACGAGGAGCGCGGCGCCGAGCGCCGGCACCACGGCCGTACGCAGCACTCTGCTGCGCGCAGCGGACAGGAAGGCAGACACGAAGTGGGGTCCCCCCGGACGGCAGACGGCGGCACCTGGGCAGGGCACAGGTGAGGCCAGTGAACGGGGCGATTCTGTGGGCCATTTGTGAAGAAAACCAGACCACGTGATCATCGTCACAATGCAATACCGGTCGACATCACCGCAGGTCAGAACCTAATCCGCAGATGTGGCGAGCAGTCACCAGCAGGCTCAAGCGCTGCCATTCAGACACCGCGGCCACTGTCGGTGCGGACAGCACCAAACAGCCCGCGCTTTTGCCCCGCTTGACGGTGCTTCAGCATGACTCGTGCCCGGACCCGGCGGACCAGGCCGCGACAGCACCCCCGGTGGTCCAACGTGCGGGCTTGTCCGGCGGTTCCGTGTAGAAGGTGTGACGGCCGTTCAGCCGTGGGACATGATTCGCTCGCATTCGTCACGTCCGGGCCCGCCACCGTGTGTCCGTGTCGCCCGCGTGACCAGCCAGCAGAACGCGGCCCGCGACCCGGTGGGGCCGGTTCTCCATGGGGGAAGGGAACCTCGCTCATGCCGAGCAGATGGCGCCGTGCGCCCGGACGCCGGTCGCTCGCGGCCGTCGCGGCCGCCTTCGTCGTGGCCTCCGGCCTCACCTACGTCGGCCTCCAGGCCGACAGCCGGACCGCGCCCGAGGACCGGCCGGCCGCCCGGCGCTCGGCGCCGCTGAGCGAGGCGGACGCGGCGGCGCGGGCCCGGAAGTCGGGCAAGGCGGTGGAGGCGACGGCGCTGCGCACGGCCTACTCCACGACCTGGGCCCGGCCCGACGGGCTGCTCCAGCGCCGCATCCATGCCAGCCCGATCCGCGCCAAGGTCGACGGCGCGTGGCGGGCCATCGACACCGACCTCACCCGGGTGGACGAGGGCTGGGCACCGAAGGCCACCAACGTGCGCATGGTGTTCTCGGCGGGGTCACGCGCGGGGGGCGCCACAAGCCGTGGCTCCCGATCGGGTGAGGCCTCCGGCGACCGCGCCTCCCGGGCCGCCGCGCGGCGGGTCTCGCTGCTGCCGCAGGCCGAGACCACGACGGCGACCGCGCTGGTCACGCTCACCGTGAACGGCCATGACACGGTGCTCACCTGGCCCGGCGTGGTGCCCACGCCGATCGTCGACGGTCCGCGCGCCCTGTACCCGGAGATCCTGCCGGGCGCCGACCTGGTGCTCACCGCCTCCGACGGCGGCTTCGCGCAGCTGCTGGTGGTGAAGAACCGTCAGGCCGCGGCCGACCCGCGGGTGGCGAGTCTGTCCTACGGGCTGTCCTCGCCGACCCTCGGCTTCCGACTGGACCCCGTCACGGGGATCGTCTCCGGCACCGACGCCTCCGGCCAGGACGTCGCCGAGTCGCCGACCCCGCTGATGTGGGACAGCGCGGGCACGCCGGCCGTAACGGACGGGCAGGCCGGGTCGAGCACCGCGCCGACCGACCCCGAGGTGCTGCCCTCCGAATCGCCCGTCGACCCGGTCGACGACCCGGAGGAGTCGCCCTCGGCCGAGCCGGAGCCGACCGACTCGATGAACGACGGCGACAACGAGGACGCGTTCGACGAACTGCTTCCGGAGGCCACCGACGAGGCGGCCGACCCGTCCGCGATCGCCGAGATGGAGGGCTCGGCCCAGCCGGTCCCGCCGGAGCCGACACCCGAGCCCTCGCAGACGGGCACCGCGGCCACCTTGTCGCTGCCCGGCGTCAACGGCCCGCAGCCCGACTCGCACGGCGCGCTCGTCGAGACCGACCTCGACGGCGGCAACTGGATCCTGCTGCCCGACCAGGAGTTCCTCGACGACCCCTCGACGGTGTACCCCGTCTTCATCGACCCGTCGGTCAAGAAGCACACCAACGACTGGACGACCGCGTACAGCCGCCACCCGAACGCGTCCTTCTACAACGGCAAGAACTTCAACAAGGGCGGCACCGACGAGGCCCGCGTCGGCTTCGAGTCCGACACCTGGGGCACCTCCCGCTCCTACTTCAGCATCGACTGGGACCCCGACCTGAAGGGCTCCACGGTGCACAGCGCCAAGCTGCGCGCCCTGGAGACGTACTCCTGGTCGTGCAGCGCGCGCACCATGACCGTGCACCTGACCGGGCCGGTGACCTCCAAGACGAACTGGAAGAGCGCGCCCGCCATGAACAGCGGGAACAAGATCGGCGGGGCCAGCTTCGCGCACGGCTGGAAGGCGAGTTCCTGCCCGGACGAATACGTCGTCTTCGACGTCAAGGACAGCGCCAAGAAGGCCGTCGCGGGCGGCTGGAAGACCATGACGATCGGCTTCAGGGCCGCCGACGAGAACGCCCAGTACGCGTGGAAGAAGTTCCAGGCCAACGGCGGTCACGACCCGTACATCGAGCTGTCGTACAACCGGCCCCCGGCCGCGCCGTCCAGCCTCGACCTGGACCCCGACCTGAGCTGCGACACCACCTATCCGTACATCAACGTCGGCGCCTCGTCGCTCACCTTCTGGGCCAACAGCAGCGACAAGGACGGCAACCTCTCCCACCTCCAGTTCGAGCTGTGGCCCAGCAGCGGCAGCACCGCGAACAAGCTCGGCTCCAAGGGCAAGGTGTCGGTCGGCAGCCAGAACGGCTCGGCCCGGGTGCACACCGACCCGTTCTCCACGAGTGACGGCACGAACCCGCTGAAGCTGGTCAACGGCACGACGTACTCGTGGCGTGCGAAGGCCGTCGACAAGTTCGGGGCGACGTCGAAGTACTCCCCGGCCAAGACACCGTGCCGGTTCGTCTACGACACCTCCAAGCCGTCCCCGCCGATCGCCTCGTCGACGCAGTTCCCCGACGCGGACGCCGGTGACGACGGGTTCAACAACGAACCCGAGGACGCCAAGTGGAGCACCGTCCGCTTCGGCACGGCGGGCTCCTTCACCTTCCGCGCCCGGCAGACCGACGTGGTGCGCTACGAGTACGGCTTCAACCAGGCCGCGTACCCCTTCTCGGTGTCCCGCACGAACGGTGCGTCGCTGTCGACGACGACCACGGTGTCCAACGCCAAGCCTCCGCTGGCCGGTCCGAACGTGCTGTTCGTGCGGGCGGTGGACGACGCGGGCAACGCCTCCCTGCCGCTGAAGTACCTCTTCTACGTCACCCCACGGGACCAGGCCGACAAGCCCGGCGACTTCACCGGTGACGGGCTGCCGGACCTGATGGTCGTGGACGGCAACGGCAATCTGCGGCTGTACCCGTCGGAGTCGAACACCGAGGTGACGAAGGGCACCGGCGACCTGGACTACTCCATGTCCGGCGCCTACCGCGGCAACCCCGAGCGGGACCCGAACGGGGACGACACCGAGCCGGTCTACGAGGCACCCCCGTCCGGCTACTGGAAGAACACGCTGATCACCCACCTCGGGGACATCTACGGCGGTGACGGCTTGCAGGACCTGGTGGCGGTCCGCGAGGGCGAGCTGTGGGTCTACCCGGGTGACGGGTACGGCGGTGTGAACATCGACAAGCGGCGACGGATCCTGCTGCCGCCCGGCGCGCCGGACCCGGCCACGATCAGCCAGATCGTCGCCGCCGGGGACGCCACCGGTGACGGCAAGACGGACCTGTTCCTCACCGTCGGCGACACCTTCTGGGTGCTGGTCGGCTACAACGGCGCCTCGATGGAGCAGGCGGTCCGCCTGGCGGGCTCGGCCTGGACGGAGCGCGACCTCGTCACCGCCCAGGACGTCAGCGGCGACGGGGTCACCGACCTCATCTACCGCACCGACGTGTCGGGCCGGCTCATGCTGCGCACCGGCAAGCCGGCGGCATCGGGCGGCGGCGTCGACCTGAACTCGCTGAGCTCGGGCGTGGACTCCGCCAAGGGCACCGACGAGGTGTACGGCGCCACCGCCTGGGCCAGCACCAACATCCGGCTGCTGATGGGCACGCCCGACGCCAACGGCGACGCCGTCCCGGACATCTGGACGGTCCGGGCCGACGGCGCGGTGCGCTTCTACGCGGGCACGCGCGGCGAGATGACGCACGCGGGCGTCGAGATCGTCGGCAACAGCTCGGGCGGCTGGAAGTACAAGATGGCCATCGGCTGACCCGGGCGTCCGAAGCGAAGAAAGCCGGTGAGGGCACCCCGTCCCCACGGAGCCCTCACCGGCTGGCCTACCTCAATGGTCGTCCTTCAGCGGCGGGCCGTTCAGACGCCCACCAGCGCGCGGTCCCCGTCCGGATCCCCGTCCTTCTTGGATTCGGCCTCCGTGCGCAGCCCCTCGCCCTCCACGTCCACGTTCGGCAGGGCGCGGTCCAGCCACTTCGGGAGCCACCAGGCCTTCTCGCCGAGCAGTGCGAGGACCGCCGGGACGATGGCCATGCGGACGACGAACGCGTCGAAGAGGACCGCAATCGCGAGGCCGAAGCCGATCATCTTGACCATCGACTCGCTGGCTCCGATGAAGCCGGAGAACACCGCGATCATGATGATCGCCGCGGCCGTGACGACCCGTGCGCTGTGCCGGAAGCCGGTCACCACGGCCTGACTGGGCCGCTCGCCGTGGACGTACGCCTCGCGCATCCGCGTCACGAGGAACACCTCGTAGTCCATGGCCAGACCGAAGACCACGCCGACCATGAAGATCGGCATCATCGACATGACCGGGCCGGTCTCCTGGACGCCGAAGAGGTCGGCGAGCCAGCCCCACTGGAAGACCGCCACGACCGCGCCGAGGGCCGCGAGGACCGACAGGAGGAAGCCGAGGGCCGCCTTCAGCGGGACGAGGATCGAGCGGAACACCAGGATCAGCAGGAGGAAGGCCAGGCCGACCACCAGGATCAGATACGGCACCAGCGCGTCGTTCAGCTTCTGCGAAAAGTCGATGTTCATCGCCGTCGTGCCGGTGACCAGCACCTTCGCGTCCGTGTCGGCCTTGATCTCCGTGCCCGCGTCGCGGATGGAGTGCACCAGGTCCTCGGTGGAGACCGAGGACGGCTTGGAGTCGGGGATCACGGTGATCGTCGCGGTGTCGCCTGCCTTGTTGTACGTCGGCGGGGTCACCGTGACGACGTCCTTGAGGCCCTTGATCTCGTCGGAGACCTCGGTGACCGCGTTCTTCGGGGCGTCGCTCGTCTCGGCGTCGACGACGACCATGAGGGGGCCGTTGAAGCCGGGGCCGAAGCCCTCGGAGAGCAGGTCGTAGGCGCGGCGCTGGGTCGTCGACGTCGGCTGCGAGCCGTCGTCCGGAAGGCCCAGTTCGAGCGAGGTCGCCGGGAGGGCCGCGGCGCCGAGGCCGAGGACGCCCAGCAGGAGGACGGCCACGGGACGGCGTACGACGAAGCTTGCCCAGCGCGTGCCCATGTTCGGCTTGTCCGCGGCGGCCGCCCGCTTGCCCGGCTCGTTCGCGGCGGCCTTCTTCCTGCCGCGTCCGAGGAGCTTGCCCTTGTCTCCGGCCGGCTTCACCTTCCGGCCCGCGTAGCCGAGCAGTGCGGGGACCATGGTCAGCGCGATCAGCACCGCGAGCACGACCGTGCCCGCCGCGGCGACACCCATCTTCGTCAGCATCGGGACGTTGACCACCGCGAGGCCGACGAGCGCGATCACCACCGTGAGGCCGGCGAAGACGACCGCGGAGCCCGCGGTGCCGCTGGCCCGGCCCGCCGCATCCTCGCGGTCGCGGCCCTCGGCGAGTTCGGCGCGGTAGCGGGAGACGATGAACAGGGCGTAGTCGATGCCGACCGCGAGGCCGATCATCATGGCCAGGGTGGAGGTGGTGGAGCCGAGGTCCAGGGCGTTGGCCAGTGCGGTGATCGCCGAGACGCCGATGCCGACGCCGATCAGCGCGGTGAGCAGCGGCAGACCGGCCGCGATCAGCGAGCCGAAGGTGATGACGAGGACGACCGCGGCGACCGCGAGGCCGATGATCTCGGAGGAGGCGGCCTCGGGCGTCGTCTGGAGCGCGTCACCGCCGATCTCCACGGTCAGCCCGGCGTCCCGCGCCTGCTGCCCGGCGTCCTCCAGGGCGTCCCTGCTGGCGTCCTTCAACTCCATGCCGGGCACCTCGTAGCGCACCGAGGCGTACGCGATCGTGCCGTCCTTGCTGACGGCGTGCGCCTTGTAGGGGTCGGCGACGGAGACGACCTCGGAGCCGTCGGACAGCTCCGCGACGGCCTTCTCGACGGTCGCCTTGTTGGCGGCGTCCGTCATCTTCTCGCCGTCGGGCGCCTTGAAGACGACACGGGCGGTGCCGCCGTCCGCGCTACCGCCCGGGAAGCGCTGTTCCAGCAGGTCGAAGGCCTTCTGCGCCTCGGTGCCCGGGATGGAGAAGGAGCTGGATCCGGCACTGGGGGCGCTGGCCGCGCCGACACCCGCGAGGGTGAGCAGCGCGACCCATATGAGGACGACGAAGTGCCGTCGCCTGAAGGCGAGTCGGCCGAGTTTGTACAGGAACGTGGCCATGGAGGCGTCTCCCGGTCAGGTCGTGGGGTCGGTACTTGGGCAGGGGTGATCAGCCCGACGACGTGAGCGGTTACGTCAGGTGGAGGGCTTGCTCGGGGGACCCGTCAGTTGAGGGGACTTGTCAGTCGAGGGGACTCGTCAGTTGACGGGCGCGCCGAGGGCGGGGAGGACCACGGCGTCGATGTACGAGGTGAGGAATGCCCGCGTGGGCGGTTGGTCGTCGATCAGGGTGCGGGTGGCGAAGGCGCCGACCAGCATGTGCACCACGTAGTCCAGCGCGGGGCAGTCGGCGCGGACCTCGCCGCGGTCGACGGCCCGCCGCACCACCCGGTGGAACTCCTCCATCTCCGGCTCGATGAGCAGTTCCTTGAAGGCCTGGAGGAGGTCCGGGTTTCCGTGCACCGCCATGAACAGACCCCGCATCAGCGCGGCGTTCTGCTGCATGGTGCAGTCGTCCTCACGTGACGTGAGGGCGTGGAGGTCGCCCCGCAGGGACCCGGTGTCGACGTCGGCGATGTTGCCCGGCTTGTTGTGCCGGACCGCCTTCGCCACCAGCTCCGGCTTGCCACCCCACTGGCGGTAGAGCGTCGCCTTGCTGGACCGGGTGCGGGCCGCCACGGCGTCCATGGTGAGGGCGTCGTAGCCGACCTCCCGGAGCAGGTCGAGCACGGCCTCGTACAACTCGGCCTCGCGCTCCGGGGTGATGCGACTGCGACGCGCGGTTGCGGCCTCGGTCACCGTACTCACCTTCCCACTCCGAACGACACGGTTTCGTACACCAAGAAAGGTACCGCACCCCCCATCGAAACGAAACGGTTTCGTTCGTGTTCTGGGTCACGCCGATCCCTGTGTCACGAGTTGCCCAGGTACGTCCACAGGAAAAGCATGGGGAGGTGAGCTACCTGCGCCTACCGCATCTGAGCGGCGATCTGCTGTGCTTCGTGGCCGAGGACGACCTGTGGCTGGCCCCCCTGGACGGCCCTGGCCGCGCCTGGCGACTCACCGTGGACCGCACGAAGATCGGCCACCCCCGCTTCTCCCCCGACGGCCGGCACATCGCGTACACGAGCTGGCGCAGTCTGGTCCCCGAGATCCACCTGGTCCCGGTGGACGGCGGCCCGGGCCGCCAGCTCACCCACTGGGGCTCGGCGGACACCCAGGTGTGCGGCTGGACACCCGACGGCATCATCCTCGCCGTCGCCTCCCACGGTGAGCCCTTCTCCCACTTCACCTGGGCCTACAAGCTCAGCCTCGGCGGCGACCCCGGCCGCAAACTCCCCTGGGGACCGTGCTCCGACATCCAGGTCGCCGATATCGACGGCGAGCGCAAGACCCTGCTCCTGACCGGCACCCCACCCCACGAACCGGCCGCCTGGAAGCGCTACCGGGGCGGGGCCACGGGCCGCCTGTGGCTGCACGGCGAACGCCTGCTCCCGGACATCGGCGGCCACCTCCACTCCCCCATGTTCGTCGGCGGCCGTATCGCCTTCCTCTCCGACCACGAGGGCGTCGGCAACCTCTACTCCTGCGCCCACGACGGCTCCGACCTGCGCCGCCATACCGACCACGACGCCTTCTACGCCCGGCACGCCGCCAGTGACGGCACCCGGGTGGTGTACCAGTGCGCGGGCGACCTGTGGATCGTGGACGACCTCGCCGCGGACGCGGATTCCAGTCAGCCCCGCCGCCTCGACGTACGGCTGAGTGGCCCGGGCGCGGGACGCCGCAGGTACCAGGTGCCCGCCGCCCAGCACGTCGACGGCATCTCCGTGGACGAGACGGGCCGCGCGAGTGCCGTGGTCGTCCGCGGCAGCCTCTACTGGCTGACCCACCGGGACGGCCCGGCCCGCACGATGACCGACACCCCCGGCGTACGGGTCCGGCTCCCGGAGATGCTCGGCTCGGTCGGCCAGGTCGCGTATGTGACGGACGCGGAGGGCGAGGACGCCATCGAGATCGCGTACCTGCCGCGCGCGACGGGCGACCGCGAGCCGCGCCGACTCGCCTCGGGCGAGCTGGGCCGGGTCCTGGAGATGGTCGCCGACCCGAAGGGCGAGCGCCTCGCGATCGCCTCGCACGACGGCCGGCTGCTCCTCATCGACGCGACCGAGGACTCCGGGGACACCTCCCGGACGGAGTCCGGGGGAGGCGAGGTGACCGAGCTGATCCGGTCGATCAACGGGCCGGTGCGCGACCTCGCCTTCTCCCCGGACGGGACATGGCTGACGTGGTCGCACCCCGGGATCGGCCGCTCCCTGCGCCAGATCAAACTGGCCCGCATCAAGGACAGCCTGATCGTCGACGTCACCAACGGCCGCTTCGAGGACGAGAACCCGGTGTTCACCCGGGACGGCCGCTACCTGGCCTTCCTCTCCTGGCGGGGCTTCGACCCGGTGTACGACGTCCACACCGGCGACCTGTCCTTCCCGCTGGGCTGCCGCCCCTACCTGGTCCCTCTGTCCTCCGCGACCCCCTCCCCCTTCGCGCTGAACCCCGAGGGCCGGCCGGCCGCCGGTGGCCTGGACCCGGTGGAGGACGAGGAGGGCGGGGACGCCGGTACGACGACCGTCGAGGTGGAGGGCCTGGAGAGCAGGGTCACCCCCTTCCCGGTCACCGCCTCCAAGTACTCCGCGCTGCACCCGGTCGCGGGCGGCGGACTGGTCTGGCTGCGCTGGCCGATCTCGGGCGCGCTGGGCGAGACCTTCGCCAACCCGGACGACATGACCGGGCGGCCGACCCTCGAACACTTCAACATCAGCAAGGCGAAGAAGTCCGAACTCGTCGACCACCTGGACTGGTTCGCGGTCAGCGGCGACGGGTCCCGCCTGGTCCTGGTCGACGAGGGCGAGCTGCGCGGGGTGCCCGCCTCCGAGTCCGGCGACAGCGACACGACGGTGTGGATCGACCTGCGCCGCATCCTGCACGAGGTGGACCCGACGGCGGAGTGGAGGCAGTCGTACGCGGAGGCGGGCCGGCTGATCAGGGCGTACTTCTGGGAGCCGGAGATGTGCGGCATCGACTGGGACGCGGTCCTCGACCAGTACCGCCCCCTGGTCGAACGCGTCGCCTCCCCCGACGAGTTCGCGGACCTGCTCCGCGAGGTACTGGGCGAACTGGGCACCTCACACGCGTACGTCGCCCCTGCCCGCCGCAACGAGGGGCCGGCCCACTACCAGCGCTGGCAGGGCCTGCTGGGCGCCAACTTCGTCCGCAGGGACGAGGGTTGGGTGGTCAAGCGCATCCTCCCCGGCGAATCGTCCGACTCCAAGGCCCGCTCCCCGCTGGCGGGCACCGGCATCCGGGAAGGCGCGGTGCTCACCCACGTCGACGGCCGCCCGGTGGACCCGACCGCGGGCCCGTACCCCCTCCTGGCCGGCTCCGGCGGCACGACGGTGGAGCTGACGTTCACCCCGGCGCAGGGCGAGGCGGGCCGGGCACGGCGGGTGGCGGTGGTCCCCCTGATCGACGAGCGCCCGCTCCGCTACCAGGACTGGGTCGCCAAACGCCGTGACGTCGTACGGGAGTTGAGCGGTGGCCGCTGCGGCTACCTGCACATCCCGGACATGGGCGGCTCGGGCTGGGCCCAGTTCAACCGGGACCTGCGGATGGAGATGTCACGCCCCGCCCTGATCGTCGACGTACGCGGCAACGCGGGCGGCCACATCAGCGAACTGGTCGTGGAGAAACTGACCCGCACGATCCTCGGCTGGGACCTCACCCGCAACGCCCAGCCGGTGTCGTACGCGTCCAACGCCCCGAGGGGCCCGGTGGTCGCCCTGGCCGACGAGGCGACGTCCTCGGACGGCGACATGATCACGGCCGCCTTCAAACTCCTCAAGCTGGGCCCGGTCGTCGGCCAACGCACCTGGGGCGGAGTCGTCGGCATGACCGGCCGCCACCGCCTGGGCGACGGCACGGTGATCACGGTCCCGATGAACGCGGCTTGGTTCGACGCCTACGGCTGGACGATCGAGAACAAGGGAGTGAGCCCGGACGTGGAGGTCCTCCGCACCCCCCTGGACTGGGCAGAGGGCCGCCACGCCCAACTGACCGACGCGGTGGAACTGGCCCTGGAACTCCTGGAGACGAACCCCCCGGCAACGCCCCCGGACTACACCCACGTCCCAGACCGCTCGCGGCCGAAACTCCCGCCACGCTCTCGCCCTTAGGGGCGCGGGGAACTGCGCGACCAGCCCCCACCGGCCCGCACCCGACAACGCCCCCCACCAGCAACGCAAACGTGGGGCGCCCCAAAACACAGGGCGCCCCACGCAACGCGGCTAAAGCCGAGCGCAGCGGCTACGCGTCGTAGTCCTGGTTGAGACGGTCCTCTTCCTCACGCCTCAACCGCTCCGTCCGCTCCGACTCCTCGTCCCGCTGCGGCCGCTGGCGCCCACGCTGCTGCGCCTGCTCCTTGGCCTGCTGGGCCTTCTGACGGGCCTGCTGCTGCATCTGTTCGGACTTCTCCTGGAACTGGTCCTTCATACCCATGTGGGTTCACTCCCGTAGTGAGTGGGGGGGATTGGCCCCTCGGTGGGGCCTCGACCAGATTCACACGGGCGATAACCCCACGCATCTCGATCAGTTACGCCGCGTAGTTCTCTCCTGCTCATCGGCGGCGCCGCCCGCCCCGACCAGCCCCGTCCGCATCCCCTCCAGCCGCCCGGCGAACCGCCGCATCTCCCGCTGCCCCACGGTCCCGATGATCCCCGGCAGATACCCGCGCACGCCCTGCATCCCGCGCAGCCACCACTGCCCGTACACATGGCTCGACCGCCGCTCGATCCCCGCCACGATCCGGTCGACCGCCGGCCCCAGCGGATAGGTCTTGTTGGACGGCCAGGGCAGCCGCTTCCTCAACTCCCGCATGACGTCGTCCTGATCGGCCCCGCGCACCATGTCGGTGTCGGTCCAGGACAGATACCCGACCCCCACCCGTACACCCTGGTAACCGACTTCGGCCCGCAGGCTGTGCGCGTACGCCTCCACACCCGACTTGGACGCGCAGTACGCGGTCATCATCGGCGCCGGAGTGATCGCCGCGAGCGAGGCGATCTGCAGCAGATACCCCCGGCTCTCCGTCAGCACCGGCAGAAACGCCCGGGCGGTCACCGCCGACCCGATGAGGTTGACCTCGATGACCCGCCGCCACGCCTCGGGATCGGAGTCGACGAACGGCCCGCCGGTCGCGACCCCGGCGTTGGCGACGACGATGTCGACCTTCCCGAACCGCTCCTTGACCTCCCGCGCCACCCGGGCCATCGCCTCGTGGTCGGTGACATCGGCGTACCAGTGGTCGCTGTCGCTGTGCAGCCGTTCGGAGACCTGCTTGAGGGCATCCGGCTCCAGCCCGACGAGCGCCACCTTGGCACCGCGCGCGGAGAGCTTGCGGGCGAGCAGTTCACCGACGCCCCGCGCCGCCCCCGTGACGACGGCGACCTGACCTTCGAGGCTCACCCTGCTCATGCGCCCTCCTTCACCTGCGTGTGGGTCGTACTCCGCGTCTGGGTCGTACTCCGCGTGTACGTCGTGACGAGTTCCCGTATCTTCCCGGTCACCAGCTCGGGTGCCTCGACCGGCGTCATGTGCCCGAGGCCGGGCAGCTCGGTGACGCCGAGACAGTGCGGCAACGCGGCGGCCAGCGAGCGCGCGTGCACCGGCGGTGTCAGGCGGTCGGCTGTCCCGACGACCACCGCGGTCGGCACCGCCAACTCCCGTACGCCGTGGTCGAGATCGAGCAGGTCGAGCACCTGCGACCAGGCGTAGCGCACCTTGCGCGGGCAGGCGTGGACTATCCGCGCACACGCCTCGACCATGTGCGGGGCCGAACCGGGGCCCATCGTCGCGTACCGGAGGACCGCCCTGGCGATCGGCGTGACCGGCCCGAGCGGCGCCCGCGACCCGAGGACGCGCTTGGTCAGCCAGGTCCGCAGCCGCCCCGGCCGTAGGGGTACGACCGTGGACTCGGCGACCAGCCGCGAGGCGCCGGTGCTGCACAGCAGGACGGCACCGGCATGCTCCCGGAACCCCGGGCGCGCGGCAGCGGCCATCACCGTCATGCCGCCCATGGAGTGCCCGGCTATCACCGCCTTCTCGCCGGGTGCGAGCGTCGCCTTCAGTACGGCTTCGAGGTCGTCGGCGAGGGCGTCGGCGCTGCAGGCCGGGCTCGCCGGGCTGCGTCCGTGGCCGCGCTGGTCGTAGGCGATGACCCGGTGGTCGGCGGCCAGCTCCCGGATCTGCGCCGCCCAGAAGGCGGTCGAGCAGGTCCAGCCGTGCGCGAGGACGACGGCGGGCGCGGCGGTGTTGTCCACGGGGCCGTGTATCTCGACGTGCAGCCGGGCGCCGTCGGCGGACAGGGCCGTCAGCTCACGGGCGGGGGCGGGCGGGGCGTAGGGCCCGGAGGCGACGTTCATCAGCCGGCTCACGCGGTCACCTCCGACTTGGCGCCCTTCTCGGCGCCCTTCTCGACCGGCACCCGGACGAGTTCGTACTCCGCCAGATCCACCCGCCGCGTAGCCCGCCGGAACTCCGTTGGCGTACCGGGCCAGATGGTGGTGTTACGGCCGTTCGCGTCCAGGTACCAGCTGGTGCAGCCGCCGGTGTTCCACACCGTCCGCTTCATCCGCTCCTGCACCCGCCGGTTCCAGGCGGCCACGGCGCTCGGCCGGGCGTCGAGAGCCGCACGGCCGCCCAGGACGTTCAACTGGCGTACGAAGTCGGCCATGTAGTTCAGCTGGGACTCGATGATCAGGATCATGGAGGAGTTCCCGAGCCCCGTGTTGGGCCCGATGATGGTCATCCAGTTCGGGAACCCGGCGACGGACGCGCCGCGCAGCGCCTCCATCCCGCCCTTCCACGCCTCGGCGAGGGTCTTGCCGTCCGCCCCCACCACCCGCTCGGCGATGGGCATGTCGGTGACATGGAACCCCGTCCCGAAGACGATCGCGTCGACCTCGGCCGCACTCCCGTCGGCCGCCACGACGGTGGAGCCGCGGATCTCGCTCAGTCCGCCGGCGACGACGTCCACGTTGGGCTGGGCCAGCGCCGGGTAGTACTCGCTGCTCAGCAGGATCCGCTTGCAGCCGATGCGGTAGTCCGGGGTCAGCTTGGCGCGCAGGACCGGGTCCTTGATGGATCGGCCCATGTTCCGCTTGGCCAACTGCTCGATCAGGCCCAGCTGGTCGGGGTGCTTGGTGAAGGCCTGCACCTGCAACTCCCGGATGCCCCACAGCAGCCCGCGCCGCAGCTGCGCGGTGAAGGGCAGGGCCCGGTGCAGGGAGCGCTCGGCGCCGCTGATGGCGCGGTCGACGCGGGGCATGACCCAGGGCGGGGTGCGCTGGAAGAGCGTGAGCCGCTCGACCTCGGGCTGGACGGCCGGCACGATCTGGATGGCGGAGGCGCCGGTGCCGACCATGGCGACGCGCTTGCCGCGCAGGTCGTAGTCGTGGTCCCAGCGGGCGGAGTGGAAGACCTTCCCGGGGAAGGAGTCCAGCCCCGGGATGTCGGGGATCTTGGGGTCGGACAGCGGTCCGGTGGCCGAGACGACGAAGTCGGCCGACAGACTCCCGCTGCTGGTCTCGATGTCCCAGCACAGCCGCTCGCCGTTCCAGGTCATCCGCTTCACCTCCGAGTTGAAGCGGATGTGGGGGCGCAGCCGGAAGACGTCCGTGACGTGCTCCAGGTAGGCGCGGATGTGCTCCTGCCCGGAGAAGGTGCGCGGCCAGTCGGGATGGGGCGCGAAGGAGAACGAGTACAGATGGGACGGCACGTCGCACGCGCACCCCGGATAGGTGTTGTCCCGCCAGGTGCCGCCGACGCCGTCGGCCCGCTCCAGGACGACGAAGTCGGTGACGCCCTCGCGCCGCAGCCGTACGGCGGCCCCCAGCCCGCCGAACCCGGACCCGACCACCGCGACCCGCACATGTTCGCGTTCGGCCATGCCTGTGCCTCCATGCCTCACCGGGAACGTCACCCCGGAACCGGAACCATGCCAGTGAACACTGGCGCAATGGGGAGAGTAGAGGAGGTCTGTACCGACCGGTAGGGGTCGGTCGAGGAAAGTCACCGAGGAAAGTTACCGCCGGTACGACTTAAGGTTCCCAGGTGACCGAGAAGCGTGAATACCGCATGGAGGAGCTGGCCCGCATGGCCGGCATCACGGTGCGCACCCTGCGCTTCTACCGCGAACGCAAACTGATCCCGCCGCCCCGCCGCGAGGGCCGCCTCGCCTGGTACGACGACCACCACCTGGCCCGCCTGCGCACGATCGCCGCCCTCCTGGAGCGCGGCCACACCCTCACCGGCATCGCGGAACTGGCGGAGGCCCTCGACCACGGCCGCGACGTCGCCGACCTGCTCGGCGTCGCCGCCCCCACCGAGGAGGAGCCGGTCCACCTCACCCCCGAGGAACTCGCCTCCCGCTTCGAGGGCCAGGTCACCCCGGAGAACCTCGCCCTCGCCCTGGACCTCGGCTACCTCGGCACCGACGGCGACGAGATCGTCCACATCAGCCGCAGCCTGCTGGACGTCTCCTCGGCCCTGGTCCGCGAGGGCATCCCCCTCGCGGAGGTCCTGGCAGCGGGCAAGCGCGTCCGCGAACACGTCGACGACCTCGCGGAGATGTTCGCCGACCTGGTACTCCGCTACGCCCACGACAACGACCTCCAACGCCTGCGCCCCCTCGCCCGCAGCGTGGTGGAGGCGGAGCTGTCCCTGGCACTGGACCGGCGGCTGCGGCAGCAGAACAAGCAGGCCTAACGGTCGTAGACCACCGTCACCGGCGCATGATCCGACCACCGCTCCCCATGCGTCGCCGCCCGCTCGACGTACCCCTTGAGCGCCTTGGCGGCGAGCCCCGGCGTCGCCACGTGGTAGTCGATGCGCCAGCCGGTGTCGTTGTCGAAGGCGCGCCCGCGGTACGACCACCAGGAGTACGGCCCCTCGGTGTCCGGGTGCAGCGACCGTACGACGTCGACGTAGCCGCCGGCGGTGGGGGCGAACACCTCGCCGAACCACTCGCGCTCCTCCGGCAGGAAACCGGAGTTCTTGGTGTTGCCGCGCCAGTTCTTCAGGTCGGCCTGCTGGTGGGCGATGTTCCAGTCGCCGCAGACGAGGACCTCGCGGCCGTCGGCGGCGGCGCGCTCGCGCAGGTCCTTCAGATAGGCGAGGAACTCGCCCATGAAGCGAACCTTCTCGTCCTGCCGCTCGGTGCCCACCTCGCCGGAGGGAAGGTAGAGGGAGGCGACCGTCACACCGGGCAGGTCGGCCTCGACGTAACGCCCGCTGGCGTCGAACACACTCGACCCGAAGCCGACCTGGATGCGGTCGGGCTCACGGCGGGTGTAGAGGGAGACGCCGGCGCGCCCCTTGGCGGCCGCGGGCGCGTGCACGACGTGCCAGCCGTCGGGCGTGCGGACGTGCTCGGGCAGCTGCTGCGGCTCCGCGCGCACCTCCTGCAGGCACAGCACATCGGCTTCGGTGCCGGCGAGCCACTCCACGAAGCCCTTCTTCGCGGCGGCGCGCAGCCCGTTTACATTCACAGAGGTCACAGTGAGCACCCCGGCACCATACCGGCACACTGGACGTTGTCCGATTCTGGAACCTCTTGATCTTGAATTGATATACGGTAACCTGCATGCATATACGTCACGTCTCCTTCGACCACCCCGACGCCCTCAAGCTCAGCGACCAGGTGCAGGCCGAGTACGGCGCCCGCTACGGCGACGACGGCGACGCCACGCCCCTCGCCCCGGCGGACTTCGAGCCGCCGAACGGCCTCTACCTGATCGCCTACGACGAGCTCGGCACCCCCGTCGCCTCCGGCGGCTGGCGCGCCCAGGACGAGAACGGCGAGGGCAACGCGGACGGAGACGCCGAGCTCAAGCGGATGTACGTCGTCGAGCGGATGCGCGGGCGGGGCCTGGCGAGACGCATCCTGGCCGCGCTGGAGGAGGACGCGCGTGCGGCCGGCCGCACGCGCATGGTGCTGGAGACCGGCTCCAAGCAGCCCGAGGCGGTGGCGCTGTACACGTCCAGCGGGTACGAGCCGTGCGAGAAGTTCGGCTACTACCGCTTCCATGAGCTGAGCCTGTGTTTCGCCAAGGCGCTGTGAGCTCGGGAGGGTCAACCGCCCGCTGAGCGGCGGTTGATGCGGTACACGTCCCGCACACAGAGGTTGAGGACGGCGGCGGCGACGACCAGACCGGCGCACGCCACCAGCACCGTCCGGTTGTCCCAGGTGCCGACAGCGAGGGCGGTCAGAAGGTAGCCGAGGGGAATCGCCAGCCGTTCACCGACACTGTTGAACGCACTCAAGCGCCCCAACTCGCCCTGCGGCACGTGCTGTTGGAAGGCGGTCGACCACGCGACGATCGCCACGTCCAGCCCGACCCCCGCGAGCAGCGCGGCCAACAGCACCCAGGGCAACGGCAGTCCCCAGCCCATGACGAACAGCGGCGCGGCGAGCGGCATGCCGCCCGCGACGGCCACCGCGAGCAACCGGTACGGCCGCCAGCGCAGACACACCACCGTCCCGGCCAGCAGCCCCGCCGCGAACGCGCCCTGCACCAGACCCCAGTCGCGCGCCCCCGCGTACCGCTGTGCCGCCACGACGGGCCCGAGCAGCTGGAACCCCGCCAGCCATGCGGCCACGACGACGGTCCCGGACGCCGTGTAGGTCCACAGCCAGGTCCGCGACCAGAAGCCGGTCCATCCCTGCCGCAGATCGCTCAGGGCGCCGGTTACGGTGACCGGCGCGTCCAGGCGCAGCCCGAGCAGCAGTACGGCGGCGACGGCGAAGGTGAGCGCGTCCCAGGCCAGTGCCCAGGCCGGGCCGCTGACCGCGACGACGACTCCGCCGACGGCCGGTCCGAGCACCTTGACGGCGTTGCCCGGCAGCCTGAGCAGGGCGTTGGCCTGCTGCAACTGCTCCACGGGGACGATCTGGCCCACGGCGCCCTGAGCGGCGGGCACCGTGAAGGCCATCGCCGTGCCGGATACGAAGCCGCAGACCGCGATGGAGCTCGTCGACGCGTGCCCCGTGGCGACGATCACAGCGAGCGCCCCCTGGGCGGCGGCCGCCAGCAGATTGCCGAGGAAGAGCATCCGGCTCCGGGACAACCGGTCCGCGAGCACTCCGCCCACGAGAAGGAACACGACGGTCGGCACGGTGTTCGTGGCCAGCACCAGCCCGAGGTCCCCGGCTCCGCCGCCCTCCCCGATCACGGAGTAGGCGAGCGCGAGGGGCGCCATGGCGGACCCGGTGGCGGAGACGAGATTGGCCCACAGGAACCGCCGGAAGGCCACGCTCCGCAACGGCGCCGTACGCGAGGCCGGTAACGCTGCGGCGGCCTTCTCCACGCTCCCCCTCAAGACGCTGGCTCTTGGAATCAACCTTGGGAACAGACCAGGAAACAACAAAGATCCCGCCCGATCAACCGATCGGACGGGATCTTTCAACTCCCAAGTTCCCTTGGAAAGTTGTTGCGGTGGACCTGAGGGGATTTGAACCCCTGGCCCCCTCGATGCGAACGAGGTGCGCTACCGGACTGCGCCACAGGCCCTTGCAACGAGTGAAACTTTAGCACCCCGATCGGCCTGCTTGGAAATCCGTTCCCCGCCCGGACCGGTGGCTACTCGTTCGCCGCGCGCGGGCGGTCGCCGTCCTCGTACTGGTCGAACAACGGCGTACGGCCCCGCTCGCGCGCCCGGCGGGCGGAAGCGGCGCGGCGGGCGTCGCTACGACCGCCCCCCTCGGCCTTGTCCTCGTCGCGAGCCGCCTCGTCCGACTCAGCGCCCCGCGCGGAACCGTCCCGAGGCGCACCCTCGCGAGCCGCACCGTCCCGCCTCGCACCGTCCCGCCTCGCACCGGCGGAAGCAGAGCCTGCCTCGGCCCCCGCGTCCCGGTCCCGCCCGACGGAGCTCGACCGTGCCGAGCTCCACGCGTCCGGCGCGCCGAGATCCACGTCGGAGGTGGCCCGCGGAGCGACCGGCGCGGTCACATACGTCGGCAACGGCACCGGCACCGGCTCCCAGCTGTCCCCGTGCCCGGGCCGCCGCTGCCGCTCGCGCTGCTGGTCGACCCACTCGGCGTGATCGGTCTGCTCGACGAGGGCGCGCCGGTCCGCGGCGAGCGCGGACATCCCGGTGTCCGTACCTGGTTCGGGCCTCTCGTCGGGCTCGTCGATCCCGGCACCGGTGTCGGCGGTGCCGCGCCGGCGGGACTGGCGCGCATGCTCGCGCAGCCGCTGCGCGGCGACCTCGGCGCTGCGCCGGTCCATCTGGTAGGCGAACCGGCGGCGCTCCTGGGAGCGCAGATACGCGATGTACCCGCTGAGCATCACGGCGGGAACGCCGGGCGCCCACAGGAACGCGAGCCCGCCGACCGCGGCGACGATCGCGCCGAGCGTGAAGGCGAGGAAGAGGACGACGGTGGTGCGTCTACGGCGCGCCAGCACCTTCAAGCGCCGCGCCCGTGCCGCGGCCGCCTCGTCCGAAGGGGGACGCCGGGCCGCGGGCACGCGCTTGCGCGCCTTGTCCGCCGGACCGGAGCCCGGTTCGGGCACGGATGCGTTGGCGCGTTCCGGTGCCTGCTTGGGCGCTGGTACGCGGGGGGATTCACGCGCCGGCTCCGGGCGCTCCGGTGCCGGGGCCTGAACCGCCGCCTGGGTCTGCGGACGGGTCGGAGGCATGGCGAAGGCCCGGACGTCCACCGACTCGGTGACGTCGCCCGGGTCATCGGCGCTGGGCTCCCCCTCGTCGGTGGAGCGCGCGCGCAGGTCCTTGGCGTACCGGCGCTCCATCCCCGCCCGTCCGGACAGCAACCGGATGGCTGTGCTGAAGCGTTCCGTCGGACGGGCCTCGTTCAGCTCGTCCTGCCTACGGAGCCACATCGGCACCAAGTAGGCGGCCCAGGCCCCGACAATGACTGCGTAGATGAGGCCGCTGCTGCTCACGCCTCACACGGTAGAGGGGTTTGCGTGAGGCCATCTGCCAATTGAGCCGGTGTGTCGCACGATCTGGCTGATATTTCGAACTTTTTTTGTGACCGATGCGATCAGCAGCCCACCGAGGGCGGGAATTTAATGCCCCGAGCCGGTCATCCGGCGATCAATTTCGAACACTTATTCAATTTCCGGGGCTCCTTCCCGGCTACGCGGGATTCCCCTGGGTGTTCTGCGGGTTGGTGTGCGGCGTCTGCTGCGAGCGTGCCCGGTGCCAGCGGCTCAGCAACCCTTCCGGCACCTCCTCCGCCGTGAGCGCGAAGACGAGATGGTCCCGCCAGGCTCCGTCGATGTGGAGATATCGCGGACGCAGCCCCTCCTCGCGGAATCCGAGTTTCTCCACGACCCGGCGGCTCGGGCGGTTCTCGGGGCGAATACAGACCTCGATGCGGTGCAGCCCGACGGTGCGGAAACAGTGGTCCACGACGAGCGCCACGGCGGTCGGCATCACCCCGCGGCCCGCCACCGCCTCGTCCACCCAGTAACCGACGTGCCCCGAACACATCGAGCCCCAGGTGATACCGGCGACCGTCAACTGCCCGACCAGCCGCCCCTGGTACTCGATGACGAACGGCAGTATCCGGCCCGAGTTCGCCTCGGAGCGCAGATGCCGGACCATCTGACGGTAGGTCGGCCGGTGGGCGATCGGCCCACTGGGCGTGGGCGGCGGAATGGTCGCCTCCCAGGGGCGCAGCCAGTCCCGGTTGCGCCGGTTGACCTCGCGCCAGGCCCGTTGGTCGCGCATCTTTATCGGCCGGAGGACGACATCGCCGTCCCCCAGCACGACGGGCCAGGATGGGCTGTTCAGCTCGCACCCCCACTGCTGGGTCTGGGGTGGTCGCCGCCGCGGATCTGGTCGACGGCGTGGATCAGGAGGGGCTCCAGGACGGCCAGGCCGTCCTTCACCCCGCCGCTGGAACCGGGCAGATTGACGATCAGCGTCCGCCGCGCGACTCCGGCCAGGCCCCGTGACAGCGCCGCGGTCGGGACCTTCGCTCGGCCGAACGCCCGGATGGCCTCCGCGATGCCCGGCACCTCGTAGTCGATCACCTCGCGGGTCGCCTCCGGTGTGCGGTCGGTGGGCGAGATGCCGGTGCCGCCCGTGGTCACGATGACGTCGTAACCGGCGTCGACACCGGCGCGCAGGGCGGCGCCGACCGGGTCACCGTCGGGCACGACCTGCGGCCCCTCGACGTCGAAGCCGAAGCCCTTGAGGCCCTCGGCGATCAGCGGGCCGCCTTTGTCCTCGTAGATCCCGGCGGCAGCCCGGTTGGAGGCGGTGACGACAAGAGCGCGATACGTCATGCCCGGCTCCAGTCGCCCGACTTGCCGCCCGTCTTCTCCTCGACCCGTACGTCCGTGATGACCGCTCCCTTGTCGACCGCCTTGACCATGTCGATCACGGTGAGCGCGGCGACGGAGACGGCGGTGAGGGCCTCCATCTCGACGCCCGTGCGGTCCGTGGTCTTCACGGTGGCAACGATCTGCACGGCGTCGTCCGCGACCGACAGATCCAGTTTCACACCGGACACCGACAACGGGTGGCACAGCGGGATCAGGTCCGGGGTGCGTTTGGCGCCCATGATGCCCGCGATGCGCGCGGTGGCCAGGGCGTCGCCCTTGGGGACGCCTTCACCGCGCAGCAGCTCGATCACGCGGGGTGAGACGAGGACCCGGCCGCTGGCGCGGGCGGTGCGCGCGGTCACGTCCTTGCCGGAGACGTCGACCATGCGGGCCGCGCCCGCGTCGTCGATATGCGTGAGTCGGTCCTGCGTGGGTCGGTCCTGCATGCTCATGCTTGTGTGGCGCTCCCGGTCCGGGCCCGCCGCGGTGCGGCGCACGGGCCTGCTGTGCGCGACACGGTACCGCGGGCCAGGGCCTCTCAGCCGAGCAGGACCACCTCGACCTCGCTGCCGGGCTCGACGCTCACCACGTCCTCGGGGACCACGATCAGCGCGTCCGCGTGCGCGAGGGCCGCGATCAGATGGGATCCGGCGCCGCCGACCGGCCGCACCGCGCCATCGGCGTACGTCCCGCGCAGGAACTGTCGGCGCCCCTTGGGCGAGCTCAGGGCCTCATCCGCCGACAGGGTCGCGGTCGTCCGCGGCCGGTGGACGTCCTCCAGGCCCATCAGGGTGCGGATCGCGGGGCGCACGAACAGTTCGAAGGAGACGTACGACGACACGGGGTTGCCCGGGAGCGCGAGCAGCGGGGTGTGGTCGGGGCCGATGGAGCCGAAGCCCTGGGGCTTGCCGGGCTGCATGGCGAGCTTGCGGAACTCGACGCCGCTGCCGGCCTCGTCCTCGTCGCCGACGTGGGACAGCGCCTCCTTGACGACGTCGTAGGCCCCGACGCTCACGCCGCCGGTGGTGACCACGAGGTCGGCGCGGACGAGCTGGTCCTCGATGGTGGAGCGCAGGGTCTCGGCGTCGTCGGCGACGGCGCCCACGCGGTAGGCGATGGCGCCGGCGTCACGGGCCGCGGCGGTGAGGGCGAAGCTGTTGGAGTCGTAGATCTGGCCGCTGCCCAGGTCCTCGTCGGGCTGGACGAGTTCGCTGCCGGTGGACATGACGACCACGCGCGGGCGGGGGCGTACGCGGACCGTGCCGCGGCCGATCGCGGCGAGCAGGGCGATCTGCGGCGGGCCGAGGACGGTGCCGGCTTCGAGGGCACGGTCGCCGGACTTCACGTCGCTGCCCTTCGCGCGTACGTGCGCGCGTGCCTCGGCCGGCCGGTAGACGTGCACCTGGCCGTGGGCGCCCTCGGGGGCGAGGCTGCGGGCCTGCATCCCGGTCACCGGGCCCTCGCCGAGGCCGCCGTCGGTCCACTCCACCGGCACGACGGTTTCGGCGCCGGGCGGCAGTGGGGCGCCGGTCATGATGCGGGCGGCCTGGCCGGGGCCCACCTGGAGCAGCTCGGCCTGGCCCGCCGCGACGTCCCCGACGACCTCCAGGACGGCGGGGAACTCCTCGCTCGCGCCCGCGACATCCGCGACCCGCACCGCGTACCCGTCCATGGAGCTGTTGTCGAACGGCGGCAGGGACACCGGCACCGTGACGTCCTCGACCAGGACGCAGCCCTGGGCGTCGAGGAGTTGCAGCTCGATGGGTTCGAGGGGGCGGACGGTCGCGAGGATGTCCTCCAGGTGCTCGTCCACCGACCAGAGGTGGTCCTGGCCGGCGGGGCGGGTCGCGGCGGTGCTCAAAGTGCTACATCTCCTCGGCTACGTAACTGCGAAGCCAGGTCCGGAAGTCCGGGCCCAGGTCTTCACGTTCGCATGCGAGTCTGACAATGGCACGCAGATAGTCGCCCCGGTCACCGGTGTCATAGCGGCGGCCCTTGAAGACGACGCCGTGCACCGGGCCGCCGACCTTCTCGTCCTGCGAGAGCTGCTGGAGGGCGTCGGTGAGCTGGATCTCGCCGCCGCGGCCCGGCTCCGTCTTGCGCAGTATGTCGAAGATGTGCGGGTCGAGGACGTAACGGCCGATGATCGCGTAGTTCGACGGGGCGTCGGCCGCGGCGGGCTTCTCGACGAGGTCGTGCACCTTGACCACGTCGCTGTCCTCGGTGGGGTCCACGGCCGCACAACCGTAGAGATGGATCTGCTCGGGCGCGACCTCCATGAGCGCGATGACGCTGCCGCCGCGCTGCTCCTGCACCTCGACCATCCGCTTGAGCAGCGGGTCGCGCGGGTCGATCAGGTCGTCGCCGAGCAGGACGGCGAAGGGCTCGTGGCCGACGTGCGGGGCGGCGCACAGGACGGCGTGGCCGAGGCCCCTGGGGTCGCCCTGGCGGACGTAGTGCATGGTCGCGAGGTCGCTGGACTCCTGCACCTTCGCGAGCCGGCCGGCGTCGCCCTTCTTCTGCAGGGCGGATTCCAGCTCGTAGTTGCGGTCGAAGTGGTCCTCCAGGGGGCGCTTGTTGCGGCCCGTGATCATGAGGACGTCGTCGAGGCCCGCGGAGACGGCCTCTTCGACCACGTACTGGATCGCCGGCTTGTCGACGACCGGCAGCATCTCCTTGGGAGTGGCTTTGGTGGCCGGCAGGAAGCGGGTACCGAGGCCCGCTGCGGGGATGACAGCCTTGCTGATCCGAGGGTGCGACTGAGTCATGCCCGACACCATATCCGGTGCCTTTGCAGGGAATCTGAGGCTCCGGTTATTTGGCTCTCATATGAGCGCATTAGGAAGGGTTCGGGAACGACCAGTGAGTCACATCGGGCGTCCGGCCGAGACTGACAAGCGAATGTTGCGGCGAGAGTTCCTCGCGGTGAGAAGCAGGTTGACAGCGGTTGACGTGCAGGTATCGGCGACCGCGCTGGCCGGGCGGGCACTGGAGCTGCCCGAGCTGGCGCATGCGCGCACGGTGGCGGCGTACGTCTCCGTGGGCAGTGAACCCGGCACGCTCGCGCTGCTGGACGCACTGCGCGCGCGGGGCGTGCGCGTCCTGCTGCCCGCCCTCCTGCCCGACAACGACCTCGACTGGGGCGCGTACACCGGAGAGGACTCCCTCGCCCGCGTCCAACACGGCGGAAAGATGGCCCTCTTCGAGCCCACCGGCGAGCGCCTCGGCCCGGACGCCGTGACCGAGGCCGACGTCGTACTGCTGCCGGGCCTCGCGGTCGACGCGCGCGGGATGCGCCTGGGGCGCGGCGGAGGGTCGTACGACCGTGTCCTCGCCCGGCTGGAAGGCGCGGGCGCCCATCCCTCGCTCGTGGTGCTGCTGTACGACTCCGAGGTCGTCGCACGCGTCCCGGAAGAGCCGCACGACCGGCCGGTGCACGCGGTGGTGACGCCGTCGGGCACGCGCCGTTTCCGGGAGCCCTGAGCCGCGCTCGGCATGCGAAGGGGCCCTCCGCGCGCGCGTGGAGGGCCCCTTCGGTCGTTCGACCGTCAGTGGGTCACGGCTTGAGCACCAGGGTGTCGCTCGTGCTCTCGTCGACCGCGCCGTCCGAGAAGGACCAGTCGAGCAGTTCGCCGTCGGCCCACTTGTCCGTCTGGTCGGTGTAGTGGGCGCTGTAGGCGTGCCCGGAGGCACCGGTGAGGTTGATCCACTTCGACTTGTCGAGGTCGCCGAGGTTGACCACCATCCGCATCGACGGCACCCAGACGACGCCGTAGCCGCCGGCGGCGTTCCAGCCCGAGGCGTTGACCGTGGCCTCGCCGCCGCTGAGCTTCCAGGGGCCGCGGTTGAGGACGTACTGCAGGAAGCCGGGGCCGTCGGTGCCGAGGGTCTGGTTCTTCAGGAACAGGCGGTGCAGCCGGCCCCAGCTCCAGGTGTCGATGTCCTTGCCGAGCTTGGCGGTCAGCTCCCAGCGGGCGTCGATCATGGCGCGCTTGAACAGGTCGTCACGGTTGTGCACCGCGCGCGGCCGGGTGAGCGACTTGGGTGTGGTCCACCAGTCGCTCTTCGGGTCCTCCATGAGGGTGCGCACGACCTCGAACCAGCGGTCGCCGCCGTCCGGCTGCGCCTGGTCGGCCTCGCGCTCACCGCACTCGCGCACCTTCTGCGTCTCGTCCGCGGGGCCGGTGGTGTTCACGGGATCGACCCACAGGCACTGGCCCTCGACCCGCAGCTCCTTGGGCAGCTTGTTGCCGAAGGCGAGCTTGAGGATGTTGCGCCAGACCGAGTTGAAGTAGGCGGCCGCCGCCGAGTCGGCGTCCTGGGTGTAGTCCCAGCCCTCCAGGAGCTCCTGCGCCTGGCGGACGTCCTTGTCGTCGATGTCGATCTTCAGCAGCTTGGGCACCAGCAGCTTGGCGATCTCGCTGCTGTTGTCCAGCTGCATCTGACGCATGTCGTCGGTGGAGATCTTGCCGCCGTCGTCGATCTTCGACTGGATCAGGTCGGTGATGCGCTGGCTGCGGGCGCCGTAACCCCAGTCCGTGGTGAGCGTGTAGGGGTACTTGGCCTGGTCGACCACGGCCTGGTTGGCGGTGACGATGTAGCCGCGCGCCGGGTTGTACTCGTACGGCAGCTCGTCCTGGTCGATGTAGCCGGTCCAGCGGGACTTGGCGTCCCAGCCCGGCGCCGGGACGGAGCCGTCGTAGCCCTGCGCGCGCGTGGGGATCTTTCCGGGCAGCGTGTAGCCGATGTTGTCCTTGGTGTCGGCGTAGATCAGGTTCTGCGAGGGCACGTCGAACAGGGTGGCCGCGGCTCGGAAGTCGCTCCAGTTCGCCGCCCTGCCCATGGCGAAGACGGCGTCCATGGAGGTGCCCGGGTCCAGCGCGGTCCAGCGCAGCGCTATGCCGTAGCCGTCGCCGCGGTCGGGGGCGGCGGTGTCGACGGCTGCCTTCCTGCCGACCTTCACGAGTTCGCTGCTGCGGTCGGACAGCAGCGGCATCCCGTCCTTGGTCTCCCGGACGACGATCTTCTTGGGCGAGCCGCCGGCGACCTTGATGGTCTCCTCGCGCGCGATGAAGGGCACCGTCTTGCCGTCGTACAGGTAGCCGTCGCCGGAGAGCTTCTCCAGGTAGAGGTCGGTGACGTCGACGCCGGAGTTGGTCATGCCCCAGGCGATGTTCTGGTTGTGGCCGATGACCACGCCGGGCATGCCCGCGAAGGTGTAGCCGGTGACGTCGTACCGGCACGCGCTGGAGACCGAGCGGCAGTGCAGGCCCATCTGGTACCAGACGGACGGCAGCGACGCCGACAGGTGCGGGTCGTTCGCCAGCAGCGGCTTGCCGGTGATGGTGTACTTCCCGCGGACCACCCAGGAGTTGGAGCCGATGCCGTTGCCGTTCACGCCGACGGCCGTCGGGAGGTCGTCCAGGACGTTCTGCAGGCCCGACAGCTGGCTCTGCAGGCCGGCGGTGCCCGAGGCGGAGGACGTGCCGCTCGTGGAGCCGCCGGTCGACGAACCCGCGGAGGACGTGCCGCCGTTCTGCTGGAACGTCTTGGTGACCTCGTCGTACCGGCCCGTCTGGACGATCGTCTTGTTCCGGCCGTACGGGTAGTCCGGGTACAGGTCCGCGATCTCCTTGGGGCCGAGGCGGCTGGTCATCAGGGCGCGGTCGATCTCGTCCTGCATGTTGCCGCGCAGGTCCCAGGCCATCGCCTTCAGCCAGGAGATCGAGTCGACCGGGGTCCATTTCTGCGGCTTGTAGTCGTTGGTGAACCCGAGGGCCGCGTACTCCAGCGAGATGTCCTTGTTGTCCTTGCCGTCCAGGTAGGCGTTGACACCCTTGGCGTAGGCCTGGAGGTACTTCTTGGTGGAGGCCGACAGCGTCTTGTCGTACTCCTGCTGCGCGATCCGGTCCCAGCCGAGGGTGCGCAGGAACTCGTCGTTGTCGACCTGGCTCTTGCCGAACATCTCCGACAGGCGCCCGGACGTCATGTGGCGGCGCACGTCCATCTCGTAGAACCGGTCCTGCGCCTGGACGTAGCCCTGCGCCATGAACAGGTCCTCGTCGGAGGAGGCGTAGATCTGCGGGATGCCGTAGTCGTCGCGCTTCACGTCGACGGGCCCGGACAGGCCTGCGAGCGTGAGGGAGCCCGTGGTCTGCGGGAAGGATGCCCGGACGGTGCTGATGGACCAGTACGCCCCGCCGGTGACGCCTCCGATGAGGGCCAGCACCAGCACTAGGAGCATCAGACGGGCTCTGCGCCCCTTCTTCCTGCCGGACTTGCCGGGCTGCTGACCCGTGGAGGCGGTGGTGTTGGGGGGCATCGCTGTCCTTGCTGTCCTAACGCGAGCGGCAGGCGGTCCTGGAGTGCTGGAGCAACCATAGGCGCAGGGCCCAGTCCAACTTGACGCGGAGTAGGGAACCAGCACGGACGGACGTTCGATCATGCACCGCCGAGTGTCAAGAAATCGTCAAGAGTTAGGTAAGGTAACGAAGTACTTGGGTGCGGAGAACCGCCACTTCGTGTCCTATGTACGTGAGCCCACGCGCGTGTGCGCGCGGGCCAGGGAAGGGAACGGCCGCTGACTGTCCACGACCTCAACCAGCTCCTGCTCGTCTGCTCGCTCGTCCTGCTCGTCGCCGTCGCAGCGGTCCGGATCTCCTCGCGCAGCGGGCTCCCCAGCCTGCTCGTGTACCTGGGCATCGGCGTGCTCATGGGCCAGGACGGCATCGGCGGCATCCGCTTCGACGACGCCGAACTGACCCAGGTCATCGGGTACGCGGCGCTGGTCGTGATCCTGGCCGAAGGTGGTCTCGGCACGAAGTGGAAGGAGATCAAGCCGGCCCTTCCGGCCGCCTCCGCGCTGGCGCTGGCCGGGGTCTCGGTGAGCGTCGGGGTCACGGCGACGGCCGCGCACTACCTGGTCGGGCTGGAATGGCGGCAGTCGCTGATCATCGGGGCGGTCGTCTCCTCGACCGACGCGGCCGCGGTCTTCTCCGTCCTGCGGAAGATCCCCCTCCCCTCGCGCGTGACGGGCACTTTGGAGGCCGAGTCCGGCTTCAACGACGCCCCCGTGGTGATCCTGGTCGTCGCCTTCTCCCAGTCCGGTCCGATCGAGCACTGGTACGCGCTGCTGGGCGAGATAATGCTGGAGCTGGCCATCGGCGCCGCCATCGGCATCGCGGTCGGCTGGCTCGGCGCCTGGGGCCTGCGGCACGTGGCGCTGCCCGCCTCCGGCCTCTACCCGATCGCCGTCATGGCCATCGCGGTCACCGCGTACGCGGCGGGCGCCTCGGCGCACGGCAGCGGCTTCCTGGCCGTGTACCTGGCCTCGATGGTGATGGGCAACGCGCGGCTGCCGCACTGGCCCGCCACGCGCGGGTTCGCCGACGGGCTCGGCTGGATCGCCCAGATCGGCATGTTCGTCCTGCTCGGCCTGCTGGTCACCCCGCACGAGCTGGGCGACGACATCCTGCCCGCACTGCTCATCGGGCTGGTGCTGACGATGGTGGCGCGCCCGCTGAGCGTCGTCGCGTGCCTGACGCCGTTCCGGGTGCCCTGGCGGGAGCAGGCGCTGATGTCCTGGGCCGGGCTGCGCGGCGCCGTACCCATCATCCTGGCGACGATCCCCATGGTGGGCGGCGTCGAGGACAGCCGCCGCATCTTCAACATCGTCTTCGTCCTGGTCGTCGTCTACACCCTGATCCAGGGGCCGACGCTGCCCTGGCTCGCCCGCATGCTGCACCTCGGCCAGGGCCCCGAGGCCGCCGACCTCGGCATCGAGTCGGCGCCGCTGGAGCGGCTGCGCGGACACCTGCTGTCCGTCGCGATCCCCGACGGCTCGAAGATGCACGGCGTCGAGGTCAACGAGCTGCGGCTGCCCGCCGGGGCCGCCGTCACCCTCGTCGTCCGCGACGGAAAATCGTTCGTTCCGCTGCCGACGACGGTGCTCCGGCTCGGGGACGAGCTGCTCGTGGTCGCCACGGATCCGGTACGGGACGCCGCGGAGCGCCGACTGCGCGCCGTGGGGGCCGGGGGCAAGCTGGCCGGGTGGCTGGGGACGAACGGGACGACCGAGACCGGGCGCCCCAATCGCAGGTGAAGCACCGGGCAGTGCTCATTTTCACAGGTGCGACAGCCGCTGTTCCCTGTACTATGCAGGCGTCACCCAGATCAAACCACCTCTGCCTGACGCAGAGCTGGCGCGACCGTATGGCGGCCGGGACGCCCTTCCTCAGTGGGCACCGGCATCTACCGCAGTTCCGCGCGACAGGACAGCTCTCGGCGCCGCCCCCCACCCGACGGGGCCGCGCTACCAGGCGGCAGAAAGGCACGGGCCGTGGCATCCACGGTCACCATCGAGCCGTCGAAGGACTCGTCGGCCTCCTCCCGCCCGGGATACGGACAGCTGCTGCGCACCCGCGGCGCCTGGACGTTCCTGCTGCCCGGCTTCGCGGCGCGCCAGCCGTTCGCCATGCTGACCATCTCCATCGTGCTGCTCGTGCAGCACACCACCGGCTCCTACGGTGCGGCGGGCGCCGCCGCGGCCGTCACCGGCGTCTCCATGGCGGTGTTCGCGCCCTACAGCGGCCGTCTCGCCGACCGCTACGGGCAGCGCACCGTGCTGATCCCCGGCGTGCTGGTGCACACGCTGTCGGGCCTGACCCTGACGGCGCTCGCCCTGAACCACGCCCCCTTGTGGGCGCTGTTCGTGGCCGCCGTGCCGACCGGTGCCTCGGTGCCGCAGGTCGGGCCCATGGTGCGGGCCCGCTGGGGCGTCAAGCTCCAGGGCTCGCCCCTGATGACGACCGCGGCGGCCTTCGAGTCGGTCACGGACGAGCTGACCTTCGTCGTCGGCCCGCTGCTGGCCACCGCCCTGTGCACCGCCGTCGACCCGGCCGCGGGCCTGGTCACGGAGGCCGCACTCACGCTGCTCGGCGGTCTGCTGTTCGCCGCCCAGAAGAGCACCCAGCCCTCGGTCACCGTCGACGGGCACGCACGCGTGGAGCACGCTTCCGCGCTGCGCGTCCCCGGTGTGCGCGTGCTGATCGTGACCTTCCTCGGCATCGGTTCCGTCTTCGGCGGCATGCAGGTCTCCCTGGCCGCCTTCAGCGAGTCGATCGGCGAGCCCGGCCTGAACGGCGTCCTGTACGGCACCTTCGCCGCGGGCAACATGCTCTCCGGTATCGCCTGCGGCGCCATCGCGTGGAAGGTGGCCCCGCAGCGCCGGCTGCTCGTCGGATACGCCGCCCTCGCGCTGGCCGCGTCCGGCCTGTGGGCCGCTCACTCGGTGCTCGTCCTGGCCGGCCTCGGTCTGCTGGTCGGCATGTGCATCGCGCCCGCGCTGATCACCGGGTACACGCTGGTCGAGGACCTGGTTCCGGCCGGTGCCCGCACCGAGGCGTTCACCTGGCTCACGGGCGCGGTGGCGCTCGGCCAGGCCGCCGCCGTCACGGTCGCCGGACAGCTGGAGGACCGCTTCTGGGGCGGCGCCGGGTTCCTGGTGCCGATGGGCGGGACACTGCTCGCCCTGGCGACCCTGGTGGCGCTGCGCTCGCGGCTGGCGGCGCGGCCCCGCGGCCGTACCGTCGCACGTGGCGTCGGTCACCGAGTCCCGGTAGCAGTGGACTGAGCGGCGGGAATACGTCACTATGGACCGTCGTTAGCACTCATCGAGTGAGAGTGCCAGGAGGAAGACAGTGCCGACCTACCAGTACCAGTGCACCGAGTGCGGCGAGGGCCTCGAGGCGGTGCAGAAGTTCACCGACGACGCCCTGACCGAGTGCCCCAGCTGCCAGGGCCGCCTCAAGAAGGTGTTCTCCGCGGTCGGCATCGTCTTCAAGGGCTCCGGCTTCTACCGCAACGACAGCCGCGGCTCCTCGTCGAGCAGCTCGCCGGCGTCGTCGAAGCCGTCGACGTCCTCCTCGTCGGACTCGTCCTCTTCTTCTTCGTCCTCCTCGACGTCCTCTTCGTCGTCCTCGGACTCGAAGTCGTCGAGCGCCGGCAGCTCCTCCAGCAGCTCCGCCGCGTAACACCTGCTTCTTACGGGACCCCGTCGTCTTGCGGCGACGGGGTCCTCGGCGTTCGAGGAGGCGGTTAGGGTGCGAGCATGGCGAACAAGGCGAACGCAGAACTCGGCGTGATCGGCGGCTCCGGCTTCTACTCGTTCCTCGACGACGTGACCGAGATACAGGTGGACACCCCGTACGGGCCGCCCAGTGACTCCCTCTTCCTCGGCGAGATCGCCGGCCGACGGGTCGCCTTCCTGCCCCGGCACGGACGCGGTCACCATCTGCCGCCGCACCGGATCAACTACCGGGCCAACCTCTGGGCGCTGCGCTCGCTCGGCGTGCGTCAGGTCCTCGCCCCGTGCGCGGTGGGCGGCCTGCGTCCGGAGTACGGGCCGGGCACCCTGCTCGTGCCGGACCAGCTGGTCGACCGTACGAAGTCCCGGGTGGGGACGTACTTCGACGGGCTGCCGCTGCCCGACGGCACCGTGCCGAACGTGGTGCACGTCTCCCTGGCCGACCCCTACTGCCCCACCGGACGCGCGGTCGCACTGAAGGCGGCGCGCGGACAGGACTGGGAGCCGGTGGACGGCGGCACGCTGGTCGTCATAGAGGGGCCGCGCTTCTCGACCCGTGCCGAATCGTTGTGGCACCAGGCCCAGGGCTGGTCGGTGGTGGGCATGACCGGCCACCCCGAGGCGTCCCTCGCCCGCGAACTCGAGCTCTGCTACACCTCGTTGACGCTGGTCACGGACCTCGACGCGGGCGCCGAGACCGGAGAGGGCGTCTCGCACGACGAGGTGCTGCAGGTGTTCGCGGCGAACGTGGACCGGCTGCGGGGCGTGCTCTTCGACGCGGTGGCCGCGCTGCCGGCGAACGAGGAGCGGGACTGCCTGTGCACGAATGCGCTGGGCGGGATGAATCCGGGGTTCGAGCTGCCGTAGGGCTCGTAGGGCTCTGCGGCGGGCGGAAGTCCTCGTTCGGGTGGGGGAGTTTTCCACAACCGGCCGGTAGTCCACCGGGCCCGGCGGGCTGCGGCGCGATGCCTCATCGTGGGCTCGCAAGCCGTTCCGTCGTCGCAGGTGGTGTCCTCATGTCCGTGGCTCAGTCGCCCTTTCCCTCTTCCTCTCCCGTTGCTCCGCTCCCACCGGGCACGGACGCTCCGGCCACGTGCGAGGTGCCGCACTTCGCCCCCGTACGGGTACGCGGCGGGCGGTATCGACCACGCCGGCTCACACGGCACCGGAGGCGGGCGGTGGCAGCCGGGCTCGCCGTGACCGCGGCGGCGCTCGTGGCGGCGGGCCCGCGGGAAGCGGGTCGGGGGGCCGACGGGGCGCCCGGGCATCCGGTGGCGGAGCCGGTACACCGGCACCAGGCGGTCGAGCGGGTGTCCGCGCCGGTGCGGATCGACGACGGGGCAACCGTGCGGCTGCTGCGGCCCGGTGACCGGGTCGACGTGATCGCCGCGGAGGACACCGCGACGGGTGGCGACGCCCATGTGGTCGCGCATGGGGCGCGGGTGACGAAGGTGCCGGAACCGCTGGACGCCGCGACCGAGAGTGGGGCGCTGGTCGTGCTCTCGGTGCCGCGTGCCACCGCGGCGCGCCTCGCGGGGGCGAGCGCTGCGGGACGGCTGGCGGTGACGCTGTGCTGAGCCGGACCGCACGTGTCGTGCGCATGGCATTCAAGGCCCTGTCAAGTCCCTCATTCCGGTGGCGTAATTGGACAGGATGGCCTAGCCCTGACGTAGGTTGCGGAGCGGTTTGTTCCGCAACCTGTGCGCGCGAGGAGAGGCTCCGAAGTGAGCGAGAAGAAGGATCCGGGCATCTGGGACGGCTTCAAGGCCTTCCTGATGCGCGGGAACGTCGTCGATCTGGCCGTGGCGGTGGTCATCGGTGCCGCGTTCACCAACATCGTCAACGCGGTGGTGAAGGGGATCATCAACCCGCTGGTCGGCACGATCGGCACCAAGAACCTCGATCACTACAGCTCGTGCCTGAGCTCGTCGTGCGAGGGCGAGCAGGGGATCCAGATCCTGTGGGGCTCGGTCCTCGGCGCGACCCTCAGCTTCGTGATCACCGCGGCCGTCGTCTACTTCCTGATGGTCCTGCCGATGGCGAAGTACCTGGCCCGGGCCGAGGCCCGCAGGAAGGCGAAGGAAGGCGCCCACGAGGTCATCGAGGTGACCGAGCTGGAGGTGCTCAAGGAGATCCGCGACGCACTGGTGGCGCAGCGCGGTTCGGGGCACGACGAGCGGTAACGGCTCAGAGGTGGTGGGGCGGCTTCTCGTCGAGGAAGCGCTTCAGGTCGGCCGCGCTGTCGCCGTCGCTGCCCGGCCGGTCGCCCCACCCGCGGTCCGTGTCGTCCGAGGACTGCTGGTCCAGCGGGTCGTCGAAGATCAGCGCGGGCTTCGGCTCGCGCGGCTCGGAGGCGGGGGCGTTACTCATGCGTCCAGGGTACGGCCCGCACGACGGCCCTCCACGGCGACAAGCCTCCCGGCGGCGGTCCCCGCGCTTGCGCGCTGGTGATCCCTTCGCAAGAAATTCCCCGCCCCATCTGCTGTGCTTGACCCCATGACGTCCAGTTCGACTCCCGCGCCGGACTCCCCCCGCACACCGGGAAGCCGCCGACCGCTGCGCAGACTCGCGGCCCGTGGCCGTGGCGAGGCGCATCGGGCCGCCACGCCGCTGGAACTCTTCTTCGACCTGTGTTTCGTCGTGGCCATCGCCCAGGCGGGTATGCAGCTGGTGCACGCCGTCGCCGAGGGGCACGCGGGCGAGGGGATCCTCAACTACGCGATGGTGTTCTTCGCCATCTGGTGGGCCTGGATGAACTTCACCTGGTTCGCCTCGGCGTACGACAACGACGACGTGCTCTACCGGGTCGTCACCCTGGTCCAGATCGCCGGTGTGCTGGTCCTGGCGGCCGGGGTCTCCCGGGCGTTCGAGGACCACGAGTTCCTGGCGGTGTTGCTGGGCTACGTGATCATGCGCCTAGCCCTCGTGACGCAGTGGCTGCGGGCGGCCAGGTCGAGCGAGGGCCCGGAGAGGACGATGGCCCTGCGGTACGCCGTCGGCGTGCTGCTGTGCCAGATCGGCTGGCTGGGGCTGGTGGTCCTGCCCGAGGAGGCCAGGCCCTGGGTGTTCCTGGTGATGGCGATCCTGGAGATGTGTGTGCCGCCGTACGCGGAGAAGGACCATCCCACGTCCTGGCATCCGCGCCATATCGCCGAGCGGTACGGGCTGTTCACGATCATCGTGCTCGGCGAGACCATCGCCGCGGCCACGGTCGCCGTGAAGACCGGCATCGACGAGAACGACGCACTCGGCGACCTGCTGCCGATCGCGGCCGGCGGGCTGTTGATCATCTTCGCCGCCTGGTGGATCTACTTCGTGGTGCCGATCCACGGCCACCTGCGCTCCAACAGGCAGGCGTTCCTGTGGGGTTACGGCCACTATCTGGTCTTCGCCTCGGCTGCCGCGATCGGCGCGGGCCTGGAGGTGGCGGTCGAGCAGGTCGTCGGCAAGGCGCACATCTCGACGCTGGCCGCGTCGGCGGCGGTGACCCTGCCGACGGCGCTCTATCTGCTCACCGTCTGGGCGCTGCACTCGCGGTACTTCAAGGTGGGCATCGCCCAGCAGCTGGTGCTGCCGACCACGGCCCTGCTGGTGATCTGCTGCACGTTCCTGGGCGACTGGGCGGTGCTCGCGGCCGGCCTCGTCTCGGCGGGGGCGGTGGCGACCGGGGAGACGCTGACGGCACGCAGGTCGGCCCGGGAGCGCGGGACGGCGGCGCGGGCGCCGGTCGCCTGACCAACCCCGCGTGGCCGGACATCGCGGGACCGCGCCGGGTGCTGGACGAGACTGGCCCCATGACAGTTGACGCTCTGACAGATGTCGCCGGGCTGCGCGTGGGGCACGCGACGCGCAAAGGCGACGGTTGGCTCACCGGCACCACGGTCGTCCTCGCACCCGAGGGCGGGGCCGTCGCAGCCGTGGACGTACGCGGTGGCGGTCCCGGCACCAAGGAGACCGACGCGCTCGATCCGCGCAACCTCGTGCAGAAGGTCGAGGCGATCGTGCTGACCGGCGGCAGCGCGTACGGGCTCGACGCGGCGTCCGGGGTGATGGCCTGGCTGGAGGAGCGGGGGCGCGGGGTGCGCGTGGGGGTGGATCCGGCGCACGTCGTGCCGGTGGTGCCCGCGGCCTGCGTCTTCGATCTGGGCCGGGGCGGCGACTTCCGGGCGAGGCCGGACGCGGACACCGGGCGGGCGGCGGTCGAGGAGGCCGCGGCGAGCGAGGCGGGGGCACCCGTGTCGCAGGGGTGCGTGGGCGCCGGTACGGGGGCGACGGTCGGGTCGGTGAAGGGCGGGGTCGGCACGGCGAGCGTCGTTCTCGACTCGGGGATCACGGTGGCGGCGCTGGTGGTGGCCAACGCGGCGGGGGCGGCGGTGGATCCGGAGACGGGGGTGCTGTACGGGGAGTTGTTCCAGGGGCGCGTGGACTATCCGCAGGAGCAGGTCCATGAGGCCGCGCGGGCGCGGCTCGCCGAGATCGCGGCGAAGAGCGCGCCGCCCCCGCTGAACACCACGCTCGCGGTGGTCGCCACCGACGCGGACCTGTCGAAGGCGCAGGCGCAGAAACTGGCCGGCACGGCGCACGACGGCATCGCGCGCGCCCTGCGGCCGGTGCATCTGCTCAATGACGGGGACACCGTGTTCGCGCTGGCCACCGGGGAGCGGCCGCTGGACGCCGGGCACCCGCTCGCGCTGAACGAGCTTCTCGCGGCGGGCGCGGACGCGGTGACGCGGGCGATCGTGCGTGCCGTGCGCGCGGCCGAGTCGGTGGACGGACCGGGTGGAGTGTGGCCGTCGTACGGGGAGTTGTACGGGGAGCGCTGACGGCAGGGGGCAACACTGAGGGGGTGGCGCCTGCTCCGCGTGGTCGATTGTCGCGGTTGTGTCACGTGATGGCATTCACCGCGAACGGCGGGAACCCGGTCCGGTGACGGTGGCCTCTTCCACCGTGGAACGGAACGGATCCCGCAGATCGTAAGAACTGGAGCAGCTCGTGACAACGCCGGACATAGCAGCGCGGCGCGCACTGGGGGCCTGTGCCGCCCTGATGATCGGCGCCCTGACCCTCACCGCCTGTGGTGGGAGCGCCAACGCCGACAACGACGACAAGGGGGGCAGCGACTCCTCCAAGACGTCCGCCGCGAAGATCGTGATCTCGGCGAAGGACGGCTCGACAGGCGCGTCGATCAACACGACCGGCGTGAAGGTCAGCGACGGCAAGCTGACCGACGTGAAGATGACCGTGGCGGGGACCGGGCAGGCCGTGCCGGGTTCCCTGTCCGCCGACGGGGGCAGCTGGCAGCCGAAGGAGCAGCTGGAACGGGGGACGAAGTATCAGATATCGGCCGCCGCGAAGGACGACGAAGGGCGCACGGCCGCCGCCGACTCCGACTTCACCACGGTCTCTTCGGCCGACAGCTTCATCGGGACGTACACACCCGACGACGGCACCACGGTCGGTGTCGGCATGCCGGTGTCGTTCAACTTCGACAAGGCGATCAGCGACAAGAAGGCCGTGCAGTCGCACATCAAGGTCACCTCCAGCAGCGGGCAGCAGGTCGTCGGGCACTGGTTCGGGACGCAGCGGCTCGACTTCCGGCCCGAGGAGTACTGGAAGGCCGGCTCCAAGGTCACGATGAAGATCGACCTGGACGGCGTCGAGGGCGCGAACGGCATCCGCGGGGTGCAGAAGAAGACGGTCACCTTCACCATCGGCCGCTCGCAGGTGTCCACCGTCGACGTGAACACGCAGACCATGACGGTCGTGCGCGACGGCAAGACCCTCAAGTCCGTGCCGATCTCGGCGGGCAGCTCGGAGTTCTCCACCTACAACGGGCAGATGGTGATCTCCGAGAAGTACAAGAAGCTGCGCATGGACAGCCGCACGGTCAACCTCGCCGACGCGTACGACATCAAGGACGTACCGAACGCGATGCGACTGACGCAGTCGGGGACCTTCCTGCACGGCAACTACTGGTACAACAAGGGCAACCCGCCCTTCGGCAGCCAGGGCACCAGCCACGGCTGCGTCGGCCTGCGGGACATGCAGGGCGGGCAGGGAGACACCCCCGCCAAGTGGTTCTACGACAACTCGATCCTCGGCGACGTGGTGATCGTCAAGAACTCCCCCGACAAGGCCGTCACGCCGGACAACGGGCTCAACGGCTGGAACATGGCGTGGAGCGAATGGGTCGCGGGCAGCGCCGCGTGATCCACTGAAGTACCGTCCGAGCAGGGATTCTTGACAGTTCGTCGGGTCGCGCGGGAACTTCTCGCGCGACCCGTGCGTTTTACCGGACGTACGTTTTCTCGGTTCCCGGACATGATGTCCGCCCGAGGGGCTACGGTATGCACCCACAAGGTGACATGCAGCAACGCCGGGAGAAACCTTGAGCGTTCCGTACGAGACGGCAGCGTACGAACCACCCGAGTCGCCGGAGTCTCCGGAGGAGCACCTCGCGCGACTCCTCGGCCGCGCCCTGAACTCCTTCGAGCTGCCCGACGAGACGATACGGCGGCTCGACTGTGCGCTGGCTCATGACAGCTCGCTGCACTCCGCGCACCACAGCGCGGGGCTGCACCGTGAGACGTACCGGCACACCTGGCTGCTCGCCGACGGCTCGGCGCTCACACTGTGGGAGCTCGTCCACAACACCGCCCAGGGCCGCGCCCCGCAGCACGAGGTGTACGTCGACGAGGAGGAGCTGCGCGCCGCGACCGGGCGGCTGCCGCTGCCGCCGGACGCGCCGGACTTCGAACTGCCGGTGACGGTGCAGCTGTCGCCGATACCCGCGCCCCGGCACGCGTATGTGCCGGACGACTCGGCCGACCACGCGCGCCGGTTACTGCGCCGGGCGGAGAACGCCGACCGGCCGGACACGGAGACGGCCGCGCTGCTGACCACGGCGTTCGCGCACCAGATCACGCAGGCCTTCGGGCGCCCGGGCCGCGCGAGGCGCGCCGGCTTGTGCTTCTCGCTCTACGAGCACGCCTTCCTGCTGCACGACGGCAAGGAGGTCTCCCTCTGGGAGGTCGAGCACACGGCGACACCCGACGGGCGGCACATGTGCGAGGTGTACGTCAGCGAGGACGCGGCACGGGATGCGATGGAGCGGCGGGCGGCGCAGGTGTCGTGACGCCGGCTTGGCTGTTCAGCGCACAGGTGTCGTGACGCCGGCTCCGCCGCACAGCGCAGGTGCCGTGCCGCCGGATCGGCCCCTCTTTCAGCGACCGTCGCCGAGCTGCCGTACGAGTCCCGCGAACGCGTCCCGTTCCGCCGGGGTCAGTTCCACGGCTTCCAGCTCGGGGGCGGCCTGCCGCTGGTGCGGGAGTGCGGAGAGAGCCGGGGCCGTGCGCCACGGCGACGATCCGGTGCGGGCACGGCGCAGGACGCGGGTCAGGCCGATCACCCAGAGCACGGCCGCCAGGGCGAGGACGACCGGCCCCAGCAGCTGGAGGAACGAGACGTGCTCAGGCATGCGCCCCAGTAGACACCACGGTCCGGGCCTTTGGGCCCGGACCGTGACGTATCTCGCAGGTGCCGTGAACAACTCACAGCGCCCCAAAGGGACAAGCGGGAGGCTTGCCCGGCGGAGGGCTTACGCCGCCACCGGCTGCTTCGCCTCCGCGGCCGCGGCCGCCGGGGACTTGGCAGCGGAGGTGCCCTCCGGGGCCGTCTTGCGCATGCCCTTCAGGAGGATGACCAGGCCGGCCGTGACCGCCGTACCGGCCGCGATGGCCACCAGGTACAGGATCGGCTTGCCGATCAGGAAGGTGACCCAGACGCCGCCGTGCGGGGCACGCAGGGTCGAGCCGAAGGCCATGGTCAGCGCGCCGGTGACCGCGCCGCCCGCCATGGAGGCGGGAATCACGCGCAGCGGGTCGGCGGCCGCGAACGGGATCGCGCCCTCGGAGATGAAGGAGGCACCCAGCACCCAGGCCGCCTTGCCGTTCTCGCGCTCGGCCGTGGTGAACAGCTTCTTGCGGATGGTGGTGGCCACGGCCATGCCCAGCGGCGGGACCATGCCCGCGGCCATCACGGCGGCCATGATCTTCATCGCGGAGTCGCTGGGGGCCGCGACCGAGATGCCGGCCGTCGCGAAGGTGTAGGCCACCTTGTTGACCGGGCCGCCGAGGTCGAAGCACATCATCAGGCCGAGCAGGATGCCGAGGAGAATGGCGTTGGAGCCGGAGAGGCTGTTCAGCCAGTCGGTCAGGCCCTTCTGCGCCTCGGAGATCGGCTTGCCGATCACCACGAACATCAGGAAGCCGACCACCGCCGACGAGACCAGCGGGATCACCACCACCGGCATGATGCCGCGCAGCACCGGCGGGATGTCGATCCGCTGGATGCCGAGCACCACACCACCGGCGATCAGACCGGCGACCAGACCGCCGAGGAACCCGGCGCCGATCGTCACGGAGATCGCGCCGCCGACGAAGCCGGGCACGAGTCCTGGCCGGTCGGCCATGCCGTAGGCGATGTATCCGGCGAGGACCGGGACGAGGAAGCCGAAGGCCGCCGCGCCGATCTGGAACAGCAGCGCGCCCCAGCTGTCGACCTGGCCCCAGTCGAAGTGCTCGGTGACCGACTTGGCCTCGTTGATCTGGTAGCCGCCGATCGCGAAGCCGAGGGCGATCAGCAGACCGCCGGCCGCGACGAACGGGACCATGTAACTCACGCCGGACATCAGCCACTTGCGCAGCTTGGTGCCGTAGCCCTCGCCGGGCTCGCCGGCGCGTTCGACGGGGGTGCCGCCGCCGGGCCTGGCGGCCGCGGTGACCTCGCCGCGCTCGGCCTTGGCGCGCACCTCGGCGATGAGTTCGGCCGGGCGGTTGATGCCCGCCTTCACCCCGACGTCGACGGTCGGCTTGCCGGCGAACCGGTCCTTCTCCCGCACGGACACGTCGTGGGCGAAGATCACGCCGTCCGCCGCCGCGATGACGGCCGGGTCCAGCCGGGTGAAGCCGGCCGAGCCCTGCGTCTCGACGACGAGCTCGACACCGGCCTCGCGGCCCGCGTTCTCCAGCGACTCGGCCGCCATGTACGTGTGGGCGATGCCGGTCGGGCAGGAGGTGACGGCGACGATACGGAAGGGGCGCTCGCCGGACGTCTCGGCGGGGGTGCCCTCGGCGGGGGTGGTGGTGCCCGTGGCGGCGTCGGCGGAGGCCGCCACCGACGACGCCACGGAGTCTGTGGAAACGGCGCCATCAGGCGCGTCCGCGGCCTCGGCCGCCGGGGGCTCCTCACCCCGGATCAGCGCCGCCGCGGACGCCGCGTCGCCCGCCGAGCGCAGCGCGTCCGTGAACTCGGCGTTCATCAGCTGGCGGGCCAGCGACGACAGGATCGTCAGATGGGCGTCGTCCGCGCCGGCGGGGGCGGCGATCAGGAAGATCAGGTCGGCCGGACCGTCCGCCGCACCGAAGTCGATGCCGGCGGCGCTGCGCCCGAAGGCGAGCGTCGGCTCGGTGACGTGCTCGCTGCGGCAGTGCGGGATGCCGATGCCGCCGTCGAGGCCGGTCGGCATCTGTGCTTCGCGCGCGGCCACGTCGGCGAGGAAGCCGTCGAGGTCGGTCACCCGGCCCAGGGCCACCATGCGCTCGGCGAGGGCACGCGCCGCCGCTTCCTTGGTGTCGGCGGACAGGTCGAGATCGACCAGGTCCGCGGTGATCATGTCGCTCATCGCGGGCTCCTTCGCTCGCGTATCGCCCGGGGAGTCTGGTGGGCGGAGAAGGGGACGGGGGTGCCGTGGGGGGTGGCGGGGGTGGAGTGAGGGGTGAAGTGGGGGGTGGGGGAGGCGAGGTCGGGGAACACCCGCCTCCCCCGGGCGGCAGAGCGGCTCAGGAGGCCCTGCCGTCCGTCGGCGGACGTGAGTAACGCCGAGCTTCGCCGCTTACGGACCGGATCGGCAAGAACTGTGACAACCACGACATTCGTCATGACACCGGCTCCTTCAGTACGCGATCCACCGGCACCTCGGCCGTGACCGTCACCGCCGCCATGTCCAGGTCACCCGGGGACGGCATCACGCTGCCGGGGAGCTGCACGGCCGCCGCGCCGTGCGCGACGGCGGAGGCGAGCGCCTCGGGCCCGCTACCCCCGGCGATCAGAAAGCCGGCGAGGGAGGAGTCACCGGCGCCGACATTGCTGCGTACGACGTCCACGCGCGCGTCGGCGAACCAGGCGCCCGCGTCGTCCACCAGCAGCTGCCCGTCGGCGCCCAGGCTCGCGAGCACGGCGCGTGCGCCCATCTCGCGCAACTCCTCGGCCGCCTTCACCGCGTCACCCACGGTGGACAGGGGGCGCCCGACGGCCTCCGCGAGCTCCTCGGCGTTCGGCTTCACCACGTCGGGCCGCGCCCGCAGGGCTTCTAGGAGGGCGCGCCCGGAGGTGTCCAGCGCGATCCGCGCGCCGCCCGCGTGCGCCCGGGCGACCACATCGGCGTACCAGGACGGAGCAAGACCGCGCGGCAGGCTGCCGCAGCAGGCGATCCAGTCGGCGTCGCGCGACTGCTCGCGGACCGTCTCCAGGAGCAGCTCCTGCTCGGCCGCGGACAGCTCGGGACCGGGCGCGTTGATCTTCGTCAGTACCCCGTCCGACTCCGCGAGCGCGATGTTCGAGCGGGTGGCCCCGGCGACCGGGACCGGCGCCACCTCGATGCCCTGAGCGTCGAGCAGGTCGGCGACGAGCGCGCCGGGCGCACCACCCAGGGGCAGCACCGCGACCGTACGCTGCCCGGCGGCCGCAATCGCGCGCGAGACGTTCACGCCCTTGCCGCCCGGGTCCATGCGCTCGCCGGTGGCGCGTATGACCTCGCCACGGTCGAGGGACGGGACCTCGTAGGTGCGGTCCAGAGACGGGTTCGGGGTGACGGTGAGGATCATGCGCGCACTACTTCCGTGCCGCCGCGCTCGATCGCGGTGGCGTCTTCGGGGCTCAGCCCGCTGTCGGTGATCAGCAGGTCCACGTCGCTCAGGTCACCGAAGCGGGCGAAGTGCTCCTGGCCGTGCTTGGAGGAGTCGGCGAGCAGCACCACACGGCGGGCCGCGGCCACGGCCGCGCGCTTGACCGCGGCCTCGGCGAGGTCGGGGGTGGTCAGACCGTGCTCGGCGGAGAAGCCGTTGGCCGCGACGAACAGGACGTCGGCGCGGATCTCGCCGTACGCCCGCAGCGCCCAGGCGTCCACGGCGGCGCGCGTACGGTGCCGTACGCGCCCCCCGACCAGGTGGAGCTGGATGCCGGGGTGGTCCGCGAGGCGGGCCGCGATGGGCAGGCTGTGCGTGACGACGGTGAGGGACGCCTCCAGCGGCAGCGCGGCGGCGAGGCGGGCCACCGTCGTACCGGCGTCGAGGATCACCGTGCCCTCGGTGGGCAGCTCGGCGAGGGCCGCCTTCGCGACGCGGTCCTTCTCGTCGGCCGCCGTCGACTCGCGCTCGGCGAGGTCCGGCTCGAAGTCCAGACGCCCGGCCGGGATCGCACCGCCGTGCACCCGGCGCAGGAGCCCCGCGCGATCGAGGGCCTTCAGATCCCGGCGGATCGTCTCCGCCGTCACCTGGAACTCCTCGGCCAGCGACAGGACGTCCACTCGGCCGCCGTCACGGGCGAGCCGGAGAATCTCCTGCTGCCGCTCCGGTGCGTACATGTCCGTTCGCCTCCGAACTGTGCCCGAACTTGTGGTTTCGCTGGGAGGCTACGCCCGGATTTCCGGAAAGTAAACAGGTTCGGGCCCAATCGGGCATGATCGGGCCTCTGGCGCGGAGGGATCGGGCTTCTGACGCAGGGGGATCCGGCTTCTGACATGGGGAGATACGGAAACGACGAAGGGCCCGGCACCGAAGCGCCGGGCCCCTCCCCCGCTCTCAGCCCACCAGTGCTCTCAGCCCACCAGCGCGGGCTCCTTCTCCGGCGTCGGCGACGGATCATCGGCCGCTCCCTCGATGTGCTGCGCCGGGCGCTTCGGCAGCGCGAACATCAGCAGGAAGATGGCGCCCATCACCACGGCCACCCAGCCGAGCGCGTGCTGGAAACCGTCCGCGAAGGCCATGCCGGCTGCCGTGCGCTCCGCGCCCTCGGTCAGCCGGTCGTCGACGACCCCGAAGAAGACCACCGAGACCAGGCCGAGGCCGAGCGCGTTGCCCATCTGCTGGACGGTGCTGATGAGGCCCGACGCCGAACCAGCGTGCTCGCGCGGCACGTCCGACAGGATCGCGTCCGTCAGCGGGGCCACGATCAGGCCCATACCGACGCCCATGACGACCAGGGGCAGGGCCATCTGCCAGGGGGCGATGGACAGGCCGTAGCGGCCGGCCTCCCAGATGTAGAGCAGCACGCCGATCGCCATCACCAGCGCGCCCGCCTGGAGCACCTTGCGGCCGAAGCGCGGGACCAGCTTCTGGACGGACATCCCGGCCGCCGTCGAGACGGCGATCGAGAACGGGATCCCGGTCAGACCGGCCTTCAGCGGGCTCCAGCCCAGACCGAACTGCATGTACAGCGTCCAGACCAGGAAGAAGATGCCGAGCGCCACACCGAAGACGGTCTGTACGGCGATACCGGCCGCGAAGCTCTTCACCTTGAACAGCGACAGTTCGACGAGCGGGGAGCCGTCGCGGGCCGCCTTCCGCCTCTCGTACGCCACCAGCGCCGCGAGGACGACGAGTGCGCCCGCCATCGACACGTACCCCCACAGCGGCCAGCCCAGCTCGCGGCCGCGGGTCAGCGGGTAGAGCAGCATCAGCAGGCCGAGCGTGACGAGGGCGACGCCGACGAGGTCGAGCTTCAGTGCCTTCGGCGCCTTGGACTCGGTGATGAAGCGACTGCCCAGGATCAGGCCCGCGATGCCGACCGGGAGGTTGATCAGGAAGATCGGGCGCCATTCGAGGCCGAAGAGGTTCCACTCCGTGAGGAGTGCGCCGAGGAGGGGGCCGGTGACCGCGCCGAGGCCGACCACCGCGCCGAACAGGCCGAAGACCTTGCCGCGTTCGTGCGCCGGGAAGGTGGCGTGCACGATCGACAGGACCTGCGGGACCATCAGCGCCGCCATCGTGCCCTGCAGGATGCGGGAGGCGACCAGCATCTCCGGGTTCGCGGCGAAGCCGCACAGGGCCGAGGCGAGGGTGAAGCCGCCGATGCCGATGAGGAACAGCCGCTTGCGGCCGTGGATGTCGCCCAGGCGGCCGCCGGTGATCAGGCCTGCGGCGAACGCGAGGGCGTAGCCGGCGGTGATCCACTGGATCTGGCTGAACGTCGCGCCGGCCTCACGCTGGATCGACGGGATCGCGACGTTGACGATCGTGACGTCGACCAGGTCCATGAAGGCCGCGGTCATCACGATGGCCAGGGCGAACCACCGGCGGCGGTCTGCTGCTGCGGCGGCTGAGGTGGGCTGTGCGCCGGGGTTGGGCAGGGGTGCTGGTTCTGTCCCGGCTGAGGTCCTTGAGGTCATGGTGTGAAGCTATGCCTTGATTAGGTCAGATCGTGTCCTACTTCTACGGCATCCTCGGATCCATGACGACGGATACTCCGGCACGGCTCCTCACGCTCCTCTCTCTTCTTCAGACACCCCGCGAATGGCCCGGCGGCGAGCTTGCCGATCGGCTCGGGGTGTCCCGGCGCACGGTGCGGCGGGACGTCGACCGGCTGCGGGAGCTGGGGTATCCCGTGCAGGCGACCAAGGGGGCCGACGGTGGGTATCGGCTCGTGGCGGGCAAGGCGATGCCGCCGCTCGTTCTCGACGACGAGGAGGCCGTGGCCATCGCGGTCGGGCTGCGGGCCGGGGCCGGGCATGCGGTCGAGGGGGTGGAGGAGGCGTCCGTGCGGGCGCTGGCGAAACTGGAGCAGGTGCTGCCGGCGCGGTTGCGGCACCGGGTGACGACGCTTCAGGCCGCGACTACGCCGCTGATCAGTGGGGACGGGGCGAGTATCGCGCCCGAGACGCTGACCGTGATGGCGTCGAGTGTGGCGGGGCGGGAGCGGTTGCGGTTCGCGTATCGGGCAGGGGACGGGACGGAGTCGCGCCGCTTGACCGAGCCGTATCGGCTGGTGTCCACGGGGCGGCGCTGGTACCTCGTCGCGTACGACCTCGACCGGGGGGACTGGCGGACGTTCCGGGTCGACCGGGTGAGCGAGCCGTTCGCGACGGGGGCGCGGTTCGATCCGCGGGAGTTGCCGACGGGGAGTGCGGCGGAGTATCTGCGGCAGTCCATGTGGCGGCGGCAGGAGACGTACGAGTTCTCGGTGACGTTCGAGGCGCCTGCGGAGTTTGTCGCGGCTCGCTTGCCTGGGTGGTTGGGGGCGCCGGAGGCGGTTGAGGGTGGGGGGCGGTGTCGGTTGCGGGGGTCCGTGGGGGACTCGGTGGAGTGGATGGCGGTGCGGTTGGCGATGGTGGACTGCGAGTTCGTGGTGGAGTCGCCGGAGGAACTGGTGCGGTGTGTGCGGGAGTTGGGGGGGCGGTTGAGTCGGGCGGGGGCGGGGGCCTCCGGCGGTTGAGCGGGGATGCCTGCGGCGGCCTGTGCGGGTGGGGTGGGGGTTCGCGTAGCGCCTTGGGTTGTGTTGTGGGGCGGGGCGTGCCGGGGGGTGTCCGTCCTCGGTCGGGCGGTTGCCGTACGTCAGTGGGGTGCCCTGCGTTGACGCCCGCCGCTGCGGGCGGACACCCCCCGGCACGTCCCCTTCCCGCCGTACGCGGGTGCTGCGCCGCGGGGGCACCGGCCCAATGCCTTCACGCCGGGCGTGGGCGTGCCGTGATGTCCTCCCACGGGAAGTTCCTCAGTGCCGCCAGGTTGCGCATCGCCAGGGGGGCCGGGCCCTGCGGGCCCTGTGCGGGGGCGTCTCCCGCTGCCCAGGTTTCTACGGCCACGCGTACGGCGGCGGCTGCCACGGCTGCGGCGAAGCGGAGGGCGGGGGTGGGCTCGGCAACGTTGTCGCCCCTGCTTGCCAGTACCTCCGCCAGCCTTGTCTCCGCCTCATGGCACACCTCCGCCCACACCTTGCGCAGCGCGGGGCTCGTGTCGGCCAGGCGGACCAGTGTGCGGACCCACTCCCAGGAGGGTGAGGAGACGCCGGCGCCCGGGGTCAGGGTGTGGTGGGCCGCGTGTTCCAGGGCTTGGGGTACGGGTAGTTCCGGTGGGGCCGTGCGGACTGCTTCTGCCCAGCGGTCGGCGCCGGCCGCGTAGAGAGGGGCCACCGCCTCCTCCTTGGTGGCGAAGTAGCGGTAGAAGGTGCGCGGCGCTATGCCGGCCGCTTGGGCGATGTCCTCGGCGCGGGTGGCCCGTAGACCCTGCTTCACGAAGAGGGCGGCCGCGGCGCGGGCGATCTCCATGCGGGTCGCTGCCTTGCGTCGCTCCGTGAGGGACGGAGCGGCGGAGGGGTGGTGGGCGGGGGTGGGACTGCTCACGTTCGGCAGGCTATGCCGATGTGGCACAATCTGCCATTCGGGTGGGCCACCCCGTGGTTCAGGTACGGGGTGGCCCACCCGTCTGCCTGCCCGGTGGCCGAAAAAGAGCCGGGCCCCGGCACCCAGGGGGGATGGGCGCCGAAGCCCGGCTCGGGGAGAGTCCCGGCGCCGGGGGGAGTGCGTCGGGACTTGGTCTGTCGGTGCTCGGTGTGGTCGTGGTCGGCTGGTGGGGCGCCGTGGTCCTTGTCCGGGGGGGCCTGAGGGCGGTCGCCTCAGGACCCGAACTCCCTTACCCGGAAGTCTTGTTCCCGGTGCCCCGCGCCTTGAAGCGGCGTTACATCGCCATGTTTGCGCGGTCTTTGGCCACCCGGCGTACGCGCCAGCACGGGTCGTACGCCCCCGCCCCTCGGGCCGGAGGGGCTACGCGGCCGCGTCGAAGCCGGTGCTGCGGGCCAGCTTCTTCAACTCCAGCAGGGCGTGCTTCTCGATCTGGCGGATGCGTTCGCGCGTCAGGCCGTGCTCCTTGCCGACCTCGGTCAGGGTGCGCTCGCGGCCGTCCTCGATGCCGTAGCGCATCTTGATGATGGACGCCGTGCGCTGGTCCAGGCGGCCGATCAGGTCGTCCAGTTCCTCGCTGCGCAGGAGGGTGAGGACCGACTGCTCCGGGGAGACCGCGGACGTGTCCTCCAGCAGGTCGCCGAACTGGGTCTCGCCCTCGTCGTCCACCGCCATGTTCAGCGAGACCGGGTCGCGGGCCCAGTCCAGGACGTCAATCACGCGGTCCGGGTTCGAGCCGAGCTCGGCGGCGATCTCAGCGGGCTCCGGGTCGCGGCCGTGCTCGCGGTTGAACTCGCGCTGGACGCGGCGGATGCGGCCCAGCTCCTCGACCAGGTGGACGGGGAGGCGGATGGTGCGGGACTGGTCGGCTATCGAGCGCGTGATGGCCTGACGGATCCACCAGGTCGCGTACGTCGAGAACTTGAAGCCCTTGCGGTAGTCGAACTTCTCCACCGCGCGCACCAGGCCGGCGTTGCCCTCCTGGATCAGGTCGAGGAGGGGAAGGCCGCTGCGCGGGTAGCGGCGGGCCACCGCGACGACCAGGCGGAGGTTGGAGCGGATGAAGATGTCCTTGGCCCGCTCGCCCTCGGCGACCAGGGCCTCCAGCTCCTCGCGGGTGGCGTCCGCCCTGGCCTCCTCGCAGCCGTCGAGGACCTGCCTTGCGAACACACCCGCCTCGATGATCTGCGACAGCTCGACCTCTTTGGCTGCGTCGAGCAGCGGCGTACGCGCGATCTCGTCGAGGTACATGCCGACCAGGTCGCGGTCCGCGATCTCGCCGCCATGGGCGCGAACACTGCTTGCCGCGTCGGTCCCGCCAGTGGCGGACTGACGACGGGCGACGGCACGGGTTGCCATGCGTGCTCCCTTGCGATGTGGGCTGGCGGGTGGTTCTTGAACGCTTGGGACTCTTCTCGAGTGCCCGCCGTTCGATGGAAACAACGACTGGAATCAGGACAGAATTCCCAACCCGCCCCCCTATTTTTCTGATCTTGCAGTACCCTGTCCGGCCACGCGAGGAGGCACGATGTCGTCGGCACGTACAGAGGTGCAGGTCAGGCCAGGAGTCGAGAGTGACCTCGAAGCCCTCACCGACCTCTACAACCACTACGTACGTGAGACGCCCATCACATTCGATACCGCGGTCTTCACGCCGGAAGAGCGCCGCCCTTGGCTGCTCTCCCACCCTGAAGACGGCCCGCACCGGCTGATGGTTGCCGAGGAGGGCGGGCTCGGGGACGACTCACAGCGGATTCTCGGCTACGCCACATCCAGCGCCTTCCGGGCGAAGCCCGCCTATGAGACCTCCGTCGAGGTCACGATCTACCTCGCGCCGGACGCCGGCCGGCGCGGCGTCGGCAGCCTCCTCTACGAGGCCCTCTTCGAGGCCCTGGCGGACGAGGACCTGCACCGCGCCTACGCCGGGATCGCCCTGCCGAACGAGGCGTCCGTGCGGCTGCACAAGCGGTTCGGGTTCCGGCACGTCGGCACGTATCGCGAGGTGGGCCGCAAGTTCGGCCGCTACTGGGACGTCGCCTGGTACGAGAAGGAGCTCTGAGCCTCACGAGAGGCCCAGCCCCGCAGCCGGACCGCACCGATCAGCAGCGATCAGCCGAACTGCACCGACCGCTTCGCCAGCCCCATCCAGAACCCGTCGATCACCGACTTCTGCGCCGCCGGCTCACCGGCCGCGTCCGCCGCGCCCATCGTCACGAACAGCGGGGCGAAGTGCTCGGTGCGCGGGTGGGCGTAGCGGCCGGCCGGCGCCTTGTGGAGGAAGTCCAGCAGGGCGTCCCAGTCGCCGCTCTCCAGTGCCCGGCGGCCCCAGTCGTCGAACTCCACGGACCAGGCGGGGATGCCGCCCTGCCGCAGGGCGGCGAGGTTGTGGGTGAAGAAGCCGGAGCCGACGATCAGCACGCCCTCGTCGCGCAGCGGCGCCAGCTTGCGGCCGATCTCCATCAGCTTCACCGGGTCGAGGGTCGGCATGGAGACCTGCAGGACGGGGATGTCCGCCTCGGGGTACATCTCGACGAGCGGGACGTAGGCGCCGTGGTCGAGGCCGCGGTCGGGGGTGTCCTGCACGGGGATGCCGGGGGCGCGCAGCAGTTTCCGGACGGACTCGGCGAGTTGGGGCGCGCCGGGTGCCGCGTACGTCACCTTGTAGTAGTGCTCGGGGAATCCCCAGAAGTCGTAGACGAGAGGAACGGTCTCGGTGGCACCGATGGCGAGCGGGGCCTCCTCCCAGTGGGCGGAGATCATGAGGATCGCCTTGGGGCGCGGCAGCCCGGCGGACCAGGCGGCGAGCTCGCCGGGCCAGATCGGGTCGTCCGCGAGGGGCGGGGCGCCGTGGCTGAGATAGAGAGCGGGCATGCGCTCCTGCGTGGCGGCGGACATGGCGGCGACTCCCTCCGGAGACCTGAAGCGTTATTTGCTTCAAATCTAAAGCTTCTCTACTCAGAAGACGGTACGCCGCGGTAGTTAAAATTTCAAGGAGAGCTCTCGTACAGTGGAGTACATGAATACGGCATCGACCTCCGCACCACCCTCGCCCGCAGCCGCGTCCGCGGCGGAGCCGCGCTGGCTCACCGACGATGAGCAGCGCGTATGGCGCGCCTACATCGACGCGACCACCCTGCTCGAGGACCACCTGGACCGCCAGCTCCAGCGGGATGCGGGCATGCCGCACGTCTACTACGGCCTGCTCGTCAAGCTCGCCGAGTCCCCGCACCGCCGGCTGCGGATGACCGAGCTGGCGATGTACGCGAAGATCACCCGCTCCCGTCTCTCGCACGCCATCGCCCGGCTGGAGAAGAACGGCTGGGTCCGGCGCGAGGACTGCCCCGACGACAAGCGGGGCCAGTTCGCGGTCCTGACCGACGCGGGCATGGAGGTGCTGCGGGAGACCGCGCCGGGCCATGTGGAGGCCGTGCGCCAGGCGATGTTCGACCGGCTCACCACCGAACAGCAAAAGGCCCTCGGCGAGATCATGCGGATCGTCGCCGAGGGCCTGCAGCCCAGTGAAGCGGGTGCGGACCTGCCCTGGCTCCGCTGAACCGCTCATTCAGCAGCGAGCCGGGGCAGGTCCTGAGGGTCGTACGTACGGAGCGTCCCCATCCCCGTACGTACGCCTGGTCCCGAAGGAGTACGACCGTACGGTCGTCGTCGGCCTCAGTGCGCGACGACCGGCACCAGCACCTCGTCCTCGGCGCCCTCCTCGGAGGACGCGACCGTCGTACCGTCCGGGCGGCCGGCGTTGACGAAGGTCACGACGATGACCGCGGCCAGCACCAGCATGCCGACGGCGAACCAGATCGCGTTGGTGTAGCCGTGCACCATGCCCTCCAGCTGGACCAGCTGCTGCTGCGAGCGGGAGCTCGCGGAGCCGATGTGGTCGGCGATGTAGGAGGTGGTGGCCGAGGCGGCGATGGTGTTCAGCAGGGCCGTGCCGATCGCGCCGCCCACCTGCTGCGAGGTGTTGACCATCGCGGAGGCGACACCCGCGTCCCGGGGCTCGACGCCCAGGGTGGCCAGGGACATGGCGGGCATGAACGCCGTACCCATGCCGAGACCGAGCAGCAGCATCGCCGGCAGGATGATCGAGGCGTACGACGAGCCGATCTCCAGCTGGGTCATCAGGAGCATGCCGAGCGCGGCGACCAGGAAGCCGGGGCCCATCAGCAGCCGCGCCGGAACGCGGGTCATCAGACGGGTGCCGATCTGGGTCGAGCCGACCATCATGCCGACGATCATCGGCATGAAGGCGAAGCCGGTCTTGATCGGCGAGTAGCCCTTCACGATCTGCAGGTAGTAGGTCAGGAACAGGAACGTGCCGAACATCGCGATGATCGCGATACCGAGCGAGAGGTAGATGCCGCCGCGGTTGCGGTCGGTCACCACGCGCAGCGGCAGCAGCGGGGCCTTGACCTTGGCCTCGGTGACGACGAAGGCGAGCAGCAGGACCGCGGAGGCGACGAACATGCCCACGGTCACGGAGTCGCCCCAGCCGTCGGACTCGGCGCGGGTGAAGCCGTAGACCAGTGCGACCAGGCCCAGGGTGGACAGCAGGACGCCGGGGATGTCGAGCGGGTTGCGGTTGCGGCCGCCCTCCGGCTCACGGATGACGAAGTACGCGCCGGCCGCGGCCGCGATCGCGAACGGGATGTTGACGAAGAACGTCCAGCGCCAGTCCATGTACTCGGTCAGCACACCGCCGAGGATGAAGCCGACGGCGCCGCCGCCACCGGCGATCGCACCGTAGATGCCGAACGCCTTGGCACGCTCCTTGGCGTCCGTGAACATCACGGCGAGCAGGGAGAGCGCGGCGGGCGCGAGCAGCGCGCCGAAGACACCCTGCAGGGCGCGGGCGCCGAACATCATCGCCTCGTTGGTGGCGGCGCCACCGAGCGCGGAGGCACCGGCGAAGCCGACGAGACCGACGACGAAGGCGTTCTTGCGGCCCCACAGGTCGGCTATCCGGCCGCCGAACAGCAGCAGACCGCCGAAGGCGAGGGCGTAGGCCGTGACGACCCACTGACGGTTGCCGTCCGAGATGCCCAGGTCCTGCTGGGCGGAGGGCAGGGCGATGTTCACGATGGTCGCGTCGAGGACGACCATCAGCTGGGCGAGCGCGATGAAGATGAGCGCTTTCCAGCGGTTGGCGTCACCGGATGTCGCCGGTGCGCCGGGAGCCTTTGCGGCTGTTTCAGACATGGGGGTACCCACTTCGGGACTTCGTAAGGGAAAAAGCGTGTCTAAAGGGGACGGTCCGTCAACGGTGACGGCCGCTCGGTGACGGGCGTGAACTCGGTGTACTGACTGGCGTTGAGCGCTGAACTGATCGGTCAGGCCTGGCGGAGGTCCTCCATGGTCACGGCCGTGCCCGGCAGGGTGGAGCGGGCCGGTGCCCGCAGGCCGTCCAGGAACAGCTGCAACGTTCGGTGTACGAAGCGGTCGAAGGTGAGGCAGGCGGTGCCGGCCGGGGGCCGGGACAGCTGGGCCACGGCGGTCATCAGGTCACCGACACCCACGTCCGCGCGGAGCTGACCGGCCGCCCTGGCCCGGTCCATGAGCTGCTCGGTGAGCTGCTCGACCCGTTCGCGCGCCGCCTCCAGGTCGGGGTGATGCTGGTCGAAGGTGCTCTGGACCATCGGGCACAGCGCACTGATCCGCTCGTCGGCGGCGGTGTGCACGAAGCACTCCAGGGCCTCGAAGGCGTCCCCGGTCTCCGCGAGCGCGACTTCGGCCGCCTCCGACGTACGGTCCATGACGGAGCAGACGACCTCCCGCACGAGTGCGTCGCGGTCCGGGAAGTTGCGGTACACCGTGGCGTTGCCGACGCCGGCCCGGCGGGCGATCTCGTCGAGCGGCACGTCGGGGCCGAACTCGACGAACATCTCCCGGGCGGCGGTGACGATCCGCTCCCGGTTGCGCAGGGCGTCGGCACGCGGCCGGGCCGCCTTGCGCTGCACAGGGGTTGCGGTCTGCACGGCGTACTCCTGAGTGCTGATGGATCGCGATCCGGGGAAGGTCTCCCCGTTTCGCGCGGACACAGGTCTAAACGGGGAGACGCTCCCCGGTTATTTCCCACCTGAGGAAATTCTCTGTGACCTGAGTCACATCTCCTCTGGATGAGAAACCCACGTTCGGTCTCCTCCAGCGCGCGCCCGCCCACCCCTCGACACAGGGTGATCGAGAGGGTGCAGCGCGCAGTCCGGCGCTCTGCCATGGACTGAAGGGCCCATGCATGCAGCCGAGCCGTCGGATACGCCCCCGCCGTGTGGCCGCCCTCGCCTCCGTGACCGCCCTGACCCTGGCGGTCAGCACCTCGGCAGGCATCGGGCACCACACGGCGGGCACCCCGACGGCGACCGGAGCGGGCCCGATCGCGCTGGCCCGCTCCTCCCCCCTCGGCCCCTGCATGATCAGCGGCCGTCCGACGGTCCAGATGTCGGAGGGCGTACCGACACCGCGCGGCTACGCCCGCTCCACCGGCACCGTCCGCGCCCTCACCCTGATGGTCGACTTCCCCGACGCGCCCGGCCCCGGCAGCGCGCTCGACCGTTTCGCGGAGTTCTTCCCGAAGACCCAGGAGTGGTTCCGCACCAGCTCCTACGGCCGCCTCGACTACCACCCCCGGACCCCGATCCCCGGCTGGCTGCGCATGCCCAAGTCCTTCCGGGCGTACGGCATAGAGCGCGGCGCGCCCTTCGACCCCGGCTACCGGGAGCTGGTCCAGGACATCGTGGCCGCGGCCGATCCCAAGGTGGACTTCCGGTCGTACGACTTCCTGAACGTGCTGGTGACGCCGAACGCCGGCCCGTCGGCCCTGGACACGGTCCTGTCGGTGTCCTTCGCCGGCAACTTGGAGGCCCCGGTGGCCGACGGCGTCTCGGTGGCCAACGCCTCCTTCGTCTACTCCCGCCAGGACGACGGCTCCGGCACCTACCACCGCACCGGCTACCGGGTCCTCCCCCACGAGAACGGCCACGTCTTCGGCCTGCCCGACCTCTACACCGCCGAGGGCGGGGGCGCGGTCGGCCACTGGGACATCATGAGCGAGGACTGGGGGTCCAACAACGACCTGCTCGGCTGGCACAAGTGGAAGCTGGGCTGGCTGGACGCGGCGCAGGTGCGGTGCGCGGCCGGCCCCGGGACGTCCGAGTACGCCCTGACCCCGCTGGCCCTCAAGGGCGGCCCGAAGCTGGTGTTCGTGCCCCTGGACCGCCGCAGCGGCTACGCCGTCGAACTGCGCACCCGCGAGGGCAACGACGAGACCGTGTGCCGCCCCGGCGTCCTGATCTACAAGGTCGACGCGGACGTGGACACCGGGATGGGCCCGGTGAAGGTCCACGACTCCCACGAGGACAGCGCCGGCTGCACCCGCAGCCCGAACGTCCACGCCGAACTGTCGGACGCCACGTTCGTGCCGGGGGAGGAATTCCGGGATACGAAGCGGGGGGTGCGGATTGCGGTGGTGGGGGCGGATGTGGGGGGTGAGCATCGGGTGCGGGTGACGCGGGAGTAGGGGTGGAGCAGGGCTGGGCGGGGTGTGGGGGCGTCGTACGCGGTACGCGCGCGTGAGTCCACGTCGCCGTACGCGCGCGTGGGTCGCATTACGGTTAGCCTGCTGCGACCGCCGTACCGGAGAGCCGATGCCCGCGAAGACGACCATGGACGCCGCCCGTGCCGTACCGGCGGAGGCGGTGACACCGTTGATCCGTGGCGTCGCGGTGCTGCGGCAGCTGACGGAGGCCGGCGGGACGCTGAGCGCGAGCGGGCTGGAGCGGGCCACCGGACTGGCCCGCTCCACCGTGGACCGCATCGCGTCCACGCTCGCGCGCATGGGGTACGTCCGTCTCGACGGCCGCGACGTCGTCCTCGCGCCCCGCGTGATGGAACTGGGCAACGCCTACCTGGCCGCCCTGGGCCTGCCCGCCCTCCTCTCCTCCCACGCGGACGCGCTCGCGGACGAGTTGGACGAGTCGGTGTCGTTGGCCGTCGTCGACCGCGACGGCATCCGCTTCATCCACCAGGCGACCCGCCGCCGCGCGATGTCCCTCAGCTTCCGCATCGGCGACCTGCTCCCGGCCGAACGCACCGCACCGGGCCCGCTGTTCGCAACGGAGTGGACGGACGCGGAGTGGCAAGCCTGGCGCGAGCGCCGGGCGGCGGACCCGCAGGACCGGGACTTTCCCGCCGTACCGCCCCGGGAACACGCCTCGCCCGACGAGGACTTCGAGCGCCGGGCGGAGCACGCACGCAAGGACGGCTGGGCGCTGGACGACCAGTTGATCGAGCCGGGGCTGGTGGCCGTGTCCGTACCGGTACGGGATCCCCGCGCGGGCGGCCGTATCGCCTGCGTGGCGAACGTGGTCAGCCACACGAGCCGCCACACCGCCGCGAACCTGCGCGACACGCTCCTCCCCCGCCTGCGCGCGGCGGTGGCCAAGATGGAGCGCGAGCTGCGCGAGGCACCGCAGCCGCAGCCCGGGGCGGCACCGGCGGGCCTTGCCATCTGGACGGGCGCCTCCAAGCAGGAACTTGGCCGGGAGTTCGTCGAGTCGCTGGCGCGCGGGCTGACCGTACTGACCGCCTTCGGCGAGGGCCGGGCCGAGCTGACGCTCACGGACGTGGCCCGCGCGACGGGCCTGGCACGAGCCACGGCACGCAGGGCACTCATCACCTACGAGCATCTGGGCCTGGTACGCCAGTCGGGGAACCGGGGCTTCACGCTGACCCCGCGCGTACTGTCGCTGGGCTACCCGCCCCTGTCCCGCACGTCCCTGTCCCAGATCGCGACCCCGCACCTGGCCGAACTCGCCGACCGCGTCCACGAGTCGGCGTCACTGGCGGTGCTGACGCCGTCGGGCCAGGAGATCCAGTACACGGCCCGGGCCGCCACCAGCCGCGTGATGAGCGTCAACATCACCCTCGGCACGCGGCTGCCGGCGTACGCGACGTCACTGGGCCGGGTGCTGCTGGCGGACACCCCGGCCGGGGAACGGCAGTTGGCCACTCCCCCGGGCGAACTGCGCCCGCTGACCCCCCGCACGATCACGGACCCCGAGACTCTCGCGACGGTTCTGGAGGACGTCCGCCAGCGCGGATACGCCCTGGTCGACGAGGAGTTGGAGGTCGGCCTGCGATCGGTGGCGGTACCGGTCCGCGACCGGACGGGCCGGGTGGTCGCCGCGGTGAACGTGGCAATGCATGCGGCGCGGCGATCGGTGCAGGAGTGCGTGCGGGAGGTACTGCCGGAGCTGGTGGAGACGGCCGGGCGGGTGGAGGGGGATCTGCGGGTGGCGGGCCGATTCACACGGGTTTCGGTCTCCTGAGGCCCTTGTCCGGGGGGCCTTCTCTGAGGCCCTTCTGCCGAGGCCCTTCCCCTGAGGCCCTTCCCCTGAGGCCCTGCTCCCGAGGCCCTTCTCCTGCGGCCCTTGAGCTTCAGCCCTCGTACGGCCTGACGGCACGGCCCTCGCGCAGGGTCACCCCCCACCAGGCGAGCTGGTCCAGCAGCACGGCGGCGGCCTTGGCGGTGCCGTCCTGGTCGTACGGGCGGCCCTCGTCGTCGAACTGCTCCCAGGCCATGTGGAAGCTGACCGTGTCGCGCAGGGTGACGGCGTGCAACTCGGCGAAGACCTGACGCAGCTGCTCCACCGCCCGCTGCCCGCCGGCCATGCCCCCGTACGAGACGAACCCGACCGGCTTGGCCCGCCACTCCCGGTAGACGTAGTCGATGGCCAGCTTCAGCACGGCGGGGTACCCATGGTTGTACTCGGGCGTGACGACAACGAACCCATCGAGCCCACCGATGCGCTCGGCCAACGTCGGGGCGTCGCCGTCCGGGGCGCCGGTCGGCTCCAGGGTGAGCTTGAGCTCCTCGGCGAGAGCGGGTTCGGACAGGTCGATGACGTGCGTCTCCATGTCGTCACGCCGACCGATCTCGGCGACGAACCACCGGGAGACCTTGTCGGCGAAACGGCCTGGGCGGACGCTGCCGATCATTACGCCGATCTTGAGTGGGGGCTGGGACATGGAGGTGCCTCGATTCCGGGTGGTCGGGAGAGTCCGCGTGGTCGGGAGAGTCCGCGATTCGGCCCTGGGTGGGCCCGCGCAAGCAACGTAAAATCTCAAGTTAACTTGAGGTCAAGCGGGGCCGGGGATGGGTGGGGATGGCCGGGGAGGGCCGGGGGTGGCCTGGGGCGGCCGAAGAAGATCGCAGAAGATCGGAGAGGCACGCCGCCGATCACCGACAACCGGGGCGAACGACGAGACACGGATCCGCTACGCTGTCAGGGCACCTTCTGCCTTCGTGGGATCTGTCGGAAATTCAATCGCCGCAGGTCAGGCCCAGTGCCCTGTAGGGCCCCAAAACGCCGCAGCCTGAATCTCAAACGCCGCCTGAGCGTTTCCGCAGGTCATGACAGCTGCCGTGCGTGACTGCGCGAGGCCCGATCAACTGCCACCTGTGCAGTCCAGCAGTGAGACATCAGCCTTCTGTCCCGGCGCACCTTCAGCCGGGCCTGATGAAGCACTCACCCACTGAGCGGCATCCAAGTTGCTACTTGAGTAGCTAGCGCCCCAGTCTTGCTGCATGCTCACCTCACGGTCAGTTGCCGATCGTCGCGTCTACTTGCTCCTGCTGGACGACGAGAACCGCCTGATGCTGTGCGGCTGCTGCTGCAGCGGCTGGACAGTTCCACAAACACTGCTCACGCCGGGTGCCGATTTCAGAGACGGCGCCACCCGGCATCTCGCCACTCGGTTCCACATCGACAGCCCCCGCTTCGGATCCGTCTACGGAGTTCGCGAAACCCGTGAGCCTGAATGCTGGGAGCATAACCGTCACACCATTTCCCACGTATTCATCGTGAGGATCAGTTCCGTTGAGTCGGATGCATTCCAGCGATCCTCCCCATCACACACTAGGTGGGGAGTCAACGAGCTTAAGGATCGCCATCGGGAGGTCTCCCCCGAGGGGGTGAGCCTTCTTGTTTCCGGTTACGTCGAAGGTTGGCTTCCTGACGGCCCGATCTCTCTCTACTGAACGGGAGCCACCATGCCCTTGCACGCCATCGAAATCATCCTGACCCGGACCGTGCGAGGAGTCGAGCTGAAATCCGCGCAACGGCTCAGCGGAATGCCAATGGCATCGTCACAGGACGGTAAGAACATCGCCGTACTCGTCTCAGCACGTAACGAAGAGCAAGCGATCAAGAAGGTGTGGCGACGGCTTGAGGATGCTCTGCCGATCGACGTGCTGTGTACTCTCTTCCCCGGGCCGGACGGGATGCTACGGATGAGCATTCCGTTCATTCCCGGGGTGAAGAGACGAATCCATTCGTGGGCCAGGGCGGCAGGAAAGAACACGGAAGAGTTCCTGAGCGATGCGATCAGAGAAGCCTTGGCCCGCGACCGGTCCTCAAGTGCAGCGGCCCAGGAATGCGCGCTGGGTTTCCTGCTGCACAGCTGCGCTTGGCTGGAGTCACCGTTGGATGCCAGCAACCGAATCGCGGTGTCGAGACTCCCTCTGCCGTTGGAGAATCTCATCCGTAGGGTCTCGACTTCTGGCGCTCGGCTCACTTTTGCCGACGACTCCGGCCCGATCGCAGCATTGATCAGCGAGCGGGAACTTGCACGGCTCGAAAACCGGTCGGCCGACCAAGCTTGCCCTGGGGATGAAGAGTGCCATGGAATTGGCTGATCCCCGAGTAATCGTGTGCGGGGACCGGAGGTGGCTCTGGCCTGGCACCGTCGCCGCAGTGCTGGACCGCCTGGCAGCCCACTACGGTGATCGGCTCGTCGTGATCGAGGGCGCTGCGAACGGTGCCGACCGCGCGGCCCACCGGTGGTGCCGGCGAAGGGGCCTGGGTGCGGACCGGCATCGGTGTTACCCCGTGGACTGGGAGGCCGAGCGTCACGCCAGACCAAAGACGTGGCGGCTGGCGGGGCCCGAGCGGAACACCCGGATGCTGGCGGAACGGCCGTCGATGGTCATTGCCTTCCACAGTCAGTTCGATCCTGGATCCGGCGGGACGTCCGACATGTGCCTCCGTGGCCTGCTCAGCGGCGTGCCCACGTGGCTGGTGCCCGGCCCGGATCCGAATGTCGGAAGGTGGCTGCGCGTCAGCGAATTCCCCAAGCGGCGCCGTGAGCGTGTACAGCGCGAGTTGGAGGAGGCTCTCCCAGCCGAGCACCCCCTCCTACCGTTCGACAACGATGCCATCGAGACCGAATAGAGAGGTGCGGACGGTTTCGTCGAGTGGGTACGTGGCACGAGATCCTCGTACGATGCGTTGTCAGTGGCAGTAAGTTTACTAGGCCGCACCGGTTGCTCGGGGAGGTGTGACGCGGATGGCTGCCAGCGCCGAACATCTCAAAGCCCTCGTGCGAGCACACGCCGAGGCCGACGACGACCGTTTCTACAGCATCGCACTGCAGGTGGCGGCCAAGTCCGCCCGCCAGGGACACGGCAAGTTCGCAGTAGAGCTGCGAGAACTCGTCGAATCGATGCGGCAGCAGGGCGGGAAGGCCCTCAACCCCGTCGGGCCGACGCCTGTGGTCCAGCCCCGCGGGGAACTGTCCAGCCTGCTGACCGCCTGGTATCCCGATATCCGGCTCGACGACATGACGCTCTCTGCCGATCTACGGGCCACCATGGACCGCGTACTTCACGAGCAGCGGCAGCGTGCTCGACTAGAGCGCTTCGGGTTCACCCCCGTCCATCGGATCCTGCACTCAGGTCCGCCGGGAACCGGCAAGAGCATGACGGCGGCCGCACTGGCCGGCGAGCTGTCCCTGCCGCTGTTCACCATCCGCCTGGACGCGCTGATCAGCCGTTTCATGGGCGAGACGGCGTCGAAGCTGCGGTTGGTGTTCGATGCCGTGGCACAGACACGAGCCGTATACCTGTTCGATGAGTTCGATGCGCTGGGAGCACAGCGAGCCGCTGGCAACGACGTGGGCGAGGCACGCCGCATCCTCAACTCATTCCTGCTGTTCCTGGACGAGGCCCCCTCGGAGAGCCTCGTCGTAGCGGCCACCAACCATCACGAGATCCTGGACCGGGCATTGTTCAGGCGCTTCGATCTGGTAATCGCGTATGAGACACCCACGCCGGAGCAGGCGGTGGAGGTGATGCGCAGGAGACTCGCGGGAATGGACACCAGCGCAGTACGGTGGCCCTCTGTAACCAAGAGCGTGGCCGGGCTGAGCCATGCGGAACTCGTGAAGGCTGCCGAGTCCGCTGCCAAGCAGGCCATCCTGGGGGGTGCTGACGTGATCGACGATCGCCTGTTGCTGGATGCTCTGAGTGAGCGGCACGCGCTCCACCATGCCTGAGCCGCACACATCCCCCAGCACCCCACACCTCCTCGTTCCGTGGCCCGGCCGCACCCTCCGACCGAAGCAGCCCCGCCCTGCGGGCGGCGGACCTCTCGCGGACCGGTCCGCAGATCGGCAGGGGCATGTGTCCCGCCTGGTTGGCGGCCTGGAGCAGGCTCGCGACGAGGCGGTGGAGGTCCTCGGTGAAGTCCCGGAGCCCTACCGGGCGGACGGATTCGCGGTCCGCGTCGAGGCCGCGGTCGGCCATGCGCTCACCCTGGAGGCCCTGGACAGGTCCGGTCTGACGCTCATGAGCGTGCATGCGCCTGTCGATCAGAGCCCCGAGGATGCGTTGGTGTGGGTGCCCTACGAGCAGGTCTCTGATTTCTCCCGGCGGCTACGAGAGTTCACCCAGAACACCACCAGCGGTGCGCCCAAGCAGGCGGCTCTTGTCGCCAACATGGAGACGGTCCAGCGAGCGCTCTTCGAACACCTTTGGCAGGAGAGCGATCCTCTGCCGCCGATGGACGAACGCCGTTGGTGGGAGCTGTGGTTCGATCCGCAGATCGTCGAGTCCGATCCTGTGGCGTCCCTGCGTGAGCTCGCCGCGGAGAAGCAGTGGGCGGTCGCTGAGGTAGCGCTGGCTGTCGGCGAGCGTCTCATCGCTCACGTCCAGGCCTCCGGTGAGGAACTGCAGGTCATTCTGGGGACCAACGCGTGCCCGGTGGAGATCCGCCGACCCGTCTTCGCCCAGGAGCTGCACTCGGTGGACCGCTCCTTCCAGCACAGTCTGGTAGACGACCTCGCCGGGCGCCTCGAGGCCGCCCCGCCTGACGCACCTGTGGTCTGTGTGCTGGATACAGGAGTGAGCCAGGAGCATCCGCTCCTGAAGGCTTCGTTGCATGGGCGAGCGCACAGCGCTCTGCCCCTCCATACCGCGGCTGACCGGCACGGGCATGGCACCGAGATGGCGGGGATCGCGCTCTACGGAGATCTCGCCGTGCCGCTGGAAAGCCAGGGGCCCGTGGTCCTGACGCATGGGCTGGAGTCCGTGAAGCTGCTGGACGGTGTGACTGAGGACGCAGCGCACCCGCGCACGCACGCGGAAAGGACCGCGAATGCCGTGTCGACGGCCGAGGTCGCAGCGCTGAGCGCGGGCCCGCCGCGCGCCCGGGTGTTCTCCATGGCGGTCACCTACCAGTCCGGAGACGGAAGGAACGGCACCGACGGCACGCCGACCCTGTGGTCCGCGACTCTCGACGCACTCGCCGCCGGAACGGATGTGGTGGCGCACGACGACCGCATCGAGCTGATCGGCGCGCCCGATCCGGACGCCTCACGGCTGATCGTCGTCAGTGCGGGCAACATCTGGAGACCCGAGCCTCAGCAGATCCGCACCCCCCAGGGACAGTTGGACCATCTGCAGCTGTGTGACCTGTCGCGGATCGAAGAGCCCGCGCACGCGCACAACGTACTGACGGTCGGAGCGTTCACCGAACTCACCAGCGTGCCCGAGGCGCCTTCATTCGCGGGGTTCCGACCGCTCGCCGCCTCCGGTCAGCTGTCTCCGTTCAGCCGGACATCCGTCGCGCTGACGGGAAAGCCCGTGGTCAAGCCCGACATCCTCATGGAGGGCGGGAATCTGCTGGTCGACCCCGGGGAGACCTTGCTGACTCCGCACGATGTGGTCAGCGTGACCACCACCGGCAAGGACTTCTTCCGACAGGTCTCATCCGCGAACGCAACCAGTTCCGCCACCGCTCAAGCCGCCCGCCTCGCCGCTCTCGTCCACGCCGCGTACCCCGGTCTGACTCCTGAAGCTGTCCGTGGGCTGTTGGTGCACGAGGCACGCTGGACACCCGAGATGACGGGCCCGGACGGTCTGCACACGAGTACCGGTCGACCACGACTGATGAAGAAGGAGGTGATGAAGCAGGTCATTCGCCGCTACGGCTGGGGCGTGCCGCGCGCCGAGCGGGTGCTCTCCAGCGCTGCCAACGCCGTCACTCTGATCGTGCAGAGCGAATTGGTTCCGTTCCGGAAGCATCCCGGTGGCGGCGTGCGCCTGGCGGAGCTTCATCTGCATGAACTCCCTTGGCCATTGGAGCAGTTGCGGGAGCTCGGCGCCGCGACCGTCCAGCTCCGTGTGACGCTGTCGTACTTCGTCGAACCGAACCCAGGGCGCCGCGGCATGCAGGGCAAGTACAGCTACGCCTCGCACCGCTTGCGTTTTGCAATCAGGGCACCGGGCGAGTCGGTGGACGGTTTCGAGCGGCGCATCACCGCGCAGGCCGAGGCAGAATCCGACACCCCCGCCCATGCCAAGGCCTTCGAGGGAGACAAGAACTGGCTGGTCGGTCCGCAGGGCCGCAATCAGGGCTCACTCCACTCCGACCTCTGGGTGGGCTCGGCGGCAGACCTCGCCGACTGCGGCGTCCTTGCCGTCCACCCTTCCGGTGGCTGGTGGAAGAGCAACAACCGCACCGACCGAGTAGGCCGCCCCGTGCGGTACGCGCTGCTGGTCTCCCTGGAGACCGAGGAAGTCGAGACCGACCTGTACACCCCGATCGCGAACAAGCTCGATGTTCCGATCGTTGGCATGCCGGCAGTCCGTAGCGAGATCGACACGGGGCTGCCGGTGCAGACAGAAATCGACTGGTAGCCGCTCCACGCCGACGACGCCAGCCCGTTTCCTCCGAAGCGTCAACGCCCCGCCGGTCGCCACTCCTTCAACACGCGCATAGCGGATGCTCCGGCGACACATACCCAGACTGCGCCCACTTCAGGACAATAACCCAAAGTTATGCTTTGGCCAGTTCAGGGCGTTATTCAACCAGCATCAACACTCCCGCCAGCGGTCCCCGCCACCCCGCTTGCCGTGAGGTTCCTGGCCACACGCGATGACTGACCGATTCCGCCTGCTTGAGATTTACGCGTTCACGTATGTGGCAAATACTTTCGATTGCCGACCTCCACGCCGACATCCACCCTGATGTGGCAAATATGCCGCCGACCCCTGCACACCTCGCGGAGCAGGGGAAACGACGATAGGGGGACGCGTTGAACATCATGGATGTCGCGGGTGTGGGGGCCGGCGCCCTGGTCACCGAGATGGTCAAGAGCACGTGGGAGTCCGTGCGGGATGCGGTGGCCAGCCTCTTCCGGCGGGGCGGGGAGGAGACCGCCGAGCAGGAGCTGCGTCTGATCGACACGGCGCGGCAGCGACTCGTCGACAGCCCGGACAGCGAGCGCGGGTCGGTGGAGGGCCAGCTGCGCAACGAACTGACGATCCAGTTGGCGGCGTTCCTGCAGAAGAACCCGGACGCCGCGCAGCAGGTGCAGGACCTGGCCGACCGGGTCAAGGGGGTGGACAACGGCGAGGGGGCGCGCACGAGTGTGCGCGGTAACACCAACAGCCAGGTCGTCATCTCCGGCGGTGACATCAGCGCTTCGGGCGGCATCCACTACCGCGCGCCGGAGGGGAGCCGGTGAGCGCAGAGACTGTGCCCGGGCCCGTCCCGCCACCTCCCGCTCCTCCCACCGTCTCTGCACCTGGACTCCAGGTATCGGTGGACAACAACCGGAACTCGAAGATCATCGTGGCCGCAGGCTCCGTCACGATGACGAGCAAGCCTCCGTTGCCGGTAAAGGACATCCCGCAGATCGAGCTCGACGCCGTACGACGGGCATGGGTGGACCTGAGTGTGCGGGACGAGCGAGTCGGAACAGCGGCCAAGGCCATCGAGCGTCTCACCGGAGCCGGGCCCCGACTGGCAGTCGTCGCCGGCCCTCCCGGTTTCGGTAAGCGCACGGCAGGCATCAAGGCGCTGTGGGAGACCTCCCGGGCGGAAGAGAACTCCCGGGGCCAAGGGCTCAAGCTCCAGGAGATCGTACCGGACTGGGAGAGGCCGGGTTTCCCGGACGTCTCGGTGCTGCCTGATGAGCCGGGCACGGGCTATTTGCTGGATGTGGCGGCGGAGATCAGCTCCTGGCAGAAGCCCGGCCACATCGCGGAGCAGTTGGTGGGCTATGCCGAGGAGCTGAGGTTCTCGGGCTCCTTCCTTGTCGTGATCGCCGACGAGCACGGGTGGCCCGAGACCGTGTCGGGGGCCCTCGCCAAGGTCGTCGCCCGTGCCACGGGCCGGCCGTCCGCGCATCGCGTGGCCCGGATGCATCTGGAGTACGTGCACCACCGGCCGGACCTGATCCGCTGGCTCAGCCGGACGCCCACGGAGGAGGACCTGGCCGGTCAGGCGGCTCATCTGCTGACCGACAGCAGTCGTCCCGAGGACGCAGCCCGGCTGGCCATCACCCTCGCCTCCGCCGAGGACTCACCTGAGGGGCTGAAGCGCGCCGTCAGCGTATTCCAGGAGTGGCGCTCCGATGTGAACACGGTCTTCGAGACGACGGCGGACAAGCCGGAGGACCGCGCCCTGCTCATCTCGTCCTTGTTCCTCAACAACACGGACGCGCTAACAGTTCAGGACGGCGCCCGGGCGCTCCTCGGTGAAGACCCGGAGACGAGTGTCCGTACGATCCTGACCGGGCCCGATCTGACCACCCGTCTGACGACGATGGGCGCCGAGGTCAACGGGCGGACCGTCACCCTCGACCACAAGCCCGGATATGACCGCGCCGTTCTGCTCCACCTATGGCAGCAGCGCGCCGACATCCACCCGCACCTGCTGACCTGGCTGGACGCCATCACCGCGCCCAAGGAGCCGGGTGCCGGCCGACTGGCTGCGATCAGTGATCTCCTGGTCGAACTGGCCGTAGCGGAGAACGACATCCGTGTCGTGAAACAGGTCCACGCGTGGATCGACAATGGCGACAATAGTGCCGAGCACCGCGAGCTGATCGCCCGCTTCCTGACCGTCGCCGCGGAGGCGGGCGCTCTGGGAGCCCAGGTCCGCGCCCTGCTGCTGGACTCGGCGCGGGACGAGTCGGAGGCCGTCGCGACCGTCGTCGCCCTGGTCTGCCAGGGCGAGTTCGCCCAGCACTACCCGCGCCAAGCCCTGGTTCGGCTGCGGCACATCCTCGACCGGCAGGAGCCGGATGAGGCCGTGCGGACGGCGCAGGAGGCGCTGCGGGACATCGCTGCCCGCGAGGGTCAGCTGCCCCGGGTGTGGAGCACGGTCATCAACTGGGCTACGCAGAAGAAGCACCTGGCAGGGCACCGGGCGTTCCTGTCGCTGCTGGATCCGCGCATCGACCCTTATGTTCTCCAGGTCATGCTGGCGGCGGCCGAGCAGAAGCAGGACGTGCGGGAAGCGCTCGTGGAGGGCTGGAGCGCGGCCCTGGCCGACACGCGGGTCGACGACGACTGCCGACAACTCCTCGCGGCCTGGGCGGAGGTCCGCCAGACGGAGGACGTTCCGACCGAGCTCATGACGGACATCCTCAACCAGGTCGTGGTGGAGCACCTCTATTCCACTCCGATCTCAGCGCTCATCTTCGGTGAACCTGGGGTCGCCAACGGCCAGGCTGTCATCGAGCTGCGCAAGGATCTCCGGCTGCCTGCCGCGTTGTCGGCCGTGCAGGCCGCCCATGAGCAGGCGTCGGCGGAGTCCTGATCCATGGCCTCCACACGATGGTCGCGCCGCCGTGCGCGCAGAGCGGTCCGGCGCGGCCTGACCCGTTTCGAGGTCAGGCTGCGCAGTTCCTGCCCCGGCATCGGCTTCACCGCCCGGATCACCGGCACGGTCCTTACAGAGCCGCCCTATCCGGGCGCTGCCGAGGAGATTGCAGGGGCTGTACGCGCCGCGCTCAGACGCGCGGCGGGTGAGGTCTCCACGGACTGCGACCCGGCCGATCTCGCCTCGGCCCGGGACGTCTTGGGTCAGCACCTTGCGCGACAGCGTCAGCTGCCGACCGCTCCTCCCGTCGAGTTCACGGCAGAGCTGATCCTGGATCTGCTGCCGGACGACCGCGCGGCCGTGGCCACGCTGCTGGCAGCGCAACGCCAGCAAGCCGTCACCGACACCCTGCGCCGGCAGAAGACTGATGCGCTCGCGGTCGAACTGGCCGACCCCGCAGCCCTGTTGGTGCGCTGGGTCGAGCGGGAAGGCGTGGACTGGTCCAAGCTCTCCGGCCTCGCCAGTGAGGTGACCAGTGTCGCGGAGGTGTTCGCCCAGCACCGCCCCGAGGACGAGCGCACTGTCGAGCACGCCGCCGTTGAAGTGCTGCGCGAGTTCCTCGCCAGCTTCCCCGACCCGGCCCAGAAACAGATGCTGTACACCCTCCTGACCGCCGGCATGACCAGCGCCCAGCGACCGCAGCACGCCGCGAAGGCACAAGCCCTGCTCAACGGGCACGGTGCCGCCGAGTCGGCGGGTGAGTCATGAGGAGAGCTGCAGGCGTCCGTCCTCCACGCGAGGGCGAGGCGGTCCGGTGAGCACCTCCACACTGCGGTGGCTGCTCTCGCCGCTGACGAGCTGGCGTGCCTGGCGGATGACCCGGGCCAGCAACCGCAGCCTGTCCTTCGACGTGGCCTGGCGGCGCGCCCGGCTCGAACGGCATCCCGACGACATGCCGTATCAGCAGCACGGCCACCTCCCGGCGGAGAGTGAGATCGACGACCCCACCGCGCGGCAATGGTGAGCGCCGGGACCGGCGATCTGGGCTTGCAGTTGGTGGGCTGTGGTGGGGGTATGGCGCATCAGGCAGGTGTCGCTGTAGCGGGCGACCGGCGGTGTCCGTTCCGTGAACACTGTCGACCAGCCTCAACGGTCATGCTCTTACGGGTTTCGCCCGCCGAAGCACCGGCCTCGCCCCGCCGTTGCTTCATCCGTGCTCCCGGCGGGACTGGTCCTGAGGTGGGCGCGGCAGTGCGTCTGCGAGCGGCTTCAGCGCTGCCTCGAACAGGCCTGACTGCCGGGCGGGCCGACCGGGCCGCAGCCGCATGCCGTGGAGGATGTGGTCACGCACGGCGGCGTTGCGCAGGCTGCCGGACTGCTTGTCGCGCAGGATGTCCAGCATGCTGGGGCCGGACTCCTCCTGGATACCTTCGATCATTTCCAGCTCTTCGATGTCCACGATCTCCACCTGATCGATGTCCGGCAGCTGCAAAAGCCCCCGCAGGCGGGCGCGTTCACGGATGACGGTGAGGGTGACCGGGTTGACGGGGAAACCCTCGGGCAGCACGAGCAGCGGCAGGTAGCGGCGGTCGCCAGCCGCCGACGTGCCGGTGAGCGCGGCCTCGTCGCGGCGCAGCGCGGTGATGGTCGCGTCGATCTGGTCGAGTTCCTCGATGAGCTTGTCGATGTCCTCGATCTGTGATTCGCCGGGCACGGCGGTGGCAGCTTCACGGCGCAGTTGGGATGTCGTGACCTCGATGACGATCCAGGTGCCGGGGTAGTCGATGGCCGCGTCGGCGATGCGCTGCCCCTGCGTGGTGTAGGCCGCCTTGAGCTCGGCGTCGTCGTAGACCCGGCGGGTGGTGCCTTCATCGCCCGTGATCCGGTGCAGCACTTCGCTGACGTAGACCTCGCTGAGGTGACGCAGGGTCGATTCGGCCTTGGCGGCCAGCTTGCGGTGGCCGACGGGCTTGGTGTGCTGCGGCGGCGGGAACTTGATGTCCAGCATCGGGAGCCAGCCGAAGGCGCGGTTGAGCAGGTGGCGGGGGTCGAGAATGAGCAGCCGACCCTCGAGCAGACGGAGGACCGGCCACCGCTGGAACGGGTCGAAAGACCATTCGGTGCGCTGTTCGGGCCGTTCGCTGCGCACCGCCTGCCGTATTCCTGTCAGGTCGGTGCTGATCATTGCCAGTACCGCGTCGACCTCCTCAGCGGGCATGTCCAGACTGGCCAGTTCGCCCGGTTCGATGACGAAGCGACCGGAGGTGGTGACCATCCACAGGAAGCCTGCGACAGCCGCCAGAGACTCGAGTCGAATGCCGGTGCAGTCCTGGTAGGCCTGGCCGAGATCGACGATGCCCGGCTCGCCCTGGTGCTCGGCGGGCAGTTGCAGCCAGCGGCGCGCATAGCGGGCCAGAAAGCCGGCGACGGACCAGTTGTGGTTGAAGTGCTGGTTGGCGATGATCTCCCGGCCCAGCGTGCCCGGCCGGTCTCCGATGACGGTCGGACCGGACTCGGGAAACACCCCCATGCTCTGGGTGAGGCCGAACAGGGCTCCCAGGACGTCGCCTTGGGATGTGCCTTCCGAGAGCGTGTCCGGCGAGGCTTGCACCGCCATACGGGCCAAGAGCATGAAGGCCTGAGGCACGAGGAGTCGACGGGTCTCATCTCTGAGCAGGTTCAGCACCCGCCCGCGGATCGGCTCCTTGAACAACAGTTCGACAAACTGCCGATCAACCGCGCTGGCGGACGCCCCAGGAACGGCCAGGGCATTGAGGGCCAGGGCGCAGAAGCGCAGAACCCCTTCCAGTGGGAGACTCTGGAGCTGGCGCCGGCTGTAGTCGGCGGGCAGCTGGAATCCGAAGATTTCCTCCGGTGTGAGGAAGACGGCAGTCAGATCGATCGGTGCCGGCTCCTGGGAGGAGGCGGGCACCCACAATCCGCTGGAGCGTGCGTTCCAGCGCGCGACGAGAGCCGTCGCCGTTGACCCCTGCAGCACCGGGTTGCCGGCCGAGGGGTCGGCCAGATAGCTGGTCCGCAGCGCGGCAGGCTCGGTGTCGGCGAGCATCTGCCGCATGGCCTCGATCTGCTGGGCGAGGTGGTCTCCGGCGTCCATCGGCGCTCCTGTCGTGCGTGTACGCCGGTCGTGGACACGGCTGTCGGCATCCCGATCCAGCGGTCACCAGGATCGACGTGAAGACGGGCAGAGCCAAGCGAATAACCCAGCCTGGCGCCCCCGGCGAAGCCAGGCACGTCTCAGTCCGCCTGAATCAAGATCACCGGACGCCCGTGGCTCATTCAGGCCGGGATGTGCCTGGTCGCCCAGTGCGCGACGCACGCTCCGGCCGCACTCCCGAGATGGACAAGATCGCGCTCGACAGACGCAGCCACTGGCACGACCTGACGCTCGACGCAGCTGTTGCCCTGGTCAGCCGCCATCACGGAAGGCCCCCAGCCCCCTGAGGATGAGATCCAACCCAAAGGAGAAGACCTCTTCGACAGGCACCGGCAACGCCTCCGCGATCGAGTGGACAGCGGGGAACCGTGCCGGATCCACGCCCCGCAGGACAGCGACCGACTCCTCGTTGCGCGGCCCACCGGCGCCGTTCTCATGGTTGAGCTCTATCGCCAGGCCAAATACGTAACGAGCCAGCGTCACATACGCGCGCGTGGCCAGTGAGGCCTCGAGAATCCCGCCTTGAGCAGGACCGCGACACAGCGTTCCCGCAGCGCCATCGCGTTGGGGCCGACGGGAATCTGCTCGGCCAGCAGCCGGGCGGCGTTCCCGTGCCGACCCAAGGCGCGGAACATGGCGTGTGCCATCGCCCTCAGAGACCGCCGCCAGCTCACCGAGGCCAGTTCCCGATCGTCCAGCTCGACGAGGCCGAACATGTGGTCCACGACCTGCGCCACGAGCTCTGCCCTGTTGCCGAAATGCCGGTACAGCGTCGCCGTACCCGAGCCCAGGCGCTCGGCCAGGCCCCTCATCGACAGCGCCTCCGCTCCCTCCTCGTCGACGATCCGCAGCGCCATGGCGACGATCCGGTCCGGTGGGACCGGCGGACGACCGGCAGCGCGGCGCACCAACTGATCCATCTCCTCGCTCAAGACCACCGTGGCCGTAACACGCGGGGACTTCCTCTTGACACAACCATCTTATCGGTAACAGTGTAGCCATTATGAGTACCTGGTCTGAGCCCCAGCCCGATTCCCGGTTCGTCGAGGTGGACGGACTGCGGATCCACTACAAGCGTGCTGGGCACGGCCCGGCACTCGTGCTGCTGCACGGCAGTGCCTCATCCCTGCAGCACTTCGACCGCGCGACGGATCTACTGTCGGATTCGTTCGATGTCATCCGTCCCGACCTGCCGGCGTTCGGACTGACGGGCCCGCGCAAGAACCGCGACTACCGCATCCCGGCGTACGCCGCGACGGTGGCGGGCTTCATGGAGGCGCTGGGCGTGCCGCGCTACGCGTTGGCCGGCAATTCCCTGGGCGGCAACATCGCCTGGAACGTCGCGCTGGATCATCCAGAGCGGCTGACCGGCCTGGTACTGGTCAATGCCACCGGCTACCCGGAGAAGACGGTGCCCGCGGGGATGCGCCTGACCCGCAACCCGCTGGTGCGGCCCCTGCTGAGGCGGGTGATGCCGCGCGGGGCACTCGAACGCAACCTGCGCGAGGCCGTCGGGCCGCATTCCCAGATCGCGGACGACGCCATGGTGGACCGCGCCTATCAGCTCATGAGCCGCCCCGGTAACCGCTCGGCCTTCGTCGACTTCTGCAACACCGACCAGCCGGACCGCAGCGCGCAGATCCCCCGCATCACGGTGCCCACGCTGGTGCTGCGCAGCGCGAGCATCGACGGCCAGCACTTCACCCGCGACATCCCCGGCGCCCAGGAGCTCGTCCACCCCCACGGCGGACATCTGCTGCCGGAGGAGGAACCGCAGTGGGTCGCGGACGCGATCGCGAAGTTCCTCGGCTCCTGCGCCGGCACCCCCGCGAACTGAGGGCAAGGAGGCCCGTTCCATGAAGCACTTCGTCGCCTCGGGCGAGGACCGCAAGCTCACCGCCGACTCGCGCAATGCGCTGCGCGGCAGTTTCATCGAGCTGTCCGACGGCGTCACCCACTACGAGTTGACGGGGCCCGAGGACGGGGATGTGGTCCTGATGGCGGGCGGTCTGACCATCCCGCTGTTCTACTGGGACGGCCTCGTCAGCGAGCTGCACGCCCGCGGGCTGCGCACTCTGACCTGCAGCGCCTACGGCCGCGGCTACTCCGACCGGGTACAGGCGCGATACGACGAGACACTGTTCACGCGGCAGTTGGCCGAGCTGACGGACCGGCTCGGCCTGACGGCGCGGCCCCTGCACCTGGTCGGCACCTCCATGGGCGCGCTGGTCAGCATGACGTACGCCGCCCAGTACCGCTCGTCGGTGTCCACTCTCACCATCGTTGGACCCGCCGGTCTCGCGAAACCGCGGTTGGCCTCCCCCCACCGGCTGCTGCGCAGCGATCTGCTGGCCGGAGTGGTCGCCCGCCGTCGCGGCCTTCAGCTGCTCCAGGGGCACCTCGGGCACAACGTCCGCGACCCCGAGCTCGGCGCGAAACTGACCGAGATGGTCCTCGACACCCTCCGCTTCGAGGGCTCGCTGTACGCGGTCTTCGACACCCTGCAGCACCTGCCTTTCACCGGCCGTGACGACCTCTTCCGGCGGACGGGGGCACTGGGCATTCCGACGCTGCTGCTGTGGGGCGACGAGGACAACGTCACGCCGCTGGTGCAGTTCGACACAGCACGCGCTCTGCTGAAGCCTCAGAAACATCACGTAATTAACAAATGCGGGCACATGGCCCCATACGAACGGCCTCGCGACGTCGCCGATCAGCTCGTCCCGTTCGTGTCCGCACGCACCGAAAGGCTCGACTCATGAACAGCCCGCAGGCCATCGACGTACTGATCATCGGTGCCGGCCCCTCGGGCTCCGCCTTGGCGATCGACCTCGTACGCCGCGGACTCGACGTCCGGATCGTCGACAGGTCCCCCCACGCTTTCGACGGCTCGCGCGCCAAGGGCATCCAGCCCCGCAGCCTCGAAGTCCTCGAAGACCTCGGCGCTCTCGACGACGTGCTGGCCGGCGGCGGCATCTATCCCAAGCTCGGGATCCACGCAGGACCCATCGGTGTGCCGTGGAAGATGTTCCCCCACAAAGAGGCAACCCCGGACGTCCCGTACCCGAACACCTGGCTGATCCCGCAGTTCCGCACGGACCGCGCCCTGCACGCCCGGCTCAGTGAGCTCGGCCGCGAGGTCGAGTTCAGCAAGGAACTGACCGAGCTGACGCAGGACGAGGACACGGTGGTCGCCAAGGTGGCGGGCGCGGACGGGGTCGAGGAGATCGTCGCCCGCTATGCCGTGGGGGCCGACGGCGGCTCCAGCGTGGTGCGCAAGCAGCTCGACATCGGTTTCGTCGGGACGACGGACGAGGCCGAGCGCGTGCTGATCGTGGATGCCTCCGTAAGTGGCCTGGCCCGCAACCGGTGGCACATGTGGCCCGGCCTCGGCGGCAAGCTCATCGGCGCCTGCCCGCTCCCCCACAGCGACATGTTCCAGTGGATGATCCGGCTCACGCCCGACGAGAAGCCGCCCCAGGAGATCGGCGCCATCATCGACCGGATCCACTCCCACACCCGCAACCGGCACATCCAGCTGCACGAGATCCACTGGACGTCCGTGTTCCGGCCCAACATCCGTCTTGCGGAGCACTACGGCCGCGGACGTGTCTTCCTCGTCGGCGACGCCGCGCACGTCCACACCCCAGCCGGCGCCCAGGGCCTGAACACCGGTATGCAGGACGGCTACAACCTCGGCTGGAAGCTCGGCCAGGTCCTCGCCGGAGCCGACCCGGCCCTGCTGGGCACCTACGAGGCCGAGCGGCAGCCGATCGCCGCCCGGGTCCTGGGACTGTCCACGGAGAAATGGGGCGGCATCGCCAAGCTCGACCCCTCCAGCATGAAGCGCGGCAAGGACGAGCAGCAGCTCGCCCTGACCTACTACGGTGGCCCGCTCGCCCCCGCCGACGGCGACAGCAGCGACAGCAGCACGCTGCACGTGGGCGACCGCGCCCCGGACGCCCGACTGCTCGGCGCCGACGGCGCCGAGACCCGCCTGTTCAACCTCTTCCAGGGACCGCACTTCACCGCCATCGCCTACGGCCCCTACGCCGCCCGGAACCTCGAACTCCTCGACTGGCCGACGACGGGCGCCCAGCTGAAGCGGCTCACCGTCGGATCGGCCGCGGGCGACGGCCGCGCCTTCTCCGACCCCAAGAACACGCTGCAGAGTGCCTACGGCCTGACCGGCGACACGCTGCTGCTGATCCGTCCCGACGGCTACATCGGGCACATCGCCACTCGGGACTTCCTCACCACCACACAAGCCGCCGTGCGGGCAATGACGCCGCAGGCAAGGAGCCGCACCATGTCCCAGCAGAGCCACACCTCCCCCGGTTCGGGGGCCACTGAATGAGCCGCATACTGCTGCGCGGGGCGCAAGTCATCACAATGACGCCGGACCGGCCGGACGCCGAGCATGTCGACATCCTCGTCGACGGCGAGACCATCGCCGCCGTCGGCGAAACCATCCAGGCGCCCGACGCCGAGGTCGTCGACTTCTCCGGCCGCGTCCTCATCCCCGGCCTGGTCAACGCCCATCTGCACACCTGGCAGACCGCGCTGCGCTCCGTGGGCGCCGACTGGACGCTGATGGAGTACCTCACCCACCTGCACGGCGAGTGCGTCGGGCACTACACCCCGGCCGACATGCACATCAGCAATCTCGCCGGCGCCCTGAGCCAGATCAACTGCGGTACGACCACACTCGGCGACTGGTGTCACAACGCCCTGTCGCCCGAACACGCCGACGCGGCCGTCGAGGGACTGATCCAGGCCGGGATCCGCGCCGTCTTCCTGCACGGCACGCCCTACCGCTCGCCGGACACACCCCACCCGCTCGCCGAGATCGACCGGCTGCTCGACGGCCCCGTCCGCGACCACGCCCTCCTCACTCTGGGCATGGCACTCCAGGGGCCGCAGTACTCCTCCGCCGAGACCGCGGTGGCCGACTTCCAGGCCGGCGCGGAACGCGGCCTCGTCGTCTCGATGCACCAGAGCGGCGGCGAACCCTCACCCGGCTGGGAAGCCGTGCGCAACGCCGGGCTGTTCAGCCCCCTGACCAACGTCGTGCACGGAGCCGACCTGCCCGACGACTGGATCAAGACGCTCGTCGAGACGGGCGTCACCTTCACCACCACCCCGGAGAACGAACTGGGCCAGGGACACGGCACACCCATCACCGGATCCCTGCTGAGCCTGGGCGCGGCACCCTCCCTGGGCACCGACATCGATACCGCCGTACCCGGCACGGTCCTCACCGCCGCCCGGATCGCTCTGGCCCACCAGCGCAGCCTGGACCACGCCCATCACCGGCAGACGACCGGCATGTACGCCAACACACCGTCTGTCACCAGCAAACAGGCGCTTGCCTGGGCCACGGTCGAAGGAGCGAAGGCACTGGGCCTGGCAGACAAGGTGGGCCGGATCGAGGTGGGCATGCAGGCCGACCTGGTCGCCGTCGACGCCCGGGCGCTCAACCTGTGGCCGGCGCACGACCCGGTCGCCACGGTCCTGCACGCCGACATCGCCAACATCGAAGCCGTGATGGTCGCCGGCACCTGGCGCAAACGCGATCACGTCCTGCTCGCATCCGGCCTCGACGACGTCAAGGACCAGCTACGCGAGTCCGGAGAGCGCCTGCTGCGCAGCCTCGGGCCCGCGGGCTCTCCCGGCTGACATACCGCAACGGCCCCCACGCATGAACCGCGCGCCGACGCGCACGACACCCCGTCCTCGTCGGCGCGATGGCCACGCGCCTCAGAGCCGCACACCGCGGCCTCGTTCCCACAGCAAGAAGGTCCCGTGAGCTGCCCCATGCCGCCTACTGCGGGGATGCCCCGCGACGCCCTGCACCAGGAGCAGATCATCCAGGCGGCCATCGCCCTTCTGGACGAGGGCGGCATCGAGAGTCTGACCATGCGAAGACTCGGCAGCCGTCTCGGCATCACCGCGGCGGCACTCTACTGGCACATCAAAAGCCGACACGATCTGCTCCTGCTGGCCGCTGACACCGTCTGGGGGCAGACGCCTCTCCCCGCTCTCGACGGCCTCGAATGGCGTCCGGCCCTCCTGGCCATGGCCGACAACCTGCGTTCGATGCTTCTCAGGCACCCCTGGCTGCTGGCCGCCATGACCATCCAGCCTCTTGACGGCCCGGCCAGGGACCGCCATGACGAGCACCTGCTCGCGGTCTGCGAGGCGTCCGGCCTCACCAGGCGGGATGCCGAGCAAGCCGCCCAGAGCGTCGTCACGTTCGCGATCGGCGCCGCCCTCGCAGACACCCCTCGCCCGTATGTGTCCTTCGGACTGCAGTCGCTTCTCGACGGCGTCGAAGCCAGGCTTGCCGCCCGTACCTGACCCGACACAGCAGAAGACTCGTCGTCGACGATCAGCAGGGTGGTCATGGTGCTGGTTCTTTCGGGGGGGGGGTGGACCGGCGGTACGGGTGTGTACGGCGCCCCCGAGTACGCCCTACTCGTGTGCGATGTGTGCGCGGTGTTCGGCGAGTACGTCCAGTCCGAAGTCGGAGGTCAGGTCACGCCACACCGAGTGGGCGTGGTTGGCGTACCGCTGGGTGTTGTCGTACTCGATGAGGACGCGAGGGTCCTGCACCCGGTAGTAGTGCGGTTCCCCGGCGTCCGTGCTGCCCGCCCAGCCGAAATGCACCGCGTCGAGGACGGTGTCAGAGGCGTAGTGGGTGTCGTAGGCGTCTGCGAGGAACTCGGGTGCCCGTCCGGTGTAGAGGGTGACGAGCCGGCGCAACAGGTGCCGCTGCTCGTTGTTCAGGTCGCGACCGCTGATGCCTTTGGGGGGAATCGTGATGGCCACGCGCGCGTGATCGTTCTCGGTGTACCCGCTGCCCGCTTCCGCCCGGCGGTCGATGTCGTTGACAAGCCGGTCCAGCTCAGGGTCGGCGAACTGGCCGCGCCACAGGTCCTGCATGTGCATCATCGTGTCGCCGTGTTCGACGCGTGGGCGGTTGCCGGAGACGATGTCCGAGACTGCGGACGGGTGGAGCAGGGCGCTTTGGAGTTGGCCCGGGTCCAGACTGCGGACCAGTTGACGGGCCGTCTCCTCAGGGCCTTGCAAGGGCCGCAGGGTGCCTCCGATCAGCTCGGTCGTGGCCGGGTCGGCACCGATGAAGCAGGGGGTCGTGGAGACGAGCCGGCCGGCGACGACGAGGTTGTTCAGGGAGATGTGGTGGCCGCCGAACCGCCATGCCCAGACACGGTCGCCGGGGCGGCCGAAGATCCTCAGCCAGTACAGGCCGGGGTCCCGTCCGCGCTGCCGGCCCCAGTGGACCCGCCACCCTTCCAGCTGGTCCAGGACGTTCTCCAGTCCCATCACGGTGGTGACCGTGGCGTAGCCCGGGATGGACAGTCCGGTGGCCACCAGCCGCATGGCCAGGCTCTGTTGGCGGGCGTTCTGGTCTCGGACGGCGAGCCCGCCGTGTTCGGTGGGGGTGTAGAACCAACGCAGCCGCTCGGCCTCCGCATACGGGTGGAGCGGGGAGTCGTAGGCGGCGAGCGGGAGTTGGTCCTCGCTCAGGCTGTTCAGCCAGGCGGTGGCAGCATGGGCCATGGCGGCCGCTGCCTTCTCCCGTCCGGCTGCCAGGGCGTCGGGCACGGTGCCCTCTCGGTCAGCGGCCACCGGTGGACTCCGGGTCCTCGGAGATGTCAAGCATGACCTTGATGGCGTTGCCCCGGCGCTCGGCGTAGGTGTCGAACGCCTCGGCGACGTCGGGCAGCCCGAAATGGTGGGTGACCAGTTCCGCGGTGCGCAGCCGACCCCGGGCGGCCAGGCCCACGGCGCGGGCCACCGAACCGGTGCCCTCGCCGCGGACCGTCTGGATCGAGATGCCGTTCATCACGGCGTGGTTGAGGTCGGCCTGTACGGGCTCTTCGAAGAAGCCGACGAGGACGACCTTCCCGGACCGCTTGGCCATGCGCAGCGCGTCGTCCACCGCACTCGGGGCGCCAGAGCACTCCAGGACGATGTCGGCTCCGATCCCGTCGGTCGCCTCCCGAACCGCCGCTACGGCGTCCTCCTCCCAGGAGTTGACGACCAGGTCCGCGCCGAAGGACTTGCCGATGGCGAGCCTGGCTTCCCGCGTGCCGGCCAGGGCTACGGTCCTGGCGCCGAGTTCACGTGCGACCTGTACCGCGAGCAGACCTATCGGTCCGGGGCCGATCACAGCGACCGTGGATCCGACGAGCAGGGTGTCTAGCACGTCGAAGGCGTGCATCACGGTGCCCACGGTGGTGAGGACGACTGCGGCGTCGAAGTCCACGGTGTCCGGCAACCGGTGGAGGGTCGCCACGTGGTTGAGCGCGTACTCCGCGAAGCCCCCGTTGACGGTCATCCCCTGCACGCGGTGCCCGGTGTGCCGCAGGCCGTAGTTGAGGCAGTCCGTGTAGGCCCCGGCCAGGCAGTTGGCGCAGCGCATGCAGCCGCGGTGGGCTTCCGTCACCACCCGGTCGCCGACCCGGAGCTCGTCCACGGCACTGCCCACCGCGGCGACGACGCCGGCGTACTCGTGGCCGGGTACGAACTCGCCCGCGGCCGGGCCGCCGTCCTTGAAGAAGTGCCGACTGCGGATCTTCAAGTCCGTTCCGCACAGGGACGCCCTGCGGACGTGTACCAGAACGTCTTCCGGTCCCACCTGCGGCACGGGCAGCGTCGTGACGGCGAGGGTGCCGGGCTCGCCCAGCACCGCGGCCTGCATGGTTTCCGGCAAGGACATAGGGGCCTCCAGTTACGGCCATGAACATGCGTCGGGAATCGACGGGCCGAAACGGCCCTATTCCCCACCTCATCTTGCACGCCGGCAACGCCTATTCCCTATTCGCGGCGCATAGGCATCCCTTATGCATGTCGCGAGAGATTCCTATTGGAGACCCACCACAACCTCGTGGCAGTGTCATGTGGAAACGACGGACGTAGCCGTCGGCCGTACGGCCAGGGAACGGGGCCACCGCCCAAGGAGCGAAGCTGTGGATCTGGGAATTTCGGGCAAGACCGCGCTCGTACTGGGCGGAGGTGGGGGTCTCGGCGGCGCGATCGCCCAGGCTCTCGCCGCGGAAGGCGCCGCTGTCGCCGTCGCGGACATCAGCCCACAGGCCGCAGAGAGCACCGCCGAGGCGGTGGCCGACGCGGGCGGGAAAGCCGTGCCCCTGGAATGGGACCTCGCGGACCTGGGCGCGATCGACCAGCACATCACGGCAGTCGAAGGGGCGCTCGGTCCCGTGGACATCCTGGTCAACAACACGGGAGGGCCGCCGCCCTCGCCGGTTGCGGGGCAGGACCCTGAACTCTGGCTGAGGCACTTCCAGTCCATGGTGCTGTCCGTCATCGCGATCACGGACAGGGTCGTGCCGCTGATGCGGAGCCGCGGCTGGGGCAGGATCATCACCAGCGCCAGCTCGGGGGTGATCGCCCCCATCCCCAACCTTGGGCTGTCGAACGCCTTGCGGGGCAGCCTGCTCGGCTGGTCCAAGACGCTGGCCCGGGAAGTCGCGGCCGAGGGTGTCACCTGCAACGTGGTCGTTCCGGGACGGATCGGCACCCAGCGGATCAAGTTCCTCGACCAGGCCAAGGCCGATCGGGAGGGCAAGTCCGTCGCGGAGACGTCCGCCGAGAGCGTCGCGTCGATCCCTGTGGGCCGCTACGGCGAACCGCGGGAATACGCCGCCGCCGTCGCCTTCCTCGCAAGCGTCCAGGCCTCTTACATCACAGGCTCGGTCATTCGCGTCGACGGCGGACTCATCGCCAGCCTCTGAAAAAGACATCGGACTTCTGAGGAGGCAGAACAATGGCACCCGTGGACCGCAACACCAATGGTGTTTTCGCCATCGCACCAACGCCCTTCGACGAGGAAGGCGCAATCGATTTCGACTCACTCAGCCGACTCGTCGACTTCTACGGCGACGCCGGCGTCACCGGACTGACTCTCCTGGGCCAGATGGGCGAAGCACCCAAGCTGTCCCACGAGGAGGGCGTGCGCATCGTCCAGCACGTCATCAAGCGCACCGATCTGCCGATCATCGTGGGCGTCTCCGCACCCGGCTACGCCGCCATGCGGGCTCTCGCGGTCGACGTCATGTCAGCCGGTGCCGGCGGCGTCATGATCGCCCCGCCGAACACGCTGCGTACCGACGACCAGATCGTGAGCTACTACGAGGGAGCGGCGGGCGCCATCGGCGCGGACGTGCCGTTCGTGATCCAGGACTATCCGCTGTCGTTCTCCGTCGTCATGTCCCCTGCCGTCATCGCCCGCATCGCGAACGCCGCGCCAGGGTGCGTGATGCTCAAGCACGAGGACTGGCCGGGCTTGGAGAAGATCAGCGCACTCCGGCAACTCGAAGCCGACGGAGCGATGCCCCGCCTGTCGATCCTGTGCGGAAACGGCGGTCTCTTCCTGGACTTCGAGACCGAACGCGGAGCCGACGGAGCGATGACGGGCTACTGCGTGCCCGAACTCCTCGTCGACGTCGTACGCCACACCGCCGCCGGCGATCGTGATGCCGCCCATGACATCTTCGACGCCCACCTGCCCCTGCTGCGCTACGAACAGCAACCGGGCATCGGCCTGGCCGTGCGCAAGTACGTCATGAAGCGCCGCGGAATCCTGGCCTCCGACACCCAGCGCAAGCCCGGGGCCGCGCTGTCGGCGCGTGCCCGCACCGAGGTCGACTACTTGCTGTCCCGGCTCACCCGTAAGGACAGCAGGGTCGCACTCATGGCATGACGCACAGGCAACACCCCTCAGCACAGCAGTACGGCACCACGTCACCTAGCCCCGCCGAGTACTGGGCAACGCTCGGCCGAGTAACTTGATCACATGCAGCTACGTCAGCTGGAGTACTTCCTCGCGGTCTGGGAGGCGGGCTCCTTCAGCGGAGCGGCTGCGCGGCTCTATGTCACGCAGCCTTCGCTCTCCCAGCAGATCGGGGCCCTGGAGAAGGAGCTGGGCGCGGTCCTGCTGGAGCGCGGCCGGCAAGGGGTGACGCTGACTCCCGCGGGCCGTGTCTTTCTGTCCCGAGCACAGAACGTCGTCCGTGCGGTTCAGGACGCCCAGGACTCGGTGCGCGAGGTGGTGGAGGGCCGTCAGGGCGACGTCCACGTCCTGACCGTACGGTCCGTCGCCTCGGGGATCCTGCCGCCGTCCGCGGCGCGCTGGCACTCGACGTACCCCTCCACCGTGCTGAGACTGCACGACTACTCCCACCGCCGGGACCTCGAAGAGGCCATGCGCAGTGGCCAGGGCGACATCGCGGTCGGTCCACGGCCCGACCCGTGGGAGGGGCCCGTCGTCTCCCTGGGATATGAGGAGATGGTGGTGACCGGCTCGGCCGAATACCCGGCGGGGACAGCGGCTGATCCGGCCGAACTGGCCGCTGCCGACTGGGTGCTCTACGAGCAGGAACAGGGCATGAGCGAAGTGGTGGACCGCCTGGCAGGGCACCTCGGGTTCACGCCGCGCGCCGTCGCACGGACGGGCCAAGTCTCCGCAGCGCTCCTGTTCACGGTCGAGGGGATCGGCGTGACGGTGACACCGGAGAACGCGGTGCCGCTGCGCTGGTCGAGGCACGCCCGGCGGATCGGGCCCGGCTATTTCCGGGAGCTGGTGGTGTTCAGCAGAAAGCTCCCCACCCAACTGGCCGAGCGGTACCGGGACATGCTCACCTCTTTGGAGCTGCCGCTCACTGCTGAACGGGATCTGCCCGAAGGGGCAATCCGCTTCTAGCGGCATGATGCCCAACTGCGCTCGCCGCGCAGGAAAGGGCCCCGGCTGCGAGCGAAGTGTGCCGGCCAGCCAGCCTTGCCGCCAGCGCTGTCAGAACCTCGGTCCAGGGCCCCGAGCACGGCAATCCGTACGACGCCGGCGAGATCGGCCCAACTGGAATCACGGTTCGCCATCATGACGACGGTCACGGCGCCGAGGGCAGCGACGCCACGGACGTGCCGTTCCTCGTCCGTCCCCGCACGCTGACCGAATGCATCCATCATGCATGTGCCGTGCGGCAGCCAGACGTTCCACGACTCCTGGCTCCAGCGTCAGCCGGAAGGCACCGATGATGAGCGCGCCGGTTCACGGCCACGTCGCGATCACACCGATCAAGGCCTGGAGAACCACAGCATCCCGCTCTCAGCCCTCAGGCCGTCCGGCGCCCGGCCGCACCGATGAGCGCCATGTGTCCTCGACACGAGGTGCCCTGGGCGAACCCGTGCCGGGGGCCTTTGCATTTGACTTTACGCAGCATGGTTACCATCCTGGTCACCTAGTAACCGAAATGGTCACCCAAAGGGATGTGCACACCATGACGAACGACAACGAGCCCGCAGGAAGCAGGCTGGGGCCGCGGTTGTGGCTGACCCCGGCAGTCATCGTCACCGTGGTCATGGCTGCCCTGGCAGCGTTGTATCTGGGGTCAACGGTCAACTCCTCCAAAGAGCTCAACGGCTTTCCCGTAGCGGTCGTCAACGCCGATACCGGAGCCACGAGCCCATCGGGGCAGCACATCGACGTCGGCGAGCAGATCTCCGACGGCCTGCGCAAGGGGGTCGATGACGACAAGTTCGATCTACGCTTCGTCAGCCTTGCCGCAGCGAAGGAGGACATGGGCAAGGGGAAGCTCTACGGCGCGATCGTTCTGTCCTCGGACCTGAGCAAGAAGCTGGTGGCTCTCACGGAGAGCGCGGCGACCGGTGGGGCCGCACAGCAGCCCGCGGTCACCGTGTACACCAATCCCCTCGCGAACACTTCCAGCGTGTCCGTCGTCAATTCCTTCGCTTCTCAGGCACTGGCCGAGGCGAACCAGACCGTGGGCAAGCAACTGCTCGCCACTGCGACACAGGCCGGGGACAAGGCGGCATCCGGCAGCCAGTCCGTCACAGGAACGGCACGCATCGTTCTGTCCGAACCGATGCCGGTGCATGTCACGCCGTTCAAGGCGGTTCCCGACGGGACCGGCGGCGGCCTCTCGGCCTTCTACTACGCCCTCCTGCTGGCGCTGGCCGGGTTCACGGGCTCCCTGATCGCCACCAGTCTCGTCGACTCCCAGCTCGGTTTCGCTCCGTCGGAGATCGGTCCGCTCTACCGCATGGAAAGCCACTCGGGTCGCAGCCGCCTGGCCACCCTTGTTTTGAAGTGGGGAATCATGACGGGTATCGCGGTGCTCGTCAGCAGTGTCTATCTGGGGATCGCGGACTGGATCGGCATGCCGCTGGACCATCCAGGGGCGCTGTGGCTGTTCAGCGTGCTGAGCATCTCGGCCGTCGCAGTGGTTGCTCAGGCGATTCTCGCCCTGCTGGGCAGTCTGGGCATGGTGGTCAACCTCTTCCTCTTCATCGTGCTGTCGATCCCCAGCTCCGGGGGTACGACACCGCCGGAAGCCATGCCCCCCTTCGTCCGCTTCCTCAGCTCGTTCGAGCCCATGCACCAGATCTATCTGGGTACGCGCTCGATCCTGTACTTCGGAGCCACCTGGGATTCGGGGCTGACGCGTGCCGTGTTGGCCTCCGTGATCGCGCTTGTCCTCGGCCTCCTCTTCGGGGCCGCGGGTACTCGTGCCTACGACCTCAAAGGGCTGACCAGGAAGCACAGCGCCCCTGCCGCCGCCGCGCAGTGACGGACAGACTCCGCTAGGGATGTTCCACAGCATCCCTGTAGGCGCACCACGAGCGGCTGTTTGACTCGTCTGTCCCGGGCACTGCAACGTTGAGTGCCCGGGGCAGACGGCTTTCCTCGCGCGGGCACCGGTGGGCCGGTTCGGCCGGCGCATTCGCCCTTGGCCGGGGCCGGCGGGTCGATCACGAGTCCCTGACAGCCTCGCTCCATGCCGACCGGGATGACTCCGCAGGCGGGCGGCCTCAGGTTCGCATCGTCCTGGCTGGTCAGGCGTCGTCGCGCAGGTGGGCAAGCCCGCTGAGAAGGAGTTCGAGTCCGAAGGAGAACTCGTCCTCGATCGGAACGGGCATCGACCCGGCGACGGTGACCGTTGCCGGGAACAAGGCTGGATCGACGCTCTGAAAGACGGCGGACAGTTGCGCGTCGTCGAGTTGCCCGCCGCCGCCATGACCGTTGACCTGTATGGCGAATCCGAGGACGTAGCGGGAGAGGGTGGCAAAGGCGTGCGCGGCCAGTCGCGGCGAGAAGCCGCTGTCGAGCAGCGCCGCGACACAGTGCTCCCGCAGCGCCATGGCGTTCGGCCCCAGGGGAATCTCTTCGACCATCAGGCGCGCCGCGTTCCGGTGCCGGGCCAGGGCCTCGAACATGGTGTGCGCGACCGTCCGCAGCGCTTGCTGCCAGCCCATCGCGAGGAGTTCGTCGCCCTTCAGTTCCACGGCGCCGAACATGCGGTCCACGACATGAGCGACCAGCGCTGCCCGGTTGTCGAAATGCCGGTACAGCGTCGCCGTGCCGGAGCCCAGGCGCTGGGCCAGCGTCCGCATCGAGAGAGCGTCGGCCCCTTCATCGTCCACGATCTGCAGTGCGGTAGAGACGATGCGCTCCAGCGGCACGGGCGGACGCCCCGGGCGCCGAGCCGATGCCGTGGTCGCTCGCACAGGACCAGCTGCTGCCACTGAACGTCCACCTCCTCGGCCAGCACCATAACAGCAACACCGTATCCAGTATGGAGATCGCCGGTTGGGCATGGAGCGGCGGCGCCCCCTTCGATCAGCCCATCGACGACCGCTCGTCCGAGGTCGGCGACCGCTCCGATACCGTCCTGGACGTCGCCCGGATTGCCCGCTGGTCGGGTGGCCTCGGCAGCGAAACCACCGTCGTCCCCTTCCCTGGCGCCCTCCACGACGTCCTGCTCTCCCGCCGCAGGCCACCGCGAACACGCCTGCACCGTGATCGGCGACTGGCTGCACCGACAGCAGCTGTCTGCCACCGTGCCGCCTGCACAGGGAGCCGCCGCCTCCTGATGCGCCGGCGCTGCCACAGAAAAAGAAGCGGGCATGGACGCTGGCCATTTACGGTGTTCCTCTGCGGGCGCCCCGGCCAACCCGAGGCCGACCTTCTGCACCTCAAGTCCACCCTCTTGACGAAGGAGTACTTCAAGCCGAGATCCTGAGCCGTCGTCACTGCCAGGCGGGTGCGGTCAGCGAGCCATGACGAGTGGCTCCTCGAGCCACGTCGGGCACCCTGCCCCGGCCGAACTGTACAAGTGACGCAGCATTGCCTCAGCCGACGCTGCGCACTGGTCGCCGGGCCCGTTGTTCCGTACTGCAGCGCCGGCTACCCCGTCGCAGTGTCTCAATCACCCGTGCCGGCATCGCCGTTGCCCCTGTGGCCCAGTGCGCCAAGGCCCGCGGCAATCACCACATCGGTGCGCTCGGTCCACCTGGCCTCACGGTTCGCCATCATCGTGACCGTCACAGCACCGATCGCGGACACCACCCGCACATGCCGTTCCTCATCAGTCCAGACATCGGGATCAAAGGCTTCCATCAACATGCGCTGCGCCCCGGAGAGGCGCTGCATGATCTCGGGCTCTCGCGTCAGCCAGAAGGCGCCGGCCATGAGCGCACCAGTCCCCGGCCACTCCTCGATCAGCTCGACCAGCGCACCGAGCAGGGCGGCGTCCCGCTCGAGCCCGACCGGGAGGCCCTCACCCGCAGCCGCCACTCGTGCGGCATGTTCCTCCGCGCGAGCCACCACGGCGTCCTGAATCCGCTCCTTCGAGCCGAAACGCTTCAGCACAGCCGCCTTGGAGTAGCCGGCACCGTCAGCGATCGCCTGCACGGGGCCCTGAGCGAACCCGTGCCGCGCAAAGACGAAGGCCGCCACGTCGATCAGGGCACGATCGATCTCCTCGCTGGTGGGCCTCACGGTTGGCTTCATGACCAAAGGTTACCGTTTCGGTCAGCTAGTGACCGAAACGGCAACACCGCCCTCGTCCACCATCACGGTCCCCATCGGGGATGTCACGGACCAGGACGATCTCAAGTGCGCGATCCAAGCGAGCCACACGGTCGTCTCCGCACCCGACCCCAGCAACAACTTCAAGTCATCCCGGTCGCGAGGAGCGCCGCCGCGCCCCTCCGGGCACTGCCCGAGCGGGCGCGCCCCCGGAGGGCCCGCGGCAGCCGTAGGCGTAAGCGGACACGGCAACCGAGCACACTCCCCCCTGATCTCGCCCACCACAGCGATCGCACGGCGGCCATCGCCGCTGACCAACGGGCGGCCCGGCACGTAGGCCGCCGTGCCGCTGCTCGGCCTGGCCCAGCCTGCCAGGGCCACGGCCGGAAGGAAGGAAACCTCGCCGCGGAGGAGCGCTTCCCCGGATGACGCAGAACAACCGCACCCCCAGGTGCCTTCACTGTTGGCCGACGCGCATACACCGCCCCGCTGCCATCTCCCGCAAGCAGGTGCCGACAAATCAGCCGTATGAATAGCCAGTCCAAGGGGTGCTACATCAGTAGCATGGCGGGGGTGGCGCGCATCGGGAGGGTGTCTCAGCCACACTTGTCGGGTGCCTGGAGGAACGAGACGTGCGCAAAAGCCGAGAGACTACGTGGTCAGCGGTGGCTGGCCGCATGCCATGATGCAGCCGCACCGCGGCGCCCTCGTCGCCCAGGCCATCGCGCGCAGGCTCGCCGAGGCCATGACGGATCAGCAGATGAGCGCGAACGCGCTGGCGCGCAAGAGCGGAGTCAATCGTCAGGTGATCGCGAACGTTCTCAACGGGACGGTGTGGCCGGACATGCTCACCGTGGTGGATCTGGAGGGCGCGCTGGGCGTCATGCTGTGGCCGGACCATCTGGAGTGGAAGATCCCCGCTCCCGGCGAGTCCCCGGAGAGCGGTGTCAGCGATCTTCAGGAAGCCCCCGAGTAGACGCGGGCCGGGTCGGCAGTCCGCCCCGACCACAGCAGGTATCCCCCTCAGAGCCTGCGAGGGTGATCCGCGCTCAGGCGGTCCGGCCGGTGGGCAGGAGCTGTTGGGGCCGCCCTCGCCTCGGGCGATACGCACTGACGTATAGGCGTTAATTGCTTAATTCTTTTGATTGCTGGACGCGTATAACTTACGGGTGCGCACGAGGCGTTCTGTGCTCATGAGTGAGGTGCCGCCCGTGCGGCGTCGGCACCATCTGTGGTCTGTGCGCCGGGTGCACTGTGGCGGGCCAACGGGAAGGTCGGCAAGGGCTGATGAGGGGACCGGCGGCCGCTCGGCTCGGACTGGGGGATCGTGTCCGGTTCGGCGACCACGCGTGGTCGGTCATCGGCCTGGACGGCGAGGGCGTCGAGCTCGTCAACGCGCTGGGCCAGGGTGCGGTGTGCCCGGTGCACCAGTTGGTGGGCAAGGACGGCTTCGAGGTGCTCGAACAGGGCCCGCGCTCCCGTCCGGGCCCCATGCCGCCCCACGATGTGACACCCGCCTCCCATGCCCAGGCGCTGTGGTGGGAGCGGCACATCGTGGAAGTGATCAGCGGGCGGCCTCCGGACACGGATCCGGCCCTGCCCCCTAGGCCCGCGTACGATCCGGGCAGACGCACGCTGGCGGAGCGAGAGGCGGCCAAGGCCGAGGAACTCGCGGCGGCCGGGATCGAGGGGGCGTCGGCACGCACGGTCCGCCGCAAGCGCCAGCAGTATCAGTCGCACGGGCTGAGCGGCCTGTACGACCGCCGTGCCACCAGAATCTCCACGCCGGGCAGGCATGTCGACCCGCGTGTACTGGATTGCCTCATCGCGGTGCTCTCCGCCGAGGAAGGCGGGCCGGGCCGGCCGATGGAGCACTACCGTCAGCAGACTCTGCGGACGGTTGTCGACGTGCACGGGGGCGACGAGTCGTGGCTGCCGTCCCGCTCGACGTTCTACCGGCTGCTGGGCCTACTGTCCGCCGGGCACACAGGTCAGGGCCGGGATCAGCGCGTGGCACAGGACGGGAAGCCTGTGGTCATCGCGGGAGGAACGTGGCTGTCGCGCCCAGGGGAACGTGTCTACGTCGATGCCGTGGTGCTGAGGACCCCCGAAGGCAAGAAGCGCATGCGGTTGACGGTGGCGATCGACGAACTGACCTGGTCGGTCTGCGCGTTGACGGTCGATGTCGTCGACCGCCCGGCGGACGCCAGTGCCTTCCTGGCGCGCTGGTGGACCGCCGCCACCCTGCACTTCCCGCCCGCCGGTCACAGCGGCGGCGCTGCGGGCTCACCTGTCGGGTCGCGGCCAGCGGCGCCGCTGATCATGCCGGAACGAATCGCCCTCGCGCCCGGTGTGTTCCCCCCGCACAGCCGTTTCTCGGCACTGTGTCGGCAGTACGGGGTGAGCCTGCTGCCCACCTCGCCCATGCTGGTGACCTCCGGTGAGGGCAAGATGCACCGGCTGGCCACCCGGTTCACCGACTGCCTCGCGGCACGGCCGGATGCACCGACGGCCGGCCATTGGAGTGCACGGACAGTGCAGGTGTACGCCCAGGAGTGGGTGGAGCATGACTGGCAGCACCTCGAGATCGAGGCGCTGAGGCCGGTGGCGGAACCGGACTTCGCGCCCACCCCGAGCGGCGCCTTCGCCGCATGCGTTGCCCGCCAGGGATGGGTGCACCTGCCCCTGCCCCCCACCACCTATCCGGAGTTGCTGCCCGAGGTCGGGCAGCGGCAGTCGCCGACCGGGCTGAAGGTGCGGGGTCGGCGGTATTGGGGACCGGCGCTGAACGGGCTGCGCGGGCCCGTCCGCAGCGTGCATGCCGACGCCTACGACCCGGACCGCGTCTGGATCCGGGACAGGAGCGGGCAGTGGACCGACGTCCCGGCACTCGGCCTGGAACGCGGCGCCCCGCCCCAGGTGGCAGTCGTACGTGAGGACGCGACGCCTGCCACACCCGTGCCCTCAGCCGCCCCAGGGCGGCGCCGGCAGGCGCCAGCCCACGCACCCGGCGAGCAGCCTGGGCCGATCCGCCAGGGAAATCTGCGTCGAACTGCCGAGGTCCTGCTGCGGCAGGCCCGCATCGCCCATCACGCGACGCTTTCGGTGCCGGGAGACCCGCTGGCCCGGGAGGTGCGCGTGGCGGGGGAACGGCTCCTGGAACTGAACCAGTACGCGACGACAGACCGGCGCATGCTGGTGGTGACGGGGCCTTCGGGCTGCGGCAAGACGCATGCCGTGCGGGAACTCGCCCATCGCCTCGTGGATACCTCGCGTGCTCGGCGCCCTGATGCTCCCGGACCGGCCACGGTGCACGTCCTCGTCCCGCCCGCGGCAACCGCCCGGGAGGTGCTGGTCCGGCTGGCCCGCCGCCTGGATGTCGCCCCGCCCGCCCGCACCGCCGCGCTGTCGGACGCCGTCGAGCAGGCGCTGGTCGCGGCCGGCACGGCACTCGTGGTGATCGACGATGCCCACGGTCTGCGCCCTGCGACGTCCTCCGCACGGCCCAGCAGCTGGGATGTTCTGCGGTTTCTCAGCGACCAAGTGCCGTGCCTGTTCGCCTACACGGCCAACACCCCGGACCTGAACACGCTGTGGGGGACCGATGAGCGCGGCCACCTGCGCCGCCGCGCCACCCACGTCGAAAGCGGCCCGATCACGGACATGGCCGTGTGGCGGCACCTGGTGCGGCAGACAGAGGACGTCCTGGACCTGACCGCGCATCAGCCCGGATCCCTGTCCGCGGCCAGCGCCTACCTGCACGAGCGCAGCCGGGGACTCGTCGGCGGCCTGGCGCACTTGGTCCGCTCTGCTGCCGTCCAGGCCATTCTCGACGGCAGCGAGAGCATCACCCGGGAGACGTTCGACCACGTGCCATAACCGCCTAGACCCTCTCAGAGGTCTGCCGGAAGTCAGCCCGCCGCGGACCAGATTCCATGAGACGCGCACGCGTACAGAACGCTGTCAGAACCTCGTTCAGTAAGACAGAGCAGAAACCGCTCGAGACTTCCGACCAGATATTTCGCACTGATGCTCTGCATGCAGAGCATTGACCGAATACGCGGACGGGAATCCGCCCCCTCAGCCACTGTTCTGACCAGTCATCAGGCCGCATTCTGGCCCCACCGTAAATTCACTCCTGGGGGACACCCATCCGGCCTTATCCGGCCCTAGGCTATAGGCCATGAGGCCGCGCACTGACCACACTGTGGAGGGGGACGCCCCCACAGCTTTCGACGGCTTCGAGCCTCTTCTGGCAGGCGTCGTTCAGACCGTCGGTCAGGCCGTCGCCGAGCGCGACGAGACCCTCCACCGCTTGAAGGAATCGGTGGCCAGCACGCAGGACGAGCGGGATCTGCTCGACGAGGCACGCGAGAGCGCCGAACGCCTGCTGGAGATCCTCGCCACCGTGAAGGCTCGGGCGGGCTCCTCCCCCCACGACACCGCCTCCGGCCATCCTCAGGACGCCGACCGCCCTCGGCCGGACGAGACGCCGGCATCAGACATCCCCCCGCAGAGGCAGGGCGAGGACACGCCGGACAGCTCCGCACAGACCACAACGGACCACGAGGGCGATGCCGTCAAGATCCAGGGCGAGGAGTCGCAGCGACTGCTCGAGACGATGACCGGCAAGCCCGGCCACGCGTGGAGCGCCCGCGAGGTGGCAGCCGCACTCGGAAACACCGACCGCCGCGAAGTACGCCGGGTGCGGTCCGGGCTCACCTATCTCGCCTTCAAGGGAGTACTGGAAAAGCTGGGGAAGACGGATCCTCGCCGCGCGCCCGAGCCCACCGGACCCGGCGCTCCGCCGGTGCGATACCTCATCGTCAAACGCTGGGAGCGTGCGTGACCCGAATATCCAGCCAGGGTTAGCGTGCGTAATCGCCCGCGCTCCCCATCACCCCACAAAAACCGCCGCCCGGCACGAACCCATTGGCCTTGGAACCGACAGTTGTGCCGAGGCGGCGACCTCCCGTCCGTTACATAAACGAACGGTCGACACCCATGACGTTAGCGGCTCTCGCCGCGGACATCGCGTGTGTTCGGCCGGATTCACCCTGTCCACGTACCAGGGAGCCGAACACCCGTGCCTCTTTCGCTCTCCACTTCGCGCGCTTCGTCCCTCGCGCGTGTTTTCAAACTCGCTCCGCCCGGAAGCAGGTTCGCTGGGCTGCCCGGTATCTCACCGGCCCCGCCGCCTTCGCCGAGCAGACCTGCCCGCCTGCTGCACTCCACTACTGCCAGGCCTCGGTGTCCTCACGGGAGCGGGGTGCACGCAAGGTGTGGGCGTCCCCCGAGATGCACCACACGCCGGGGGGTGCTACCAAAAAAGCAACCCGGAAGCGCGACGGGCACACAGTCCCTGCCCACCCGTCCCAGTGACTTTCGAGTGAGCGCCCTTGGGGGCGCGGCCCTTGTCGGATTCGGAGGAGACCAGTGACGAAGCGTCAGCCCGCCCGGGGCCCTTCTGCCCGGCCCCTGCCGACTCGGCGGGCCCGTTCGGACCAGCAAGTGGTGATCATCCGCGGGATCTGCCTCGCCGAGGGCACCTTCACGGCCCAATCCCTGGAAAGCGTCATCGGCATTCGAGCCGACCGCATCCAGTTGACCCTGTCTTTCTGGCGCTCCTGCGGCCTCATCGAGCGTGCCCCGGAGCGGGCCACCTACCGTCCCACACGAATCGCCCGTTCTCTCGCCGCAGCCTGGCGCCAGGGCGACGTGCACGGCTGCCGAGCCCTGGGCAGGGCCATCAGGGGCCAATGGTTCGCACGGTCGGTGAAAGCGCGGTTGCTCGACGGCCCGGCCCTGCGCACCGGGCTCGTCACCCGGATCATGCGGCTGGCCCAGGTGGGCGACGAGTACCGGCTCGAAGTAGAGATGCTCATCGACCTGATGGTCGAACTCGGCCTGCTGCAGCCTCAGCCGGGCAAAAAGCTGAGCTGGTGCGAGGACACGACGCCCACGCCCAACCCGGCGGATGGCCCCAGCCGGAGCGCCGCCGAGCCCGATGCCGCAACTCAGGACCATGCCGACGACGAGGAAGCTCCGGCTGGATCGCCTGAACCCGAACCGGAACCCTCACCCGAAGACCCCGAACCCCCCGAGGCGGAGGAACCCGCGCCCCATGCAGCCGGTAGCGCAGGCGTTCCGCCGCCGCGTACAGAGGTCGGTGACAGCCTGCTGGCACTGCTCAGCCGCCCCGTACAGCTGGCCGATCTCGCCAGGCTCTCCGCCGACGAGGTCCTGTCCATGCACGGCCACATCACCGCGCTGGCCGCCGTAGCCGTCAAACTCAGGAGCCGCTCCTCGCCCCACTGACTCGCCCGCGAACATACGGGTCCGGCAGCGCCGATTCCTTGGCCGGTACAGCGCCGCCGGACCCCCACCTTCACCCATCAGGTCCTCACTGCGGCAGCGCCGCAGGCACAACCGAAGGGCTTCGGCATGCCCAGATACGTCACCGCACCGGGCTGCGCCCACCGTAGCGCGTCCGCATCCACCGATGTCCCCCTCTCCAAGGGCCGTCACCCGCACGCGGCACGCCTCACCGGAGGCCACCGTGGCTAAGACCCGCATCCGCACCGCGCTCCCGCACATCACCCGTATCTGGCAGGACCGCGCGCTGGCCGGGCACATGAGCCTGGAGACCGCCGACCTGTACACCCAGATCTGCGAACGGGCCGAACGCTATGCCCAGATCCATGGCGTGCTCTGCTTCGACGACTTCACCCACACCCTCGCACTGGCGTTCATCGAGGCCCCCGGCAACGACCGCCACCAAGGGCTGATCCTCAATCCGGCGACCGGCACCCAGCGCCAGCGGCGTGCCGGCCTCCAGGCGCTGTTCACCGAGGCCCGCGCCCTCGGCTACACCACAGCGGCCCCGCTGGTCGATCTCCCGCCCATTCCGCGCAGCCCCCGCAAGCATGGTGTCCATCTGGACGACGGCGACATCCAGCAACTGCGTTTCCACGCCGAACGCGGCATGCCCGCCACCCGCCAGGCCGCCCTTCTCGCTCTGCTGCTGGCCGGCCTGCACACCGCCGAGATCGCCAAGGCGACCACGGACGACCTGGATCTCGATCTCGCAGGCGCGAGCGTGTGGACCTTCGGCGCCACCCGCACCAACGGCCGCCACTGCCCGCTGGACGACTGGGCTGCCCGTGTCCTGCTCCTGCGCTGTAATCACCTGCTGCGCGACGCCGTGCCGGGCACGGCGCGGCCCATCGTGACCGGGGCATCCTCCGCCTACCGCGCACAGGCGAGCGTCTGCTCCGGCTTCGGCGACATCGCCCGGCGCAGCGGACTGGCCACCGTCCAGCGCCGCATCGAGCCCAAGGACGTCACCCGATACGTCGCCCGCGGCATCCTCGAGGAGAGCCGGACAGCTTTCGGAAGTCGCCCGCCGCTTGGGTCTGTCCTCCCTCGACGGTGCCGCCGCACTCGCCTCCCTGGACTGGCTGTCCACCGAGGCGGACACCGCATGAGCGCCCCCAAGAAGCGTCGGCGCACGGCGAAGAAGAAGACCGACGAGGGCACGAGCTACGTCCTCGGCCCCACCCCCGACGACGCCTTCGGCTCCGCCTCCGACGCCCCGCCCCCACGCGGCCCCGAAGCACCGGCGATCACCATCGACCTCCGCTTCGAGTACCTCATCCGCAATCCCGACCTCTACGCCACCGCGCTCGAAGCCCTCCCACCCCGCGACGAAGGGCAAGTGGGCCGCCCGCCCGTCTACCCGCCGTACATCTACTTCGTGTTCCTTTGCGCGATCTCCGTCTTCGGCTCCGCCCGCAGCACCGCCGCGCACCTCGCCCGCCCCCTGTGGTGGGATCCCATCCGGCGCGCGATCCACGACTTCGTCGGCCCCGAGGAAGCCGCCGCACTCCCGCCGACCGGCCCCACCCGTAGCCAGTGGAATTACTTCTTCCAACGCCACCTCAAAGCAGCGGTCGACGCCGTTCACGACATCAGCCGGGCCAAATGGATCGAACAAGCCGTCGCTCAAGGAATGCTCGCCGTAAGCCCCCGAGGCAGCTGGATCCACCCGGCACGCGAACAGGTCCTACACGGCGACGCAACCGTCGCCGCTCCTCCCTCAGACCACACCAAAATGGAAGAAGCCGACGAAAAGACCGGAGAAATCCGGCGACACCGCGTAGACCCCGACGCCAGCCACACGACAGAAGGCGGCGGTCGCCCGGTCTACGGAAACAAATTCCTTTCCATCGCCGTCCGCGCCGCACACATCCCGCACAGCCGCGTCATCCTCGCCCTGGAATCCGTACGACACAAAGCACGCAAACACGACCCTCACCGCGAAGACGAAGGGAAAGCAGCGGTGCGACTGGTCAAGGAAATCCTCGCCAAAGCCCCCGGCGTACGCGCAATCACGTACGACACCGCCCTGCGCGGCGTCCACCGCGCACCACTTATCACCGAAGGTTTGGTCGTGTACACCAAGCAGCACAGCGGCCTTGAGCCCCAGCCCCTCCAGAAACACAAATGCGAGGAAGGTCGCTCTCACCACGACCTCTACGCCGCAGCCGGCCGGGTCTGCGAGCGCCACATCACCGTCGAAGGCGAAACCCTCTACACCCCGCTTCCCGTCCACGAGCTGGAATTCCGCAAAGGCACACAGGCCCGCTTCTACCAGCGTCTCGAAATCCCCTGCCCGCACGGACCCCACGCCGTCCGCATCCGCGTCGACGAGACCAAGGAAGACCGGGAAATCGACCCCTCCACCAAGCGGAAGCGGTTCAATCGCACCGAGCACCTGCGCCAAATCCCGCCCGACACTCCGGCAGGGCGACGGCTCAAGGGATTCCGCCAGGACAGCGAGTCCCAGCATTCCCGATTCGACCAGGCATACCCACACGAACGAGTCCCCGCATACGGCGCGAAGGCAGCCCTCCTCATCTATATCGGCTACGCCTGGGCGAGCAACTCCGTCGCCCGCTTCGTCGCACGCATCACCGGACGCCGTGCCACATGACGGCCACCCGGGACTCGGCCGGGACACCCCGAAGGGGTCATCGTGGCTGAGCGCCACTCACTCACCCTCCCGCCCGACCAGCACAGACAGCCTCGCCGACCAAGAGGCACCTGCCACCACCAGGCCACCCGCTACACTGACGGCGGTGGCGCAGCTGTCGCAGGTCGCGCCGCCGCAGACCTGTCGGGGTCCAAGTGAACGAGATTCGTCCAACTTCAGGCGAATTTCAGACACATTTTCCGACAGATCCCCGCCTTCGTGGGGCTTGTGCGAAAGTCGCTCGCTGCAGGTCAGAGCGGGTGCGCGCACCGCGGCCAAAACACGCCGGGGGTGATCTGGGAACGCCCAACGCATCTGCGCAGGCCAGGGCCTGTTACCTCGTCAGCAACCGGCACTGAGGCGACTGGGACCACGGCTTCCCCTGAGAATCGCAGCCCCCTCTCCCGACAGAGGGGCCGCCCTCCCAAACCGACAGCTGTAGTGCATCGCGCAGGAGCGATGCACTACAGGCATCTCGCCATCGCCTCACTTCAGTAAATCGCCCCATTCTTATCGGCTTCATTCGCTTGCAACTCAGCGGGAGGCGTGCGCACCGATTCTGACGGACGCTCAACGCATGAGCATTCTCCGATGGAAATCGTCGTCTACGGTGCTGGCTGTGATTGACCGCCTAGAGCGCGTACTGCTCTGCCGAATTCACGGCGAGTCTCCTTGGCAGCCGATCAAGGCGCGAGTGATCCCTCTCCGGCCTTCCAGATTCTCAGCCATTCGAGTTGTGGACCCGATCTTCTCTCATTGGTTCCTTGCCGCTACTCCAGTGGTCGGCAGGTTCGTTCCCGTGCCGGAGCGGGACGGCCACGCACGCTTGATGCGCATCTTCATCACCCGTCGCGACAGGATGAGTCCGATCAGCCTTCGCGCTCGGGCCCATGCCTCTCTGGATGCCGACTATGTCTGGCATCCCCTGTCCGATGTGGAGGACGAGGACTTTGATGTGTATCCACGCGAGCTCGGCCCTTTTCTGCGTGGATACCTGGAGGGCTGGATTCCCGACGGCGTCATCACCCTTGTCGAGTGATCTCGAATCCCGCCGCCCTGTATCGGCTACCGGCAGCGCAGCCCTCCTCATTTCCTGATACCTGGTCCCACCCAGGAGCGTACCCAGTGACAAGCGCTCAGCATCGACGTCGGCCTCCGGCTCGCGGTCCATTGGGCCTGGAAATCCGGACGCTTCTGGCCGCCGCCGGGCTGCCCGAAGCGGACGACAACGACCGCTATCGCTCTTATGGTGTCGCGGTGACCGATCGCGATGAATCGATGGGCGTGGAATGGTTCGTTTCCCGCAGTCTGCGCCGCACGGCCGCCGACGAGCAGCTGCGGGGTCTACCCATGGCCGCCGCGGATCGCGCACACGAGGCCGCCCGACGCCACCTGCACGCGGCCCTGTTCGGCATCCTGTCGGAAGTCGGATACCTGGTGGAGACCGATCCAGCCGGCGCACTTACCGTCCGCGCCGCACGCGTCCCCACACCTACGAACTTGGCTGCAGACATCAAGCGGATCCTCGCCGGCCTGCGGGAAACCCCGAAAGGTATAGAAGATCCGGGTCCGACACCATAGGTCCGCTCACGTCTTCGCAGAGTGCGACACGCCCAAGGACCGATTCCGCAACACGGCCAGGCTTCCACCCCTAGAGTGGTGTGTACTTACACCAGCGCGGCGGCGTGTGCCGACCCGAGCGACACGGAGGGACGGGACCCATGGGGACGTGGGATCATCTCGGCATGCCCCGGAGCAACAACGACCAACTGCCGATGGCCTACGTCGCCTCCGGCAATTGGCCGTATGCCCGGCTCGTGCAGGACGCTCCCATCAGCGCGCACTACGGCCAAGCCTTCGCGCGGAACCTGACAGAGGCAATGGAGGCATCCGAGATCGGCCTCAGGGCCCTGGGGGACAAGGCCGGGGTCTCGCACGCAACCATCAGCCGACTGCTCCGTGGAATGGTCCTGCCCGACATGGGGACTCTCGCCCGCTTGGAAGTGGCACTGGGCACGGGTCTGTGGCCCGGACTGGCGGCCTGGAGCGATCGGCATCGCGTCTGAACCGGAGTGTGCCTGTGGGTCACATGCTCGGCGCCCATCGTCCACCAAGGGCGGGTGTTACGGCGGGACGGACGACTCTCACCTCGGGGTGTGCCCGCGGACCGCGTCGCGGAAGCTGATCGGGGTCTGTCCGGTGCGCTGGTGGAAGTACTTGCTGAAGTGGGTGGCGCTGGAGAAGCCGAGACGGTCGGCGATGCGGGCGGCACTCTGATCGCTGTGAGCCAGGAGGCGCTTGGCTTCGAGGACGACCCGGCGGTCGATGAACTCCTTGGCCCCCAGGCCGGCCGAGGCGAGGGTGGCGCGCGAGAGGGTGCGGGGCGAGTAGCCGAGCGCGTCGGCGTAGTCCTCGACCCGGCGGGTGCGGGCGAAGTCCTGTTCCACGGCGTCGCGGAAGCGCAGGTAGGTGGCGTCGGGTTCGGGGGCGGGGCTGCCGATGGGCGCGGTGAGGTGGGCCAGTCGCAGGACGAGTACAGCCAGTAGGTGGCGCAGGGCCGCGGTGTGGATCTCCAGGGGCAGGTGCCCGAGTGCGTGGAACTCGCCAGCGAGATGGTCGACGGCCTGTCGCAGGGCCTGGTCGTCGCCGGACAGGGGCCGACGCAGGATCGGCGCGTGCTGGTCTTCCATGCCGGCGCCGGCCGTGGTGGCCGGGTCGAGGAAGTCCTGACGGAACAGAATCAAGGTGCCCTCTGCGTGAGTGAGGTCGCCCCACTGCTGAACCTGGCCGGGGCGAACCCACAGCCATGAGCCGGGTTCAAGGGCGTAGGCGGTGAAGTCGACCGTGTGCCACAGGGTTCCGCCGGCGAGTGTGATCAGGTGATGGAAGTCCGGGCGCTGGGGGGCCGTGAGCCGCTCGCCCGGCACGCGGTGGCGCAGGTCGGCCAGGGACAGTACTTCGACACCGGCGGGGGTGCCGGCGGGCGCCGCGAAGGAGACCGCCGGGATTCCTCGGACGGCATCATGTCGGTTTTTGACCATCACTAGTCGCCAGCGTATCCGATTCGGCCCGTTCGACGACCATAACTTGGGGTTGTCGGCGCCTCACCGACATCGATCGATGTCGGAAAGCGGTAAGAGAGGAGGAGTGTGATGCCTTCGGCGGAACGGGCCTCGTTGACGTACGCCTTCGACGCGTACTGCGCCTGGTGCTACGGCTTCGGCCCCACTGTGCGGGCCTTCGCCGAGGACAACGCACACCGCATCCGGCTCAGCGTCGTGTCGGCCGGCCTCTACACCGGTGCCCGGGCGCTGCCGGTGGCGGCCTATCCGCACCTGTCGGCCGAACGCGGCCGCATCACGCAGCTGACGGGAGCCGCCTTCGGCGTGGGCTACGAGCGTGCGCTGTCGCGTGGGACGACCGTGCTCGACTCCGCCGCCGCGGCGGCGGGGCTGGCAGCGCTGCGCGACCAGCCCGGAGTCAGCGAACTGGAAGCGGCCGAGGCCATACAGCGGGCGTGGTTCGTCGATGGCCGCAGCCTGTCCGACGTGGACGTCTACCGGGACATAGCCGACGAGTTCGGCCTGGACGCGGACGCCGTCACCTCGGCGTACAGCGCCCCGGCCGGCCGGGGGGAGGCTCGCGCCGCCTTCCTTGCGCTGCGCCGCCTCGGCGTCACCTCCTACCCGGCGCTGCTGCTGCACACCGCACACGGTGCCGACCAGATGGGCGGCGCGGCCTCCACGGCCGCTTCCCTGACCGCCGCCCTCGACCAGCGTCTGGCTGCGGCCGTCCCCCAGGCCTCCATCCACAACCTGTCCTCTTGAGGAGAACCATCATGAGCAACGCCAGGAACACCGTCCTGACCGCAGCCGGCGAGCTGTTCGGCCAGAAGGACCCGAGCGCGGTGGACCGCTGGGTCGCTGCCGGCTACACCCAGCACAGCGCGCTGGCCGCCGACGGCCCCGAGGCCCTGCGTCAGCTGGTCGCCGGCCTGCCGGAGGGCTTCCGGTACGAGGGTGCCCGGGTGATCGCCGACGGCGACCTGGTCGCCCTGCACGGCACGTACCACGGCTTCGGCCCGGACCCGCTGGTCGCCTTCGACATCTTCCGCGTCGACGCCGACGGCAAGCTCGCCGAGCACTGGGACGCCCTCACCCCACTGGTCGAGGACACCGCCTCCGGCCGCTCCCAGACTGACGGCCCCACCGAGCCCGCCGACCTTGACAGGACCGAGGCCAACCGCGCCCTGGTGGCGGAGTTCGCCGAGAAGGTCCTCAAGGGCGCCGACTACTCGGTCCTGACCGACTACATCTCGACCGAGACCTACCACCAGCACAACCCGGAAGCAGCCGACGGACTCGACGGCTTCGGCGCCGCCGCCGCGCAGTGGGCCGAACAGGGCAAGAACCTCGTCTACAAGACCGTCCACAAGGTCATCGCCGAGGGCGACTTCGTCCTGCTCCAGTCCGAGGGCGAGTTCGGCGTCCCCGTCGCCTACTACGACCTCTTCCGCGTCCAGGGCGGCAAGATCGTCGAGCACTGGGACGTCGTAGTTCCCGTGCCCGCCGAACTCCCGCACTCCAACGGCCTGTTCTGACACACCACGGCACCAGCAAGGAGAGATACGTTGAGTGGCCTGACCTATGCGGGGAAGACGTTCGTCTTCCGCGTCGACAACGGCGTTGTCTTCCGGAACACCTACTCGGCTGACGGCATCAGCCTGCGCTACGAGACCCTGGAGGGCCCGGCCAAGGGCGCCGAGGAGACCGTCACCCTCCACACCGCCGAGGTGGCCCCCGGCCTGTTCATCGTCGGCTGGGTCGAAGCCTCCGGCATGACGGTCACCCACCTCATGAACCTCAACACCCGAACCATCCACGCCTTCTGGACCTACGAGACGGACAACGGCCGAGTCGCCGAACTCCACACCGGAACCCTCGAACCCGCCTGAAGGCTGCCCTCACACGCCACCGTGCCCCCACCAGCCCGCGGGTGAGGGCACGGCGGCGTGCGCCCACCCGCCGGGAGGACCACCGTGTACGCGACCCCGCTGCCGCTCGCCGCCTACAGCCCCGCCATCGCTCTCGACGAGCCTTTCCGGTCCGACGTCGGTCATGTCCCAGGGGATCGGCCCGCCGACCTGGTCCGCGAGGCGCTCGGCCTGCTGGCCGACGACCCGGTGGCGTTGAGGGCAGGGCTGCGCCCCGGTGCGGCGGACCGGATCGACGATGCCGCCGCCCGGCAGCTCCTGCGCGCCGTGCTGACAGTCCGGGAGCCAGGCCCGCTGCCCACCGGGGCCGCCCGTGTGCTGGAGACGCTGCTGGCCGGCGAACGCCTGGCACGCGACACCGTCGACGCCACCTCGCTGCCCACCGTCCGCGACACGCTTCCCCACACCACGTACCGGGCCGCCGACCGGACGGTGCTGTGGCAGGGCGACATCACCGCCCTCGGCGCGGACGCCGTCGTGAACGCCGCCAACAGCGCCCTGCTCGGCTGTTTCGCCCCTATGCACCCGTGCATCGACAACGCCATCCACGCCGCCGCCGGCCCCGGCCTGCGTGCCGACTGCCACACAATCATGTCCCTGCAGGGTTACCCGGAGCCGACCGGCACGGCCAAGATCACCCGGGGCTACCACTTGCCCGCCCGCTACGTCCTGCACACCGTCGGCCCGATCGTCGACGGCCCCGTGCGCCCGCTCCACCAGCAGGCACTGGCGTCCTCCTACCGTGCCTGCCTCGACCTCGCGGCCGAAGTGGACGGCATCCACAGCGTCGCGTTCTGCGGCATCAGTACCGGCGTCTTCGGCTACCCCAGGACACCGGCCGCCCGCATCGCCCTGGACACCGTGGCCGACTGGCTCGACCTCCACCCGGAACGGTTCGACCGCGTGATCTTCAACGTGTACACGGACCACGACCTCGCCGCCTACCTCCACGCCCTGACCGAAAGAACCCGACCCCGATGAACCACCCCGCCTTCGAGATGGCAGCCGCCGCCGACACGATACGCACCTGGCTCACCGAGGCCGACCGGGTCCTGATCACCGCCGGGGCCGGACTCAGCGCCGCCGCCGGATACGACTACGGCGACGAGGACCGCTTCAAGGAGCTCTTCCCCGCCCTGCACCGCCTCGGCCTGCGCTCCCGCTACCTGGTCGGCGTCCCCCTGCCGCCCGCCCTGCTGTGGGGCTACTGGGCCGTCCACGTCGACGACATCCGCTTCTCCCCGGACCCCAACCCCCTCTACCAGCGTCTGCGCTCCTTCGTCGGCAACAAGGACCACTGGGTGATGACATCCAACGTGGATGCCCTCTTCGCGCGGGGCGGCTTCGCCGCCGACCGGGTCTTCACACCGCAGGGCGACTACGGCCGCTACCAGTGCGTCACCCCGTGCACACCCACCACCTGGGACAGCCGCCCCCTCGTCGAGCGGCTCCTCGCCGCGTACGACCCGGCCACCGGTGCTGTAATGGACCCGAGCGCCCTGCCCCGCTGCCCGAACTGCGGCGGGGAGGTCGAGATCAACGTCCGTACCGGCCCCGAGTTCGTCGACGCCCCCTACCTCCCGGCGGGCCGTCGCCTCCAGCACTGGCTGGGAACGGCACCCGCCGACACTCGCCTGCTCATCCTGGAACTCGGCGCCGGATTCAACACCCCGGGCGTGATTCGATGGCCTGGTGAACACCTGACCCGCCGCTTCTCCCACTCACGTCTCGTACGCGTCAACCCCACTCACCCCGAAACCCCCGCCGACCTCGCCGGCCGGGCTCTGCCCGTCCCGGTCGGGGCCGACGACCTGCTCGACGCACTCACTTCGCCGCACCTGACACCCGACACTACGGAGACACCGTGAGCGACCCGCAGACCAACAAGGCCACGGCCAAGGCGTTCTACGACCTGATGTTCAACCAGTGCCGTCCCGCCGAGGCCATCGACCGGTACGTCGGCGACACCTACATCCAGCACAATCCCCACGTCGGCGACGGCAAGCAGGCGTTCATCGACTACTTCGAGCGGATGGCCGCCGAGTACCCGGGCAAGCGGGTGGAGGTCAAGCGCGCCTTCGCAGAAGGCGACCACGTGATCCTGCACTGCCACCAGACCTGGCCCGCCGAGGAGTACGCCGGCATCGACATCTTCCGTTTCGACGCGGCCGGCAGGATCGTCGAGCACTGGGACGTCCTCCAGCTCATCCCAGCGACCTCCAAGAACGACAACACCATGTTCTGACCGTCGGCACCGACCGAGGCGCGAGGACGGCAGGCGCTCGTGCCGCCAAGCCGGCCAGGCATCATGCCTGGTGTGCGTCCAGGCCCGCCTTCACCGGCGGCGTCGAATGCAGGACGGCGCGAACGCTCCAGCCGCCGGCGGAGTTCGGACCGGCGGTGACCGTCCCCTGGTAGAGCGCGGCGCGTTCCCGCATGCCGAGAAGCCCCTGTCCACCGCCTTCCGAGGAACGAGCCCGTTCGAGGGCGGGCGGACCCGTGTCCTCGACGGTGACGTGCACGGCGTCCTGCTCCGCTATCACGGCGACACGGACCGCGGTGTCGGAGGCGGCGTGCTTGAGGGTGTTCGTCAGGGCTTCCTGGACTATGCGGTACACAGCGAGTTGCAGTCCTGCGGGCAGGCCGGTCAGGTCCCCGGCGGTTTCGAGACGGGCGTCGGGGCCGGCCGCACGGGTCCGCTCCAGCAGAGCCCCGAGATCGCCCGTACCCGGCTGGGGGTGAAAGGGCGCCTCATGGCGTCCCTCCTCACGAATCGCGGTGAGGAGCCGACGCAGGTCGGCCAGGGCGCCGCGCCCGCTGTCCGCGATGATCCGCAGTGTTTCCCCGCTCTTCTTCGGATTGGTCTCGGCCAGCCCCGCCGCACCGTCGGCCAGACCGACCACGACGGCGAGGGTGTGTCCGAGGATGTCGTGCATCTCCCGGGAGATACGTGCCCGTTCCGTGGCCTCCGCGAGACGAGCCCGCTGATCGCGTTCCACCTGCAGACGCGCCGCCTGGTCCTCCAGGGCGATGATGTACGAGCGCGCCACCCGGCCGGCCAGTCCCAGACCGGCGATGGCGAGAATGCAGAGCACCAGGTCGATTGTCACCGCCAGCGGGCTGTCGATCCGTGACATCTGGGTGTCCTGCGCGAAGGTCATGATCGTCACGATGGTCTGGGGGACGGTGATCGCGACCGCGACGGCCAAATGAACCGGTGGGGCGAACCGGGCGAGGTTGTACAGCATGATCAGTTGCGCGAGGAAATGAGCGTTGGTGAGAAGCCCGGACACGGCCTCCGCCAGGGAAAAGACCGTGATGACGGCGAAGACCGCAACCGGATGGCGCTGCCGCGCGAGCAGCGGGACGGTGAATCCCATCAGCACCATGAGAGCCGTGGGGAAATCGGGCCCGTCCCCGGCGGCACTGTCCACAAGACCCGGGACGCCGAGAAGCAGGCACATCAGTGGCGCCGCCCACAGCCTGACGCGGGGGTGCCTCTGGTTGGCCCTCTGCATCGAGATCAGCAGGGCCAGAAGCCGCGCGACCGTGCGATGCTCCGGGCCGCACAGAAGGCTGCCGGGTTCCACCGGACGGACCCGCGAGGGGGTGTTGGTCACAGAACGCGTCTCCGGGGTGCTTGCGGACCGTCCGCCGTCCCCGGGTGAAGAGGGCCGGCGGACGGTGGCGGAAGAAGTGCGCAGGGGGCCGTTGAGCCGCCCGTATGTCACGTTAAGGGCGTCGTCTCGACAGCGCGCGGCACTGGAGAACCCAAATCGGGGACGACGGCCCCTACCGCGGTAGTGGTCGTCCTCCTCCGAAGGGACACTCCCCGCGCACGTGGCCCGCATCCGTACTTGAGGAGGAACACGCCTCCTCCTCAAGTACCAGTCGGCCCGGTCCTGTTCGCTGCTTTGGTGCTCTGCTCCTCGCGCACGGGGTCACTAGCCTGGGCGTTGCGCAGCGGCGGCCCTCTCGAAGCGGTGAGCCCGGCGCGCGATCTCACCGAACGGAGCTGTCATGTCTCTCCTGGCCCGGCCGGCGCTCGCCTTTCCCGCCGCCAAAGTGATGCAGCGTCTGAATGCCCTGCTGGCGGACCGGCATGTCGCGTCCTCCCTGTACAAGCGCTATCCGGAGTACCCGCGGAACACCCTTGAGCTGACCGTCCCGACCTCCGTCGCCCCGGCCCGCGCTGTCGTGTACGTACCCGACCGTCCCGCCGACGCGCCGTTGCCGCCGGTCCATGTGAACTTCCACGGTGGCGGCTTCGTCCTGCCGCCTGTCGAGTTGGACGACCCGCTGTGCCGATTCCTCGCGGCCGAGGCGGGTGCGGTGGTGGTGAACGTGGACTACGTCGTCGCGCCGCAGCACCCCTTTCCGGCGCCGCCTCACCAGGCGTACGAGGTCGTCGCGTGGGTCGCCGAACACGGCGCGGAACACGGCTGGGACGGCAGCCTTCTCACCGTGGGAGGCCAGAGCGCCGGAGGAGCCCTCGCGGCTGCGGTGGCCCGCCAGGCACTGGAGAAAGGAGGCCCCTCCATCGCTCTGCAGATCCTGCACTATCCCCCCTTGGACCTCGTCACCTCTGCCAGGGACAAGCGCTCGGTCATCGCCAAACCGCTGCTGCGCCCGTGGATGGCGGATGTCTTCGACACCTCCTACGTACCGGACCTCAGCCTGCGCGGCGATCCGCTGGTCTCCCCCGCCCATCCCTCCGACACCGCCGACCTGACCGGTATCGCCCCCGCCTTCGTCATCACGCCCGAGCACGACCTCCTGCGTGCGGAAGGCACCCGCTACGCCGAGCGACTGCGCAGGGCCGGATCGCTCCACGACCACTGCGACGTGCCCGGCGCCGACCACGGCTACGACCAGAACGACGCCGAAACAGCCCGAAGCGTCTACGGTTTGATGGCCCAGCACATGCGCCAGGCGGTGTACCCCGACTGATCGCGTACCGCCCGACCGGAACAGACGAGTGGGGTACCAGCCGACCGCTTCTGGCTGGTACCCCACTCGTGTCGGCGGGTCAGGCTTCGGACACCGCGCCCCTGAGCCTGCGTGAGCGCCGTCGCGGCTTTCCCGGATCGGTTCCGGGGTCGACGAGAGTCTTGACCGCCGCTTCTTCCGTACCCCTGCCTTCTTGCTGGTAGCGGCCCCGCAGCTCCGACACCACTCCGAACACGGCCGCGGTCATGGGCACGGAGAGAAGCATGCCGAGGACCCCGGCGACCGAGGCGCCGGCTGTGAGGGCCACCAGAATCACCGCGGGGTGCATCTGCAGCGTGCGGCTCTGGATCATCGGCTGGAGCACGTTGCCCTCGAGGAGCTGCACCACGAAGACGATGCCCAGGACCCACATCGCGGTACCGAAACCACCGTCGGCGAAGGCGACCAGGACGGCGACCGCGCCGGACAGGAGCGCACCGAGGTACGGGATGTACGCGCCGATGAACACCAGCGCCCCGAGCCCGACCGCCCCCGGCACGTCCAGGACGAGCAGACCGACAGTGATGCAGACGGCGTCGACGAACGCGACGATCGTGGTGCCGCGCATGAAGCCCTCGATCGCCTGGAAGGCGCGACGGGCCATCACCTCAAGGCTCTCACCGGAGCCCCGAGGGGCGAGCGAGTGCAGTGCGGCGACGGCCCGGTCGGAGTCACGCAGGAAGAAGAACATCAGCAGGATCGCGAGTGTGCCCGTCGCGGCCATCTCGACGACCACGCTCACGCCGCTCAGCAGGCCGGATACGGCGGTGCCACCGAACTTCGACAGCAGGTCCTTCGCGTTCGCGGCGAGATCGTCCAGGGACGTCCCCGCCACCGCGAACCTCTCCTCGATCGACCCGGCTGCGTCGCGCAGCGAGGAGACGATCTGGTCCCCCGTGTCGATGAGGGCGGTCACCACGATGTACGCCGCCCCGCCCATGACCACGACGACGGCGGCACAGGTCAGCCCGGCGGCGAGCGATTTGTTGATCCTCATCGCGATCAGCCGCCGATACAGCGGGCCGAGCAGGGCCGCACCGAGCAGCGCGAGCAGAACCGGCGTCACGACGGTCTCGAACGCGACGCAGAACCACACCACCACGGAGACGACACCGCTGACGAGGAGTACCAGCGCGCTCCCCACGGCCACGCGTCGGGCGATCTCTGGGAGTGGGTCGTATCGGCGTTCCGTTCGGAGCCGTTCTGTCGGCCCCGGCCTGTTCATGGGCGCGCCCGTGGTCCTGATCACCGGACGCGCCCTGTGCAGCGGCCCCCGCCGTCCCCGCACCGCTCCCGGACGGGCTCTACCAGGCTCCTGAATGTGCGTGCTCACTTCGTTCTTCTCCACTCCCACGTGGCCGACTCCGATGACCGCTGTCCGGATCCTGCTTCGTGCCTCCACACCGTCTGGCCGCTCATGCCGGCCTCACGAGCCCCACGTCGTAGGCGAAGATGACCGCCTGGACCCGGTCCCGCGCACCGATCTTGGCCAGGATGCGGCTGACATGGGACTTCACGGTGGTCTCGGCCAGGTGCAGCTGTTCGGCGACCTCGGCGTTGCTGCAGCCGGTGGCGACCGCAGTGAGGACCTCGATCTCGCGTTCGGTGAGGGCTTCCAGCTGTCGTGTCTGATCGGCGGTGTGGCCGGGCAGGCGCGTGGTGAACGCGTCGATGAGCTTGCGGGTCAGACCCGGTGAGATGACGGCGTCCCCGGCGGCGACCGCGCGGATACCGGCGACGAGCTCCTCGGGCAGGGCGTCCTTGAGGAGGAAGCCGCTGGCTCCGGCGCGCAGGGCGTCGTAGGCGTACTCGTCCAGGTCGAAGGTGGTCATGACCAGCACGCGGGAGCGGCCACCGGAGGTGACGATGCGTCGGGTCGCCTCGATGCCGTCCATTCCGGGCATGCGTACGTCCATCAGGACGACGTCCGGGTGGAGTTCGGCCGTCATGCGTACCGCTTCGGCGCCGTGTGTGGCCTCGCCGACCACGCTGAGGTCGGGGTGCTGTTCCATGAGCATGCTGAAGCCGAGGCGTTGCAGCGCCTGGTCGTCGACGATGAGGACAGTGGTCATGCCGGGTGCTTCTCCGTAGGCGTAGGCGGGTTGGTGGGCGGGAGGAGGTGCAGCTGCGCCCGGACGCTCCAGCCGCCCCGGGCGTTCGGGCCGGTGAACACCGTCCCTTGGTAGAGCGCGGCGCGCTCGCGCATACCGAGGAGCCCCTGCCCCTTGTCGTCCCGGGGGCGCTTGCGTGGCGTGTGTGGCGGACCGCTGTCCTCGACAGCGACACGCACCGTCGCGGAGGTCGCCACGACGGCCACGTCGATCGTCGTGGTAAGAGCCGCGTGCTTGAGGGTGTTGGTCAGGGCTTCCTGCACGATGCGGTAGACGGTGAGCTGCAGTCCTGCAGGGAGGGCGGCGAGATCCCCCTCGGTGGTCAGGGTCACGGTGGGGCCGGCGGCCCGGACCCTCTCCAGGAGGGCGTCGAGGTCGGTCAGGGCGGGCTGGGGCGCCAGCGGGGAGTCGCAGGACGCGGTTGCGTTCTCGCGGAGGGTACCGAGGAGCCGGCGCAGGTCCGCCAGCGCACCACGCCCGCTGTCGGCGATGAGCTGCAGCGTCTCGGCGCCCCGCTTGGGCTTGGCCTCGGCCAGCCCGGCCGCACCGTCGGCGAGACCGACCATGACGGCGAGGGTGTGTCCGAGGATGTCGTGCATCTCCCGGGAGATGCGGGCCCGTTCCGCCGCTTCCGCGAGCCGGACCCGCTGGTCCCGCTCCACCTCCAGCCGCACGGCCCGGTCCTGCAGAGCGGTGATATACAGGCGCGCGACCCGGCCGCCCAGCCCCAGTCCGGCCATCGCGATCATGCCGAGCACCAGCATCACGGCCAGCGCCAGGGCGGTGGTGATGCGCTGGAGCTGTACGTCGGACGAGAACGCGAGGACGGTGACCAGCGTCTGAGGCACCACGACCGACACGGCCCCGGCCAACGCGACGGGAGTGGCGAAGCGGGCCAGGTTGTACAGCATGATCAGTTGGGCGAGGAAGTGTGCGTTGGTCAGCACTCCGCATGCGGCCTCCGCCAGGGAGAAGGCCGTGACGACGGCGAACACCGGGACGGGACGGCTCTGGCGCCACAGCAGGGGGACGGTGATCCCGGCCAGCAGAACCAGTGAGACGGGGACAGCGGGCCCGGGGCCGTCGTACTCGAGCAGGGGCTGGACGCCGAGCGCGGCACACAGGATCGGCATGCCCCACCTCCTGACGTGGGGATGCCTCTGGTCCGCCCGCCCTACCGAGGCCAGTAGGGTCAGGAGCCGGACGACCGTACGGTGTTCCGAGCCGCCCAGCAGAGTGCCGGGGTCGACGAGAGAGTCCTTCGATGCCGAGGTCACGAGGCGTCTCCGAGGTACGGGCGGACCGTCCGTCAGCCCCTGGGGGGAGTGAGGGCCGACGGACGGCGACTGGAGGGGCGGCTCCCACGCTGTGGGATCACGTGTGCCGGCCCACTGTAGGCGGCGCGCTGGTCAGTCCAGGCCTCCACGGGCGGGCGCGAGCGGCCTGTCCTGATCGTTTCCCGGCCCGGCTTCCCCGTCCGGCCCTGTCTTCGCGGTCGGCCCGTCCAGAACGTGCCGCAGTTTCTCGCCCTCGACGTCCACGTTGGGCAGGATGCGGTCCAGCCGCTGAGGCAGGGCCCAGGCCCGGCGGCCCAGCAGGGCCATGACCGCGGGCACGATCGTCATGCGGACGACGAAGGCGTCGAAGAGGACGGCCGAGGCGAGCCCGAGGCCGATCGACTTGATCAGTGCGGCGTCGGCGAGCAGGAATCCGGCGAAGACGGAGATCATGATGATTGCCGCGGCGGTCACCACGCGGGCACCGTGCCGGAAGCCGGCGACCACCGCTTCGGTGGGGTCGGCACCGTGGACGTACTCCTCCCGCATCCGGGTGACGAGGAAGACCTGGTAGTCCATGGCGAGGCCGAAGACCACGCCGATCATGAAGATCGGCATCACGCTCACGATAGGCGCGGTGGTGTCGACGCCGAAGACGTCCTTGAGCCAGCCCCACTGGAAGACCGCGACCAGGACACCCAGGGTCGCCACCACACTGAGCAGGAAGCCCAGTGTCGCCTTGACGGGCACCAGGATCGAGCGGAAGACGAGCAGGAGCAGGATCAGCGCGAGGCCGACGACCACCAGGAGGTAGGGCACGAGAGCGTCGCCGAGCTTGTCGGAGACGTCGATGTTCAGGGCCGTCGTGCCGGTGATCACGACTTCCGCGCCCGTGTCCTTCAGCACGGTAGGGGCGGTGGTGTCACGGATCTTCCCGACCAGGTCCACCGTCTCCTGGCTGTTCGGGGAGCCCTTCGGGACGGCCCGGATGAGGGCCACGTCACCCGAGGTGTTGAACACGGCCGGGCTCAGGGAGGCGACGTCGGGCAGCTTGCCCAGCGCGGCGGCCGTCTGCTCGGCGGCGGCCTTCGGGGCCTTGCTGTCCCGGGCGTCGACGACGACCGTGAGCGGGCCGTTGTAGCCCGGGCCGAATCCCTTGCTCAGCGTGTCGTAGGCGACCCGCTGGGTGCTGCCCGCGGGAGCCGTGCTGTCGTCGGGCATGCCCAGGCGCATCGACAGGGCCGGGATGGCCAGCACACCGAGGACCGCGACCGAGACCACGAGCGCCCGCCACGGGTGGCGGATGACGTGCTGTACCCAGCGCACGCCCATCGGCTCGCCCTCGCCGCGCTCCAGCGCTCGCATGCGCTTGGTCTGGAGGTTGCCCTTCATGATGCGCGTCCCGGCGAAGCCCAGCACCGCGGGCAGCAGGGTCAGGGCGACGACCACGGCCACGACGACCGCGAATGACGCCGCCAGGCCCAGGTCCGTCAGCAGCCGGATGCCGACGACGCTGAGTCCCGCCAGCGCGATGACCACGGTCAGGCCGGCGAAGACGACCGCCGAGCCGGCCGTCCCCAGGGCTCGGCCACAGGCGTCCTCCGGATCGTGGCCCGCCCTGATCTCGCTGCGGTAGCGGGAGACGATGAACAGGGCGTAGTCGATGGCGACCGCCAGGCCCAGCATCAGCGCGAGCGTCGACGCGGAGGAGCTCATGTCCCAGATCGCGGTCGCGATGGTGATCGAGAGGATCGCGATGATGACGCCCAGGAGCGCGGTCAGGAGCGGCAGACCGGCGGCGAGCAGGGACCCGAACGTGATCACCAGCGCCACGGCGGCCACCGCGAGCCCGATCAGCTCGGCGGCCTTCGCGCCCTCCTTCTCGTTGACGGCGTTGCCGCCCAGGCTGATGGCGAGGCCCGCCTTCTCCCCCTTGTCGGCGACGGCGTGCAGGGCGTCACGCGCCTCGCTGGTTACGTCCGCCTGGGCGACCTCGTAGGTGACCTGGGCGTAGGTGATGGTGCCGTCCTTGCTGATCAGACGGCTGGTGTAGGGGTCGGTGACGCTCGCCACCTGGGGGGCCTTCCTGAGGTCGGCGACGAGCGACTTGACCTCGGTCTTGTTGGCCCCGGACGTCAGCTTCTGCCCTTTGGGGGCTTCGACGACGACGCGGGCGGTCGCGCCGGAAGCGGACGCCTGCGGGAACTCCTTGTCGAGCAGGTCCAGCGCCTTCTGCGACTGGGTGCCCGGGATCGTGAACTGGTCCGACGTCGTGCCGGACACGCTCGCGGAGCCGATGCCGACGACCGCCAGTACGGCGATCCACAGCATCACCACGAGGCGTCGTCGCCTGAACGCGAACCGGCCGAGTCTGTAGAGGAAGGTGGCCACAGGAGTTACTCCCACCTGGGAAAACAACGGGATGGATGACGAGAACGGAGTGGGTCTGCGTGACCCGGCCATCAAGCTAGGCGCGAAAATCGAGCCGCCCACGGCACCCGGGAAGCGAATCCGGTGCCGTCGCCTCCTCCTCCGGTACTGGTCGCCCTCCTCCCGAAGCACGCGGAGAACGCTGGCACGGCAGCGCCCACCCATGGCCAGGGCCTCGGCGCACCTGGCGCGGCACGCTGTGCGACCACCTTTCGGACGAAGCGGAGCAGTACCCCGGTACTCATCGATCCGGCGGTTTTGGGTCCTGTGGTAGCTCAGGGCGCGGCTTCGTTCTCCCTAGTCTCGACGCACGGTCCGTGAGCCGGTCCCGGCCCCGCCGTCGTCGACACCCCCAGGGAGCACCCACCCATGAACAGCACCACAGGCCTGTCCGGCAAGTCCGTGATCGTCACCGGCGCCGGTTCGGGCATCGGCCGAGCCGCCGCCCTGCTCTTCGCCGCACAGGGTGCCCGTGTCGTCCTCGCCGACATCAACGGCGACGGCGCCGGGGAAGCGGCCGACGCCATAGCGACGGCGGGCGGCACCGCGGTGACCGCGGTCGGCGATCTCAGCGACCAGGAGGTCGTCGACCGTGTCGTCACCACGGCCGTGGACGCCTGCGGCGGTATCGACGTCCTGGTCAACAACGCCGGGATCATGGACCGGATGTCCGCCGTGGCCGACACCGGCGACGACGAGTGGGAGCGCGTCCTGCGGATCAACCTCACCGCGCCCTTCCTCATGACCCGCGCCGCTCTGCCTCACCTGCTGGCGGCGGGCGACGGCGCGATCGTGTTCACCGCCTCCGAGGCGTCCCTGCGGGGCAGCGCGGCCGGTGCCGCGTACACCGCCTCCAAACACGGGATCGCCGGCCTGACCAAGTCCCTCGCGGTGACGTACCGCGACCTGGGCGTCCGGACCAACGCGATCGCGCCCGGCGGCACGAAGACGGGTATCACGGCCGACCTGGACATCGAGTCGCTCGGGCCGCGCGTGCTCAGCACGTACAGGGGCAACATCGGACGCGCGGCGACCGCGGACGAACAGGCCGCCGCCATCGTCTTCCTGGCCTCCGCCGCCGCGAGCAACATCAACGGTGTGATCCTCCCGGTGGACAACGGCTGGTCGGCCGTCTGACGGGGCATCACCGGCTCCTCGCAGCAGCCGGGGTCCGCCCACGCCCGCCGGGCCCCCCGGCTACGCGCGGCTTAGGAGTCCTGCGCGTAGGGGGCATCCGGCGGGCGGGGCAGGTCCCGACGGTCACGACTTTGTCGGGGCCTTCGACCATTCGTGGGCAGCCCGGTCGAGCAGGGTCTTGCGGTCCCTTTCGAGGAGCAGTCCGCTCCCGATCAGGCTGGTGACCCGGGCGTCGTAGGCACTGAGGTAGTCGTCGAGCGAACCGTAACGTCGGCGCAGTTCCTCCGCCGTGTAGGGCTGCCAGCCGCCGTAGTTACCGCATACCGCGGTGATGCTCGCGGTGGAGACCGGTGCCACCGCGGGCGGGATCGGTGAGCCGAGCGGCAGGTCGGCTGCGGGGAAGCGCACTCCGCCGATCGGGAAACCGTCGGCGTTCGTCTGAGGCACCGTCACCTCCCGGCCGGGCAGGCCGTTGAGGAGCGCCGGATCGGCGGGACGTGCGCCGGCCGTGACCAGCTGCTCGGGCGGCATCGTCCCGCGCGGGCCGCCGATGCCGAGGCGGCGCTCCAACGCCACGAGCAGGGCCCGACCGTACGGTTGGCTGTGCAGGGGATTGAGCGGGATGGGGTTGCCGTTGTTGCAGCCGAACTGCTGGAACGCGATGTCCGCCGAGGCGGCGCTGAGCACCGGGTTGTGGGCGGCCGGCCAGTCGTACCGGTAGTAGTTGTGGACCGGGTCGGCCTGCCGGGAAATGCCGGCCCGGAGCCGGTAGTAGTCCGTGTAGGCCGCCACGTCTACGAAGACGGGGTCCGTCGCCGGCCGACGCAGCACCTGTTCAGGGGTGAGCGGCACACCGTCCGGCCTCACATACGGCACCTGGGGCTCGCCGTCCGCCGCTGCGACGCCGTTGATCGCGAGCTGGTTGCCGGCGCCGTCCTGGGCGTAGGCGCCCTGGAAGACGCGTCCGCCGGCGTCGTTGAAGCCCTCGGCAACGAAGCTGGTGACGAACCAGCTGGCCTGGCTCAGCCCCACGAGCAACCGGTGCTCGTACGCACCGAGCGGCGAGTCGGCACCGTCGAGCCATCCGGTGCGCAGCAGTCGCCCGAAGTCACGGACGATGACCTGGCCGACGCCCTGGGCCGATTCCGGCACTCCCGGTGAGATGCCGGTCTGCCACTGCACCCGGGCGTAGGAGCGACCTTCGTCGAACAGGAAGCCGTCGCCCATGCCCGGCGAGTACGAAACGTCCTGCGGGGCTCCTGTGGGCGGAGCGTCCTGCATCGAGTTGTAGCCGTGGAGCAGCAGGGGCATTCCCCGGTTCTCCGCCTCCACCACGACCTCGCTGCGGTCGTCCTGCCCGACCGGGCGGATCAGCTCGAAGCCCGAGGTGTAGGTGTGGTCCCCGTCGGTCCCGGCGACGGAGTCGAGCCCCGCCACGTGTTCCTTCCCCGACACGAGCCCGGAGACGGTGCCGGCCAGCCGCTCGTAGGGCCGGCCGCCGAAGGTGCCCAGCGACTCCTTGCGTGTCACCTGGACGTCGGTGATGCGCGAGGAGCGTTCCTCGCCCGCTGGGGCGGGCGTCGTCCCCGTCGCCATCGCCGCCGCAGCCGGGACGGCCAGGCAGGTGCCGAGGACGAGGGCCAGTAGTCGGCGTCGTTTCATGGGATCTCCTTGAGTGTGGGGGGGGGCAGTGGGGGGGCAGTGGGGGGGTTCGGCAGTGAGCCGCGCGGGCGGCCCAGGCATGTGCCGGTGGCGGCACGGAGGTGCGCGGTTCGGTGCGAGGGTCTGCGTGAGGGTCCGCGTGAGGGGGCAGAAGCGCGCGGAACGTAGCGGCCTGGCCCGCTGCCGACCGCACGGCTCAGCGGTTCCCGCACGGCCGGGGCGGGGAAGGTCGGTCAGCGGTCGCCAAGTGAGGTCTCCAGGGGGCGCGGTGCCGTACGGAATCGGTGTGTCTTCCCGCCGTCAAGGCCGTGCAGCAGACTGCCGACGAAGCCGGCCGCTGTTCCGGCTGGCAGCCCCAGCAGTGCGGCCAGCGGCACGCTGCCACTGAGTTCCGCCTGGGTGCCGCCCATGTCGCTGCCGAACATCTCAGAGGTACTCCTCTGCGTTTCGGAGAGGTCCGGGGAGTTCTCCGGGAGCCCGCGGCGCAGGCCACGGGGCCCGGAGAACTCCCCGGGAGCATGTGGTGTGCGGTCAGCGGAGCAGCGCGCCCCAGCCGCCGTCGATCGGAATGGCGAGCCCCGTGAGGTACGAGGAGCGTTCCGAGGCGAGGAAGAGAGCCAGTTCGGCGACCTCCTGCGGGGTGCCGCCGCGTTGCATCGCCGGCTTCTGGAGCTTCTCCGGTGCCGCCTGGACCGCGTTCTGGCCCATGTCGGTGAGGATGATGCCGGGGCAGAGCGAGTTGGCCCGGATGCCGTCGGTGGCGTACTCGGTCGCCGCTGACCGGGTCAGTGCGATGACGCCGGCCTTGGCGGCCGAGTAGACGCCGGCATAGGCGCCGGAGGTGGCCAGGGCGGCCAGCGAGGCCCAGTTGACTATCGAGCCGCCGCCGGTGGCGCGCATCGTACGGATTCCGTGCTTGGTGCCCAGGAACACGCCCTTGAGGTCCACGGCCATGATCCGGTCGTACATCTCCAGGCTGGAGTCCGCGAGCGGTGCTCCGTCGGCGATGCCCGCCACGTTCAGTACGGCGTCCACGCGGCCGAACTCGCGTACCGCCGTCTCGAACATCGCGACGACCTGGTCCTCCTGCGAGACGTCGCAGTGGACGGGTACGACCGCCTCGCCGAGCTCCGCCGCGGTGTCCTTCTCCTTTCCGCTGATGTCGGCGGCGACGACCTTGGCTCCGTGCTGGACGAACAGCTCCGCGCAGGCTTTGGCCATGCCGGCGCCGGCTCCGGTGATCACTGCGACCTTGCCGTCCATGTCACCCATGTGACTTCTCCTTCATGGTGGTGGTTGGGGCGGACCTGCCGACGGGCTGGTCGGCAGGTGTGGTACGGATGCGTGCCGGAGTGTCAGGCCTTGATGACGGCGGCCTTCTCCCGGGTGAACTCCAGGACGGCGTCGTGGCCGTAGCCGCTGTCCTTCACGCCGCTGAACGGCAGCTCGTACCGCGTCTGGCGGTAGGCGTTGACCCACACGTTGCCCGCGTCGAGGTCGCGGACGAAGCGGTGGGCGCGGGCCAGGTCACGGGTCCACACCCCGGAAGCCAGGCCGTAACGGCTGTCGTTGGCGAGGGCGACGGCCTCGTCGTCGGTGTCGAAGGGGAGGACCACGGCGACGGGGCCGAAGATCTCCTCCTGGCAGATGCGCAGCGAGTTGTCGGTAGTGGTGAAGAGGGTGGGTTCGACCCAGTGGCCGCCGGGCAGTTCGGGGACCAGGTCCGGGCCGTGCCGGCCGCCGAAGACCAACTCCGCTTCCTCCGCACCGGACTTGAGGTAACCGACGACGCGGTCGTACTGCTCCCGGGAGATGAGGGGGCCCATGGTGGTGGTGTCGTCGGCCGGGTCGCCGAGGACGATTCCCTCGGCGACCGCGCGGATGCGCTTCAGCATCTCGTCGAGGACCGGCCGCTGGACGAGGATCCGGGAGCCGGCCACACACACCTGTCCCGCGTTGCCGGTGAAGACGGACTCGACCGTCACGCCCTGCGCGGCGGCGTCGAGGTCGGCGTCGGCGAAGACGATGTTGGGGGATTTCCCGCCGAGTTCGAAGATGCTCGGGGTGAGGGTGTCGGCCGCCGCCCGCTGGATGGCCCGGCCGGTCTCCGTCGACCCGGTCATGGTGATCTTCCGGACGTCCCGGTGCCGGACGAGGGGGTCGCCGGTCTCCTCGCCGGTGCCGGAGACGATGTTCAGGACCCCGGGCGGCAGCGCTTCGGCGACGAGTTCGGCGAAGCGCAGTGATGACACGCTCGCCTGCTCCGGGGGTTTGACGACCACGGTGTTGCCGGCCGCGAGCGCCATGGCCGCCTTGTTGGACAGCATCGCCAGCGGAGCGTTCCAGGGGACGATGGCGGCGACGACGCCGTAGGGCTCACGCCGGGTGAAGCCGAGGCTGGTCGGGTCCAGTACGACGCTGTCGCCGGTGACCCCCTCCAGCGTCCGGCCCGCGGCCTGGTTCCATACGAACGCCATGCCGATTCCGGCGCGTTGGATGTTCTCGCCGAGGAGACGGCCGTTGTCGCGGGTTTCCAGCCGGGCCAGTTCCTCACCGTTTTCGATGAAGACCTTTGCCACCTGCTGCAGATAGAAGTTGCGGACCACCGCCGACAACGCCGACCAGCCGGGGTAGGCCTCCTTCGCGGCCGTGACCGCGGCGTCCACGTCCGCCTGGCCGCTCGCGGGGATCCGCGCCCAGACCTCGCCGGTCGCCGGGTTCTCCACGTCGAGCCATCGCCCCGATGCGGGTGGACGCAGGGTTCCGCCGATCAGGTTCCGATACGCCTCAGTCATGCTTCGCCTCTTTCCGGGAGTGAACTGGCCTCCGCCCACGAGAGGGGCGGGGCGGAACGCCATGGGGCGCAGGGGCGCACGTCATGACGTCGAGAGCGTGAAACGACTCAAGCGATTGGAAGCTATCGCTTGGTGGAAGCGGGCGTCAACGAGCAAAAACCGCACTTCACGTGGCTATTTTCGGTTCGTTCTCCCGGATGCGACCTAGGGATGACGAATCCAATGGCACTTACTTCTCAAGTATGTTGTCCCGTGACCCGCACTAGGTGAGAGTGGCTATCAGTTCGAGGAGTCGAGCGGGCATCGCAACGGCTCAGCAAAGGAGACATCTGATGCAACTGACAGCCGGCATCGGCGCACCCGGCCGCGGGGCCGCCTCGTGAACCGGATCGTGGTCGTCGGCGCGTCGGCGGGCGGACTGGCCACGGCGGAGGCACTGCGCCGGGGGCGCTACGAGGGTGCGATCACGCTCGTGGGCGACGAGCCCTACGCCCCCTACGACCGTCCGCCCCTGTCGAAGCAACTCCTCAAGGGCGACTGGCAGCCCGACCGTCTGACGCTGCGTCCCGCGGCGGACATCGACGCCCTCGGCCTGGACCTGCGCCTGGGCGCGACCGCCGTCGGGCTGGACCGGAACTCCCGCCAGGTGCGGCTGGCCGACGGCGGCCTGGTGCCGTACGACGCGCTGGTCGTCGCCACCGGTGTCCGTCCCCGCCGCCTGCCGGGCTGTGACGGCGTGTCCGGTGTGCACGTGCTGCGCACCGTCGAGGACGCGCTGGCACTGAAGGAACGGCTGCGCCCGGACCGGCGCCTGGTGATCGTCGGAGGCGGGTTCATCGGGGCGGAAGTGGCCGCCACGGCCCGCGCGCTGGGCATCGCGGTGACGCTCCTGGAGGCGGGCACGGTCCCCATGGGCCAGGCCGTCGGCGACGAGACCGGACGGTTCCTGACCCGGATACACCAGGCCCACGGCGTGGACGTGCGCACCGGTACCTCGGTCCACGAGATCCAGAGCGCCGCCGGCCGGGTCACCGGTGTCCTGCTGTCCGACGGCAGCGTCCTGCCCGCCGACGACGTCCTCGTGTCCATCGGCTCCCTGCCCAACACCGAGTGGCTGGACGGCAGCGGACTGGCCCTCCAGGACGGGCTGCTGTGCGACGAGTACTGCGCCGCCGCGCCCGACGTCCACGGAGTCGGCGACGTGGCCCGCTGGCACAACCCGTTCTTCGGCACGTCGATGCGCATCGAACACCGCACGAACGCCGCCGAGCAGGCCATGGCCGTCGCCCGCAACATCCTCACCCCCGACCAGCGGCGGCCGTTCGCGCCGGTGCCGTACTTCTGGTCCGACCAGTACGACGTCAAGATCCACGCGTACGGCCACCTGCGCGGCCACGACGAGGCGCTCGTCCTGCAGGCCGATGACGCACGGCGTCTCCTCGTCGCCTACCGCCGGGGCGAGCTGCTGACCGGCGTGCTCGCCGCGGGGCTGCCGCCCAAGGACGTACGCGCCTGGCGCTCGCTCGTCGCGGCCGGTACCGCCTGGACGGAAGCCGTCATCGGCGCCCCCGCGGCATGACGCCACGTCCGCGAACGCCCTGTACCCACACCCCCCACACCCCCACTGGAGGACCCATGAGCACAGCCACCGATCCGACCGGCAACCGCGATCTGCCGGCCTACCCCGCCGCACGTTCCGCGCGCTGTCCGCTCGATCTGCCGTCCGAGTACGAGCAGTGGCGCCTGGGCGACGGGCTGCAGAAGGTCCGGCTGTGGAACGGCGAGACCGCCTGGGTGGTCACCCGCCACGAGGACGTCAAGTTCGTCCTGTCCGACCAGCGGATCAGCGCCGACACCGTCCGCTACCCCCGGATGCACCCGGGCGCGGACCAGATGCAGGTGCCCGCGTTCCCACGCATGGACGACCCCGAGCACGCCCGGATCCGCCTCATGATGACCAAGGACTTCACGGTCAAGCGCGTGGAGGCGATGCGCCCCCAGGTACGGGCGATGGTCGACCGATTCATCGACGAGATGACCGCCAAGGGCGACTCGGCCGACCTCGTCTCGGCCTTCGCGCTTCCGATGCCGTCCCTGGTCATCTCCCTGCTGCTCGGGGTGCCCTACGAGGACCACGAGTTCTTCCAGAAGCACAGCATCACGATCAACCAGCCGGACGTCACACCGGAGGAGAAGAGCCAGGCGAGTGCCGCGCTGTTCGGATTCCTGATGGAGCTCGTGCAGCGCAAGCAGCGCGAGCCCGGCGACGACCTGATCAGCCGGCTGATCGCCGAGCGCGTCGAGACGGGGGAGCTCAAGCCGGAGGACGTGGCCATGAACGGCCTCGTCCTGCTCATCGCAGGCCACGAGACCACCGCCAACATGATCGGCCTGGGCACGCTGACCCTGCTGGAGCATCCGGAACAGGCGGCCCTGGTCCGGGACAGCGACGACCCCAAGGTGGTCGCGAACGCCATCGAGGAACTGCTGCGTTACCTCTCGATCGCCCAGGACATGATCTGGCGCGCCGCCCACGAGGACCTCGTCATCGGCGGCCAGGAGGTCAAGGCGGGGGACATCATCGCCGTCAACCTGCCCGCCGCCAACCACGACCCGTCGTTCATGGACAACGCCGGGACCCTCGACATCACCCGCAGCACCCGCGGCCACATCGCCTTCGGCTACGGCATCCACCAGTGCCTCGGCCAGAACCTGGCCCGTGTGGAACTGACGGAGGCGCTGCCCCGGCTGCTGCGCAGGCTGCCCGGCCTCCGCCTGGCCGTGCCCCTGGAGGAGGTCCCGTTCCGGGGCACCATGGCCGCCTTCGGCGTCCACGAACTGCCGGTCACCTGGTAGGCGAGGGACCTACATACGGGCGCCCTCCACAGCGGAGGCGCCCCCAGCGCCGCCACCTTGGGAGGTCTGGCGGCGCACCGCGGGGCCGGCGGTCGCCGCCACCCCCGACAGCCGGCCCCGCGGAACCGCATGCGCTGCCGCCCCGCTCCCCTTCGGGCGCGGCCCGATGCGCGGTGGACTTCGCCCGCCCTGCTCACAGGGCCGATCAGACGACGGCTCGTCGCTCACCACACATCAAGGAGACGGACATGAAGGGCCTGCGTGGCAAGCGGATCGTCATCGCCGGCGGCGCCACCGGGATCGGCGCCGCCACGGCCGAACGGCTCGCCGAGGAGGGCGCGTCGGTGGTGATCGGCGACCTGAACCTCTCCGGTGCGCAGGCGACGGCGCGGCGCGTCGCCGAGGGCGGAGGGACCGCCGTGGCCGTGCGCTTCGACCTGGCCGACGAGAGCTCCGTGCAGGCGCTGATCGATCGTGCCGTGGCCGAACTCGGCGGTCTGGACGGCCTTTTCAACGTGGGTGCCAATGTTCCGGACGCGGTGCCCGACCGGGACACCGATCTGCTCGGCATGGATGTGGAGCTCTGGCGCCGTACCTTCGAGGTGAACCTGCTCGGCTACACCCTGGCCTGCCGGGCGGCCATCCCGCATCTGCTCGCCGCGGGCGGGGGCTCGATCGTGAACTGCTCCTCCGGGGGTGCGTGGTCCGGCCTGCCCGTGCTGCCCGCTTACTCCACCTCGAAGGCCGGGGTCAACGCACTGACCCGGCACATCGCCTCGCGTTGGGGCCGGGAGGGGATTCGGTGCAACGCCGTGGCACCCGGACGGGTCGTGACCGAGTCCCTGCAACGCAACGGTGCTCCCGCGCCGCAGCCGGGACAGGATGTCCGCAGTACCCGGGTCGGCAGGCCGGCCGACATCGCGGCCACGGTGGCCCTGCTGCTCTCCGACGACGGAGCGTGGGTCAACGGCCAGACGTGGTCGGTCTGCGGTGGATCGAGCCTGCGGGAGTGAGAGCGACCGCGCGGTCAGGCAGGCCGGGCACCCCGCTTCGGCCACTGCCGGAGCGGCTCCGGCGCCTTGAGCACGGTCGGCTGCGCAGGGGCGAGGCCGTCGAGCACCAGGGTGATGTAACGCTTCCAGCCGTCGCCGTCGGGATCCACCGTGGTCAGGACGCTCAGCAGCATCACCGTGATCCGGTGGAGATCGTCGGGAACGATGTCGGCGCGCACCCGTCCCGCGATCTGGGCCCGTCGCGTGACCAGGATCAGTGCCTCGTAGAAGGGTTCGGAGATTTCCGACGCCAGGGAGCCCGCATTGCGCACCGCGCCGAGGAGGCCTTGTTCCCGGGCCGCGAAGGAGACCGCGGCCTCCCACAGGGTCACGAGCCCCCGCAGGGGATCGCTGTCCTCGAGTGCCCGGCTGATCGCGGGCGACATCTCCTCGCCGACCTTCTGGTCCAGCGCCGCACGGACGAGTTCCTCCTTGTTGGGAAACCGTCGGTACAGCGTCGCGATGCCCACACCGGCGCGGCGGGCGATCTCCTCCAGCGAGGCGTCGGGGCCGCTCTCGGCGTAGAGCTCGCGCGCGGCCCGGAGGATCTTCTCGGAGTTGCGGGCGGCGTCGGCGCGCAGTCGACGCGGAGTTTCAGCAGTCACCGCCCCACCTTACCAACCAATAGTCCACTATCTATTGAGTTCGTACACCGACCCGTATAACCGATAGCATCATCTCAGTTAAAGCGAGTGCCCTTGCCTTGCCCCCACCAAGGAGTCGTCCATGCCGGCCAACCAGCCAGCCACGTACCCGTTCGCAGCCGAGAAGCTCGATCTCAGCCCTCTGTACTCCGACCTGCGGAAGGAGCGGCCACTGAGCCGGGTCCAGCTCCCCTACGGCGAGCCCGCCTGGCTGGCCACCCGCCACGAGGACGCGCGGTTGGTCCTCGCCGACCCTCGCTTCAGCCGGAACGAAAGCCTGAGGCATGACGAGCCGCGCTTCAGGCCCTTCCCCACGCCGCCGGACGCGCTCATGATCATGGACCCGCCGGAGCACTCGCGCCTGCGCCGGCTCGCGGCCAAGGCGTTCACCGTCAAGCGGGTCGAGGACTGGCGGCCCCGTGCCGAGCGGATCGCCGCCGATCTGGCCGACGGCATGCTCGCCAAGGGTGCCCCCGCCGACCTGGTCACCGACTTCGCGCTGCCGTTGCCGATCAGCGTGATCAGCGCCCTGCTCGGGGTGCCCTTCGAGGACCGGGAGAAGTTCCATGTCTGGGCCGAGGCGTTCATCTCCACCACCAAGTACACGGCGGAGGAGGCGGCGAAGCACCGGGAGAGCCTGACCGCGTACATGGCCGGTCTGATCGCCGAGCACCGCGAGAATCCCCGCGACGACCTGATCGGCGATCTCGTCGCCGCGCGGGACGAGGACGACCGGCTCTCCGAGGGGGAGCTGCAGACCATGCTCTCCGGCATCCTCGTCGGCGGCTTCGAGACCACCGCCACCCAGATCACCAACTTCGTGTACGTGCTGCTCACCCACCCCGAACAGCTCGCCGCCCTGCGCACCGACCTGGACCTGATCCCGCAGGCGGTGGAGGAACTCCTGCGCTTCGTCCCGCTGACCATCGGCACCACCTTCGCCCGCTACGCCCTGGAGGACGTCGAGGTCGGCGGGGTGACGGTACGGGCCGGCGAGCCCGTGATGGTCGCCCTGCACTCGGCCAACCGGGACGAGTCCGTGTTCACCTGCCCCCACCAACTCGACCTGGAGCGCCGTGAGGCCGCGCACGTCGCCTTCGGACACGGCGCACACCACTGCCTGGGCTCCCCGCTCGCCCGGGTGGAACTGCAGGTGGCCCTGCACACCCTGCTGACCCGCTTCCCGGGCCTGCGGTTCCACGAGTCCGAGGCGGACGTCGTCTGGAAGTCCGGAGTGCTCACCCGCGGTCCGGAGCGCCTGCCGGTCGCCTGGGACCAGCCCTGACCCCCACACACACAAGGAGAGAGAACCATGCACATCGAATTCGACGAGCCCAAGTGCGTCGCCGCCGGACAGTGCGTCGTGGCCGCACCCGAGGTCTTCGACCAGCGTGACGAGGACGGCATCGCCATCCTGCTGACCGAGACCCCCGCCGCCGAGCTGCACGAGGGCGTGCGGGAGGCCGCGGCGATCTGTCCGGCGGCAGCCATCCGTCTGAAGGAGTAGCCGCGCACTCCTGCGGCCGCAGCCGGGCCGCCGCCCGGCGTCCGGCGGCGCTCCCCCGTCTTCCCCGGGGAGCGCCGCCTCACCCATGCGCCGTGTCACTTCCCCGAGTTCGCATGTCCCTGCCCATCGCCCCACCCGAGAGGCCCCCCATGTCCGCAGCATCATCCAGGCCAGCCGCCACGACGGCGTCCGCCGCTCCGCGCGCGAACGCCGTCGTGGCGGTCCTGGCCTTCAGCGGGATCGCGGTCTCGCTGATGCAGTCCCTTGTGATCCCCCTGATCCCCGAGCTTCCGGCACTCCTCGACGCCTCCGCGGCGGACACCGCATGGGCCATCACCTCGACACTGCTCGCCGGCGCCGTCGCCACCCCGGTCATGGGACGGCTCGGTGACATGTACGGCAAGCGGCGCATGCTGCTGATCAGCCTCGCCCTCCTCGTGGCCGGCTCGGTGGTCTGCGGCCTCAGCAACTCACTCACCCCGATGATCATCGGCAGGGTTCTGCAAGGTCTGTCCGCCGGCGCCGTCTCGCTCGGCATCAGCATCATGCGCGACGAACTGCCCGCCGAGCGCCTGCCCGGCGCGACCGCCCTGATGAGCGCGTCCCTCGGCATCGGCGGTGCTCTGGGGCTGCCCGCGGCGGCCCTGATCGCCGATCACTTCGACTGGCACCTGCTGTTCTGGACCTCCGCGGTCCTCGGCGTCCTCTCCGTGGTACTCGTCGTGACGATGGTCCCCGAGTCCGAGGTCCGCACAGGCGGCCGCTTCGACCTCATGGGCGCGGCCGGCCTCTCGGCCGGGCTGGTCTGTCTGCTCCTTGCCGTGTCCAAGGGTGCCGACTGGGGCTGGAGCAGCGGTACCACGCTCGGTCTGTTCGCCGCCTCGGCGGTCGTGCTGCTCCTGTGGGGACGGTACGAGCTGCGCACCCGCGCGCCGCTGGTCGACCTGCGCATCACCGCCCGTCGTCAGGTGCTGTTCACCAACCTGGCGTCCATCGCCATCGGGTTCTCGCTGTTCGCGCTGTCCCTGGTCATGCCGCAGCTGCTGCAACTGCCCGAGCAGACCGGCTACGGCATGGGCCGGGACTTGCTGACGGTCGGTCTGGTCATGGCCCCGATGGGGCTGGTGATGATGGCGACGGCGCCGTTCTCCGCTCGTATCACCAAGGCGCGCGGCCCCAAGGTCACACTGATCATCGGCGCCTCCGTCGTCGCGGCCGGATACGCGACCGGCGTCGTGCTGATGGCCGAGATCTGGCAGCTGGTCGTGGTCGGCTGTATCGTCGGCGCGGGCGTGGGGCTGGCGTACGGCTCGATGCCCGCGCTCATCATGAGCGCCGTACCCGTGTCGGAGACCGCCGCGGCCAACAGCCTCAACACGCTGATGCGTTCGCTGGGGACCTCGACCTCCAGTGCGGTCATCGGCGTGCTCCTGGCACAGATGACCACCGACTTCGCCGGTCACGCCCTCCCGTCGGAGAACGGTTTCAGGACCGTCCTGCTCATCGGCGCCGCCGCTGCCCTGCTGTGCTGCGCGCTCGCCGCCTTCCTGCCCCGCCAGGAGTCCGGCCCGGTATCGGCGCATGGGGCGGCCAAGCCGTCGGAGCCGGCGAAGACCACCTCGTAGCGCCGTCTCGCAACGTCGCTCCGCAGCACTGGTGGGCGACCACGACGGACTTGTCGCCCTTCTTGATCACCTGAGTCGTCACGCGCCTCGGTCCGGGCGACGGTCGCGTCGGAGGGCCTCCCCCTGGGCGACGGCGGGTCGCCGACCCGCAGGGGCAGGATCCGGCAGCTGTGGGGGAAGTTACGAGGCGTTGGTGAGCTTCTGGATCACGGCGGGCAAGGGCTTGTCGAGGTCGGCCACGTAGATCTGCATGGTGTCCGAGGAATCGACGACCGCGATGGCGATGCCGGCTTCGACACCGGGGATCTTGTACGCGGGCGATTCCGACTGCGGGACCAGGCCGTCGTTGTAGTCGTCGGGTGTGTCGACGCAGGCGACGTGGACAGCCTTGCCCACCTTGTTCCCGGCCTTGAAGTCGCGGTGGCCGGTGATGCCCGTGTAGACCTTGCCAGCGAATTCCACCTCCTCCGCGCACGCGTTTTCAATCATCGGCGTTTCCGTCTCGGTCTCCGCGGTCGCGTCGTCGATGAGCTTCTGAACCCTGGCGGGCAGCTTCTTGCCGGAATTGACCACGAAGAACATGTCGTCGACCGCGATGGCGATGCCGGGGTCGACACCGTCGATCTCATAGGCGGGCGATTCCGGCTGAGGGACGAGAGCGTCGCTCTTCCGGTCCGTGTCGTCGCACATGACCGAGACGGCCTTGCCCACCTTGTTCCCGATCCTGAAATCGACGTTCTCGACCGCCCTGTAGACGCGGCCGTGGAACTCCACGTCGAGCGGTTCCGCGCAGGCAGCGGGGGCCAGCTGTGCCGAGTTCTCCGACTTGGTCTTCGAAACCGCCTTGCCCGACTGGGACTTCGAGCTCGCGTCGTCCGGCGCCGTCGGCGAGCATCCGACGGCGAGAGCGGCGAGAGCAGCCGTCGCCAGCAGGATCTTCTTCACATTTCGGGCAGGGCTGATCGCGCTGGTCATCGTTCTGTCTCCTTGATCGCTGTTCGGCGGACGGGGACGTTTCCCGTGCCGAGAGGTACGGCCTTCGTGATGCAGACCATGAGTTGGTGCCGCCACGCGGTGGCCGGATGCTCCTGCCGCGCGTCGGATGTGATGTGCCGACGTACGAGGGTGAGGTGCGGTGTCGCGGCGGCGCCCGCTGCGCCCCGCGAGCCGGGCGGCAGGCGCCTACCCGGATTCGCTCACTTCTCGAAGGCCTGGCGGAACAGGTCCCTGCCCTGGTCCGTGGCCCGGATGGTGCCGCCACACACGGGCACGACGCCGTTCTCGGCGGTGACGAGGTAATGCTGACCGACCTCGAACACCCATCCTTCCGGCCAGTCCTCGTCGTTGCCGAGTCGGGCCGTGGTCGTGGTCGTGTCGCCGCCGCGATACCAGTGGTCGACACGGAACTCGACCCGGTCGCCCTCTTCGGAGGTCACCGTGCCTTCGAAAGCGGTCGCGTTGCGGCGCAGGGTGTCGGCGGTGGGCTCCGCGCACGCGGATGAGGGTGCCCCGCTGTCGAGGTCCTCGACAGTCAGGGCCAGCGGGCCGGCCGAGGGCGACTGGCCTTGGTTCGTCGCGACGCCCCAGGTGATACCGCCTCCCACGAGTAGTGCGACGGCCGCTGCCGGCATGAGGAGCCTACGGCGGCCTGCGCCCGGGAGACGCTGCGGCGACAGACGTGTGACGGTGGCGGCGCCGGGCGCCGGCCGGGTCGTGGTGTCGTGGGTGGTGTCGTGGGTGATCGCAACCTCCACAAGACGGTTGATGTCCGGCAGCGGAGCGTTCGAGGTCAGTGCCGGGTCCACGGCCTTCAGGTGGGCCAGCAGCTCGTCGTCGTTCACCGACTGCTCCTTCCTTCACTCGTCTCATGTCCGGCCGGTGTGCTGTTCTTTCGCTCGAGCAGTCCGGCGAGCTTCTTCTTCGCCCGGTGCAACCGGATGCTCACGGCGTTGGAGGTCATGCCGGTCACCTCCGCGATCTGGAGCGGCGCCAGCTCCTCCCACGCCCACAGGAGCACCACCTCGCGATCCAGCACACTGAGCTTGTCGAGTGCGGCGTGCAGGTCGGAGTGGTCAGGTGGTGCGGTCGGGAGTGCCTCGCGCGTCCGGGTCAGCCGCTCCACCAGCCGGAGCCGGCGGCTGTCCGCCCGGCGGGCGTTGGCCAGACAGCCGCGGGCCACGCCATAGCACCAGGGCAGCACGTCATCGGGATCGATCGCAGGGCCTGACCCGAGCCCGGGCACATCGTCGAGACGACGCCAGAGCACGAGCAGCGTCTCCGAGAGGACGTCATCGACCATGTCGGCATCCGCCCGCCGCACCAGATACCGGTGCAGCGGCTCCACCACCACATGCGCCAGCGCTTCGAAGCGGGCCTCTGGATTCCGGGTCGTTCTCAGTTCCGTCATGGATTCCACACCCTGCCCTGTCCGGCACCGGCCGCATCCTTTCAGGGCTGAGGAACCCGCAACAGAAAAGGGCGTCCTCACCCGCGGACGGCCGACCGAGCAACGACTCGGCACCGGACGTCCTGGACCTTCGGGATGAGGACCAGTGGTACTCCAGTACTTCACGCCCAGTCCCGATTCACTTCCGGGGTACTGGGGGATGCCTGGAAATCATTCCTAGGTTTTCCAGGAGCCTTGCCGTCACCGTCAATCATCAGCAAAAGGAGCCCCATGTCCCGCAAGAACCGCATCCTCGTCATCGTCACCAGCACCGGCGAGTACGAGACGGTCGGATACCGCACCGGACTCTGGCTGGGTGAACTGACGCACTTCTACGACGTCGCCGAACAGGCCGGATTCGACCTCACCATCGCCAGCATCGAGGGCGGACCCGTGCCACTCGACCCGGAAAGCCTCACCCACGACATCGTCGGCGATCTCGGCACCGACAAGCGGTACACCGACCGCCAGTTCATGGACAAGCTCCAGGACACCGTCGCCGTGTCCGAAACCGGCGTCGACGACTACGACGCCGTCTACCTCACCGGCGGTCACGGCGTGATGTTCGACTTCTACCAGAGCCAGGCGCTGGAGACCGTCATCGCACGGTTCTACGAGACCGGCCGGATCGTCTCGGCCGTATGCCACGGGCCGTGCGGTCTGCTCGACGTCACACTGAGCAACGGCGAGCCCCTGGTGAAGGGCAAGAACGTCACCGGCTTCTCCTGGCGGGAGGAGGAACTCGCCCAGCGGGACCACGCCGTCCCCTACAGCCTCGAGGACCGGCTCAAGGAACTCGGAGCCTTCTACAGCATCGCGGAACAGCCCTTCGGCATCCACGTCGTCGAGGACGGCCGCCTCATCACCGGGCAGAACCCCGGCAGCGCCAAGGCCGTCGCCGAGGCAGTGGTCCGACACCTCGGCTGAGGGCCCCCCGTAGCCGCAGCGACGGGGGGCGGTGTGCTTATAGTGCGGTGATGGTCCACAGCAGGTTGTTGCTGTTGTTCCAGGTCCACTGCTTGGTGACGGACCCCGAGGCCACGTTGCCGCCGCTGTCGAGGACCCGTCCCGTGGTGCGGTTGGCTATGGAGTACTGGCCGTCGCCGCGGTGGGTGATCGTCCACTGCTGGTTGGTGTGGCCGTTCCACTCCAGTTGTCTGCACGCCGCGCCGTTGCTGGTCGCGCCCCAGCCGTCGGCGACCATGCCGTTGGTGCGGTTCTCCAGCTTGTAGTAGCCGTTACCGAGGTCGATCGCGTGCCACTGCAGGTTGTTGCTGCCGTCCCAGGTCCACTGCTTGAGGTTGGACCCGCCGGCCACGTTCCCTCCGCTGTCCAGGGCCAGGCCGCTGGTGACGTTGGTGATCCTGAACCACGTCGACGGGTTGAACATCACCTTCAGTGATTCGATGCTGTCGTTCTGGCCGGTGACCCGCAGGTCGGCGTTGTCGGCCGCGAACGTCCACGACGTGCCGCTGAAGTTGTCCCCGGAGTAGGCGACGATCTGGTGTCCCGGAGCGGGGCGCAGCGAGGAGATGCTGTTCGGGGAGATCCCGGCGAGGGCGAGCTGGTCGGCGGTGTAGCTGCCGAGGGCGAGCACGGCGGTGTCCCCGGAGTAGCCGACGTCCCCGAACACCACGGCGCCCGCGACCGGGCGCAGGCTGGGGATCTGGCCGGAGAAGGTGAACTTCAGGACGTAGGCCTCGGCGGAGAAGGGTGCCGAGGAAGGCAGGGTGACCTGCAGTCCGGACGCGCTCTGGGTCGGGGTGGCGAGGTTGATGTAGGTGCCGGCGGTCGAGTCGAGCAACTTCACCGAGGTCAGCGTGGACAGGTTGATCCTGCCGGAGTTCAGCGTCTTGATCGTCAGGGAGCTGCCGGGCCAGCCCAGGACGGTGGCGTAGAGGGCGTTGTTCGCCTTGTTGCGAGTGAAGCGGATGTCCTGCGCGGTGCCTGACGTCGGTTCCGCGAAGGTGCTGCCGCCCATCTTCGTGGGGCCCTCGCCGTACGCGGTCCAGGCGCGGGTCGAGTAGACCGACTCCCCGAAGCGCTGGAGGTAGTCGCCGATGCCGAGCAGCAGGTCGCGCTGTGCCTGGGGGATGGTGCCGTCGGCCTTGGGGGCGATGTTCAGCAGCACGTTGCCGTTCTTGCTGACCCGGTCGATGAACGAGTGCAGCAGCTGCTTGACGGTGTAGTAGCCGATGCCCTCGGTGTAGCACCAGCTGGTGCTGGAGACACTGTCGTCGGTGAGCCAGTAGGGCGCGGTGAGGTCGGCCGGGCCACCGCGCTCGTAGTCGAAGACGGCGCCCTTGGGGTTGAAGCCGTCCTTGTAGGTGGCGACGACCTCTTTGCCCCACGCGTTGGCCTGGTTGTAGTAGTACGACAGGAAGTTCAGCCGCTGTGTCTCGTCGACCGCGTCCATCTTGAAGTCCTGCCAGAGGATGTCCGGCTGCGCCCGGTCGATGACCTCCTTGAGCTTGTCGTACCAGAGCTGGTTCTCCTGGGCCGAGCCCAGTTGGCCGTAGAGCTTCTTCAGGCTCGGGTCCGACTGCGTCGGCGCGTACTGGAAGAAGCCGGTGAAGTTGTAGGCATGGTGCATCGCCACCAGCAGCTTCAGGTTCTTGGCGCGGATGGCGTCGGTGAACAGGTCCAGCAGGTCGAGCCCCGGGCCCTTGTCCACCGAGTTCCACTCATTGACCTGGCTGTCCCACATCGAGTAGCCGTCGTGGTGCTCGGCGACCGGCCCGGCGTACTTCGCCCCGGCGTCCACGAACAGCTGCGCCCACTCGTCGGGATCGAAGTTGCCGCCGGCCGACTTCAGCTTCGGCGCGAACTCCCTGTGGTTGTCCGCCAGGTCGTTCGCCCCGTTGATGAAGTTGTGGTACGGCCACGCGGACGGGCTGCCGTAGGTGGCCACGTGGTGCTGGTTCGCGTTGCTGTTGTTCTGGTACATGTGCCGCGGGTACCACTCGCTCTCGAACGCCGGCACGCTGAAGACGCCCCAGTGGAAGTAGATGCCGAACTTGGCGTCCTTGAACCACTCGGGGGCCGCCGGGTGCTGGTCGACGGAGTCCCAGGTGGGTGTGTAGGTGGTGGGTGCGGCCTGGGCGGTGCCGGCGCCGAACACGCCCCCGGCGACGGTCGCCGCCGCTACGGCCGTGGCACCGGCCAGGAACTGACGTCTGTTGATGTGTGACACCGGGGGCCTCCAAGGCGGCTGGTTGGTGCGGTCGTGAGTGCGGGGCGGGGAAGGAGGGGCACGGGTGCGGGCGCGCCTGCTCAGGCACGCCCGCGGGAACCGTCAGCCGGGGGCGGTCGCGGACCACTTCTGGTTGGGGTTGCCGGTGCAGCTCCACAGCTGCACCGGGGAACCGTTCGCCGTGCCGTGGCCGGTCACGTCGAGGCAGAGACCGGACTGGTCGTTGGTGACGCTGCCGTCCGCGTGGAAGGTCCACTTCTGGCTGGTGTGGCCGTTGCAGTCCCAGGTGATGACCTTGGTGCCGTTCGCCGTACCGTTACCCGAGGCGCCCAGGCACTTCCCGGCGATCCGCAGCTCACGGTCGGCGGAGTAGAGGTACGACTGGTTGGTGTTGCCGGAGCCGCAGTCCCAGATGTACTGCTGCACGCCGTTGGCCGGGTTGCCGCGGTCGTCGAGGCACCGGTTGGAGCCCTGCCCGACGAGCTGCGCGGCGCCGTTCTGGGCGCTCTTGGTGAAGGTCACCGTGGCACCGGCGGGCAGGGTGTACTGGAAGGACCCGTCTCCGTTCCACGTGGTGGTGAAGGTGGTCGCGCTGGAGTTGTTGTTGTGGGCGACCAGCACTTCGCTGCCGTCGGGGTTCTTGTACGCCTGGGCCCAGACGTTGCCGCCGTCGCTGTAGCCGATGCGGGTGGCACCAGGGACGACGAACTTCGAGAACTGGCCGAGCTGGTAGTAGTTGTCGGTGTAGGTGGGCTTGCCGGTCGCCTGGTCGATGGTGACCAGTCCGGTGCACTTCTCGCAGCCGACGCCCATCTTGGGGCCGCCGTTGGTGTCCAGGGCCAGGTTCCACAGGAGTACGCCGTTGGCCCAGTTGAAGGTGGACTCCAGGGTGAGCTGGGCGGCGTTCATCGGCGCGATGCCCGGCCCGGTGGAGCACTCGCTCTCGTAGAGCCTCTTGTCGGGGTAGGAGTTGTGGATGGTGGTCATGTTGCGCAGGTCATTGCGGTAGCAGTGCCACGCGGTGCCGTACGTCGCGTCGCGGGCTGCCTGGTTGGCCATCAGCGTGTTGGCGTAGTTGACGTTCACGTGGTCGGCGTCGGCGCCCAGGATCTTCGTGTCGTCCAGGCCGGCCTGCTTCAGCGCCGGGGCGAGGTGGTCGGCGATGAAGCGTGCCTCGTCGGCGGCGGGCCACAGCATCGCCGAGTAGGAGGGCGGCGAGATCGTCGGCTCGTTCTGCGGGGTGACGCCCCAGACCTTGACGCCCTTGGCCTTGTACTCCTGGAGGAACTTCACGTAGTAGTTCGCGAGCGGGCCGTACATGTCGGCCTTCAGGGTGCCGTTGCCCGCGCCCAGCATCGTGTTGGTGGTCTTCATCCAGGCCGGCGGACTCCAGTTGTTGGCGAAGAGCTTCATCTGCGGGTTGAGCGCCTGGGCCTGCTTGATGACCGGGATGACGTACGCGTCGTCGTGCGCGGTGGAGAAGTTGGTGAGGTTCGGGTCGGCGACGCCGCCGTTGTCGTCGTAGGAGTAGGTGCCGGGGCTGGAGGGCGGGGTCGCGGTGTAGTCCGAGGAGCCCATCGGTACCCGCATCAGCGACAGGCCGATGCCTGAGCCCCTGCTGAACAGGTCTCTCATCACCCGGTCCCGGGTGGCCGCGTCGAGCTTGTTCTGCAGCAGGTAGGTGGAGGTGTCGGTGAAGGAGGCACCGAAACCGTCGATGGTCTGGAACGTCTTCGAGTCGTCCACCGTGAGGTTCACGGCGCCCAAGGACACCGGACCCAGGGTGATGCCGGGCTGCGGGGTCAGGGCCTGACTGAGGTCCGACGTCGTCAGGGTCACCCCGATCACGGTGTCCGCGGCGTGGGCCGGTGTCGCCAGCACGGCCATGCCGCCTGTGGCGGCCAGGGTCAGCGCGGTGATCTGCGCACCGACCGTGCGGAAACGACTTCTGAGATGCATGGAGGATCCCTCTTCGTCCAAGGGGAAGGCAGAGGACACACCGGGGCGCGGTGGCCGTGGGGCTCGGGTGCCCGGTGTTACGGACGAAGGTCGGGCACGTATCCGGCCGATGTCAACGGTTCGAAGGGATGAAAAGCCGTCCCTTGCAAGCCATTTGATGGTTTCGATACTGATTTGTCCTACTTGCTCGCCCCGAGACATGCCATGTCTCCGCGTGCAGCACTCCCGGGACCCGCACGCACAGCAATGCCGACGTCACGATCCGCATCATTGATGGGATGGATCAAGATCCAGTAAGGCACGTGACTTAAATGGAATGTCTTCTGACCTGGGCATTCACAAAAGCCCCTCTTGAGACCCTAGACACGTCCCTCGTGCATCGATTACATACATCCCATCTCTCGACGGGAGTGGCACTCACCCGCCGCACAGCGCGGCGTCGCCCGTCATCCATCCGCTCAGCCCGAGGAACACCCGATGAGACTCAGAACCACCGCCTGCTCAGTCGCCGCCGCCCTCTCCGCACTGGCGCTGCTCACCGCCTGCGGCGGGGACGCGCAGACCTCGACCACGGCGAGCGACAAGCCGCTGGTCGGCGTCGACTACCCGCGTTCCGACACCGACTTCTGGAACTCGTACATCAAGTACTCCCCCCAGTTCGCCAAGGAGCTGGGCCTCGACCTGAAGACCACCAACTCGCAGAACGACGTCGCCAAGCTGACCGCCAACGCCCAGACCTTCATCAGCCAGGGCGTCAAGGGCCTGGCGATGGCCCCGCAGGACACGGCCGCGATCGCGCCGACGCTGGCGCAGCTGGAAGCGAAGAAGATCCCGGTCGTCACCGTGGACACCCGGCCCGACACCGGCAAGGTCTACATGGTGGTCCGGGCCGACAACCGGGCGTACGGCGAGAAGGCGTGCCAGTACCTCGGCACCCAGCTCGGCGGCAAGGGCAAGGTCGTCATGCTCCAGGGCGGCCTCGACTCCATCAACGGCCGTGACCGCACCGAGGCGTTCAACGACTGCATGAAGAAGAACTACCCGGACATCAAGGTCTTCGGTGAGGCCACCAACTGGGACGGCGCCGTCGCCGCCCAGAAGCTCCAGACGCGCCTGACCCAGCACCCGGACATCAAGGGCGTCTACATGCAGTCCAGCTTCGCCCTGTCCGGCACGCTGCAGGTCCTCAAGCAGAAGGGCCTTCTCGTCGACCCCAAGGACAAGAAGCACGTCTTCGTCGTCTCCAACGACGGCATCCCCGAGGAACTCAGGAACATCGCCGAGGGCAAGATCGACGCCACCGTCTCCCAGCCGGCCGACCTCTACGCCAAGTACGCCCTGTACTACCTGAAGGCCGCGATCGACGGGAAGACGTTCAAGCCCGGCAAGACCGATCACGACAGCACGATCATCCAGGTCCGCGACGGCCTGCTGGAGGACCAGCTCTCCGCACCGCTCGTCACCGCCGACGGCGGCACCTACGGCGGTGTACCCAGCCTGAAGAGCGACGACACGTCGCTGTGGGGCAACAACCTCGGCTGACCGGCGTCATCAACTCATGACTAGTACAAGGTGGTTGAGATGAGCGACGGGGAACGAGCAGTCACCCCCGCGCCCGGCCCGGTGGACAGCGGGCGGGCCCCGGCGGGCCCGCCCGTGGTCGAGGCGACGGGCATAGTCAAGCGATTCGGTCCGACGGTGGCCCTGAACGGCGCCCGGATCGTCATCAGGCCGGGCGAGACCCACGCGCTCGTCGGCCGCAACGGCGCCGGCAAGTCGACCCTGGTGTCCGTCCTCACCGGGCTCCAGGCCCCCGACGAGGGGACGGTGACCTTCGGAGGCGAGCCGGTCCCCCGGCTCGGCGACCGCGACGCCTGGCGGCAGCGCGTGGCCTGCGTCTACCAGAAGTCGACGATCATCCCCACGCTGACCGTCGGCGAGAACATCTTCCTGAACCGGCACGACCACGGACGCAACCGGCTCATCAGCTGGCAGGGTGTACGCCGCCGGGCCCAGGAGTTGCTGACGACGTGGTCGGTCGAAGTGGATCCGCAGACGCCCGCGGGCGATCTCAGCGTGGAGCAGCGGCAGTTCGTGGAGATCGCGCGTGCGTTGTCCTTCGGTGCGCGGTTCATCATCCTCGACGAACCCACCGCCCAGCTGGACGGGGCCGCGATCCAGCGGCTCTTCGACCGGATTCGCGACCTGCAACGCCAGGGCGTCACCTTCCTGTTCATCAGCCACCATCTTCAGGAGATCTACGAGATCTGCGACATGGTGACGGTGTTCCGCGACGCCCGGCACATCGTGACGGCGCCGGTCGCTGAACTGCCCCGCACCGAGCTCGTCGCCGCCATGACCGGCGAGACGGCGGCCGGTCCGCGCGGGGATCGGGCGAGCACACTCGACCCCGGTGCCACGGCCGCGCTGAGCGTCCGCGGCCTGAGCGCCGGCACCTACGGTGACGTCACCTTCCAGGTGAGCGCCGGGGAGATCGTGGGACTCGCCGGAGCCGCCGGCAGCGGACGTACCGAGGTCGCCGAGACCGTCGTAGGACTGAGGGCCGCGGAAACCGGCGAGGTGGAGATCGCCGGCAACCGCCCCCGCTCCGGCAGTGTGCCCGCCGCGCTCGCCGCCGGCGCCGGGTTCGTCCCGCAGGATCGGCACCACCAGGGTTTCGTCCCCGACATGTCGATCGCGGACAACGCCACGCTGTCGGTGCCCAAGCGGCTGGGGGCCAACGGGTTCCTGAGCCGCGGCCGTCGCGACGGACTCGCCAGGGAGATGATCGAGCGGCTGGCGATCAAGACCCCCGGTCCCGAACTGCCCGTCTCCGCCCTCTCCGGAGGCAACCAGCAGAAGGTCGTCATGGCCCGCGCCCTCGCCGACGACCCGAAGCTCCTGGTCCTGATCAACCCGACCGCGGGCGTGGACGTGCGCTCCAAGGAGTTCCTCCTCGGCAAGGTCGAGGAGACCGCGGACGCCGGCACCGGAGTGCTCATCGCCTCCGACGAACTCGACGACCTGCGCATGTGCGACCGGGTTCTGGTGATGTTCCAGGGCCGTGTGACCAACGAAATCGCCCGCGGCTGGCACGACCACGATCTGGTGGCCGCCATGGAAGGAGTCGACCTCGATGCCTGAGACCGTCCTCGCGGACACCACACCGCCGGACGCCGCCCCCGCGGCCGTCAAGCAGCCCGGTCTGATCGGCGGCCGGATCCCACTGGCCCGGCTGCGCGACCTCGCGCTGGTACCGGCGATCGTGGTCATCGCGATCGTCGGACAGATCGTCAACCCGGTCTTCCTGCAGGCCGACAACCTCATCAACGTCCTGCAGACCATGTCCGAGATCGCCCTGCTGGTCCTCGCCCAGACGATGGTCCTGATCGTCAAGAAGATGGACCTGTCGCTTGAGTCGACCATGGGCCTAGCGCCCGGCGTCGCGGCGTGGCTGGTCGTGCCGACCGGCGCCGGACACGGCCTGGGGCTGCTGCCCGGCGCCTGGTCCGTCCCCGTCACCCTCGCCGTCGGCGTGCTCATCGGTGTGGTCAACGCCCTGCTGATCATCCGCTTCGGGCTCAACGGCTTCATCGTCACCCTCGGCATGCTGATCGTGCTGCGCGGCATCCTCACCGGAATCTCCGGTGGCCAGACCTTCTTCCAGCTGCCGGAGTCCATGCTCTACCTGGGTACCGCGCAATGGTTCGGGATGCCCGCGTCGATCTGGGTCTGCCTGGTGCTGTTCGCCGTTGCCATCGTCGTGCTGGGCTGGACCAGCTTCGGCCGCTCCCTGTACGCCATCGGCGGCAACGTCGACGCCGCGAAGGCGGCCGGCATCCGCACCGACCGGGTGCTGTGGATCGTCATCGTCGCCGGCAGCCTGCTCGCCGCTCTCGCCGGACTGCTGCTGTCCGGACGCCTGGCCTCGGTCGCGTCGGCGCAGGGCAACGGCTACATCTTCACCGTGTTCGCAGCGGCCGTCATCGGCGGCATCAGTCTCAACGGCGGCAAGGGCACCATGTTCGGCGCCTTCACCGGCATCCTGCTGCTCTTCATGATCCAGAACGTGCTCACCCTCGCCGGAGTCCCGGCCCAGTGGATCGGCGCCCTCAACGGCCTGATCATCCTTGTCGCCCTGATCATCTCGCGCATCACCGGCGGCAAGGTCCAGGAGTGACTCCGGGCGGCCGCCGCCGGATCCGCCTCACCCGCACGGCCGCCGGACTCCCCGTCGTTCCCCATCTCGTCGCAGGGGCGTTCCCGCCCTCTGCCCCCACAGGAGTTGCCATGTCCTCCGCTGTGCCCGCATCCGCCCGCATCACCGCCCTGGACGTCCTCGACGTACGTTTCCCGACGTCCGAGCACCTGGACGGGTCCGACGCGATGAACCCCGAGCCCGACTACTCGGCCGCTTACGTCGTCCTGCGCACCGACGCCGGAGACGGACTGGAGGGCCACGCCCTGGCCTTCACCACCGGCCGCGGCAACGACGCGCAGGCCGCCGCCATCGCGACCCTCGCCCCGCATGTGGTAGGGCTCTCGGTCGAGGAAGTCTGCGCGGACCTCGGCGCGTTCTCCCGCACCCTGGTCCACGACCCCCAACTGCGCTGGCTGGGACCGGAGAAGGGCGCCATCCACATGGCGACCGGCGCGGTCGTCAACGCCGCCTGGGACCTGGCGGCCAAGCGCGCCGGCAAGCCCGTCTGGCGCTTCCTCGCGGAGATGTCGCCCGAAGAGCTGGTCGCCCAGGTCGACTTCCGCTGGCTCAGCGACGCCCTCACCCCCGAGGAGGCGCTGGACATCCTGCTCCGCGCCGAACCCGGCCGCCAGCAGCGCATCACCCGCCTGCTGGAGAGCGGTTACCCCGCCTACACCACCACACCGGGCTGGCTCGGCTACTCCGACGAGAAGCTGGCCCGCCTCGCCCGCGAGGCCGTTGCCGACGGCTTCACCCAGATCAAGCTGAAGGTGGGCGCCGACCTGGAGGACGACGTACGGCGGATGCGCACCGCCCGCGAGACGGTCGGCGACGGCATCCGCATCGCCGTCGACGCCAACCAGAGATGGGACGTCCAGCCCGCCATCGAGTGGATGCGCGCGCTGGCCCCCTACGAACCGTACTGGATCGAGGAACCCACCTCCCCCGACGACATCCTCGGCCATGCGGCGGTCCGCAAGGCCGTCAGCCCCGTCAAGGTCGCCACCGGGGAACACGTGGCCAACCGGGTCGTCTTCAAGCAGCTGTTGCAGGCCGGCGCGGTGGACATCGTGCAGATCGACTCCGCCCGGGTCGGGGGCGTCAACGAGAACATCGCGATCCTGCTGCTCGCCGCGAAGTTCGGCGTGCCGGTCTGCCCGCACGCGGGCGGAGTCGGCCTGTGCGAGATGGTCCAGCACCTGTCGATGTTCGACTACGTCGCCGTCTCCGGCACGCTCGAGGACCGGGTCATCGAGTACGTCGACCACCTGCACGAGCACTTCGTCGACCCGGTTCGCATCGCCGACGGCCACTACCTCGCACCCGAACTCCCCGGCCTGGGCGCCCAGATGCACCCGGAGTCGCTCAAGGAGTACACCTACCCCGACGGCCCGGTCTGGATCTCCCGTGTCTGACACCGCTGAACTCGTGGATTCCCACCACCATGTGTGGAATCTCGGCCACCGCCCCCAGCCCTGGCTGGAGGATCCCGGCCACGAGCCCATCCGCCGCACCTTTGACACCGCTGGCCTGCGATCGGCCGCGACCCGGCCGATCGCCGGCCACCGTCTGGACACCACGGTGGTCGTCCAGTGCCTGACCTCCCTGCCCGAGACGCGCGAACTCCTGACCCTGGCCGACAAGGACCCGCTGGTCGGCGCGGTCGTCGGCTGGGTGGACCTGACCAGCCTCGCCATCGGGGAGATCCTCGACGAACTGTGTGCCGGACCAGGAGGCTCGTACCTGCGCGCCGTGCGGCACGTCGTCCAGGGCGAACAGGACCCGGAGTGGCTGCAACGCCCTGTCGTCGAACGGGGGTTGCGGACGGTCGGCGAGCGCGGGCTCGGTTACGACGTCCTGGTCCGCAGCCACCAGCTCGGCCAGGCAGTCCGCCTGGCCGAGCGCCTCCCCGAACTGCCGCTGGTCCTCGACCACGCCGGCAAGCCCCCCATCGTCGGCGGTGACCTGGCCGACTGGGAACGACAGGTGCGGCAGCTCGCCGGACATCCGCAGGTGCGGTGCAAGGTGTCGGGCCTGGTCACCGAGGCCGAGTGGGAGAAGTGGACCACCGTCGACATCCGGCCGGTGTGGAACGTACTGCTCTCCGCGTTCGGCCCGCAGCGGCTGATGTTCGGTTCCGACTGGCCCGTCTGCACACTCGCGGGTGGCTGGAACCGGTGGGCGGAAACCGTCGAGAAACTGCTGGCGGACTGCTCCGAGAGAGAGACCCGGTCGATCCTCGCCGGCACCGCGACCGACTTCTACCGACTCAGCCCACCGGAGACGACACGCGAAAGGACACCGCCGTGCTCCTGACCGAACTGCTGCACCCCGGAATCCTCGAATCCCTGGCCGGAGCCGGCCACGGCGCCCGCGTCCTGCTCGCCGACGGCCACTACCCCGCGAGCACCGCCACCGGTTCACGGGCGAGGACCGTGCATCTCAACCTGTCCCCCGGTCTGCTCGACGTCACCACCGTGCTCGACGTCCTGCTGCGCGCCGTCCCCGTCGAGTCGGCCCACGTGATGGTGCCACCCGAGGGTGAACCGGAGCCGCCGGCCATCACCGAGTACCGCACACGGCTCGCACCGGCCCCCGTGGAAACACTCGGCCGCTTCGCCTTCTACGACGCCGCCCGCTCCCCCGACCTGGCGCTGGCGATCGTCACCGCCGACACCCGAACCTACGCCAACCTGCTGCTGACCATCGGCGTCCGCGCTGAAGGGACCCTGGGAACACGATGACTCTCGCCGTTCGCTATACCGCTGCCCGCACCCTGGACACGGCGCCCTCACAGGCTTCGCCCCCGGGCCCCGGCGAGGTCGAACTGGCCCCCGCCTACGTCGGCATCTGCGGCACCGACCTGCACATCTTCCACGGCGACATGGACGCCCGGGTCAGCACGCCCGCCGTCCTGGGACACGAGATGTCCGGCCGGGTCGTCCGCGTCGGGCCCGGCGTCGAGGACTGGCGGCCCGGCGACGCGGTCACCGTGATGCCCCTGCGCTGGGACGACACCTGCCCGGCCTGCCAAGCCGGCCACCAGCACATCTGCCAGCACCTCGACTTCATCGGCATCGACTCCCCGGGCGCGATGCAGCAGCGCTGGACCGTGCCCGCCTCGACGCTCGTCCGGCTGCCGGACTCGCTGCCGCTGGACCGGGGCGCGCTCGTCGAGCCCACGGCGGTCGCCGTGCACGACGTGGGCCGGGCCAGCGTGCGAGGCGGCGAGAAGGTCGTCGTGGTCGGCGGTGGGCCCGTCGGCGTGCTGATCGCGCTGGTCTCCCAGGCCACCGGCGCCGAGGTGCGGCTGGTCGAGCTGAGCGCCCACCGACGGCGGCTCGCCGAGGAGTTGGGGCTGACGGTCTGGAACCCGGCCGACGACGACGTGCCGGCGCTCGTGCGGAAGTGGACCGAAGACGCGGGCGCGGACGTCGCCTTCGAGGTGTCCGGTGCGGCGGGCGGCGTGGACACGGCGGTCGACGTGCTCGGCGTACGCGGCCGGTTGTGCCTCGTCGCCATCCATCCCCGCCCCCGCGAGATCAACCTGCACCGGTTCTTCTGGCGTGAACTCACCCTCGTTGGCGCCCGGTTGTACGACCGCTCCGACTTCGAGCGGGCGGTCACCCTGGTCGCCGACGGCACGATCCCGGCCGACCGGCTGATCAGCAAGGTCGTGCCGCTCACCCAGGCACCCGCCGCGTTCGAAGCCCTGGAGGGCGGCGGGGACGTGATGAAGATCCTCGTGGACTGCACCGACGACGCTCAGGGAGCCGCCGTATGACCGCCTTCGACCTCACCGGGAAGCTCGCCGTCGTGACCGGTGCCCGGCGCGGCATCGGCCGGGCCATGGCCCGCGCGCTCGCCGAGGCCGGCGCGGACGTCATCGGCGTGAGTGCCTCGCTGGAGGAGTCCGGCAGCGACGTCGAGAAGGACGTCACCGCCGCGGGCCGTACCTTCGAGGCGATCCGGACCGACTTCGCCGACCCCGAGGCCGTCCGGGCACTGGGCGCGAACCTCGCGGGCCGCGAGCGTCCGGTGGACATCCTGGTCAACAACGCGGGCACCATCCGCCGCGCGGCGGCAGTCGAACACACCGACACCGACTGGGCGTTGGTCCTCCAGGTCAACCTCACAGCCCAGTTCGCGCTGACGAGGGCCGTGGGCGCCACCATGGTGGCCCGTGGCCGAGGAAAGGTCATCTTCACCGCGTCTCTGCTCAGCTTCCAGGGCGGCATCACCGTCCCCGGCTACACGGCCGCCAAGCACGGCATCGCCGGCCTGACCAAGGCACTGGCCAACGAATGGGCCCCGCGCGGCGTCAACGTCAACGCCATCGCCCCCGGCTACATCGCCACCGACAACACCCAGGCACTGCAGGACGACCCGGCACGCAGCCGGGCCATCCTGGAACGCATCCCGGCCGGACGCTGGGGCACGGCCGACGACCTGGCGGGCGCCACCGTGTTCCTTGCCTCCGACGCTGCCGCGTATGTCCACGGCACCGTCCTGCCCGTCGACGGCGGATGGCTCGGCCGATGACCGCCAGCCTGGCCGCCGCCCTGTCCGGCGCCCGCATCCTGCCGGTGCTGACCGTGCCGTCGGCCACGATGGCCGCCCCGCTCGCCGACGCCCTGGCGGTGGGCGGGGCGCGGTGCGCCGAGGTCACCTTCCGCACCCCGGATGCCGAACAGGTCGTGAAGGCGATGGCGGCGCACGGTGGACTGGTCGTCGGAGCCGGTACCGTGCTCACCACCGAGCAGGCGGAGCGTGCCGTGGGCGCCGGTGCCCGCTTCGTGGTGTCGCCCGGCTTCGATCCCGAAGTCATGGAAAAATGCCGTGAGTTGGGGGTGCCGGTCGTGCCGGGCATCGCCACCGCAACCGAGCTGATGCGCGCCCTGCGGGCCGGCCTGGACACGGTCAAGCTGTTCCCCGCCGAGCCACTCGGGGGCACGTCGATGCTCCGGGCCCTGGCGGCTCCGTTCCCGCGGGCGCGGTTCGTGCCGACCGGCGGCATCCGCCCCGCGCACCTGTCCGGCTACCTCTCCCACCCGGCGGTCGTCGCCGTCGGCGGCACTTGGATGGCCACCGCCGAACACCTGGAGCGGGGCGACTTCGCGGAGATCCGGAAGCTGACGGCCGAAGCCGTGGAGAGGAGCGCGCCATGAGTGGGCGGACTCCGCAGGTGGTGGCCCTGGGCGAGGTGATGCTCCGCTTCGACCCGGGCGAGGGCCGGATCCGCACCGCGCGGACGTTCCAGGTGTGGGAGGGCGGCGGCGAGTACAACGTCGTACGCGGTCTGCGCCGCTGCTTCGGCCTGCGCACGGCTGTGGTGACGGCTCTGGTGGACAACGCGGTGGGACACCTCACCGAGGACCTCGTCCTGCAGGGCGGGGTCGACACCTCGTTGATCAGCTGGGTGCCTGGTGACGGCATCGGCCGTACCGCCCGCAACGGGCTGAACTTCGTCGAGCGGGGCTTCGGCATCCGGGGAGCACTGGGCGTGAGTGATCGCGCGAACACCGCGGTCTCCCAGTTGCGGCCCGGCGCCGTCGACTGGGACGCGGTCTTCACCGCCGGCGTCCGCTGGTTCCACACCGGCGGCATCTTCGCCGGGCTCTCGGACACCACGGTGGAGGTGGCCGAGGAGGCGATGGCCACCGCCCGGCGCCATGGCGTGACCGTCTCCTACGACCCCAACTACCGCCCCAGCCTCTGGGCCGACCGAGGCGGACCGGAGCGGGCGCGCGAGGTCGATCTGCGGCTCGCCCGGTACGCCGACGTCGTGGTGGGGGCGCTGGGCCTGGCCGGGAAGTACCCCGGTGCGGTGCTCATCGAGGCCGACGAGGTCCCGGACGCGCTGTCGGAGGTCGCCGGCCGGACACCCGGGGCGGGGGTGCTGGCGACGACCTTGCGGAACGTGCCGTCGGCCGGCGTGAACGACTGGTCCTCGGCCGCCTGGTCCGCCGCGACCGGTTTCGTCAGCGGCCCGCGGATGCCGGGGCTGCACGTCCTGGACCGCATCGGCTCCGGCGACGGATTCGCCGCCGGGCTGATCTACGGCCTGCTGACCGGTGCCGGCCTGGAGCGTGCCCTCGCCTACGGCACCGCCCACGGCGCACTCACCATGACCACGCCCGGCGATGTGTCCATGGCCACGCTCACCGAGGTCGAGGCGCTCGTCGCGGGTGGCTCCGCCCACGTCAGACGCTGACCGTACGCCGATCGAACATCCCCCAGGAGAACGTCTTGCAACTCCGGAAGATCCACCACACAAGCGTCGAACTCACCGAACTCGGATTCGGTGCCTCGGTGATCGGCAACCTCTACCGGGTCACCCCCGCCGCCGACGCGGCCGCCGCGGTCGACAAGGCCTGGGGGGCCGGCATCCGGTACTTCGACACCGCGCCCCACTACGGCCTGGGCCTGTCGGAGCGACGCCTTGGCGCGGCGCTGCGGGACCGTCCGCGGGACGCGTACGCCGTCTCCTCCAAGGTGGGCCGCCTGCTGGTCCCGAACGAGCGCCCGCAGGGCGTTGACAGCGAGGGCTTCGTCGTACGGGACGACCTGCGCCGCCAGTGGGACTTCAGCCGCGACGGGGTGCTCCGCTCGGTCGCGGACACGCTGGAGCGCACTGGCCTGGACCGGCTGGACGTGGTGTACCTGCACGACCCGGACGACCACTGGCAGCAGGCGGCCGACGAGGCGATGCCCGCGCTCGCGGAGCTGCGCGACCAGGGCGTGGTCGGCGCGATCGGCGCCGGCATGAACCAGTCGGCGATGCTCGCCCGGTTCCTGCGCGAGACCGCCGCCGACGTGGTGATGCTGGCCGGGCGCTACAGCCTCCTCGACCAATCGGCGCTGGACGACGTCCTGCCCGCCGCGCTGGAACACGGCAAGAGCGTCGTGGCGGTTGGGGTGTTCAACTCCGGGCTGCTCTCCCGTGACCGGCCCGCCGAGGGCATGAAGTACGACTACCAGGACGCCCCGCCCGAGCTCGTCGCCCGAGCCCTCGCGATCGCCGAGGTCTGCGCACGCCACGACACCAGCCTTCCCGCCGCGGCGATGGCGTTCCCCTTCACCCACCCCAGTATCATCAACGTCACTCTCGGTATGCGGAACCCGGGACAGGTCGCACGGAACGTGAAACTCCAGGGTCGCCGTGTCCCGGAGGGTCTCTGGGAAGACCTTCGTGCGCGAGGCCTAATCAGGTCGGACGTGCCCGAGGAGCACACGCATGGAGAGGGTTCGCAGTGTCTCTGACGGACAAGGCCATAGAACAGATCCGTGAGCTGATCCAGACCGGCGCCCTGCCGCCGGGTTCCAAGCTGCCGCCGGAACCGGAGCTGGCCGCCCAGCTGGGGCTCTCCCGCAACCTGGCGCGGGAGGCGGTGAAGGCGCTGGCCGTCGCCCGGGTGCTGGAGGTCAGACGGGGTGACGGCACCTACGTCACCAGCCTCCAGCCGAGCCTCCTCTTCGGGAGCCTCGGCGGTGCGGTGGAACTCCTCCAGGGCGACTCAGGAGCACTGCTCGACCTGATGGAGGTGCGGCGGCTGCTCGAACCGGCGGCCACCGCGCTGGCCGCCACGAGGATCTCCGACGAACAACTGGCCCAGGTGAAAAGGCACCTCGACGCCATGCGAGATGCCCGCGATGACGTCGAGGCGCTGAACGCCCACGACGCGGCCTTCCACCACGCCGTCGTCTCGGCCACGGGCAACGAGTCCCTGCTGACCCTCCTGGAGGGCGTCTCGGGCCGTACTCTGCGCGCCCGTATCTGGCGCGGCCTGGTCGACAGCCGGGCCGCGGGCAGGACGCTCGAGGAACACGAGGCCATCTTCGCCGCTCTCTCGGCCCGGGACGCCCCCCTGAGCCAGGCGGCCGCACTGCTGCACGTCAGCAACACGGAGCGGTGGCTGCGAGAGCACCTGGTTGCCAAGGGCGAGGCGCACTGATCACGCACCGCGCGCAGGTCTTCCCGTCCCCTCAGGTGTCACGGTGGAGGTCAGCGGCAGACGCGGACGGATTCCTTACGGCTGTCGGATCACAGATCACTTCCGCTTCGCGGTCGCAGCCGACACAGCAGGAGTTGGCCGCGTGGTTGCCGCAGATGACTCGCGCTCACTCGGCAAGGAGCCGCCGCAGCCAGTTCAGGCGTGCGGCCAGGGCCGTGCGGGCGAGGGCCGCCTGCGGGGCGAAGCCCTCGAAACCGTGGAAGCCACCCGGCCACACATGCAGTTCGGCCACTCCGCCGACCTGCCAGATGCGGGAGGCGTACTCGACGACCTCATCCCGGAAGGTCTCCGCCGAGCCGACGTCGAGATAGGCCGGAGGCAGCCCGGACAGATCCCCCGTACGGGCGGGCGCCGCGTAAGGGGACACGTCCGAGCCACCACGCTGTCCGCCCAGCAGCGCTGTCCAGCCGGACTCGTTGGCCGTACGGTCCCAGATGCCAAGGCCCTGCATCTGGTGGGCGGACGGTGTGTCGTTGCGGTCGTCCAGCATCGGACCCATGAGCAACTGTCCGCGGGGCTGCGGCCCCTTGCGATCCCTGAGCAGCAGCGTGAGCGCGGCGGCCAGGCCACCGCCCGCGCTGGCTCCCGCTACGACGATCCGCTGGGAGTCACCGCCGATCTCCCGCGCGTGGTCGGCCGTCCACGACAGGCCGGCGTACACGTCCTCGACCGGCGCGGGGTGCGGGTGTTCCGGTGCGAGCCGGTACGCGACGGACACCACCACCGCATTCAGCTCCCGTGCCCAGTCCACGATCATGTCCACACCAGACCGGTTGTTGCCGATCACCATGCCTCCGCCGTGGACGTGGTAGATCACGGGCCGCGGGCCGCCGACTGCCGCGGGGCGGCAGATCAGGAGCGAGATGTCGGGGGCGCCCTCAGGTCCCGGTACGACCCGGTCCTCGACCTCGAAGAAGCCGTGGTGACTCAGCTGTTCGTCGTCCGAGGCCGCGCCGCCCAGCATCTGGCGAGCGGCAGCGATCCCCTCCGCGGTGAGCTCGGGAAATGTGCTGCCCTGGGCTGCCATCGCCTGCAGAACAGCGCCGAGTTCGGTATCGAAGGGGGGCGGTGTCGGTTTCACGGTGTCTCCTCACATGATTGCTTCACGGTGAGCAGCGGCAGGACGATCTCGTCGACCAGGCGGGCGTCGTGGCCGGGTGGCAGTTCGCCGCGTTTCTCGGCCCGGGCGCAGATCACTCGGCCGGGCGATTCCTCCAACATCGCCAACGGCCGTATTCCTGCTGCCAGTTCGGCGTCATGGCGCACCGCGAGGAAGAGACCGGCGATCACGGCACCCTTCTGGCCGGACGCCAGCTCGGCGAGACCGTCCACGGAGGCCACCAGGTCGCCGCGCAGTGTGCCGGTGTCCGGCACCGCAAGGCTCGTCACATGCGAGGCGCGAACGGCGACGGTGACGAGCTCGCCCTTGGTACGCCGGTGACGGTACAGCGTGGCCTTGCTCGCACGGGCGCGGGCCGCCACTGCCTCGTAGCGCAGACCCTCATAACCCGACTCGGCGAGCACTTCGTACGTCGCGCGCAGGATCGCTCTCTGCCGGGAGGCTCTGATCCACTTAGTGGATTTCAGCGTCCCGTGCGCCGGTGCCGGCACCGTCATGTCCCTTGCCTCGCCCGGCACGTCAGGCGAATACCTGGACGAGCTTGCCCCGGACCCGACGGCCCGCCAGTTCGGTCAGCGCCGCCGGCACGTCTTCCAGGGGCAGGGTTCGGGTCACCATCGGGTCCAGCCGTCCGTCGGCGGCCATGCCGAGCAACTCGGTGAGCATCGTCGACAGTTGCCTACGGGATCGTTCGTCTCCCACCGTGTACGCGGCGCCCAGCGCGATCTCGTGAAGGGAGGGTGCCATCGAGAACGGCGGCACAACGCTCAGGTCCGGCCGTCCCGCGATCGCGGCGAGGCCGCCACCGTGCACCAGGAGACCGAGGCAGGCATTGGCTGAGTCCGGGCCCACCGTGTCGACCACCGCGTCCACACCCCGGCCGCCGGTCAACTCCCGGACACGAGAAGGTATGTCCTCGGTGCGGTGGTCGACGACGGCTTCCGCGCCGAGTCCCTTCACATGCGCGGTGTTGGGGGCGGACGCGGTGGCGAACACCCTTGCTCCGGTCAGTGCGGCAAGCTGGACCGCGAAGCCGCCGACTCCCCCGGCACCACCGGTGACGAGAACGGTGTCCCCCGCGGCGACGTGCAGACGGCGCGCCACCGCCTGATAGGCCGTCAGGCCCGCCGACGGCAGAGCAGCGGCTTCCGTCGGATCGAGGCCGATCGGCACCGGCGCCAGGACAGTGGCGTCCGCCAAGGTGTACTCCGCGAAGCCGCCGCGCTCGCGGATGTCCGCGTGGTACGCGACGCGATGCCCCGCGCGGACGTTCGTCACTCCCGGACCGAGTGTGTGCACAGTGCCCACGACGTCCAGTCCGAGAACGGCCGGCCAGGTCCACTCCGGGATGCCGTAGGCGGCCCGCTGGTAGTCCGACGGGTTCAGTCCGCAGGCCTCGACCCTGATGCGCACCTGCCCCGGTCCGGGCTCGGGGACCGGCAGGTTCGCGAGCCGCAGGGTGTCGCATGGGCCGGGCCGGTCGAGAACCAGAGCGCGCATGAAGGATTCTGCTCCTTGGGTGTCGTCATGGATGCGTGGAATGCCGCTCTCCGCCGGGCACAACGGCTGCTTACCGGGATCCTCAAGGACTTTGACGTAGTCATGTCCGGGAGCCGGCTCTCGTGGTCGAGGTGGGCGAGCGACGTGTCGATCGTGGGTTTCCTGCCCAGCCGGCCGAGGGACGAGAACACCGAAGGAACCCGCCTCCGCACCGACGATCATGATCGTCGCGGCGGGGGCGGCACAGTTGCGTGGCGGCGGTGAACGCCCTGATTGCCGACGCAGTCGAACACAGGGCGTGCTCGTACCGCTCGCCAGGTCCCGTACGGCCCACTGTGCTCCAAGGGTTCCGACGCGATCACCCGCCCGGCATCACCGCCGTCCCGCCCGGTCGGGGCGGACGGGTTCCGAAGGCGAGTGAGGTCAGGCTCTCGCACCGCGCGTCACGGCCCTCGCGGCACATCGCGCACCGTGACACCGTGGCCGACCAGCCGGCACTGTTCCGCTCCACTGCTGCCCGGAGAGGAACGGCGGATACGGCTCTCCCGCTCCGCACGCCGTGACGTCGGACCCTCACACCCCGCGCCTTCCGCTTCCCGCGACAACCGTGCCGGGCCCGGCCGTCTCCGGCAGCGAGGAGTCCTTGGACCCGACCTGTTCACGGCCGTGATGAGCACTGCTCTCATGCTGTACCTCCAGCAGACGGGTCAGGGAAGCTCGCGGGCCGCGGCCGGGAGTTTCGGACGGGTCAGTCCGAGGCCACGTCACGCAGGCGGGCGCAGGTGATGCGATAGACCTCGACCAGATCGGCGCCGCCCTCCGGCGCCCGGCGTGAGACCCACTCGTCGAACGCGGCGCGCAGCGTTGCGCTCACGGTCTCGGCCATCACCCGGGCTCGCAGGTCCACGGTCTCGGCGCCGGTGGCATCCGCCAGGAGCCGTTGGAACCGTTGACATTGTTCGGCCTCCCGCCGCAGTGCCGCGCTGCGCAGGGCCATGTCCCGCGTGAGCAGACCGCGGACCCGTCGCATGCGACCGATCACGTCGCCCGGGTCGGCGCTCAGCGCACCCAGGACTCCGGCAACGGCCTCCTCGACGTCCCGAAAGGTCAACACACCGGCCTTGGTATCGCCCAGACGCGCGACGAGTGCGGACTCGAAGGCCCGGTTCGGCCCCAGCGCCGCGTCCTCCTTCGTCGCGAAGTGCCTGAAGAAGGTGCTCTGCGAGACACCGGCCGCCGCCGCGATCTCTTGCACCGTGGTGCGCTCGTACCCCTGCCTCTCGAACAAGTCGAGAGCTGCGTCTTCGATGTCGGTCTGGGTTGCCAGCCGACGGCGTTCTCGTAGATCCGGCTTACCAGTCACAGTCAAGACGGTAGCACGCACCTAGTTGAAAGTGACACCCAAGATGACAGCAACTGTCACCAGCGACTGACGCCCTTCATCCAGGGCTCGCAGACGGCCCGCGCAGATCGTCGGCTAGGGTCGAAGCGCTACCTGGATGAAGTGGCGCGTCTCCGGCAGAGCATGACGCGGCCCCGTCAGAACGGGAAGTCGCGAGGCTCTCCGCGCAGCGTGATCCAGCGGAGTTCGGTGAATTCGTCTGCCGCGAAGGTCGTGCCGAATCGGCCCCAGCCGCTCTCCTTCACACCCCCGAAGGGCATGTTCGGCTCGTCGTTGACCGGTTGGTCGTTGACATGCACGATCCCCGCCTCGAGACGGCGAGCGATGTCCAGTCCACGATGGGTGCCGCTGGTCAGGACACCTGCGGTCAGCCCGTAGCGGGAGGCGTTCGCGCGCTGCACCGCATGGTCGGCGTCGTCGACCGTCTCCAGGATCACGACCGGGCCGAAGGTCTCGTCGAAGGCGAGTTCGGCGTCCTCGGGCACATCGGTCAGGACGGTGGGCGGGTAACACGGCGGGGCGGCCGTGCCCCCGGTGAGGAGACGGGCGCCCATCGAGACGGCCTCCTCGACGCGGCGATCCAGGAGGGACAGCGCCCATTTGTTGATCACCGGCCCGACCACGGTGCGAGGATCGTGCGGGTCGCCGACGGGCAGAGCCGCCGCCTTCTCGGTGAAGAGGCGGGTGAACTCCTCCGCGATCGGCCTCTCGACGTAGATACGGCGGGCGCACATGCACACCTGCCCCTGGTGCACGAACGCGCCGTAGATCGCGGCGTCGACCGCGTAGGACAGGTCGGCGTCGGCGAGGACGAGGAGCGGGTTCTGGCCGCTGAGCTGGAGGACGATGCGCTTGAGGTGGCGGCCGGCCGTCTCGGCGAGGCGGCGGCCGGTGGGTGTGGAGCCGGTGAAGTTGACGCGGCGAACCGCGGGATGGGAGAGGAGCACGTCCGCTATGGCGCCGGCGCCGCCGGGGGCGTGGGTGATCACGTTGAGGACGCCCGGCGGGAGTCCGGCCTCGGCGAAGATCTCCGCCCAGAGTGTGCCGCCGGTGAGGGGGGATTCCTCGGACGGCTTGAGGACGACCGTGTTGCCGAGGGCGATCGGGCCGACGATGCTGCGGCCGGACAGCACCAGGGAGGCGTTCCACGGGGCGATGGCCGCGACGACTCCGACCGGCTGGCGGACGGCGAGCGCACGGGTGCCGGGGATGTCCGAGGGGAGCACCTGTCCGACGGCGCTGTAGGGGAGTCCGGCGGCCTGGCGGAGCAGCGAGACGCTGAAGTCCAGCTGGACCGTCGCGTAGTGGCGGCCGCACCCCGTCTCCCTGGTCAGCAGGCCAAGGACCTCCTCGCGGCGGCGGTCGAGGATGTCGCTCGCGCGCAGCAGGACCCGCTGCCGCTCGGCCGGCGGCGCGTCGGCCCACCCGGCGAAGGCCGCCTGGGCGGCGTCCACCGCCCGGCGGGCGTCCTCGGCGTCGCCCGCGGCGACCGTCGCCATGACGGATCCGGTCCAGGGGTCATGGTCGGGGTAGGTTCCTCCGCCCAGCGGCTCGGTCCACTCACCGCCGATGTGGTGGCGCACCGTGACCGGGCGGGCCGGTCGGCCCGCGTCCGTCGCCGTGGGGTCAGGGACGTTCACCTGGTCAAGTCTCCCTCGATGACGGCTGGGGACGGGCCCCCTGCCGCCGCAGATGGTAACCGACGGGTAGCAACTGGACGTGCAGCCGGTCGTTCAGCAGACTCCACAGCCCGCGTGGGAGGAAGAGGGCGAAGGCGACGGCGGTCAGGCCGAGCCCGATGAGGTACCAGGCTCCCTGGTCGGCGAGGAAGTACTGCACGGCGAAGAAGAGGACGGCGCCGATGATCGGTCCCTCGAAGGTGCCGATGCCACCGACCAGCACCATGAAGATCATGTACGCCGACCACTGCACCCCGAAGATCGACTGGGGCTGGATGAACAGGGTGTTGGCCAGCGTGAGGGCGCCCGCAGCACCGCATCCGAAGCCGGCGAGGACGACCAGCATGAGCTTGAGCGGCCTGACCCGCACGCCGAGCGAGGCGGCGGCGTCCTCGTCATCGCGGATCGCCTGCAGGGCGGCTCCGATGCGGTGCCGCAGCAGGAGAGAGAGCAGGACGAGCAGGAGGACGGCGAAGGCGAGGGTGAGCCAGTAGGTGAAGGCGCGGCGCACCTCGGGGGCATAACCGTTCAGCCCCTGAAGGGAGACTCCGGTTCCGCCTCCGAGGCTCTGGTCGAGCATGACGAACAGGGCGATCGCCTCGGCGACGACCCAGGTGCCCACGGCGAACTGGCCGCCGCGCAGCCGCAGGACGAGCAGGGAGAGCACCGCCGCGAGCACGGCGGAGGCCAGGGATGCCAAGACGACGGCGAGGTACGGGTGTACGCCGTGCTGGGTGAGGAAGATGGTGCCGTACGCGCCGAATCCGATGAACGCCTGCTGGCCGACCGAGACGAGCCCGGCGTACCCGGCCAGGGCGTTCCACATGACGGCGAGGATGAGGAAGATCAGCAGGCTGGTGAGCTGCTGGACGACGTTCGCGCTGAGCACCTGGGGAACGGCGAACAGGGCGATCGCGACGAGGACGAGGGCACTGGAACCGATGCGGGACGCCAGGCCGGCACGCTGGACGGACCATGCGCCGGGCGGGGCGGGGGCGGCTGCTGTGGTCATGCGTGGGCTCTCCGGGTGGCGATGAACCGGCCGCGGGGGCCGGCCAGGATGACGAGGAAGACCAGGTGGCCGGCGAGGATCGAGTACTGCGGATCGATCTGGGCGCCGAGGGTCTGGGCGACGCCGAGGACGACGCCGCCGGTCAGCGTGCCCCACAGGGAACCGAGACCGCCGATGACGACCGCTTCAAAGGCGAAGACGAGCTGGGTCGGGCCGCTGGAGGCGTCGAAGGTGGAGTGGAGGGCCAGGAAGGTCCCGGCCAGGGCGGCCACCGCGACGGCGATCGCGGCGGCGCGGGCGTAGACGGACGCCGCCGGTACGCCCACGAGCGCCGCGGTGTCCGGGTCCTGGGCGGTGGCACGCATCTCCCGGCCGAATCCGGTGCGTTGCAGCAGGAACTGGAGTGCGCCGAGGACCGCGACGGCGACGGCGAGGATCAGCACGCCGAGGTACGGGACGGACAACTGGTCGGTGATCTTCCAGCTGCCGGTCGACAGTGAGCCCACGGACGGGCCCAGGGAGCGCACGTCCGGGGAGAAGATCTGCAGCAGGGCGTTCTGCAGGACGATGGCGAGTCCGAAGGTCGTCAGCAGAGGGGTGAGTTCTCCGCCGCGCAGGCTGCGGGCCAGGACGGTGCGCTGGAGGACGTAGCCGAGGGCGAGCATCACCGGGAGGACCGCGAGCAGCGCCAGGAACGGTGACACGTCGGCCTGGGTGGAGACCCACCAGACCCCGAACGCGCCGAGGACGGCGAGGTCGCCGTGGGCGAGGTTGATGATGCGCATGACGCCGAACAGCAGGGACAGGCCGCAGGCGAAGAGTGCGTACAGGCCGCCGAGGAAGAGGCCCTGGACGATGGCGTTGATCCAGCTCATGTCCGCTCCGGAGTGGGGTGGGCCGCCGGTGTGTCGACCGCGGCGGAGGCCGGACTGACACGGCCGAGGCCGAAGTAGGCGTCGGTGACCTGGTCGCGGGTGACCTCGCCGACGGGGGCGTCGAGGACGGCGCGGCCCTCGAGCATGCAGACCACGCGGTCCGCCACCGACATCGCGCGGCTGAGGTCCTGCTCGACCAGGACGACGGTGGCGCCGTCGGCGATGAGTGCCGTGAGCGACTCGTAGACGGCGTCGACGGCGACCGGTGCGAGGCCGAGCGAGACCTCGTCGACCAGCAGCAGCCTGGGGTTGGTCATCAGGGCGCGGCCGATGGAGGTGGCCTGCTGCTGGCCACCGGACAGACTGCCGGCCCGCTTGTGGCGGATCGGCCGCAGGAGTGGGAAGGCGTCCAGGACGGTGTCGACGCTCCATGGTCCGGGCCTGGCGCGTCGGCCGGCGACAAGCAGGTTCTCCTCGACGGTGAGGTCGGGGAAGAGCTTGCGGCCTTCGGGGACGAGGGCCAGGCCACGTGCCACGCGTCGGTGCGCCACCAGGCCGGTGATGTCGTCTCCGTCGAAGGTGACGGTTCCCCCGGCGGCCGGGTGGGCCCCGGCCACTGTGCGCAACAGGGTTGATTTTCCGGCCCCGTTGGCGCCCACCAGGGCGACGGCCTCGCCGTCGGACACCGTCAGCAACAGTTCCCGTACCGCGGGGAGGAGTCCGTGGCGGGCGTCGAGGCGGGAGACGTGCAGCAGGTCAGCCATGGCTGCCCCTTCCCAGGTAGGCGTCGACGACGTGGGCGTCGCGCAGGACCGCCTGAGGCTCGCCCTCGGCGAGGACCCGTCCGGCGTCCATGCACACCAGGCGGTCGATGACCTGCACCAGGATGTGGACGATGTGCTCGATCCACACGATGCTGATGCCGAGGGTCCGCAACTGCTTGATGGTGCCGACGAGTTCGGCGGCCTCGGCGTCGGTGAGGCCGCCACCGATCTCGTCGAGGAGCAGGACGCGCGGGTCGGTCGCCAGGGAGCGGGCGAGTTCGAGCCGTTTGCGGTGCAACAGGCCGAGGCTCTCGGCGCGCCGGTTGGCGAGGTCGATCAGACCGCAGAGTTCCAGGACCTCGACGCACCGCTGGTGGGCGGCGCGCCGTGACAGCCGGGTGCCGTACGAGGCGCCGACGAGGACGTTCTCGAGAACGGTCATCCCGCCGAAGGGGCGCGGGATCTGGAACGCCCGGCCGATCCCCTGGCGGCACCTCGACTCCGGCCGGAGTGAGGTGACTTCGTTGCCGTCGAGGTGGATGGTGCCCCGGTCCGGTGTCACCGATCCGGCCAGGGCGTTCAACAGGGTGGTCTTCCCGGCGCCGTTGGGGCCGACGATGCCGACCGCCTCACCGGCGCCGACGCGGAAGTCGACTCCGTCGAGGACACGCAGGTCGCTGTAATTCAGGGTCAGGCCGGCGCCCACGAGGACGGGCGGTGAGTCCTCCGTCCTCGTGGCGTCCGCTGCCGGGGTGCGCACGGCACTCATGAGGTGTAAGGGCGCAGACGCGCGGCGACGGGGACGTTGGGGTCGCTGGAGTTCTCGCACAGGACGAAGTCCAGCTTGTACGGACTGCCCTTGGCCGCCTGCACCCACTGGCCACCGAGGATGGGGGTGGCGACGACGTTGGCGTTGGGTCCCTTGCCCCACTGGAGCCTGCCGACCGGGGTCTCCACGTCGAGACCGGCGATCGCCTTGGCGACGGCCTTCTTGTCCTTGGGGTCGGTGGCGGCCTGGAACGCGGCCGCGGCGGCGTCGAACAGGGCGAGGCTGGGGCCGAGTTGCTGGGTCCACTGCTTGCCGGACGACTTCTGGTAGCCGTCGGCCAGGTCCTCGGAGGAGACCTTGGTGAGGGAGGAGCTGTAGGGGAAGGTCGGGGTCCAGTAGGCGCCCCCCGCTATGCCGATACCTATGGAACCCAGCGCCTCGACCTGCGAGGGGAACAGGCCCGTCTTGGCGACCTGCACGATCTTGGGCTTGTAGCCCTGCTGCGCCGCCTGCCGCCAGAAGGTGGCGAAGTCGGAGGGGATGGGGAAGGTGTTGAAGATCTCGCAGTCCTCGGACTTGAACCTGGCGATCTGCGACGAGTAGTCGTTGGTGCCGTTGGTGTAGGCGCCGGGATCGACGATGTCGTAGCCGTCCTTCTTCAGCAGGGGGCCGAGTGCCTGCCGGATGGCGTTGCCGTCGGAGTCGTTGGGCCACATGACGCCGGTCTTCTTGTTCGTCTTCACCTGCGGCCACAGCTTCGTGTAGGCCTGGTGGAACTGCTCGACGCCGAAGCAGAAGTGGAAGGTGTACTGGTAGGCCTGCTTCTGGGCCGGCTTGGCTCCCCTGCCGAAGTACCAGGCCTCCCAGGGGACGACGGTGGAGATGCACGGGACGCCGGCCGCCTCGCACGCGTCGGAGACCGGGTTGACCGTCTCCGGCGTCGACGTGGTGAGCATCAGGTCGACGCCCTCGGCGTTGATCAGGTCGTTGGCCACCTGGGATCCACGCTGCGGGTTGGACTGGCCGTCCTTGTCGATGATCTTGACGTTGTACTTCTTGCCGCCGATGGTCAGGCCGTCGGCGAAGGCCTTGCGGGCGAGGCTGAGGACGTACGCGTCCGGCTCGCCGAAACCGGCCGCGGGACCGGTGCGCGGGCTGACGAATCCGATCTTGAGTGTGGTCGTCCCACCGCCGCTGCCGCTGTCGCCGCTACCCACCTTGCACGCGGCGAGAAGCGGACTCGACAGGGCCAATCCGGACATACCGAGGCCCGCCGTACGCAGAATCCGGCGTCTGCTGGGGTCGGGAGACGGTTCGGACATAGGAGACTTAGGCATGTTCGCCCTCCTCGTGAACCAAAGGTGGGGGGAACGTAGGAGCGGCTGTCACGAAAGTCAACGCAGCGTTCTAATAGCTGAAACAATCGGCGCTACCATGCGGCATGACCTCACGGACACCGCCGTCGGCATCCGACGAGCCCACAACCCCCCTCGCAGCCGATGAGGCCGAGGACGCGGCGACGCTCCCGAAGGCGAGCGCCGCGGGGTTCTCCCAGTCCCTGGAACGCGGACTGCTGATCCTGTCGTCGTTCAGTGAGACGCGCCCCGTGCTGGGCATTTCCGACCTGGGGCGCGCGGTCGGCCTCAACCGCAGCACCACCTACCGCTACGTGGCGACACTGGCCAAACTCGGCTACCTGCAACAGGATCCGGACTCGCGGAAGTACTCTCTCGGGCCCCGGGTCGTCGACCTGGGATTCGCGGCGATCAACTCCATGGAGATCACCCGTGTCGCCGGGCCGTTCCTGCAGGCCCTGTCGGACGAGACCGGCTACACGGTGAGCATGGCCGTGCTCGACGGCCCGGACATCGTGTACGTCGACCGGCGGCGCAGCGGGCGCGCGGGCACCTTCGCCATGGGCCTCCACCTGCACGTCGGCTCCCGCCTTCCTGCCTACTGCACCTCGATGGGCAAGGTCCTGCTCGCATACCAGGAGCCGGCCGTACTGCGTGACCTGGTCGATCGCACGGACCTCGCCCGGCGAGGGCCGAAGACAATCACCGCGCGGGAGCAGCTCATGGTGGCGCTGACCCGGGTTCGGCGTACCGGATTCGCGCTCAACGACGAGGAACTCGCGCCCGGACTGCGATCGTTGGCCGCGCCGGTGAGGGACCGGTCCGGCGCGGTCGTGGCTGCGGTCAATGTCGCGGTGCACCTCACGGTGTGGAACGCCTCGGTGGAATCCGTCATGTCGCGCCTGGAAGCTCCCCTGCGTCGCGCGACGACGGAGATCTCCACCCGGCTCGGTCACCGGCCGCAAGCCTGACCCGAAGCCGTCCGAGCAGTGTTGTTTGAATAGCTGAAACTGGAGTCTCTCTATACGAAACAGTAGGGACGCATTTCGTTGACACCGGCTTCCGGGGGGGCGCAGACTCACGCCGCCACAGTCATGTGGACGTCACTTCACCAGGCGAACAGAGTTGTTCCCTGTGCCCGGGAGGCCGCCATGCGTATACAAGCCGCCGTGTTCGACAAGCAGGACGGACCGTTCCGTGTCGAGGACATCGAACTGGACGAACCGCGGGCGGGTGAGGTCCTCGTGAGGATCACGGCCACCGGGATCTGCCACACCGACGGCCTGGCGCGGCACGGCGACCTCCCTTTCCCGGCTCCTGGTGTGCTCGGCCACGAAGGCGCCGGTGTCGTGTCCGCGGTGGGTCCCGGTGTCACGTCGGTGCGGGAGGGCGACCATGTCGTGGCGGGCTGGCCCTGGTGCGGCGAGTGCCGCAACTGCCTGGCCGGTGAGCCCCGTTACTGCGCCAGGCTCGGCGAACTCCTCGTCGGCGGAGTCCGGCCGGGGACCGAGGCCTCGGCGCTGAGCCGCGCGGACGGGGGGACCCTCCACGGCCACTTCTTCGGCCAGTCGTCGTTCGCCACGCACGCCCTCACACAGGCCAACAGCCTGGTAAAGGTACCGAAGGACGTCCCGCTCGACCTGCTCGGCCCCCTTGCCTGCGGGCTGTCCACCGGAGCGGGTGCCGTGCTCAACACGCTGCGCCCGCAGACCGGCTCCAGCCTCGTGATCTACGGCACGGGCTCGGTGGGACTGGCCGCTGTCATGGCCGCCCGCAACAGCGGCGCCACCACGATCATCGCCGTCGACCGGCACACCGCCCGGCTGAAGCTGGCAGCGGAACTCGGCGCCACGCACACCGTGAACGCCGGCGACACGGACCCCGTCGCCGCCGTGCACGACATCTGCGGCGGGCCCGCCGACAACGCCCTGGAGTGCACCGGCATCATCTCCGTCGTGCGCCAGGCCGCCGACTCGGTCGGCATGCTCGGCACCTGCGCGCTCATCGGCGGCGCCCCGGCGGGAGCCGAGTTCACCCTCGACCACCTCACCACCCTGTGGGGCAAGCGCATCGTCGGCGTCCTCGGCGGCGGCGGTCGCAGTACCCAACTCATCAGCGCACTCATCGACTTGTACCGCCAGGGCCGCTTCCCCATGGAACGCCTCGTCTCCTGGTTCACCTTCGACCAGATCGAGCAGGCGCTTCAGGCGTCGTACGCCGGTGACGTCATCAAGCCGATCGTCCGCATGCCCGCCTGAGCCGCGCACGCCCCGTGGCCTGCCATGACTGCCCCGTACCGAAAGAAGCCCTTCATGTCTCTCACCCGTGAACTCCTCATCGGCGGCAAGGACCTGCCCGCCCTGTCCGGCCGCACCGCCGAGGACATCAACCCCTACACCGGCGAGGTCTACGCGACCGTCGCCGCGGCCGGCCCGCAGGACGTGACCCGCGCTGTGGACGCCGCCGACGCCGCGTTCGCCGAATGGGCCGCGATCGCGCCCTTCGCCCGTCGCGCGATCTTCCTCAAGGCGGCGGATCTGCTGGACGCACGTGCGGAGCAGGTGGCCGAGATCATGGCCCACGAGGCCGGCGGCACCCGCCCCTGGGCGTTCTTCAACGTGGGGCTGGCGGCGAACATCCTGCGGGAGGCGGCCGCCGCCATCACCGCTCCGCGCGGTGAGGTGCTCAGCGCGCAGGAGGAGGGCGCGCTGGGCCTGGCCGTGCGGGAACCGCTGGGCGTGGTCGCGGCGTTCGCGCCATGGAACGCTCCGGTCATCCTCGGTGTCCGGGCCGTGGCGGCGCCCCTTGCCGCCGGCAATACGGTCGTCGTCAAGCCCAGCGAGGACGCGCCGATCGCCTGCGGACTGCTCGTCGCGGACGTGCTGCGCGAGGCGGGACTGCCCGACGGAGTGCTCAACGTGGTCACCAACGCCCGTGAGGACGCGGCGGAGATCGCCGAGGCGCTGATCGCCGATCCCCGGGTGCGTGCCGTGAACTTCACCGGTTCCACCGGCGTCGGCCGGATCATCGGCACCCACGCGGCGAAGCATCTCAAGCCGGCCGTGCTCGAACTGGGCGGCAAGAACGCGGTGATCGTCCTGGACGACGCGGACGTGGACTACGCCGTCGACGCCGTCACCTTCAGCGTGTTCATGAACTCCGGGCAGATCTGCATGTCCGGCGACCGCATCCTCGTACACGAGTCGCTGGCCGAGGAGTTCACGCAGAAGTTCACCGCGAAGGTCGCCTCCCTCCGGGCCGGGGACCCCGCTCATCCGCACACCGTGCTGGGCCCGCTGGTCACCGCCTCCGCCGCACAGCGCGTCGCCGCCCTGGTGGAGGACGCGGTCGCCAAGGGAGCCACCGTGCTGACGGGCGGCGGACGGCCGGAGGGAGCGGTGCACGCGGCGACCGTGCTCACCGGCGTTCCCAAGGACGCGGACCTGTACTACGCGGAGGCCTTCGGGCCGGTCTGCGTCGTCGAGACGTTCGGCGACGACGACACCGCCGTGGCCGTCGCCAACGACACCGACAACGGTCTGACCTGCGGCATCATCACCGAGAACGCCACCCACGGACTGAGCGTCGCCCGTCGTGTCCGGACGGGCATCGTGCACATCAACGACCAGTCCGTGGCCGACGAGCCGCAAGCGCCCTTCGGTGGCGCGAAGGCCTCCGGATACGGCCGGTTCGGCGGACGGTGGGGCATCGAGGCGTTCTCCAACACCCGCTGGGTGACGATCGCGACCCAGCAGGCCCACTACCCCTTCTGATCGTTCCGCTCCGGGCGCAGGACAGAGCTTGCGGGGCATCCCAGGCCTCGGGGATGGTCAGGCTCAAGGGTTCCGGTTGGGGCGCGATGCGTCGTCAGCATTCGATGACGTTGACGGCGAGGCCACCGCGCGAGGTCTCCTTGTACTTGGTCTTCATGTCGTCGCCGGTCTGCTTCATCGTCTTGATGGCCTTGTCGAGGGAGACGTGGTGTCGGCCGTCCCCGCGCAGGGCCATGCGGGCGGCGGTGACGGCTTTGACCGCGGCCATGCCGTTGCGTTCGATGCAGGGGATCTGGACCAGGCCGCCGACGGGGTCGCAGGTGAGGCCGAGGTTGTGTTCGATGCCGATCTCGGCGGCGTTCTCGACCTTCTCGGGGCTGCCGCCGAGGACTTCGGCCAGGCCAGCGGCCGCCATGGAGCAGGCGGAGCCGACTTCGCCCTGGCAGCCGACCTCGGCGCCGGAGATGGAGGCGTTCTGCTTGAAGAGGATGCCGATCGCGCCGGCGGTGAGCAGGAAGCGGATGATGCTGTCGTCGTCGGCGCCGGGGATGAAGTCGCGGTAGTAGTGCAGGACCGCGGGGATGATGCCGGCGGCGCCGTTGGTCGGCGCGGTAACCACGCGGCGGCCGGAGGCGTTCTCCTCGTTGACGGCCATGGCATAGAGGGTGACCCATTCCATGGCGTGCCACTGCGGGGCGCCCTGGACGCGCAGGGACCGGGCGGCGGAGGCGGCGCGGCGGCGGACCTTGAGGCCGCCGGGCAGGACGCCCTCGCGGGACAGGCCGGCGTCCACGCAGTCGCGCATCACGGCCCAGATCCTCAGCAGGCCGTCGCGTATCTCCTGTTCGGTACGCCACGCCTTCTCGTTCTCCAGCATCAGCCCGGAGATGGAATACCCCGTCTCACGGCAGCGCCGCAGCAGTTCCTCACCGGTGGAGAAGGGGTGCTTGAGGAGGGTGGTGTCGGGTTTGATGCGGTCCGCGCCGATGGCCTCTTCGTCGATGACGAAGCCTCCGCCGACGGAGTAATACGTCTTCTCCATCAGGGTCTGCCCGTCCGCGACGCGGGCGGTGAGGGTCATGCCGTTGGGGTGGTGGGGCAGCGATCGGCGTCGGTGCAGGACCAGGTCGGTGCCGGGGTCGAAGTCGATGGCGCCGCCGGGCAGGTGCAGGCGGTGGGTGCGGGTGATGCGTTCGACATCGAGATCGGCCTGGTCCACGTCGACGGTCTCGGGAGCGTGGCCTTCCAGTCCGAGCATGACGGCCTTCGGAGTGCCGTGGCCGTGACCGGTCGCGCCGAGCGAGCCGAAGAGCTGGGCGTGCAGCCTGGCCGTGTCGGTGAGGAGGCCTTCGGCGGTCAGGCGCTGGGTGAACATGCGAGCTGCGCGCATGGGGCCCACGGTGTGGGAGGAGGAGGGGCCGATGCCGATGGAGAAGAGGTCGAAGACGCTGATGGCCACGGGAGACCCTCCTTGTCGAAGAGGGGATGCGACGCGCATCCGATGCGGTGGGTGAGGTCGGCGGACGCCGGAGTCAGATGCGGGGGCGGCGGGACCAGCGGGCGGCCTTGATCGCCATGTGGAGCTCCAGGCGCGTCGGGCCGTCCAGCGGGTCGGTGCCGATCGCGTCCTTGATGCGGCCGAGGCGGTAGTAAAGGCTCGTGCGGTGGAGGTGGAGGCGCCTGGCGACCTCGTTGACGCTCGCGGTGTCGTAGTAGACCTCCAGGGTGTGGAGGAGGTCGCCGCTGTCGTCGGCCGCGTACAGGCGGTCGTGGAGCTCGGACTGGTGGAGGGTTTCCCGGCGAAGGTTTCTCGCGAGGAACCGGTACGGGCCGATGTCGTCCCACCCTGCGAGGGAGCCGAGTTCGGGGTCCACGGCTGCGGCCTGGGCGGCGATGACGGCCTGTTGGAAGGCCTCGGGGAGACGTTCGATGGTCTTGAGGGGGTTGCTGACGCCGACGAACACGGGAGGTGGCGTGTCAGCGTGGCCCGCGGTGGTCGCCACGGCGGTGGTGAGGTCGTGGTGCAACTGGAGCGGGGTGTCGGCGTCGCGGCTGGAGCGGACCAGGACGGTGGTGTGGGTGTCCTGCACGGATGTGGCGAGTACGTGGCTGTGGGCGGCCAGGGTCTGGTGCAGGGCGACCCGCAGCTGAGTGGCCTCGGCGTCGCTGCGGCGGGCGGGGTCGTGGGCCGAGGTGGGTAGGCACACCAGAACGTGCACGGTGTCCAGTGCGTACAGCACGGGCCAGGATCTGAGGTCATCCAGGGCGGTGGGGTCGGCCCGGCAGGCGTGCTGAAAGGTCGCTTCCCGGTTGCGGCGCTCCTCCAGTTGCGGGTCGGCCTTGTCGTACTGGAGGGCGGCCAGGGTGTCGATCCGGTCGGTGAGACGGGCGAGTTGGCCGAGGAGGGCCGGGGCGGACCAGGTGTCGTCGGACTGGAGGATCCACAGGGTGCCGGTCTTCACGCCGTGGTGCATGAGGGGGACGCAGAGGCGGGCGCGCATGCCCAGGTCGGGGTTGGCGGGGACTTCGACGGGCTTGGTGGCGGTGGCGACGCCGTGCTCGTCCTGCCAGGCGCGGATGTCGTCGGGTACGGCACGGGTGAGCAGTGAGCGGATACGGGCCTCGTCGGCGCGGCCCTGCTGGGCGCTGTAGGTGACCAGACGGCCGCTGAGGTCGTCGACGGACACGCCTTTGCCGAGGGCGGTGGCGATCTCGTCCACGATGTCCTGGATATCGCTGTTGGCCATGCCGCGCTGTTCCTTGGGTGATGGCGTGCAGACGGGGAGAGCGGGGGCGGGGGTGCCCTTTGCTGGCCAGGCTAGATCTGCGGCGGGCGGAACGGGCACAGCTGCGCGCTTCACCCGGGCTGTACGGACTGCTGGGCGATCCACAGGTCGGGGCCGAGGCTCGCGCGCAGTTCGGCCGCTGCATCGGCGCTGGCCGGGCCCCGGTTGATCATCGCGTGATGGATGACGGCGGCGACCTGGGACATCGCGGCGACATCGGCTCCGCGCCGGATGATCTCCTGGGTGCCCAGCCGGATGCCCTGGGCGGCAGCGTCGGGCAGCTGCCAGGGCAGTCGGCAGGTGCCGGCGTAGATGCCATGGGCGGCCAGGCGGGCGACCGCGCCGACTCCGCCGCCCAGGGCCGTGGCGTCGATGACGACCTGGTGGGTACGGGTGTAGCCGCGGTCGGCGCCGACGACGGCGTAGCCGTGACCGGCCAGGTGCGCGGCCAGATGCTGGGCGGCGGTGATGGTGGGAGCGGCCCAGGACGGCTTCTGCTCAGCGGCCTCGGCGGCGGCGATGGCCAGCGGGCCCAGCCGGGCGGGGTCGTAGTTGGAGCTGAGGACCGGGTAGGCGGCGTGCGAGATCGCCTCGGCCAACTGTGGGTCGTTGGTGACGGCGGCGCCTCCGGCGGGCCCGGCGAAGGTCTTGTAGGTGGAGAAGCTGACCACGTGGGCGCCTTCGGCGAGCGGGTCCTGGACATAGCCGGCGGCGATGAGACCGGCGGCGTGGGAGGCGTCGTAGGCGAGCAGTGCGCCGATGCGGTCGGCGGCCTCACGTAGAACGCCGAGATCGTGGGGGAACAGGGTGACGCTGCCGCCGACCAGGATCAGCTTGGGCCGGTGCGTGGTGAGGAAGACGTCCAGGACGCGGGCGTCGACGTCGAGGTCGGCGCCGCTGTAGGGCAGATGGACGACGTTCAGGCCGCGCACGCCGGCGGTGGCGTGGGCATGATGGCTGGCATGGCCGCCGGCCTCCGGGGAGAGCACGGCGATGGTGTCGCCGGGCTGGGTGAAGGCGCTGTAGAGGGCCAGGTTGGCCATGGTCGCGGTCAGGAAGCGGACCTCGGCATGGGCGGCGCGCATGGCGCGGGCGACCTGGGTGGTGGCGATGACTTCGAGGGCCTCGATCTCCTGAACCCCGGTCTGGAGCTTTCCGCCGGGCCAGCCGAGCGCGGGGCGGGTGGACAGGGCACCGTCATGGGCGGCGCGCACCGCCGGGGACAGCACGTTCGTCCCGGCGTACAGCACGAGTCCCTCGGCGGCCAAGCGGTAGTGGTGGGCGTCCAGGGTGCGGCTGACCGCGTCGGTAACGGCCGTCGCACCCTGTTCGCAGTGCAGTGTCTCCAGTTCGTGCAGCCGCTGCCGGCTTGGGGCGTCGGCCCAGGGAGCGATGGCGGAAGACGGTGCGGTGTTCACGAGGAGGATCTCCTTGCTGGACGACAAGACGAGCGTTGGGGCGGGCTGCCGCCGTGGTTCGGCAGCCCGCCGCCTGCGGGCCAAGGGGAGGGGCCCGCGTGTCGCCGGTGCGGTCGGCGACAGATCGTGGGCCGGGCCGCCGGGAGTTGCCCGGCGGCCCGGCCGGGGGTCAGTCCGCGAGGCGCGCCCCGGACTCGTCGCCCGTTCCGGCGGCGACAGCCGAGGGGCTGGTGACCGGCTCCTGGGCGGCCCCGGCCGCTGCGGCGGCTTCGCGGGCGGCGATCTTCGGCTTGGCGTACAGGTAGCCGCCGATGAGCGCGGCCGCCCACACGGGCAGCGCGTACAGGGCGATCCGGTTGTCGGCGTCGAAGCCGAGGATGACGGTGACGAACGCGAGGAAGGCGATCACGAGCCAGCTCAGCGGGGTGGCCATGGGGAGTCTGAACCAGCTCTCGTGGACCTCCCCGCGGGTCAGGCGACGGCGGTAGATCATGTGGCAGACGATGATCACGAGCCAGCTCCAGATCGCACCGAGGGTTGCGACGGAGGAGATGTAGATGAACGCCTGGTCCGGCACGACCGCGTTGACCAGCACACCGATCATCATGGCGGCGCCTGAGGCCAGGATGGCCGCGGCGGGGACGTGGCCCTTGTTGACGGTGGAGAACCGGGCGGGGGCCACCCCGTCGGAGGCCAGCCGCTTGAGCAGGCGCCCGTTGCTGAACAGGCCGGAGCTGCAGGAGGACAGGGCGGACGTGAGGACGACGAAGTTCATGATGCTGCCGGCCGCCGGGAGCCCAATGTGGGTCAGCGCCTGCACGAACGGGCTCTCGCCCGCGTGGAACTCGGTCCAAGGGAACAGCGTCAGCAGGACGAGCAGGGAGCCGACGTAGAAGATGCCCACCCGCCACGGGATGGAGTTGATGGCCTTGGGCAGTACTTTGTCGCGGTTCTTGGTCTCGGCCGCGGTCATGCCGATCAGCTCGACGCCCTGGTAGGAGAAGACCACGATCTGGAAGGCGAGAAGCACGGCCATCCACCCGTTGGGGGCGGCGCCGCCGTGGTTCCACAGGTGCGCGAGTGTGCTCTGTTCGCCGGCCTCGCCGATGCTGAAGACCGCGACGAGGGTGCCGCCGACGATCAGGCCGAGGATCGCCACGACCTTGATGGACGCGAACCAGAACTCGGCCTCGCCGAATGCCCCCACCTTCAGCAGGTTCAGCAGCACCAGCGCCACCAGGACGACGAATGCGGTGACGTACTGAGGGATGGCGGGGAACCAGAAGTGGACGTAGATGCCCGCCGCGGTGATCTCGGCCATGCCGATCACCGTCCATGTGGTCCAGTAGCCCCAGCCGGTGATGAAGCCGTAGGCCGGGCCCATGAACTCGCGGGCGTACTCGGCGAAGCTGCCGCTGACCGGACGGTAGATCAGCAGCTCGCCCAGGGCGCGCATGATGATGTAGATGAACACGCCGGTGACTGCGTAGACGCCGATCAGGGCGGGGCCGGCCTTGGCGATGCCGCCGCCGGCGCCGAGGAAGAGGCCGACGCCGATGGCGCCGCCGACGGCGATCATCCGGATGTGACGCTTGGTCAGGCTCTGCGCGAGCCCGTCATCGGTGAGCTCGACGCCGTCGGCCGGCGGCGGAGAGATGGTGGCACCCATGGAGGAACTCCTTCGGGTACGGCGGAGCCGTCGCGCTGACAGGCGCCGCCGGAGCGGGGTTGGGGAACTGCGGTCCGGTGCGGGTCCGGGCTTGGGCGACGCCTGTCAGACGCCGTGCATGGTGCGGGTGCGCGCAGGGGTGACGCGCTGGAAGGTCCGACCCGTGAGGCCGGGGTGGATCAGGCCGTGTAGGCGATGGTGAAGCTCTTGTGCTGGGTGAAGCTCTCCAGCGCGCCGTCCACGGAGTACTCGCGACCCAGGCCGGACTGCTTGATACCGCCGTAGGCCATGCCGGGGATCTGCCCCCCGCCACGGTTGATCTGGATCCAGCCGGCCTCCAGCCGGTTGGCGGTGCGCAGCGCCTGGTCGATGTTCTTCGACCACACGTAGCCGGCCAGCCCGTAGGCGGAGTCGTTGGCCGAGGCCACGACCTCGTCCTCGTCGCGCCAGGGGATGACGACCAGGACCGGGCCGAAGACCTCTTCGCGGGTGATCTCCCAGTCGGCGTCGACGCCGCTGATGACGGTCGGCGCGACGTAGTAGCCGTCCTGGTCGACGGGCTTGTGTACACCGCCGGTGATCAGCTTACCGCCCTTGTCGAGGCCGGACCGGATGTAGCGGCAGACCTTGTCGTACTGCGTCTCGCTGACGATGGCGCCGATGTCGCTGTCCTCGTCCAGCGGGTCACCGATCTTCAGCTGGGCGAGCTTGTCGGTCAGCTTCTGCAGGAAGGAGTCGAAGATGTCCTCGTGCAGGTACAGGCGGGAGCCGGCAGTGCAGGACTGGCCCTGGCGGGTGAACCGCATGCCCATGATCACGCCGTCGACGGTGGTGTCGTCGTCGGAGTCGGAGAAGACGATGACCGGGGATTTCCCGCCCAGCTCCAGGGTGACCGGAACGATCCGGTCCGCGGCCGCCGCCAGGATGCTGCGCCCGACCCCGGTGGACCCGGTGAAGGTCAGCTTGGCGATGTCCGGGTGTGAGGCGATCCGCGCGCCCGCCACCGCACCCGAGCCGGACAGCACGTTCAGTACGCCGTCGGGCAGGATCTCCGCCGCCCACTGCGCCAGCCGCAGCACCCCGAGCGGGGCCAGCTCCGCGGTCTTCAGCACCAGCGTGTTGCCCATGGACAGCGACATGGCGATCTTCAGCGCGGACAGCTGCACCGGGGCGTTCCACGGGACGATGCCGCCTACCACGCCCAGCGGTTCACGCACGGTGTAGGACAGCAGGCCGTCGCCCAGCGGGAGTGTCTCGCCTTTCTGCTCGGAGGCGATCTGTCCGTAGTAGCGGAAGATGTCCACCGCCGAGGCGGCCTCGCCGCGGGCCTGCGTGCGCAGGGCGTTGCCGGTCTCGGAGGCGATGATCCTCGCCAGCTCCTCCTGGTGTTCCGCGATCTTGTCGCCGAGCTTGATCAGCAGGGCGCCGCGCTCGCGCGAGGGCCGTGCGCGCCAGGCCGGGAACGCCTCCTTGGCGGCAGCCACCGCGCGGTCCACGTCCGAGGCGCCGGACGCCGGGACCCGGCCGATGATCTCACGGCGGCCGGGGTTCTCCACCTCGATCCACTCGCCGGAGTCCGCGGGTCCCCACATACCGCCGATCAGCTGGTGGACGACGGGAATCTCAACGCTGGTGCTCACTTGCCGGTCTCCTTGGTCTGCAGGCGAACGCCGGCGAAGTCCTCGTAGAACTCGACGACGCTGGTGAAGTCCTTGCCGCCACGCCCCAGTTGGCGGCCGATGGAGAACAGGTCCCGCACCGCGTTCGACAGCGGCAGCGGCACCGGCCCCGAGGCAGCGGAGGAAAGGAAGAGCCCCAGGTCCTTGTGCATGAAGTCCAGGGCGAACCCGGTCGGCCGCTCGGTGGTGAAGAGGGTGCGCGGGAAGTAGTTAGAGAGCACGTTGCTGTTGGCGGAGCTCTTGGTCAGCACGCTCACCGCGGTGTCCAGGTCCACGCCCTGGCGCACGGTCGTGGTCAGTGCCTCGCCGAGCGCGGCGATGTTGATCGCCGTGATCAGGTTGTTGGCCAGCTTCACGACCTGGCCGCTGCCGCTGCCCCCGACATGTACGACGCTTCCGGCGTACGTCTGAAGCAGCGGGCGTACCTTCTCCAGGGCGGCCTCGTCACCGCCCACCATGATCGCGAGGGTGCCGGCCTCCGCGCCCTGCACGCCGCCGCTGACCGGCGCGTCCAGGAAGCCGACACCCTCCGTGGCGGCCGTCGCGGCCAGACGACGGGAGGTGTCCGGGTCGATCGTGCTGTGGTCGACGATCACCGCACCCTTCTCGGCGTGCGGCAGGATCTCACCGACCACCGACTCCACGATCACCGGCGTGGGCAGGCTCAGGAAGACCGCCTCAGCGCCCTCGGCGGCCTGGGCTGCCGACGCCACCGACCGCGCCCCCGCCTCCACCGCGGCCTGGACCGCGGCGGCGTTCAGGTCGAAAACCGCCACGTCATGGCCGGCCTTCACCAGATGGGCGACCACACGCCCCCCAATGTTCCCCAGCCCGACAAAGGCGACTGTTGCACTCATCCAAAGCTCCGATCTCAGCTGGCCTCCGACCTCGACCGCAGTCAGCGGCAGGGGGCGGAATCCGACGGTGCGCAGACCGTACGGCCAGCCTGAAATCGGTCACCACCGACCGATGCCGGGAGCTTCCCCGCCGTTCACTCGACATTTGTCGAAACACCGGTCGTGGCCTGGGAAACACCATGACCGAGGTGTTCGAACACAGCACGGGCGACCTCCTGGAGCAGATCGACCGCGGGGTCACCAAGATGAGCAGCAAGAACCTCGACCGGCTGCCCGCGGCCACCCTGATCGCCGATCACTTCGACTGGCACATGCTGTTCTGGACCTCCGCGGTCCTCGGCTCGTGTCCGTGGCGCTTGTAGTGACGATCGTTCCCGAGTCCGAGGTGCGCACCGGCGGGCGTTTCGGCCTCATGGGCGCGGTCGGGCTGGTCTGTCTGCTGCTGGCCGTGTCCAAGGGAGCCGACTGGGGCTGGAGCAGCGGAACCACCCTTGGCCTCTTCGCCGCCGCGGCGATCGTGCTGCTCCTATGGGGACGTTTCGAACTGCGCATCAGCGCGCCGCTGGTCGACCTGCCCACCACTGCCCGTCGCCAGGTGCTGTTCACCGACCTCACGTCCGTCGCCATCGGCTTCTCGACGATCGCGCTGCCCCTGGTCATGCCGCAGCTGCTGCAACTGCCCGAGCAAACCGGCTACGGCATGGGCCAGGACCTGCTGACCGTATCTGGTCATGGCCCCGATGAGCATGGTGGCAGCCGACGCCTCCCGCCCTCCCGTCGGCCATGAGGAGCGGCAGGGCGATGTCATCGACGAGGTGCTCCACGTAGCCGGAGTCCGTCGGGAGTCCTCGCACATGGGCCCGCTGAAGTCCGAGGCACCTCCCTCGTTCCAGAGCATCCGCATCGACGCGAGCACCGGCTTGGTCGCGGTGCGAGTGCGTCCCCTCCGCTGCGCGAAGTGCATTCAAGCGCGCGCATCTTCATCTTCCCTGGTCAGCGCAGGTGCATCCAAAGCGGTCAGTCGCAGCGCACCTGCGGCTGAATGCACATCCAACGGACTGGAGGACAGCGGGAGTTGTTGTTGTCTATGCTGTCGCCGCAGATCATGAATGCCACAGCTGACGTCGGCAGGGAAGGGGAGGTGCGGTGACCGACATCAATGCCTCCACGCACGACTTCCTGGATCAACTCAGCCGTCAGGCCGAAGAGTTCAGGAAGGAAGTCGAGGCAGCTCGGCGTGAGCGCGACGAGGCAGCAGCACGGCTCGTCACCCTCGAGAAGCGGCTGGCTGACAGCGAAGAGGCGCTGCGTGCCATGCGGTTCTACGCCGGCGACACCGCGCAGGACGCGACGAGCGACACGGAAACCGGCCCTGCGAACGGCCAGGGCGACACCCGGCCGCGGTCGATCGAGGAGGCCATCCTTCAGGTGCTGCGCGCAGAAGACGCCCTGTCCCCGCTGGACATTGCGCGGGGGGTCAACGCGCTCGGCCTGGCGAGTCCTGCCTCCAGCGTCCGGGCCCGCCTCAGCAAGCTCATCCAGCGAGGAACTCTCCAGCGCGACGACAAGTCCGGGTATTCACTCGTCGCGGCAGGAACGGAGGCCACCCAGGCCCCATAAAGATCCACACCACGCAGATCGGCCGCCGCAAGTCGCGAGCCCACGGCGGCCGATGGCGCATGCCCCCAGACAAGGGCTCACGCACCGGCGGCCAGCCTAGGCCATCCCGTCGGACCGACGTGAGCCCTTTCCGAAACAGTCGCCGACCTACCCGGCGACCAAAGGGACAAGGACCCACGAAATGAGCGCCTCCTCATCCAGGCGGGCCGGACGCTCCGACAATCGGAGCACCCGAGGCCGCGGCGCAAATGCAACATCCGGCGCCAAACCCTCCTACCGGATGCCTGCCGTCGGGATCCAGGCCGACCGGCAGATGGACCTTCTGGCCGCCGCGGTTGCGACGTGCGCAACCGGCCGCTCAGCCGTCAAGATCCGCGACTTCGTCCGTGAGACAGGGCTGGAGCAGCGCAATATCAGCCCCGCTCTGCGCTTCCTGACCGACACCGGCCTGCTGACGTCGGGCCCGGCCGGATGGGCGCCGACCATCGCCGGCGTGCGCGTCGGGCAGTCGTGGACCGCCAACCGCGAGGCCGCCAGGACGATCTTCGGGGAAGTCTGGCGTGACTCCTGGGTGTACCGACTCCTGATCAGCTCCGTGCAGCCGGGCGTCGCATACGGCATCGAGGACATCGCCAAAGCTATGAAGCCCTACCGGACCTCCACCCTGTCTCCGTGGGTCCACCTGGTGGACTGGCTCGAACTCGCTCGCTACGTCGAGCGCGACGGCGACGGAAACCTGCGCCTGTCGAAAACTGTCGACGTCGACGCCCGCACCGAAGAGACGGCTCACGACCAGAAGCGGGACCAGCCGCAGGCCTCGGCCACCGATCCGTCCGCCCCGCAACTGGGGCTGGTGCTTCCGCTGAGCATGGATCAGCTCGTGAAGCTGACCGCGGACGACTACGGCGCTGTCATGCGCTCGCTCGCGACGATCTACGACGTGCTGTCCCGCCAGCGGGCCTGACAGCTCCGTCGCCGAGCCGGCGCCCCTCCCTCGCCTTCATCACCTCTTTACGCGCGAGCGTTTGCGCATCGTGAGGACCCCCTCTCAGTCTGGTGTGTACTTACACCACGCTTGGAGGGTCGCCGCCTATGCCCGTCTCGCGCACGCCCAGACCCGATCGAACCTCGCCCGACGGCCCCGGCACGCCCGCGATCACCCCCGCGGACGTGACGCTGGCGCATGCCGTCGAACGAACCATCACCGTTTGGACCGCCATGACTTCCCAGGGACAAATGTCCCCACAGACCAGCCGCTCCTTCGGGCAAATGCTGGAGCGCTACCAGTACTACGCACACGCTCGCGGCATCCTCCTCATCGAGGACGTCACCGCCGACTTCGCCGAGGACTTCGTCTTCGCCCAGGGCCGCACCCGGCACGGACGGATCGGCGAGTCGGCCACCGCGACCCAGCACCAGCGCCGCGCCGTCCTGCGCTCCTTCTATCGGACCCTGCGCGAGCTGGGCCTCAGCGAGGCCGACCCCGCCCGGGACATCCGTCTGCCCGAGCGCACCCGGACCCTGGTCCGCCCGCTCGACGAGGACGAGGCCATCGCCTTGCGCCACGCCGCGGAGTACGTGACCAGACCGAGCCGGCACGCCGCAGCCGCAGCCCTCGCTCTCTCCGGCGGGCACACTGGCGAGATCGGCCACATCCGTGTGCGCGACCTCGACCCGGACGCCGCGGCCGTCTGGATGCACGGCTCCACCCGCACGGACCCGCGCTGGTGCCCCCTCGACGCATGGGCGCTGCGTGTGCTCCAGGGCAGAGCCGCTTTCGTCTCCCGGCAGCAGCGCAGCCCCGAAGCAGCAGCCGACGCTCGGCTCGCCGTCTCCTCCGCCCCCGCGCCGGACGAGCAGATGCAGGCCCGCGCCTGTGTCGCCCTGTCCGACCTGGTCCGCCGCATCGGCCTGGGCGCCGACCCGCGGGTCAAACCGGCCTCCCTGACGGCGTACGCCGCAGTACGGATCTTCGACAGCACTGGGAAAGTCGAGGACGTCGCACGCGGACTCGGGCTGCGTTCCCTGGACCGTGCCGCCGACCTTGTCGGCTACGACTGGGCGAACCCCGCGCCGGAAGGACAGAGCGCCCATGCCTGAGGACATCTTCGGGGACGCCGTCCCGCCGGCCCAGCGCACCCCACGCAAACGGGCCTTCAGTGACCAGGATCGCCGCACCCTCCACGAGCGTCTCACCGACTGCGCCTTCAACCCCGACCTCTACGAACTCGCCGAGGCACTCCCGCCACCCGGCAAAGTCGGCAGACCTCGCGACTATCCCGACGTCGCGTTCCTCTACTTCCTGGCAGCCCGCAGCGTGCTGGCCTCCGCTCGCCGCACTGCGGCGCACCTCGAGGACCCGGAGGTGTGGGCGATCCTGAAGACCGGGGTACGCGCAGAACTCGGCCGCACGGCATCTGCGCTCCTCCCGGAAGCAGGCCCGAGCCGCTCCCAGTGGCTCCGCGCCCAGCAACGCTTGCGCGAGCACTCACACGATCTGTGGGACTTCTACCGCGTACTCGCCCTCGACCAAGCGCTGGAACAGGGCATCTTTCCCGAGAACGAAACCCGGTCCTGGAGCAACCCGCAACGGCGCCAGTTGATAGCCGCCGACGGCACGGTCCTGAAATCCCCGACCCTGGCCCGAGCCAGTGAAAGCGTGGACATGACGACCGGCGAAGTCCGCTATCACCGCGTCGACCCCGCCTCCGTCTCGCAGAAGGAAGGCGGAGGAAATGAGGTTTACGGCCCGAAGTACGTTTTTTTCTCCGCCCGAAAGGATGAAAACTACCTGTCGCGGGTCTTTCTGGACTCACGATACGTACCCCATCTCCACCCTGGCGGAGAGGCCGCCGTCGCCGTCGAAGGGGTCATCGACATCATGTCCACAGCCCCTGGCTGCATGGGCGTCCTGTACGACGGTGCCATCCGCGGCGTACACCGCGACGCCATCGCCAGATTTGGCGGCCTCATCATCAACAAACAGCACAAGGGCAACGAGCCGCAGTTTTACGCATCGCTCCGCCCCGGTCGCTGCATCCACGAATTATGGGCGGCCGGCGGACGTATCGCGGAGAAAGTCCACTACGCGGACGGAACGGCAGAACTCGTCCCGGCGCCGATCAAGCGACTGGAACGACGCGGATCCCGGACATTCCGCTGGTACCACGTTCTGGCCATACCGTGCCGCCACGGAGTCCACGAGCACAGAGTCGCTGTCGGGACGACGAGCCGAAAGGGAGAGCGTCCGCCCGGTGAAAGCGACGAGGAACGCGGCTTCCACCGCGCCGAGCACCTGCAGCAGATTCCGGAATTCACCCGCACCCATCAGCTGGTCTACCCCTACCGCAGCGACGCGGAGTCGGGTCACTCACAACTCGACGCCTCCCTGTGGAACGGACGTCTCATCTCCTACGGAGTCGAAGCCCAGCAACTCCTGACCCTCGGATTCGTCCTGGCCCAAAACTCGACCAGCCGCACACTGCACAAGGGAGGCCCCATGCTTAGCCACACAGCCTGACCTGTCCCCTCCGCCACCCAGCTCCCCAACACCAGCGCCCGCCCGAGCCCCGATCCGGTACCCTGTGGATCGAGCGCTCCGGCGGGCGCTGCGCCGTACCACGCGGGCTCCGCGTGACCCTACGACGTAGCGGCCTACCCCAGATCGCTCAGGGCTTGACCAAGAGACCTGGCCGTGACTCGTCAGCAAGATCCGCGCAAGGTTTCGCACAAGCCCCGCCTTCGTAGCTCAGGGGATAGAGCACCGCTCTCCTAAAGCGGGTGTCGCAGGTTCGAATCCTGCCGGGGGCACAGAGAAACACCAGGTCAGGGGCTCTTTCGTCCAGCGGACGGGAGGGCCCCTGCGCTTGCAGCACACATATGGCACAAATGCCGTGCGCGCGGACGGCGGGGAGCTGTGCAGGATGCCCGTCAAGGATGAACTGGCCCGACGCCGGCACGAGAAGCTGGTCGACCCGCTTGAGTCGCTGATGCGGACCGCCCTCAGGCCCGAGTACCAGGGCTACTACGGACAGCTGATCCTGAGCGGCGATGACCTTGCGGAGATGGGCAAGCTCAAGGACGTCGGCGTGCCGCTCGGGAGGCGGGACGCCGTCTCGGCTGGAAGACGACCACCCGTCTCGTAGGTGGCCGGCTGTTCGTGCTCGAGCCGCCCCACCGCAACAGTGCGGTGGGGCGGCCCCTTCAGTTACGGCTCCCCGGCACGGATTGGACACGCATCACGCGACGTCCTCCTCAGGGCGGCCACCGCCTCGGCGGCCTCGCGGGCCTTCCGCTCAGTCTTCTCCAGCTTGGCCTTCGCCTTGGCCAACTGCTTGGATCGCCGCTTGTGCACCTTTTTTTGAGACCTCGTCCAGACGGTCCGGGAAGAGGTACCCGTACGTGCCCAGGGTCAGCGTCGCGGACTTGCCGGCCTCTCCCTGTGAGCGTTCAGGGATTTCCCCACGATCGATGCCTTGAGCGATCGATGCCTTGAGCGTCACGTAATTCCCCAGGCGGAGGCCCCCGATGGCGAAGGGGTGCCCGTTTGGAGGGCGTGATGGGGCAACCCCTCATGAAGGGCCTGCTCCTGTGCGGGTGTCATTCAACGCAGCAGGAGCACGCTCCTGACCCCGGCGTGGTCGGAGGGCCACAGTCCTGACGGAGTGCGGTCGGCCTGGGTGTCGCCCACCCGGTTGCTCGCCAGTGCGGTGACGTTGCCGCGGAAGAGCACGTAGTCGATGCGCTGGGCGAGGCTGGACGTGGGGTTGATCAGGTTGGCGGCCTGGCAGCAGGAGAAGCCGGGGTTGCCGGGGCGGGTGGCGGTCCAAGCGTCGGTGAAGCCGGCGGCCAGCAGGTGGTTGTAGGTCTGGGTGGCGGTCCCCGGTGTTGCGCCGACTCCGCCGGCGGCCGAGTTGAGGTCGCCGAGAAGCACAGTGGGGAGTGTGGTGTTCAGCGCGCCGGAGAGCAGTTCGTCGGCCTGTGCTTCCTGGACGGTGGGAGAGGCGGGCTCCAGATGGGTGGTGACCACCCTGGTGGTGTTGCCGCGCACGGTGGCGTCGGCAGCGACCCAGCCGCGCTCGACCCGGATGGGGACGTTGCCGGGCGGAACACAGCCGAACAACGGGCGGCAGATGGGCACGTGGGCCTGGAACCGGGCCGCCTGAGGGTTGGCCACGGAGAAGACGCTTGCGGGCAGGTCGGTGCGGGCCAGGAGCACGTCGCGGTCAGTGAGCCGGATGTCCTGCAGACCGCCGCCGGGCAGGGAACGCGGGGCCTCGAAGTCGCTGCCGACGGTGACGGTGGCCACGGCCGCGTAGTGCTTGCCCCGGGAGGCAAGCTTGTCGAGCAGGATCTGCAGGAAGTCGTACTCGACGTGGGTGGCACTGCCCGGTCCGGCTGGAGTCTGGCTGCGCCACAGCACGGCTTCCTGGAGGCCCACGAGGTGGGGGTCGCTGTCGGCGATCTCGTCGGCCAGTGCCTCGGCGCGCTCGGGGAAGTTCGTCGCCTGGACGTTCGCGTATACCGCGGTCACCGCGGCGACGAGCGCTTGTGGGTTACCGGCGGCGAGGACGGGCGCGAGGTCGGCACCCAGGTAGAGGTTGCGGGTCATGACCCGCAAAGGGGCGGGGGCCTCGGCGGCCGAGGCCGCAGGGAGTGACCCGGGTGTGAGGAGCAGGAGCGCGCCCAGGGCGGCTGTGAACCAACGGCGGAACATACAAGCAGACCTTTCGACGCATAGGCTGTTAAAGCGCCTATCTTCGGCAACAGCTAAGGCGGCCGGCCGCGATGTGTCGATCCAGATGTAGGCCGGGTAGCCGAAGCTCTTCGGCCCGGATCCCGACCGCCTTCCGTCGCAACAGGGCGCTCGCAATCGCCCAACTCGCGCTCGCCCAGCTCCACCAGGGAGACCGGAGCCGGCAACCCCACCGCCGCCGACGTGTTCACGATCATGGACGGCGGCACTCTCCCCGGGGCCGCATGCGCACCCTCATCGGCGACTTCCACCGGGGCCTGTTCGTCCTGGCCCCCTCCGCCTCCTACGCACGAGACTGGGCAGACCGCATGCGGACCACATGGAGTCGAGCGTGATCGATCGACCTGCGTCATTTCCGGCACGGAAGCCTCCCTGAGGGCTTCCGGCAGATGCTCATCGACGTGCACGCCGACGCCGACGCCGATCAGATGGACGGCCCCTTCCACCAGCGCTTCGCCTGGTTCGTCGACCACTGAACCGGCATGGACGGCTTCTCCTGCGTCGTGGCGTACGACGCGGACGAGCCGGTCGGCTTCGTCTACGGCGCCCCGCTCGCCCCAGGCCGCGAATGGTGGCGTTCCACCGACTACAAAGCCGAGCAACGGCTACAGCTCCACCTACGCCGTCTCGGAGGTCATGGTGCGCCCTGGCTGTCGCAAGCAGGGCATCTCCGAACGACTCCACGAGGCGCTGCTGAAGGAACGCACGGAGGACCTCGCCCTGTGCTCCTGGTCGACGTGACCCACCCCAAGGTCCGGGCCCTGTAGGAGTCGTGGGGATACGCCAAGGTCGGCGAGCAGCGGCCGTTCGCCGATTCCTGACGAGCTGTAGTCAGAGCTTCAGGTTCGAAGGAGCGGGAGGCGAGCTCAGCGCCTCGCGATCCTCGCCAGCGGTGTCGGCATGGATTTCTCAGTCTGTGTTCTCGCGCTTGTCGCGTCTCTTCGGTGCGCCGGCGAAGCGGCAGCTCGTGGTCTTGACCCGGAAGAGCCACTGGGGGCAACCCGCCTTGGTCCACAAGCGCGTCCTCCGTCGAGCACGGAGCTGGGAGGCGGCGTCCTGGGCCGTTGGTCGGGATGCGCGGTGATTCCCCCCGTTGGATGGTGGAGTCATGAACCACCACCAGTCCCATCGGACGATCGAGATCGACACCCGGCTCCTCACGACCGGTGCCGTGCTCACCGCGGCCGGTGCCGTGGTGGCATGCGCCGGCATGGCTATCGGGGCCTTCGCCGTGTTCACGGCAGGTCGGCGCATGATCCGCGACATGGACGTGCGCCCGGCCCAGCAGGCGGCCATGAAGTGGCAGCAGGCCAAGGAGGCTTCCCGAGCCGGTATGCAGGCGTGGCATTCCGCGTCCGACGCTCAGAACGGATCGCTCGCCCGCTAGTCCGGCGAAACCGCTCCACCCACCGGGTCCCGGGCCCGGTGGGTCCACAGAACTGCCCTTCCGTCCGACGTGCCCCGTGCCGGGCGTCCAAGCGGCCGCAGGACCAGGCAGGAGGGTCTTCGATGTCCCAGGACGCGACCACAGCCATGCGCGCGACACCCCACACCACGCCCGAGGACCGTGCCGCTCTCGGCAAGGAGGCGCGGCGCCGCTCACCGCGATCGGGCCACGCCGCGTACACCCCGTCTCCTGGCCGGCCGGACCCGTTGACGATCCTGGAGGCCCAGTCCGCGGCACGGGTGCCCGAACTCGTCCCGATCCGCTACGGCCGGATGATGGAGTCCCCGTTCCGCTTCTACCGGGGCGCCGCCGCGATCATGGCGTCCGACCTGGCCGACAGCCCGGTCTCGGGACTCACGGCCCAGCTGTGCGGGGACGCGCACCTGCTGAACTTCCGACTACTCGCCTCGCCCGAGAGGCGGTTGATGTTCGACATCAACGACTTCGACGAGACGCTGCCGGGCCCCTGGGAGTGGGACGTCAAGCGGCTCTCGGCGAGTCTCGTCATCGCGGGCCGGGCGAACGGCTTCGACGACGCCGAGCGCGCCCGCATCGTGAGCTCCACGGTCCGTTCGTACCGTGAGGCGATGATCCGCTTCGCGGGCACGGGCAACCTCGACGTCTGGTACGCGAAGATCGACGCGGACCTCCTCGAGACCCTGGCCACGGGCCGGCTCGACGCAACGAAGCGCGGTCGGAAGAACCTGGCCCACGCCATGACGAAAGCCCGTACCCGCGACAGTCTGCAGGCTTTCGACAAGCTCACAGAGACGGTCGACGGCGAGCCCAGGATCGCGGCGGATCCCCCGCTGCTCATCCCGGCCGGCGACCTGCTGCCGGACGTCGAACGCAGCGCGCTGGAGCGCCAGTTCCGCGGTCTCATCGAGCGGTACGGCCGCACGCTCGCCTCCGACCGGCGCACGCTCCTGGCGGATTACCGACTGGCCGACGTCGCCCGCAAGGTGGTCGGCGTCGGCAGCGTCGGCACCCGATGCTGGATCTTCCTCCTCCTCGGCCGGGACGACCAGGACCCGCTCTTCCTCCAGGCCAAGGAGGCCGACACCTCCGTACTCGCCGAACACGTCGGCACCAGCCGGTACCGCAACCAGGGCGAACGGGTGGTCTCGGGCCAGCGGCTGATGCAGGCCACGAGCGACATCTTCCTCGGCTGGGAACGGGTGGACGGGATCGACGGCAAGCAACGCGACTTCTACGTCCGCCAGTTGCGCGACTGGAAGGGCATCGCCATGCCGGAGAGGATGCGACCGAAGGACATGCGGGCGTTCGGCGAACTGTGCGGGGACACGCTCGCTCGTGCGCACGCGCGGTCCGGCGACCGCATCGCGATCGCCGCGTACCTGGGCAGCGGCGACTCCTTCGACCGGGCACTCGCCACCTTCGCCGAGGCATACGCCGACCAGAACGAGCGCGACCACCAGGCCCTGGTCGACGCCGTGCGCGCCGGCCGGCTCCGCGCGGAAGAGCTGCCGACGGCCTGACCCGGGACAGGACGCCCGGCTCACCCTGCCGCTCATCAGCAGATCCTGGAAGTCCCGCTGCCGAGGGGCCTCCAGCCAGAGCGGATTCAGCACATCACCGCGACAAGCCGCCGACTGGCTGCCTTGGAGGACAGGCCGCCGGCCGCGGCGAGGGCGTGCAGCACGGGTTGCAAGAACAACTACGCGGCCTCCCTGCTGCGTCGTTCGCCTACGACGCGCTCCAGGCCGACACCGCCTACCACGCCCCCGGTCGCCGTGGTGACGGTGGCGACCTAGCGTGGAAGTGCGCGGGTCGCACCCCAGCCAACGGCCGACGACAGGGCCTGTTGCCCGGCCATCCGATCGGGATCGCATGTCGGCGACAGGGCTCTGTTGTGACAGCCCATGCACACACATCACCGGTTCTCGCGCCGGCTGGTGGGACGGAGGCCGGAATGTCGCAGGCATCGTGGAATGAGTACAGGCCGGGGCAAGGGTTTCCAGGAGTGGTGGGGCGGACGACGGAGGAGTCGAGCCCGGCGTGGCCACAGCCGGTGCGGGCGGTGCCAGGTGCACCGAACGTGATGCTGATCGTGTTGGACGACACCGGGTACGGGCAGTTCGGCTGTTACGGGAGCCCGATCGAGACGCCGAATCTGGATGCGCTGGCCGCGGGCGGGCTGCTGTACAACAACATGCACACCACCGCGCTGTGCTCGCCGTCGCGTTCGTGCATCGTGACGGGCCGCAACCATCATGCGAACGGGATGGCGGCGATCACGGAGCTGGCCACCGGATTTCCCGGCTACAACGGGCAGATCCCGTTCGAGAACGGGTTCCTCTCCGAGATGCTGCTGCAGCATGGTTACAACACGTACATGGTCGGCAAGTGGCACCTGATGCCCTCGGAACAGGAGTCGGCCGCGGGGCCCTACGACCGGTGGCCGCTGGGGCGGGGCTTCGAGCGGTTCTACGGGTTCCTTGGCGGCGATTCCAGCCAGTGGTATCCGGACCTGGTGTACGACAACCACCAGGTCGAGCCGCCGGCGACGCCGGAGGAGGGCTACCACCTGACGGAGGACCTGGTCGAGCGGGCGATGTCGTTCATCGCCGACGCCAAGCAGGTCGCCCCGGACAAGCCGTTCTTCCTGAACCTGTGCCCCGGCGCCACCCATGCCCCGCACCATGTGCCGACGGAGTGGGCGGACCGCTACCGGGGACGGTTCGACGACGGCTGGGACGCCTACCGCGAGCACACCTTCGACCGACAGAAGCAACTCGGCGTGGTGCCCGCGGACGCACAGCTGTCCCCGCACGATCCGGACGTGCCCGCTTGGGAGTCGCTGGCCCCCGAGGCGCGGCGGCTGGCCGCGCGGATGATGGAGGTCTACGCCGGGTTCCTCTCCCACACCGACCACCACATCGGGCGGCTGCTGGACTTCCTGAAGGAGACCGGCGAGTTCGACAACACGCTGATCATGGTGGTCTCCGACAACGGGGCGAGCGCCGAGGGCGGGGTGACCGGCACCACCAACGAGATGCAGTTCTTCAACAACGCGCCCGAGACGCTGGAGGAGAGCCTGGCGCGGATCGACGAGCTCGGCGGCTCCAGCACGTTCAACCACTACCCGTGGGGCTGGACATGGGCGGGCAACACCCCCTTCCGGCGGTGGAAGCGGGAGACCTACCGCGGCGGCGTCAGCGATCCCTTCCTCGTGCACTGGCCCGACGGTATCCGGGCCCGCGGTGAGGTCCGCGCCCAATTCGCGCACATCATCGACATGGTCCCCACCGTTCTGGACGTGCTCGGGATCGAGCCGCCCGCGAGCATCCGGGGCGTCACCCAGTCGCCCCTGCACGGGGTCAGCTTCGCCCACACCTTCGACGATGCCACCGCGGCGAGTCGCCACCGCACCCAGTACTACGAGATGTTCGGGCACCGGGCGATCGACCACAACGGATGGCGGGCGATCTGCCCCTGGCCCGGCCCCTCCTTCGCCGAGGCCGAGCGGCCGTTCGGCACGCCGATCACCATGGCGGACCTCGACGACCTCGACGCCCACCACTGGGAGCTCTACCACGTCGACAAGGACGTCGCCGAAACCATGAACCTCGCCGAAGAGCACCGCAGCAAACTGATCGAGATGATCGCCCTGTGGTACGTGGAGGCCGGCAAGTACAACGTGCTACCGATCGACGGCAGCGCCCTTGAGCGCCTGATGCTCGAACGCCCGCAGATCACGCAGGCCCGGAGCGGCTACACCTTCCGCCCTGGCACCCAGGTCCTGCCGGCCGCGGTCGCGCCCCGGGTCCTCAACCGTCCGCACAGTGTCACCGCCGACGTCGAGATCCCGCCCGGCGGCGCGGCGGGCGTCCTTCTCTGCCAGGGCGCCAACGCCGGCGGCTGGACCTTCTATGTGAAGGACGGGCACCTGCACTACGCCCACAACTACGTCCAACGGGCCCTGTACCACGTGGGCTCGCGCGAGAAGGTGCCCGAAGGACGGCACACACTGCGCTTCGAGTTCGAGCCCACCGGCGCCCCGGACATCGCCCACGGCAAGGGCGCATCCGGCCGGGCCCAGCTGTACATCGACGGCCGCCTGGTCGGCGAGACCGACATGCCGTTCACCACCCCGGTCGCCTTCAACCCGGGCGGCATGGCCTGCGGCGCAAACCCGGGATCGGCCGTCACCCCGGACTACCGGGCACCGTTCCGGTTCACCGGCACCCTGCACACCGTCACCGTCGACCTGTCCGGCGACCTGATCGTCGACGCCCCCAGCGAGATGCGCATGCACATGGCCCGCCAGTAGCCGTCTCCCCCTCGTGGGGTGCGAATCCGCTCTGTCCTGGGCGCACCCCGGAGGGCGGGAAACTCGCGTGGCAGAACGTCACTCGCCGCCCTCCGTCCGCTGTGCCACCCGCTCGGCATCAGTGGTGGCGCGGCCGGTGGCGGCGAGGAGTGCGAGCAGTGCGAGCACGGCCAGCAGGATGACGACCAGCAGCAGGATGGTCAGAGCCGTCGGGTGGTTCCAGAGCGCGAAGACCAGGGCCACGATCAGCAGGGCGGCCAGGGCGATCCACCGGCGGTGGGCCTGGGTCCAGGTGCCCACCCGGCCGGTGCGGACCTGGTGGGCGTACGCCCACTGTGCCGCGGAGCCCGCGGCGCGCTCGGATGTACCCCGGACAGCGCGCGGCAGTCGTCCGGGGCCGATCAGGTAGGCGCCGAGCGCGATGATCACACCTAGCACGATCGCCGTGCGCAGGCTGACCCTCAGGAAGTGCAGCAGGGTGTCGAAGACGGCTGCCGCGGCGGCCTCCGACTGAACCTGGGGCGGGAGATGATCCAGGTAGTAGCGGCGGGCGATGACCAGGACGATGGCCACGACCAGGCAGGCGAACGCCGCGCCGAGAGCCGTACGGGCCAGGGCCCGGCGGCGCCGGTGGGCCAGCAGCACACCGGCCGCGCCGATCACCACGACGATCACGGGAAACCAGTTCCCGACCACGTCCAGCAAGTGGGCGCCCTTGCGGATCTTCTCCAACTGGTCGGACTGGAAGAGCACCATCTGCTTGTCGACGTCGGGGATCTTGGAGGCCGGGGACAGCCCGGCGTCCACGAGCGCCTGTTTGACCTGGTCGACGGCTTCGCCGACGTCGAGGGTGACCGTCCCGCCGTCCACGCCCACGGCGCCACGGCCCTCGCCGGTGAGCGCGTGCACGACCGCGGCGTGGGCGTTGCGGTTGGCGTTCGTCCAGATCCGCTCGAAGCGGTCGCTCTGCACGAAGCGGGTGGCCACCTTCTCGACCGTGCCGTTGACCGCGGAGTCGAGCTGCGGGCCCAGTCCCTTCACGGCCTGCGCGGCGCGTGGCGGCAGGCCCTGCGACTGCAGCCACGCGGCGATGTCCGCGGCGGCCTGGCTACCGTCCACCCGCACGTCGGCGGCATGGGTGATGCGCTTGACCGCCGCGTCCTCGATCGCCGGATCCGAGGCCAGCGGCGAGACCGTTTCCACGTACCGGTCGGTGTCCAGCGCGATGTCGTGCACCCACACCGTGAGCAGCGCGACCGGCACGAGGATGCAGGTGAGCACGATGAGCACCGCCGAGGCGGTATTTCGCGTGATGCGTACGGCCGTCGAGCCGTGCTTGGGTTCACTTCCCGCCGCATCACCCGCGCCCCCCTCTGAGGCGGCATCCGGCTCGGACGGCTCGTGCGGGCTGGTCATGGGGGCTCCAGGGCTCCTGGGTGAATTGCCTAACTCCCATTTCCGCCGCTGTACGGCGGGACGGCCCGCCCAGGTGGGCCGTTCGGGCCAAACGCGGTCAACCGCCTGGGGCCGTGCCCCCCTGCTCTACGGATGAGGTCCTCGCCGGTCGTACGCGCAGCGCGTCGTCTCCGCGCCCGCGCCGTACGAGGGGCCAGGTCGTCGCCCCGGGCGGGTGAGGGCCCCTTACTCGGCCGTGACAGCCGCCGGCTGGTCCGGAGCGAGCGCACCCCGCCGTTCCACTGCCCGGCGGCACCACTCGGCGTGTCCTCTTCGACTTCAGCGGGCAGTCCTTCGCCGACCTGTAGAAGGAGGCCATCGGCGCGTACACACGCGGAAGGGCGGCGCTGCCGCAGGGGCGCAGGAGTCGACAATCTGCCGGCGTTCGGCGGGTGGATCCGGAGGGCCGGCACATGAGCGGTGGCGCCTGGGCCGGCGCGGCGATGGCGGGCGTCACCGCTGCGTACGCACTGTGCTCGCGTCGGCTGTCCTCGACGCCGCTGTCGTCGGCGATCGTGTTCGTCGGCTCGGGGATCCTCCTCGGACCGGCCGTGCTCGACCTCGTCGACCTGGAGCGTGACCCCGCCCCGATCATCGCGCTTCTCGAAGCCGCCCTGACGCTCGTCCTGTTCACCGACGCCATGACGGTCCGCAGAAGGGACCTGCAGGCCGGGGGCTTTCTGCCCGGCCGTCTGCTGGGCATCGGACTGCTGCTGAGTATCGGGGCGGGCTGGCTGCTTGCCTGGCCTCTGCTGCCGGGGCTGACGGTGTGGGAACTCGCACTCGTCGGCGCCATCCTCGCCCCCACCGACGCCGCCCTCGGAAAGACCGCCATCTCCCATCCCCGCGTCCCGGCGCTCGTACGTCACGGGCTGAACGTCGAAAGCGGCCTGAACGACGGCATGGTGCTGCCCTTCTTCGTCCTGTTCCTGGCAGCCATCCCGGGCACGCACTATGCGGAAGAGGGCGTGGCGGGCGTCTTCTGGCGCGCCCTGGTGCTGAGCACCGCGCTGGGTCTGCTGGTCGGTGGCCTCGGCGGCCGGCTGCTGCAATGGTCCCGGGCCAGGGGATGGGTCACGCGGGAGTGGCGGCAGGTCTACCTGCTGGCTGTCGCGGTCGCGTCGTACGAACTCGCCGTCGTGACGGACGGCAGCGGCTTCATCGCCGCCTGGGTCGCCGGATTCGCCTTCGGGTTCGCCCTGCGCCGTTACCGGACCGGCGTCGAGAAGGAAGACCCGGACCGCACGGCCGAGTTCGCCGAGAATCTGGGCGGACTCCTGGCGTCGATCAGCCTTCTGGTCTTCGGGGCGGTGCTGCTCGGTCCTGCGCTGGAGCACCTGAGCTGGCGGATCATCCTGTACGCGGTGCTCAGCCTCACCGTCGTCAGGATGCTGCCGGTGGCGCTCTCGCTCGCCGGGAGCGGACTGCGGCCCTCCACGGTGGCGTACATCGGGTGGTTCGGGCCGCGCGGCCTCGCCTCCGTCGTACTGGCGCTGCTCGTGGTGGAGGAACACGTCCCCGGAGTGGAACTGCTGGGCAGGGTCGTCGCGATCACCGTCGGCCTCAGCGTCCTCCTGCACGGCGTCTCGGCCGTGGCCCTCGCCGAGCGGTACGGCCGCTGGTACGAGAAGACCGCGGCCGCCACCCGAGACCTGCGCGAGGGCACGCCCGTACCCGAGAGCCCCGTGCGCCGCAGGCTCGGTCCCCTGGACAGGCCCGAGACGTGAGACAGCGCCCCTCAGCCACGCCGCAGCACGGCATTGCGGCCTAGCCTCAGCCGTCTCCGTCCAGCAGCCAGCGCAACTCGATCTCAAGCCATTGGCTCTCGTGGCGCCACGTGTCCAGAGCGGTCACCAACTGGCGGCTCACGGCGCCGGCCGTCAGCGAGCGCCACCGGCAGCCCGCGAGGACATCCACGAGTACCCCGATCCGCACGTCACGGCGGGTCACCGGTGCCCCGTCGGCCGCTCCATGTCCGTTGATCGCGGCGAGCGCGAGACGGCTGACCATGTCGGGGGTCAGCCCCCGCCACGCGTACGGCCTCAGCGCCTCGGTCACCGCGCGCACACGCGCATCGCTCAAGGAAGCCGACCGCACCATCGGAAAAGCCCTCCGCGAATCGCCATGTTGCGCAGATCGTAAAGGGCACCTTGGAGCGCGTCCAGGCGCGGGTGTTCAGTGGGACGCATGGGTCGGGCCAGGACGTCAGGACCTTCTGCCTGGCGTGTCAGGTGTCGCTGCCGGCCTGCATCAGCCGCTGCCCGGCGACGCTCCGGTGGTGCCGCACTGGCGGAAGGACGTGGCCGTGGACGAGCTCGCGCCGGACTACCAGCGGCTGGTGCGCGGACTGGAAGCGGGGGCGGGGCTGCGTGCGAGGAGCTGGCCGGGCCCGGTGACATGTCGCAGATCAACACAACAGTTGATCGAGAAACCCCCGGCCAGCACCCCACCGCTTCCAATCGCCGCACGAGCGGCAGGACTTCTCGCATCTGTCTTACAGAGCGGGCCGGTGACGGCCTCTCGGGCAGCCCCCGCCAGAACGGATTCAGCACACATGAGGCCGGGAAACTCCGTGAACACGCGAGAACTACGGAGGGGCGTTTCCCCAGGCCAGGCATCCTACAGCCGACGTTTCCGCAGGTCACGGCCTTGATCAGAGAAAACTCCTAAAGCGGGTGTCGCAGGTTCGAATCCTGCCGGGGGCACAACGCATTGCCGCTCTGACCTGGGGTTTCTTCCCCAGGGAGGGCTCCTATTCGGCCTCGGACTCCTCGTCCGGGGCCGTTTGCGTGAGCGGATGGGGAGTTGATCTCCCGAATGCCTCCCAACGGATCAGCACCGTTCGGCACAGAGTCCCTGTCGGGCTTCTCCGCGTCGGCGGGCTCTGGCTCCTCTGCGGGAGTGGTGTTCTCGGGGGTGGCGCGGGCGCACGGGACGAGCCGGGCTGCGGCCTCGGCGATCGCCAGGTCCGCTTCGGGGAGCAGGCTCGTGTAGGTGTCGACCGTGATGGTGATCGAGGAGTGGCCGAGCATCTCCTGGATGTCCTTCAGGTCGGCCCCGGCCGCGTGGGCGAGGGTCGCGGCGCCGGACCGGAGGGAGGTCGATCCCCTCGTACAGCTCGATGAACCGTCGCGTGACGTTGGCGGGGTGGAGCATCTCGCCGTTCTACTGGGTGAAGACGCGGCCGGTCTCCACCCAGGCGTTCTCCCACTCCTCACGGTCCTCGTCCTGCTGGGCGCGGTGCCGCTTGAGAGCCTGGACCGTGTCCGAGTCCAGCGCGATGGTCCGCGCGCCGACATCGGTCTTGGGGTCGTCCTCGTACACCTCGGGCGGAGCAAGGGGTACGAGCCAGCCAAGCGGGGCGAGTGCCCGTGCACGGTGCTGCGGCTCGGCAACGCCACCGTGCAGACCCACCGCCACCTGGGGGACCGCCGCATGACCACGGCACCCGCCATCGAACTGCGCACGTTCACCACCCTCGACACCGTCCGAGGCGATCTCCTCGACGTGTACGCCGATGTGCGCACCCCGCTCCTCCACCTGCCGAAGGACGCCGTCACCGCGTTCGGCGAGCGCCTGGACCGACACGGTGGCGAGCCAGGATTCACGGCCGTCCTCGCGTATGCAGACGGGCATCCGGTCGGCTACGCCTACGGCAACGCCATCGAGCACGGTGACCGCTACTGGCAGCGCACCAGTCCCGAGCTGACGGACAAGTACTCCGAGCGACCGACAGTGGCCCTGAAGGAGATCGGTGTCCGGCCGGCCTGGAGGAAGACCGGCACTGCCCGGCGCATCCACGACGCCCTCCTCGCCACACGCGACGAGCCGTACGTCACGCTCATGGTCAACCCAGCCGCTGGAGACGGAAAGGTCCACGCGCTCTGCAAGTCGTGGGAGTACGAGGACATCGGACAGAGCCAACCGTCACCGACCTCGCCGGTCCTCGTGATCGTCCGCGCCTGTCACTGACCGGCACCCGCGACATCCCACCAGTACCGGGCGACGCGGCCTGGACGCGGCGACCCCGGCCACATACCGCCACGCCCTGCTGGGACCGTCGAGCGCGGGCAGCAGTGAGGAAGTCGGAGTCGAAGGTCGATCTGTACGCCGCAATACGCCGTGACCACCAGCAAATCGGGCTGTCGCAGAGGGCGTTGCAGCGCAAGCACAACGTCACGTGGCGGACGGTGCGGCGGGCCTTGGACGGTCAGCGGCCGGAGCCGCGGCGTACTCCGCGGCGGTGGGAGTCACGGCTGGACCCATTGAGCTGAGGGTCACGGCGTCCCGGGCCGCCTGCTGCACCAGAGGCATTCCCCCGGACCCCGAGGGTCGCCTCCGCCTCGACGACGGTGTCGAAGACCTGCAGAACCTGATCGGCACCCGTCATCTCCAGGATCCGCCGCAGCGCGGCCGGTACACACGCCACAACCAGCTCAACATCGCACGACGCGGCCTGCCGGGCAGCCCTGAGCAGCACGTGCAGCCCGGCCGAGTCGCAAAACGACACGCCCCCGAGGCAGAGGTCTACGTCGTCGGCTACCCCGCGATCCTGCCCTCCGACGTCGAAGTGCGGCCGCGAACTGCCCATCACGCCCGGCGACGTGAACTACCTGCGCGAGAAGGAGGAACAGCTCAACGCGATGCTGAAGCAGCGCGCCGAAGCCGCTGGAGCCCACTACGTCGACACCTACACGCCCCTCGAGGGTCACGACGTCTGGGCGGACGCGGCACCCGCTGGATCGAACCCCTCATCTCCGACAGCGACGCGGCCGCCGTCCACCCCAACGAGCGCGGCGAACGCGCCATGGCCGACGCCGTCCTGCACACGCTCACAACATCGGTGTAGGCCGAAGGCTGAGAACGCGGCGCGGCGCGGCTCCCGTCGCGGATGCCGTGAGGCAAGGATGACGGGTCATGACGATCGTGTTCCGGGTCCCTGCCGGTGGTGCGGAGCGGGTGGGGTTCGCCTACTCGCCGACGATGGAAGCCGTACTGAGTCTTCATGTGCTGGTGGAGCCCAAGCACCACCCCGTCCAGCACGGCTGGGTGCGTGCGATGCGCAAGCTGTCCCCGGCGCTGAAGCGGGAGATCGAGGCGTTCTCCTACGCGGTGCGCTCGTACTTCCCCGAGTTTCTCTTTCCGCAGCCGACCGGCGGACTGGCGGACTTCGAAGACGAACTGGCCGGCTTGCGCGGGGCGGATCCGGAGCTGGTCCGCATGGAGTTCGCCGTCCCCCTGCTCACGCCCTGGCCGGGCGGCGGCAAGGGCAGGGATCCGCACGTGCTGGACGAACCGGAGGTACGCGACCTGTTGCGGGAGCGCCTCGCACGGGAAAGCGACGAAGCGATGGCCGCGATGCTCCTCGACGATCCCCGCGCGTTGCTCGAACGGTTCCTGAGCATGCTGGAGCGCTACTGGCGGGAGGCGTTCGAGGAAGAATGGGCACGGCTCGAACCCGAACTCGCCGCCGGCGTCAGTGAGGCCGGACACCAGATCGAGCAGCGCGGCCTGTACGGGATGCTCCGTGGCCTGTGGCCGGAGGTGCGCAGCGACCGGCAGGCCGAACGCTTCTGGCTGGAGCGGCCGCACGACCACGAGGTCGCCATCGGCCCGGACGACACATTCGTGCTCGCCCCCAGCGCCTATGTGTGGCCGCACGTACGCGTCAACTGCGACGGTCCGTGGCCCCTCGGGCTCGTCTTCCCCGTCTCCTCGATCGTCCGGGAAGCCCGCCCGAGGATTCCGCCGACCAGGCTCGTCGGCACACTCCGCGCGCTCGCCGACGACACCCGGCTGCGCTCCCTGCGACTGCTCGCCGAACGCCCGCGCAGCACGCAGGAGTTGGCTCCGCTCGTCGGCGTCAGCGAGGCCGCCCTGTCCAAGCACCTGCGGGTGCTGGCGGACGCGGGCCTGCTGGAGCGCCGTCGCGAGGGCTACTACGTCCTGTATCGGCTTGCGCCCGGACAGGTGGCGGGCCTGACCCCCAGCCTGGAGAGCTTCCTGCACGGCGACGGCGAGGTGACTGAGCACGACTGATTAGCCATCTGCCTAATAAGTGGATCAGGGGCCGGACGGGCCCCGACAGTGGCCGCATGTCACTGCTGAAGGACCGCAACTTCCTGCTTCTCTTCGCCGGTCAGGGCATCTCACGCTTCGGCGACGGCCTGTACACCGCCGCGACCGCCTGGCTGGCCTGGTCACTGACGAAGGACCCCACGGCCGTCGCCGTGGTGAGCGTCTCCGCGTTCGCGCCCGCGTTCGTGGCCACCTTCGTCGCCGCCTCGTACGCCGACCGCCGCGACCGCCGGAAGCTGATGATCGCCACCGACCTGGCCCGGGTCGCCGTGGTGGCCGTGGCTTCGGTCCTGCTCTCCCTCGACCTGCTGAACCTGCCGCTGCTCGTGGCGACCACGGCGCTGCTGGCGCTGATCGGCGCCCCGTTCGCCCCGGCCCGCAACGCCATCGTCACGCAGATCGTGCCGGACGACCGCCTCCAGCAGGCCAACGGACTGCTGCAAGTCGCCTTCCGGGCCGCCTTCTTCGTCGGCCCGCTGATGCTCGCGCCGCTGCTGGCCTTCGGCTCGCTGCAGTCGGCGCTGGTGGTGAACGGACTCACCTTCCTGGGCTCGGCGGCCGCCGTGGCCGCCATCCGCGTGACCCGCCCCGCCCCGACCAGCGGTCAGACGGGGCTGTGGTCCGATCTCAGCGCCGGGCTCAGGGCCGTGCGGGCCGCTCCCGACGTACTTGTGGTCATAGTGACCTTCGTGCTCGCCCTCGCCCTGACCAACGGTTTCCTGACCGTCGGGCTTGTCGCGGTCGTGGGACAGGGCGGCCAGTACGGCCTGCTGCTCGGCGTCGCCGGGGTCGCCGAAGTGGTGGGCGCCCTGCTCCTGGCCGGCCTGCGCATCCACAGGCTCGCACTGGCCGCGGTGCTGGCGTGGGCCCTGCTCGGGATCTTCCGGGCTCCGCTGGGAACGGTCACCTCCCCCGCCGTGGCGGCGGTTCTCCTGACCGCGACGGGGCTGGCCTCGGCCCTCACGGACATTCCCTTGATCGCACTGGTGCAGCAGCGCATACCGAGCCATCATCTGGCGAAGGCGCTTGGCCTGTGGGAGGCCGGGGTGGCAGGAGCCCTGGCGATCTCCCCCTTTGTGGCCTCGACCGCCATCACCCTCGCCGGAGTCGCGAACGCCTTCCTGCTCTCGGGAGCCGCCGTTGTCGTCCTGGCCGTGACCGCCACGCTCACCCTCGCATGCGTCGGCGCACGGCAGCCCGGTCGGGAGCCCTTCGCCACGGCCGACGGCACGGCAAGCGTCGCGGCGTCGGAAGAGACAGCGGTGATCGCGACCGAACCGGAGTGACTGCGCGGATCATCGCTGTGCGCAGGTCAGCTCAGGACACGGTCGCCGCAGCCTGACAACGAGCATGTTGGGGCCATCATCAAGAGGGGGCCCATCAGGCGTTCAGAAGTGAACAACGGACAACACCAGACCCTGTCCATCACTTCGGCTCGAACGAGCCCCCAGGCAGCGCCCCCGGCGCGGGCACGCTGTCGCGGACTTGCGCCAGCATCGGTTCCACAGGCGGGCGAAGCCTCATACGACCGTTCCACGGCGCAGGTGAGGGCTCCGCGACCTGGGGTGACGACGCTGGCCGGCCGGGCATGAGGCGAACCGCGATCCACGATCACAAAGTTCCGCGCAAGGGCTTCACCAAGTAGGCCCGGCGGAGTGCCCAACAGTTTTGGCGGCGGATGCCGGCCGACAGGGAGGGGGTGCGAGCGACATCGGCGTGCTGGAGGGGGCAGACAGTGCGCTGAACCCATCGGGATCGGGCCCGCAGCACAGTGTCCGGGAAGTGCTTCATGACGGCCGAGATGATGGCCCCGGCGTGGATGCATGAGCAGATCACGGCGCAGGAGTACGACTCCTGGTCCGAGGAACAGTGCGCCGGCATCGAGATCGTGGACGGGATGGTCGTCGTGAGCCCCAGTGCGTCCAAGCGGCTCAACCGTCTGGCCCGGATTCTGGCGAACGCCCTGGATGCCGCCGCGGGCCCGGAGTGGAACGCCGACACCGGCTTCGACGTCCGGCTTCAGGACGTCCCTCTCACCAATCGCCGCCCCGACGTCGTCGTGTACCAGGCAGACACCATCGACATCACCCCAACCCGCCCCGAGCACGTGCTGCTGGTCGCGGAGGTGGTGTCGCCAGGCTCGGAGACCACCGACCGGATCGTGAAGGTCGACCAGTACGCCAAGGCAGGCATCGCCTTCTACTGGCGCATCGAGCAGGCCGCGACAGGCGTTCCTCTCGTCTACACCTACGTTCTCGACCCCGCGACAAGGACCTACCGGAACGGAGACGTGTTCACCGGCGTCCTCAAGGTAGCGGCCCCCTTCCCGGTGGAGCTCGACCTCGGCCAGATCTGACCCACGCGCTGCTCAGCAGCCGGCAGCGCGTGAGCGATGCGTGAGCGGGCGGTCCGATACAGGGCGGCATGAGCCGGATCAAATGGCTCGCCGCGCGTTTCTGACCAGGGGAAACAGCATCGTGCGGCAGTACCAGGCACCACCCGGCAAGGAAGCGATCCCACTCCTGAAGCGGGTGTCGCAGGTTCGAATCCTGCCGGGGGCACCATGCGTTAAGTCCCTGACTGGGGATTCCTCCCCCAGGGAGGCGTTCCACTCGGCCTCGGACTCCTCGTCCGGGGCCGTTTACGCATACCGGGGCACGCTGCTTCCTGGCCATGCACACCTCTCGCGCGTGGCAGGAAATCCTCTTCGAAACATTCGAATAGCCGAACTTGGAAATTGGATCTCACAATCGCGGGCGGCGACGAACATATCGGTTCACTCCATCGATAACAGCTATGACCAGGCTGAACACCCTCCGAAAACGTTGCCAGCTGATCGAATGTTTCGAGATCAATGTCGAAACTATTGACAGTTGGCAGGGTCATATCAAAACTGTGGCCGTTGACAGAGCTCAACCACTGTCGACGCGGGCTGGCACGAACCACCCGTCGACACAAGTTGCCCAGCCCCCGTCAGCCTTACGAGGACGAGGAGGAAGCACGCTCATGAACGACGGACCCGCACACCCGACGCGCCGCAGCGTCTGCACCCTGCTGCTGGCCACCGGAGCCACGTTGGCCCTGCCCGGCACCGCCGAGGCGGCCACGGTCATCACCACGAACCAGACCGGAACCAACAACGGGTACTACTACTCGTTCTGGACGGACAGCCAGGGCACGGTCTCCATGACCCTGAACTCCGGCGGCAACTACAGCACCTCGTGGAGAAACACCGGGAACTTCGTCGCCGGCAAGGGCTGGAGCAACGGCTCACGCCGGACCGTGACTTACTCCGGCAGCTTCAACCCGTCCGGCAACGGCTACCTGACTCTCTACGGGTGGACGTCCAACCCGCTCGTCGAGTACTACATCGTCGACAACTGGGGCACCTACCGGCCCACGGGAACGTACAAAGGAGCTGTCACCAGCGACGGCGGCACGTACGACATCTACCAGACCACGCGCTACAACGCCCCGTCCGTCGAAGGAATTCGCACGTTCAACCAGTACTGGAGCGTCCGGCAGTCGAAGCGGACCGGCGGCACCATCACCACCGGCAACCACTTCGACGCCTGGGCCCGCGCCGGAATGCGCCTGGGGAGCTTCAGCTATTACATGATCCTCGCCACCGAGGGATACCAGAGCAGCGGGAACTCCAACATCACGGTGAGCTAGGCCAGTTCGGAGAGGGGGCGGCTGCGGAGCAGCCGTCGCGCGGCGACCGTGACGACGAACGTGCCGTCCGTGGGGATCCTCTCCCCCTGGCTCCTTGCCCCCTCTCCATCCGGAACATCGGCGCCGGCTGTCCCAGTCCCAGGCGCCGACTCCCGAATCCCCCAGGCTGGAGGACCGCTCCTCATGAAAGCCACACCACGTCTCTCGCTAATCGTCGTCGCCGCGCTCGCTGCCGCCGGCACCCTCACCGTCGACACCGCCGCCCCGGCGCAGGCCGCCTGCAACGGGTACGTCGGGCTCACCTTCGACGACGGCCCGTCCGGCAACACCCCGGCCCTGCTCAACGCGCTCACCCAGAACGGGCTGCGGGCCACCATGTTCAACCAGGGCCAGTACGCCGCCGCCTACCCGGCCCAGGTCAAGGCGCAGGTCAATGCCGGCATGTGGGTCGGCAACCACAGCTACACCCACCCGCATCTGACCCAGCAGAGCCAGGCGACGATCGACTCGGAGATCTCCCGGACCCAGCAGGCCATCGCGGCCGCGGGCGGCGGTACGCCGAAGCTGTTCCGGCCGCCGTACGGCGAGACCAACTCGACGGTGAAGGCCGTCGCGACCAGGTACGGCCTAACCGAGATCATCTGGAACGTCGACTCGCAGGACTGGAACGGCGCGAGCACCGACGCGATCGTGGCAGCGGCCGGCCGGCTCACCAGCGGCCAGGTCATCCTCATGCACGACTGGGCCGCCAACTCCCGCGCAGCCATCCCCCGCATCGCGCAGGGGCTGGCAAACCGCAGCCTGTGCGCCGGCATGATCTCCCCGCAAACCGGCCGCGCCGTGGCTCCGACAGCAACATCGGCGGCGGGAGCGGCACGATGAACGTACCGTCCCCGGCGACGGTCATCACGACCTGGGACATCAGCGCCACCACCCCAGCGCCAGAACTGACCGTCAAGCCGAACGGCAACGGCAACGGCAAGCGGACCTGACCAACCGTCTCCTGCAGCGCAGGCTGACCCCGAACCCCCGGAAAAACCGCAAGACCGCACTAGGCGGCGCGGTGACCACGGTCGCCGCGCGTCGGCGGGAAGGCGCCCCGCGGAACGGATTCAGCACACATGAGGCCGGGAAACCCCGCGAACAAGTGAGAACTACGGAGGGGGTTTTCCCAGCCCAGACACCCAGTGGGCCACGTTTCTGCAGGTCACGAGGCCGCCCCGGGAAAATTCCTAAAGCGGGTGTCGCAGGTTCGAATCCTGCCGGGGGCACAGCAAAAGGGCCAGCTCAGGAGGGTTTCCTCCCAGGCTGGCCCTTCGTCGTGTTCGAGGCCGTGCCACACGCGTGCCACTAATGCCACGCGGATGCCACATCTCCTAACCGGAGGCCCCCTCCCCCGCCCTCGCGGATCATGGCCCCGAGCCGGTCGGCGATGGCCCGGTCCCTGTCGCTGGTCATGTGCTGATAGATCAGCGCAGCCCGCGAGCTGCTGTGCCCCATGCGCGTCATCAGCTCACGGGTGCTGGCGCCCGCCGTGGAGGCGAGCGTGTTGCCCGTGTGGCGAAGGTCGTGAAAGTGCAGATCCGCCGTGACGCCCGCAGCCTTCCGGGCCTTGACCCAGTCGTCCCTGAAGTTGCTTCGCCGCAATTGCCCGCCCTGCGACCCGACGAAGACGTGACCGTCACGTCCGGGAGCGGAGAACTGCTCCAGGTGGCGCCTGACGTCGTCGAGCAGCTCGGCCGGGAAGGAGATGGCACGCACCCCGGCCGCGGACTTCGGAGCCTTGTCGAAGAGCCGGCCGTCCTGCAACTCGGCCTGAGCACGGCGCACGGTGACGGTCAGCCCTTCCAGGTCGATATCCCGCCGTCGCAGGGCCGCCAGCTCCCCGAACCTCAGAGTGGTGAAAGCCGCCAGGAGCACGAGCAACCGGTAGCGGGGCGCGATGGAATCGGCGATGGCGAAGACCTCCGTCACCCCGAGGACCGGCCGCTCGGGCACGTCGTAGCGGTCCGCGCCCTTGATGCGGCACGGGTTGCGCCGGATCAGCTCGTCATCCACGGCCGTGTTCATCAGGGCACGCAGCAATTGGTATGCCTTGACCACCGTCGGCTCACCGATGCCGGCCGCCAAGAGCTTGCCGCGCCAGCTGCGCACCCGAGCCGTCGTCACATCAGCCACGCTCCCGGCCCCAAAGGTGGGCAGGACGTGCAGTCGCATCACCGACTCGTTCCGCTTGCGGGTACGGTCCGCGAGCTTCCGGTCCCGCAGCCACGCGGCGGCGTAGTCCCCAAGGTTCACCGCACCGGCGTCCGGGTCCGACCACTGCCCTCGCGTGATGTCCGACTCGATGTGTGTCAGAGCAACTTGGGCATCAGTCTTGGACGCGTAGGTCTGCTCGGCTGGACGCAGTTGCCCAGTCTCCGGATCGCGGTAGCGCACCTGCCAACGCCCTGACGGAAGCTTCCGCACCGAACGGAAGTTCCGGCGCTTTCCTCTCTTGTTGGCCATCAGGCAGCCCTCGGCAGAGCGCTGTGCCGCTGGCCGATCGGCTGCACCGTGTTGGCGGCGCGGGAAGCGTTCTGTGGTGCCAAGGAGTTCGGCCACCTGCGCCACGGTGAGGTAGCGGTCAGCCACGGGTGGGTTCCCCTTCCGTTCCTGGGGCGGGTTCGAGGGTTTCGGCCAGCCAGGCTTCGGTTTCAGTGGCCTTGCCGGGTAGCACTTGCAGACGCGTGGGTAGCCGTCTGCGCAGGTCAGCCAAGGCATCCACCCCTGAGTGCCGCAGCTTCCCAAGCTGAGGGCTTCGATGCCGTTGTTCCGGGGCGAGCTGGGTCGCTCACCGGCAGATGCCACGCGGTCACCATCCCGGCCGTTCGGGGGATACGCGGGCGGTCTCGGGGGCGCACCCCACCCATCGGTGGCATCCCTTGATGGGACGAAAGGGAGACATGATGCCGCTCTATCTATCGAGGTTCAGCTACGCGCCGGAGACCTGGGCGAGACTCATCGGCCACCCCGAGGACCGTGCAAAGGCCGCTCAGTCGTACATCGAGTCCGTCGGCGGCAAGCTCCACGGCTTCTGGTACGCGTTCGGTACCCGCGACGGCTACAACCTCTGGGAGGCCCCCGACAATGTCTCCATGGCCGCGGTCGCCGTGGCGATCAGCGGAGGCGGCGCACTCAGCTCGTTCGAGACGACCGTGCTCCTGACCGTCGACGAGACCATGGATGCCCTGCGTAAAGCCGGGCAAGTCCAGTACCGAGCTCCCGGCGCGTAGCGGTCCAGGCGGCTTGCAGCGACCAGGTTCAGGCATCAGTACAGCAACCACAGCAACGGTCCGCGTCGGGTAGTGGTCGTTGAAGACCTCATAGCGTCCTGCATGCCCGCAATTGACCGACCTCTGTAGGGCTACGGATCAGAAGGCTTCTGACATCCACGGCTGACATCAACGACGCCGGACAGGGGCACACACCCGCGGCTCCGTCCGGCCGTCGCACCAGCCAACGGCAGCAGCCGGAGCGAACTCGGATCGAACTCCTAACAGGCCATCTCATTTGGCATGCTCGCTAGGTTGCTGCGGTGGGGATCATTGAGCGGCTGGTGCCGGACGAGCTGTGGGAGTTGTTCCAGCGGGTGGTGCCGGAGGCGCCGACCCGACCGCAGGGCGGAGGCCGCCGTCGGCATGGTGACCGGGCGGTGCTGGCTGCGATCGTGTTCGTAGCCACGTCAGGCTGCACCTGGCAGCAGTTGCCGTCCGTCTCGTTCGGGCCGTCGGGAGCCACGGCTCACCGGCGCTTCACGGAGTGGTCGAGGGCCAGGGTGTGGGCGAAGCTCCACCGCCTGGTCCTCGACGAGCTCGGCTCCCGTGGTGAGCTCGACTGGTCCCGCTGCGCAATCGACTCCGTGAACATGCGAGCCCTGAAAAGGGGGACCTGACAGGCCCGAATCCTGTGGACCGAGGCAAGTACGGCTCAAAGATCCACTTGATCACCGAGCGGACCGGTCTGCCCCTGTCCGTCGCCATCTCCGGCGCGAACACGCACGACAGCCAAGCCCTCATCCCGCTGGCGGGTGTCGCAGGTTCGAATCCTGCCGGGGGCACAACGCGATACCGCTCTGACCTGGGGTTTCTTCCCCAGGGAGAGCTCCTATTCGGCCTCGGGCTCCTCGTCCGGGGCCGTTTGCGTGAGCGGTGCCGGAGCGGACGGTCCGCCAGGCTCCGAGATTTCTCCCAACGGATCAGCATCTCCCTGAGGCCGACCTCGCCATCGCTGAGGCCGCAGCCCGGCTCGTACCACGCGCTCGCGCCACCTCCGAGAACACCACCTGCGCAGCGGCGCCCGAACCCAACGAGGCGGAAGAGTCGAGCAGGCTTGTGTACACGTGTCCGCCATGAAGGTGATCGAGGAGTGGCCGAGCATCTCCTGGATGTCCTTCAGGTCAACCCCGGCCGCGTGGGGCGCCAGTTGCGGCACCGTGGCGCAGGTCGTGAAGCCGGATCTGCGGGAGGCCGATCTCCGCTGCGGCAAGCACCTGCTGGAGGTCGGCGCTGCTGCCTCGGTCGGCTCCGTCACCGACAGCCACGACTGTGAGGATTGCGTTCAACGCCATGACCGAGGCCCTCAACGGCACCTTCAAGGCCGAACTGATCGAGTGTCACAGGCCCTGGAGCGACGCTGGCCAGGTCGAACGCGCCATCTTGCAGAGGGGCCGGCTGGTACAACACCGAGCGCCCGCACTCCGCCCTCGACCACCTGCCGCCCAGGCTGGCTAGCCGCTACGGGATCAGAGAGTTGTGAAGTTCGACGATCGACGTGTCGAACGGCGGTGCCCCGAGGTCCTTCGCCGCGGGGATGATCGACTCCTCCAGGAAGCGCCGGAACGCGTCTTCCGACTCCCAGACATCGATGACCTGCCAGCCACCCGCTTCGCGGGCCGAGGCGAAGTGGGCGATGAGCCCGGCGGGCGGATTCGTACGGTCCGGAATCACACGGTCGAAGGTTGCCTGGTAAAGCTCTTTGTTCCAGTCCGCACCCTGGTTGTGCACCAAAACAGTCATCTCAGGTTCCTCGATTCACGCTCGAAGACCGCCTATACACGACGCTACGTCCACACGCCGCAACCAGCGAGCGGGGTACTACGCGGCGGAAGCGCCCGTGCCCCGCGACGTCGCCTCGGACAGCCGCGGGTAGAACGCGAGTAGAAGAAGTAGAAGAAGCCACTGCCGATTTGCGGATCCCAGCCGCGGATCGGCCGGCCGGGCTTCAGGATCGACAGCGTCGGTACGCCGCCACTGCCCAGCCAGAAGTGGACGTCCCGCATACGGCTGTGCCGGCTGCCCACCGGGCAGGGCGCGGGCATGCACTCGTCCGGCAGGATCGGCAGGCCGTTCGAGTCCTTGCCCGGAATGTCTCGCCCGGCCTCGGGGGCACCGGAATGTTCTGCCACGTGTCGAAGGGGTGGATGCTGCGCTCGCGCACGGACCAGTCGGCCCGTTCGACGCATGGTTGTCGGCGCGGCTCTACGAGCCGTCCCGCGCTGTCGCCAGTGGGGCGAGGGCCGGGTCGATGTTCTGGTTGTGCCGGAACACGTTCTCGGGATCGTAGATCCGTTTGATCCGCGCCAGCTCTCGGTACGTCGCCTCACCGTAGGCCGCAAGGACGCGCTCCTGGCCCTCGTTTCCGAGGAAGTTCACGTACACGCCGACCTGGTGGGGCGCGACCGCGTGGAAGAAGTCGCGCACCCACGCTGTCTCCCGGTCGGTCACCGGCTCCTGGGGCAGCCACGCGCCGTCGATGTTGATGGCGTGGCCCGCGTTGCGGTGCGGGTAGGCTGTGCCGTCCTCGGGCACCCGGGCGATCGCGCCGCCGAGCTGGAAGACGAGCGTGTACGAGCGAGGTGAGGCGATCCGGGCGGTGTGCTCGACCAGCACGTCGATCAGGTCGTCGTCCAGTACCGCCACCTCGCTGGACTTCCAGTAGTAGTGCCAGCCGTGCGGCACCGTCGGGTCCAGCAGCGCCTGGTGCTCGGGATAGGGCCGCAACCCGGTCAGGTCGGCCAGCGGACGCCCGTACGAGCGCAGCGGTGCCAGCACGGCGGTTCCGGCCTCCGGCGGGCCGCACCAACAGGAGTTGATCGCACACACCAGACGGCCGTGCAGCGTCTCCGGCAGGGCGGGCAGCGGCGGGGCCTTGCGCAGAGCGACGATCGTGGTCAGCTCGTCGGGCGCCTCTGCGATCCAGTCCCGGTAGTGGCGCAGCAGGCCGGGGGCGTCTTCCAGGGGCCACAGCACCGGCCCGCCGAGTACCTCGGTGACCGGGTGCAGCCGGTACCGGAAAGAGGTCACCACGCCGAAGTTGCCACCACCGCCGCGCAGGGCCCACAGCAGCCGAGGGTGGTCATCGGTGGTGAGCCGTCCTCCGTCGGCGGTCACCAGCTCGGCGTGGAGCAGGTTGTCCGCGGTCAGCCCGTGGGCGCGCATCAGCCAGCCGATCCCGCCGCCCAGCGTCAGGCCGGCGATGCCGGTGTGGGTGACGATCCCGCCCGTGGTCGCCAGGCCGAACCGGTGCGTGGCCTGGTCCAGCTCGCCCCACAGCACCCCGCCCGCCGCGGTCGCCGACCGGGTGCGTGGATCGACGCGGACGGTGCGCATCCCGCTCAGGTCGGCGACGAGCCCGCCGTCGCACACCGCGGTGCCGCCGACGCCATGCCCGCCGCCGCGCACCGACAGTGGCAAACCGCGCTCGCGGGCGCACCGGACCACCGCCTGGACGTCGGCCGCGTCGCCACAGCGGGCGATCGCTGCCGGCCGCCGGTCGATCGCACCGTTCCACAGTGCCCGCGCCCCGTCGTACTCCGTATCGCGAGGAGTGATGAGCTGCCCCGCGAAGCCCTGGATCTCTCGCATCGTCATCGTCCTCCGCCCGCTCCGTCCGGCCCCCCACATATCCACCCTCCTCGCCCCGCAGCGCCCACGAAAGTCCAGGATCTGGACCAGCTCGGCGGATTGAGCGCCGGCTCTCCAGAAGAAGACGTGGCATACCCCCGGATCAAAGACCGAGACCAGGAACGGGCCAGGGACTGACCTGCCAACCGCTGACAAGCCGGAGACGAGGATGATGGCCGTATGACCGCACCTGACCTGCACACTCCCGGGCGTGCTCGCCGCCTTCGGCTACTTGGCCTTACGGGCGCATTTGTATGCGCCGCACTCGCCGCGCTGCTGTGGCTGGGCGCTGATGCCGTCGCGACAAAGCGGTGTATGGACGACGGCTATGGGCTCGGTGTTCCAGGTGGGGGCATCTCCATGACCGAGGAGGGCTGCGTCATCACCGTCCCGACCACCACCTCTGGTGTGGTCAGCGGAGCGCCCCCCACCCTCGATGAACCGATAGCGATGGTCGCGCTGCTCGCGGGTCTGGCTGGTGCCGTACCGCCCGGCGTCTGCCTCTGGCTGTCCACCCGGAACCCGCGCTGACCTTTGTCACCAAGGGTGCCGCTTCCTCGACTCCGCCCAGGCCCCGTCTGCGAGCCTGGGCGGACACCACCACGTCTCATAACCCCGGCCCACAGGACCCGGAGGAAGCATGACCCGCCCGAGCAACATGTGCCTTTCACCCACTGGGTGAGATGTTCGCGTTCAGCCGGAAGAAGTTGGCGGGGTCGTGCTCGTTCTTGAGGGCCACCAGCCGTTCATAGTTGTCGCCGTAGGCAGCCCGTACTCGGTCCTCGCCTTCCTCCCCCAAGTTGTTCACATACTCGGCTCCGACTGAGAAGCGGCTCATCATGTCCCACCACTGCCGTGCCCATTGCTTGTGCACTTCCATTTCCCGGGGATCCGTCCATACCGACGCGGCGAAGTTGTCGTATTGCGCGTTCCGGTGGCGGAAGGCCGTTTCGGATGGCGAGACGCGGCTGACGGCGCCGCCGTACTGCTGAAAGACGATGAGGGACCGGGGAGAGGGAGCGCCGGCGAAGTGGTCCACGGTGGCATCGATCGCGTCGTCGGCGATCTCCTCGAGGAAGTGGGACTTCCAGTAGTAGTGGAGGCCGATAGGGAAGAAGGCGTCGCCAGCGGCTTGCAGTTCCGTGTAGGCAACGGGCCCGACCTGGTCGGCAAGGGGTGGGCCGGACCGTCGGAGCGGCTCCAGCACCCGCTCGCCCTGCTCCATCGATCCGGCGTAAAAGACGGAGATGGCAAGCACCGGGTCGCCGTCGGGTGAGGTCAGGAAGAAAGCGTCAGCGGTCAGCTCGTCCGGGGCCGAACGCGAGTACTCGTAACAGAACTTGAGTGCCGCCTTCGCCCGCTCCAAGGGGTGGACGACGACGCCTCCGAGCACTTCTGGACCCACGGGGTGGAGCTGAAACTCAAGCGAGGTCGCGACACCGAAATTCGCGCCGGCGCCCCGCACGCCCCAGAAGAGGTCGGAGTTCTCCGCGGCGCTGGTTCTCAGCACGTGACCACCGGCGGTGACGACGTCGGCGGACAGCAGGTTGTCGCAAGCGAGACCATATTTCCGGGCGAGCCGGCCCACGCCGCCACCGAGTGTCAGCCCAGCGACGCCCGTATGGGTGACGACGCCCGCCGTCGTGGCCAGGCCCGACAGTTGTGTGGCACTGTCCAGTTCTCCGAGCGTCGCACCGCCTTCGACCCGGGCCGTCCGGTTGACAGAATCGACTGCAACGCTGCGCATCCGTGACAGATCGATCATCAGGCCACCGACGCACACCGCTTTGCCCGCGATGTTGTGGCCGCCTCCGCGCACGGAAACAAGCAGATCGTGTTCCCGGGCAAAGGCCACGGCCGCTGCGACGTCGGTGGTCCCGGCGCAGCGGGCAATCAGCGCAGGCCGGTGGTCGATCATGCCGTTCCAGACTCTGCGGGTCTCGTCGTATGTGTCATCGCCGGGGCAGAGCAGTTCTCCACGCAGGCTCTCCGCCAACCCCTGAGCAGCCGATTCCTTGAGCACAATCCGGCCGCCCGTCCTCGTACTCACCTCAAGCCGAGACATGACGCCCCTCCATGGATCTTCCGGGATGTCGAGTGGTCAGCAGGGTGGGACGGCGACCAGGCGGCGGGTAGCGTGCGGGCACCTCCCAGCAGTCGAGCAGCCACGGCCCCCAGGCCATCCGGCACGCACACGGTGCGGACCTCCCGCACCAGTACAAGCCGACCAGCCTGCGAGCGCCGACGCATCTCAGAATCGCCCTGACAGGTGAACGAAACCCGAGGACCCGCCAACTGACCTGGACGGACCCGCCACGGCCGCCGAATGCGTGAGCGGCGCGTGAGCGGACGCGGTAACAGGAGCCGTTCTGAGCCGGAAAGCGGGTCCTGCCGCGCGGCGCTGATCAGGCAGAACAGCACCACGCGGCATACACGAGCACCTCCCGTCAGGGATTCGATCCCACTCCTAAAGCGGGTGTCGCAGGTTCGAATCCTGCCGGGGCACTTCGGCCTCGGACTCCTCGTCCGGGGCCGTTCGCGTGAGCGGACGGAGAGTTGATCTCCCGAATATCGCCCAACGGCTCAGGACCATCCGACACGGCCTCCGGGCCGGGCCTCTACCTGTCGTCGGGCTCTGGCTCCGCTTCCGGGGCGCCGCTCTCGGAGGTGGCGCGGGCGGGCGGCGGACGAGCCGAGCAGCGGCCTCAGCGATCGCCAGATCCGTCTCTGGAGCCGGACCGGTGGGAGGTCGATCTCCTCGTACAGCTCGATGAACCGCCGTGTGACGTTGGCGAGTTGGAGCAGCTCGCCGTTCTCCTGGGTGAAGACCCGGCCGGTCTCCACCCAGGCGCTCTCCCACTCACTACGGTCCTTGTCCTGCTGGGCGCGGTGCCGTCGCAGGGCCCGGACCGTGTCGGAGTCCAGCGCGATGGTGCGCGCGCCGGTGTCGGTCTTGGGGTCGTCCTCGTAGACCTCCCAGCCGTCCACGACGAGTTGCTTGGCGACGGTGTTGAGACCTGCGTCCAGGTTGGTGTCGGTCCACTTCTGCCCGCACGCCTCGCCCCGTCGCAGTCCGCGGAACGCGATCAGGTGGAACAGTGCGTACAGGCAGTCATCCTCGCGCAGGCCCGGGCTGTCCATGCGCGGCCCGCAGGACGAGCCGGCCTGCCACACGCCGCACAGCGGGAGTGCGACCCACCCGCTGTGTCGGCTCCTACCCGGGCGTCGGATGTACGAGGCGGCCGTGGAAGATGAGTGAGGCGGCCTGTTTCAGGCGGCGGACGCGGATGCTGACCTCGTAGGCGTCGATGCCGTCGATGGCAGCGACGTGGGTGGTGAGGTAGCGGTAGAAGTCCTCGGCGTCGCGGCAGATGACGCTGACCATCAGGTTGTGCCGGCCGCTGATGGCGCCGGCGAAGGCGACCTCGGCGTGCCGGGCGAGTTCCTCGCCGGCCTGTTTGAGGCGGGCGGGGGCGACGCGCAGCCAGAGGGTGGCGTTGAGGGCGTGGCCCAGGCGCTCGGGCAGCAGTTCCACGTCGTAGAAGAGCGTGCCGGAAGTCTCCAGGGCCTCCAGGCGACGGGCGACGCGCGCGTTGGACCAGCCGGTGAGCTCGGCGAGGCGGGTGTGGGTGGTGCGGCCGTCCTCGGCGAGGGCGTCCAGCAGCGGGGTGTCCTCGTCCGTAGGGGGCCGCGGCGGCCCCGCGGGGGTGGGTGGCCGGTCACCGGTGAGCTGCCGTACCTGGTCGGGGGTGAGGCCGGCGCCGTAGCCGGTCCATTCACTGGTGCCGGTCTCGCCGAAGGGGTGCAGGAGCAGGTCGATGCTGACGTCGAGGACGGAAGCCGAGCGGGGCAGCTGGCGCAGCAGGACGTCGTCGCGCTGAGCCTCGACGGGGGAGCGGATCATGCAGATGATCTCCGAGCCGCCGGAGGCGAGGTTGGCGTAGGCGATGTCCGGCCGCTTGGCCAGGGAGTCCGCCAGGGGCCCGACCCGGTCGGGGCGGGAACGGACGCGGGCCACCCAATGGGCCTGCCCGTACACCGCAGGGTTGACCAGGCCGATCACCCGCATCACCCCGCTGCGGCGCAGCGCATGGTAGCGGCGGGCGGCGGTCTGCTCCGACACGCCCGTCACCTCGCCGATGCGCCGGAACGGGGCGCGGGGCGCGCATTGGAGTGCGTGGAGGATTTTCCTGTCCACATCGTCGTTCACGGAGAGAGTCTGCCATCCAGTGGGATCGGTGTAGAGGTTTTTGTTCGTCTCGGGCTGCAAAGTTCATGGTCGGAGGCGGTGAGGCGGATGCTGGGGCGTGTCCTCAGGGAAAGGACGTGACTCCCATGAGCACGCGGTTGGTACCGGCGGTGGCCTGCCTCGGCACGTTCGTCTTACTGATGCACCTGACCACGGCGGGTGTGGGGCGACCCCACCAGGCGGCGTCGCGCACCGGTGCCTCCCGCATCCAGCGGGTTGTCGGTGACGTGGCTCCGGTGCCGGCGGCGGTGCTTGCGGGCGTCTGCGGGTCGGCTGTCCGGCGGGGTGTCGCTGCCGCTCCCTGACCGGCCCGGAGCGCCCTCCTCACATCCCCCGGGCGCTCCGGGCCATGAAGCGGCGCTGTGCCGACGAGCCGACCGCACCACGACACACGAGCTGCGCCTGATCCCCAGAGAGGCATCCGTCCCCGTGCACTTCACCGTCGACGCCTTCCGCTCGACACCCCCGTTCGACATCCTCGCCAAGCTCTTCGGGCAGCCGGAGCACACCGACTGGCTCGACGAGAGCCTGTCGTGGAAGCAGACCTGTTACATCGGTGACTGGTCGTTCCTGCCGCAGACCCGCTTCCGCGGTCCCGGCGTGCCCGAGCTGTTCTCGGGCATCTCTGTCAACTCCTTCCGGAAGTTCCCGCTGGGCACCTCCAAGCACGTCGTGCATACCAACACGCACGGCCATGTCATGAGCGAGGGCATCCTGACCCGGCTGGACGAGGAGGACTACGTCTTCCATGGGCCGGGCGGCGACTGGGCCCGGTACAACCTTGAGCACGGCGACTTCAAGGCCACCGCCGAGGACGAGGACTGGTTCGTGTACCAGGTCTCCGGCCCCGCCTCGATCCCGCTGCTGCTGGAACTCACCGGCGACGAGCGGCTGCTGGACACCCCGTACATGCATGCGGTGCCCACCACCCTCGCCGGGCACCGCGTCTGGGCGCTGCGGCAGGGCATGGCCGGCGAGGTCGGGTTCGAGTTGCAGGGCCCGCGCGACATCGGCGGCGCCGTGTACGACGCGGTCGTTCAGGCCGGGCAGAAGTACGGCATCCGCCGCCTGGGCAACCGGGCCGCGCCCATCAACCACCTGGAGAACGCGGTTCCCACCCGGAACCTGGATTACCTGCCCGCCTTGTACGAGCCCGAGCAGGCCGACTTCCTGGCCCACCTGCTCAGCTCGCCCTGGCACATCCCGCGGGCGTTCATCGCCGGCAGCTTCCAGGGCGAGTCGCTGCACGACTACTACCGCGATCCGGTCGAGCTCGGCTGGACCAGGCAGATCAGCTTCGACCACACCTTCCTCGGCGATGCCGTCCTCAAGGAGCGGCTGGCCGAGCCCGCGCGGGTGCTGCGCACCCTGGTGTGGAACAGCGACGACGTCCTCGACGTACACCGCTCGCTGTACGGCGACGGCCCGCACCATACCTTCATGGACATGCCCCGCGACCTGCGCGGCCACCTTTGGATGGACCGAGTGGAGCGCGACGGCGTCCTTGCCGGCACGGCCACCTCGCGCGGCTACAGCTACTACTTCCGCAAGATGCTCTCCCTGGCCGTGCTGAACGTCGCCGACGCCGAGATCGGCACGCAGGTCGAGGTCGCCTGGGGTAATCCCGGCGACCCGGTCAAGCTCATCCGGGCCACCGTCGCCAAGGCCCCCTTCAAACGCGTCCGTTCGCGCGCCGAGCTCCACGCCCACCTGGCCGCGTACCGGGCCGAGTCCGAACCGGCCGCGTAAGCCGCGGAGAACCCCACCCACCGACGCCTGCGGGACGCCACCGGCAACATCCCGCAGGTCAGGGCTGCCCGCCCCCGGCACGGCAGCCCCCGTGCACCAACCTCTGCCCCACCCAACCGACCGCGGCACACCACGCCGCACGGGAGAAAGCGGAATTTCCGTGAACGCCACCACAACGGCGATCAGGCCGACCGACCGGCGGGCGGCCACCATCGTCATGGCCTGCCTCGGTGTGTTCGTCGCCTACCTGCCGATCACCACGGTCGCCGTCAGCCTGCCCGCCATCCAGCGGGCACTGCACACCTCGACCGCCCAACTGTCCTGGGTCCAGGACGCGTTCGTCCTGCCCATGGCCGCCTTCATCCTCACCGCGGGCGTCTTCGGTGACGTCCACGGCCGCAAGAAGGTCTTCCAGGCGGGCCTGTTCTGCTGTGCCGCCGGGGCGGCGGTCGCCCTGTGCGCGCACAACATCCAGACCCTGTGGGCCGGGCAGGCCCTGGCCGGTCTGGGCTCGGCCGCGCTGCTGCCCACCACGCTGGCGCTGATCAGCCACGCGGTGCCCGACTTCCGCGAGCGCGGGAAGTTCATCGGCATGTGGGCCATGGCCATGCTCGCGGCGCTGGCCGTCGGCCCGGTCATCGCCGGCGTCATCCTCGACCACTTCGCCTGGCGCTGGATCTACCTGCTGTCCGTCCCCCTCGCGCTGGTCGCGATGGCCGTCGCCGCCCCGCTGCTGACCGACTCGCGTGCCCCGCACGGACGCAAGCTCGACTGGCCCGGCCAGATCACCGCGGCAGTCGCCGTCACCGCCCTGGTCTACGGCGTGATCGAGGGCGGCGCCGACTCCTTCACCGCCACCAAGGTGGTCGCCGCCCTGGCGCTGGGCGTCGTCGCGCTGATTGCGTTCGTCGTGGTGGAGAAGCGCAGCGCCAGCCCGATGCTGGACCTGGCGGTGTTCCGCAGCGCGGCCTTCACCGCAACCGCCCTGGTCGCCCTGATCACGTTCCTCGGCCTGATCGGCTTCTTCTTCGTCCTCAGCCTGTACTTCGGCATGGTGCAGCAGCTCGGCACGCTGGAGGCGGGCGCGCGGCTGCTGCTGGTCCCGGTCGCCGCGATCGTGGCCGGAGCCCCGGCTGGACGGCTCATGCACCGCGTCCCGACGCGCTGGATGATCAGCGTCGGTCTGCTCCTGATCGCCGGCTCCCTGCTGGCCATGACCAACCTCGACACCGACACCTCCTACGGCTCCATCGCCTGGCGGCTGATCACGCTGGGCATCGGCATCGGCCTCGTCACCACCCCGATGACGGCCACCGCCGTCGCCGCCGTGCCGCACCATCTGGCGGGCATGGCCTCGGCCGCCAACAACGCCTTCCGCCAGGTCGGCGGCGCGCTCGGCCCGGCCGTCCTCGGAGCCCTGCTGTCCACCCGAGCCGTGCGCACCCTGCCCGGCCACCTCGCCGACGCCGGTGTGACCGGCAGCCAGGCCCACACCATCGTGTCCACCGCCAAGGAGGGCGGCCTGGGCGCGGTCGCCGGGATGAACCTCGGCTCCACGGCCAACCAGGTCTACGGCGCCTTGGGCGACTCCCTCCTCGACGGCCTGCGGCTGTGCCTCATCGTGGCCGCCACTCTGGCCCTGATAGCCGCGGTGTGCGCGGTCGTCCTGCTGCGCCGCCCCAAGCAGCAGACCAGGACCGGCGCAGCGCGGACCGCAGGAGTGGCACCACACCCCCACCCGGACGCCTCCGCCGGGAACGCCCAGGCGGCGGGCACCGCCCAGCCCATGAGGCTCCGCCGCAACTGACCGGGCGGCAAGGAGAGGGGCATCGCCCGCGCCGGTCACACGAGTCGCGGACGATGCCCCTCCCCCTGCGATGGGTCCGGCAGCCACGTGTCGACAGAGCCCGAGAGCAGAAACGATGCACATCATCAAGCAGATGACGGGATACGCAGGACCAGCGTTTCCGGCGCCGCCGGCCGGTCGAACGCGAGCCCTACACGCCTGGCTACGGACCGCCGTGCCTGCTCCGCCGCAGGTGAGAACGCCCCACACGCGTGAGCGATGCGTGAGCGGACGGCGTGAGACGAGCCGTCACACGCCGGTCCTTCCCCTCATGCCGAAATGCGCTGACCAGGCAGAACCACACCACATAGCACCATCAGGCACCCCCCGGCAAGGGTCCGACCCCACTCCTAAAGCGGGTGTCGCAGGTTCGAATCCTGCCGGGGGCACGACGCGTTACGCCACTGACCTGGGGCTTCTCCCCCGGGGAGGCGTTCTATTCGGCCTCGGACTCCTCGTCCGGGGCCGTTTGCGTGAGGGCACGGGTCGCCCCGGCCCCGACGTTTCTCCGGAGTGCAGGGCACCACAGGCTTCGCGCCAGGACCTTGGGCCTCGTCGGGCTCGGGCGCGGCGTTCGCGCGGGTGGCGCGTGCACGCGGTGCGCGGCAAGAGCAGGTGTCTGGCCCGACTGCCATGACCGTTCCGGGCTGGGTGGCGCGGAGGGATGGACGGCGGCCGCAGGCGGTCGGGCACCGTCATGACCGCTCGTCCTGAAGGCCGATCTCGGCCCAGATCGATTTCCCTCCAGCCCGGTGGCGTGTGCCCCAACGCTCGGCGAACTGAGCGACGAGCAGCAGACCGCGCCCGCCCTCGTCGAACATGCGCGCTCGCCGCATGTGCGGGGCGGTGCTGCTGCCGTCGGAGACCTCGCAGATGAGCGCGGTGTCGCGGATCAGGCGCAGCTGAACGGGAGGGGTGCCGTAGCGGATCGCGTTGGTGACCAGTTCGCTCACCACCAGCTCGGCGGTGAAGACCACCTCGTGCAGTCCCCAGTCGGCGAGGCGACGGGAGACCTTGTCACGGGCGTCGGCCACGGCGGCCGGGTCGGAAGGCAGCTCCCAGGTGGCCACCTGGCCCGCGTCGAGGGCTCGGGTGCGGGCGATGAGCAGTGCGACATCGTCCGACGGTTGTGCGGGGAGCAGGCTGCGGACCACGTCGTCGCAGGTTTCCTCCAGCGAGTGAGCGGGCCGCTCCAGGCGCCGACGCAGCAGCGCCATGCCCCTGCCGAGGTCGTGTTCGGGGACCTGGACGAGGCCGTCTGTGTACAGCGCGAGGAGGCTGCCCTGGGGCACCTCCCATTCGACCGCTTCGAAAGGCAGCCCGCCCACTCCCAGCGGAGGGCCGACGGGAAGATCGATGAACTCGGCCTTGCCGTCGGGAGTGATCACGGCGGGCGGGGGGTGGCCTGCACCGACGGCGGCGCAGCGGCGCGAGACCGGGTCGTAGACCAGATACAGACATGTGGCGATGAGATCGGTGACGGTCTCGAGCTCGGGATCCGTTTCCGCGTCCTCCTCCACCCTGAGGTGGGTGACCAGGTCGTCGAGATGGACGAGGAGCTCCTCGGGGGGCAGGTCGACGTCCGCCAGCGTGCGTACCGCGGTCCGCAGCCGCCCCATGGTGGCGGACGCGCGCAGGCCATGGCCCACCACGTCTCCGACGACCAGGGCGACCCGGGCGCCCGACAGCGGGATCACATCGAACCAGTCGCCGCCCAGCCCTGCCCGGGACCGGGCCGGGAGGTAGCGGTAGGCCACCTCCACGGCTTCCTGGGCGTCGAGCCGCTGGGGCAGCAGGCTTCGTTGCAGGGCCAGCGCGGTGGTCCGCTCGCGGGTGAACCGTCGGGCGTTGTCCACGGCCACGGCAGCGCGTGCGGCAATCTCCTCGGCGAGGAGCAGATCGTCCTCGTCGAAGGAGTCCCGGCGGCGGTGGCGGACGAGTACGGCGACGCCGAGCGTGATGCCGCGGGCGCGCAGCGGGATGACCATGATCGAATGCATCCCGAAGTCGCGGACCTTCCTCGCGCGCTCGGGGTCGGCGACCTGCCAGCTCTCGATGGCCTCGTCCAGGGTGCGGTGCAGCGACGCCCGCCCCGTGGCCAGGCAGCGGGCGGGGGGTGAGGACTCCGGGTAGTAGTCCACCTCGCCCGGCTGGATCAGCGCCTCAGGGATGCCGGGGAGGACGGACCGCTGCGCGGCGCGGCGCAGCGCGACGGAGCCCGTGACGGACGGACTGGGCTCGACGCCGCGGAACAGCTCGTCCAGCAGGTCGATGCTGATGAAGTCGGCGAGCCGCCCCACCGCCACATCGGCCATCTCCTGGGCCGTGCGCGTCACGTCGAGGGTGCTGCCCACCTGTTCGCTGACGTCGTTCAGCAGGACGAGCCGCTCCCGGGCCCGGTGCTGTTCGGTGACGTCGAGCGCGATGAGCTGCACATGTCGCACCTGTCCTGCCGGGGTCCTCACGGGGGAAGCGGATACGGCCCAGTACCTCTCGCGCGCTCCGCGCCGCGGCCGGCCATGCACCTGGAACCGCTCCGGTTCTCCCGTCTCGAACACCCTGCGCATGCCCTCTTCGACCGTGGTACAGATGTGGGGAGGCAGGATGTCGGTGACGCGCCGACCGCGTATCTGCTCCTGCGTGAGGCCCAGTTCGCGGGTCGCGCCGACACTCCCGCGCAAGGCCCGCAACTCGGCGTCGTAGATCATCACAGGCAGGTGGGACTGAGCGAAGGCTTGCTCTGTCATCGCCTCGTCCTTGTGCGGACGTGGCTCCCGATACCGACTCGGCCGCTGTGGCGACGTGGCCACGATGAGCCACTGCGCGTTGCCCTCGCGGTCGAGTGACGCGTACGCCCGCAAATCGGCTTCCACGTGGTGGCCGCCCTGGTGCCTCAACCGGGTCGGCCCGCCTCGTCCCTCGACAACCGCGGAGAAATCCGCCATGACATCGGCTTTCCCGCCGAGCAGACGCGCCGCGGGAAGCCCTACGACGTCCTCGTACCGGTACCCGAGCACCCGCTGTGCGTCGGAACTCCACCCTGTCACGATCCCCCGCGCGTCGACGACTGCCGTGGCCGAGGTGACCTGATCCGGAAAGTGATGGAGTCCGTTTCCGAGGGGGCCGGCATTCTCCATGTCCATTCATCGCCCATCCTGCCCCCGGACTCTCGGGTCCGGGGGAGACTCAACAGAGACCGCAGGGCGGCGAAACGTCGTATCCGTCGCGTCGGCTCCTTTCTCACTTGTATCTCTCCTCGCGCTCGCACGCAGGTCGACGGGCGGCACGGAACGGATTCAGCACACATCAGGACGGGAAACCCCGTGAACAGGCGAGAACCACGGAGGGGTGTTTTCCCGAGCCAGACGCTCTGCGACCGACGTTTCCGCAGGTCACCGCCTTGATCAGAAAAGACTCCTAAAGCGGGTGTCGCAGGTTCGAATCCTGCCGGGGGCACACCTGTGATCAGGGCTAAGGCCCCGGAACTTCCAGGTCAGGGAGGTCCGGGGTCTTTCTCGTGCCCCGCATGCCCACTCTGGCTACACACTCACTACGGCCTGGATACACCCTCACTACGAGAGTTGATCTCCTAAATACCTCCTAACCGATCATGAGGTTTCCGCAGGCCAGCCCGGACACGAACAACCCCCGCACTCCCGTAGGAGGGCGGGGGTTGCCTGTGTCGGGTGACCACCGAGGAGGGGGGAGTGCGCGACCTGCCCGATGACGGCGACTGGCTTACCGAACGCCGCTACGCCATCGGCCAACGTCTTCGCACCGAGCGGCTCCGCCAGAACCTCACCCAGGACCAGGTGTGGCAGGCGGCCCGCATCGACCGACGCACGCTCCAGTACGTCGAGGCAGGCGAAGAGGCGAAGCTAGGCACTGTGCTCCGCATTGTGTGGGTCCTCAACATCTCGTTGGCCGACCTCGAGGGGTGACCCGCCGCCGACGACAGGGGGACGCGCGGCGGCGGGCCCGGCGGCCAACCTCGGGGTCGGATCGGCCGCGCTTCATCCCGCTACCGGCGCGATCGGCGGGCACCGGTAGCGGGGGCTCAGTAACGACGTATCGGACCTTGCGTTGTCTGGACCGGCACCTTCTTGCAGGACCGCTTGTGGAAATACACGGTCGTGCCAGGCCCAGACGGGGACGGGATGTTGTACGTCCTGTACGGCTCGCCGGACAGGATCGCCTTGTCGCAGTCTCCGCAGATCATGCCGTGCGCACTTCCTTGAAGACCTTTCGCCATTGCTGATACAGCAGTTCGGCAATCGAGCACGGCTGATGAAGGGCCGTGTCGCCCTGCCAGATCGGCTTGCAGGTGGGGCAGGCGTAGCAGTGGTCGCCGAGCGCGAAGAGCGCCTTCTGTGCCGAGGTCATCGCGAGTACTCCCTGAAGAGCTGATTCAGGACGCGTCAGGTGTCGCACGGATCACCGTCTTCACGCTGGCAGGTGGGGCAGGCGCGGGCGTGGATGGTGAGCTGCATGAGCGCCGCGACGGCCACACACGAGCGGCAGCCTCGCGGGTACCAGGTGACGCGCTCGCCTGCCCGGCTCGCCCTGCATGGGCCGAGGCTGACGGCGTTGCAGGGGGTGAGGAGCGCGGCGTCCCAGACGCAGGTGATGCCTCGCACCTGGCGTTCGGAGAGGGTGCCCAGGCGCGGGATGACGAGTAGGGCGACACCCTCGATGGGCGCCGTCCGATCTGGCGTGCGCGCGGTCATCAGCGTCCCTCCAGAGTTGTGCGCTGCAGGGCGCGCCCGATGCCGCACTCGGCGCGGCCGGCGGCGCATCGCGGGCAGCTGCGGGAGTGCACGTTGTAGACGCGCTCTGCTTCGCAGGAGACGCAGGAAATGCAGCCGCGGGGGAACATTTGGCCGCCGCCCGGGGCGGGGCGGGCGCCCAGGCTCCGGGCAGTCTCCGCGGTGAGGACGATGGCGCACCACGCGCAGTTCACGCCGCGGCGCTGGGCGTCCGACAGTGTCGACGTCTTGGGGAGCGGCAGGAGTTTCAGCGCCCCGGCGGCAGGTGGGGCCTGCTGGCTGTGGTCGCTGGGCATGCTCGCGGCTCCCCGGTCACGTGTGCTCTGTCTCACACACGTGACCGTAGGGGCGCTGAATAGCGACCGCCGACCCAGATTGGGTCGGTGCCGTCAGGCGGCCAGGAGTCCGATCTCCATAGCCAGCTCCGACGCGCGCTGGCCTGTCGAGTCTCAGTTGATGGTTGACGGGTTGGCGTCGGGTGATGCTTGACGTCTGCCCTAGACGATCTTTCGGCGATTGTGTTCGCCGGAGTTGCGGACCACCACCTCCTTCCTGGTGACGCGGGGAACGGTGGTGATCAGCTCGGTTCCCTGGAAGATGCGGATGCTGGTCTCGTCCAGGTGGGCGGTGACAATCTGGCGGGCATGGCCGCGGCCGAGCTGGATGCGTTGTCCGGCGACCACGAAGCCGCCGGTGCTGCTGACGGTGCGCTCGGCGATCTGCTCGCCGGGCGGTGGCAGCAGCGGTGGAGGGCCGGCCGGACGGCCGCCCTGCAGACGACTGCAGGCCGACGGCGGCAGCGGGCTGGGCAGGGTGGCCTTGAGGACCCGCTGTTCGTCGAGGACCTGAAGGATCCGTCCGTCGAGCCGCAGGGTGACTCGTTGTCCGGCGAACGGCCAGCCGATGAGGACCTTGTCGCCGCCCAGGCCGACGTAGCCGACCGCGTTGACGGTGCGATCGACCTCCACCGCCTTCGGGGAGTCGTCGGCCGGGCCGGGATCATCGGGCCAGGGTCCGGCTGGACGGGCATCGCCGCTGGCCAGCAGGGCTTTGAGGTCCCGGCCGGACAGTTTCGAGGGCAGCGTCTTGTGCCGTGCCCCGCCGATCAGCACATGCAGCCGGTTCACGTCGATGCGCAACGTGACCGTGGTGCCGGCGAGGGCCGGACCGAACCAGATCTGCTGCCCGCGCAGGCTCAGATTCCCCGAAGCAGGAACCTGCCGCTCCACCTCGATCGCACCGATCTCGCCCTCGGCCAACGGCCAGGCCACCGGCGCCGGTTCAAGCGGCGGCGGATCCGGCGGAGCCGCAGGAGTGACCAGGTCGAGGCGGGCGGGCAGGACCACCGGCAACACGTCCTGCTCGGCCCGCGGCCGGGGGACGAACCGGCTCGCCGGGACGGCCATGTCCAGGGCCTGGTGCGGCCGCATCCGGTTGTAGTCCTCCAGCCAGGCATCCACCGCCGCCTGCGCGGCCGCGAGGTCTTCGAACGGGCCGCAGCCGTCGAGGAGTTCGCGTCTGAGTGTCTGGTGAAACCGCTCGATCTTCCCGGTGGTGGTCGGGGACTGCGGTCGGGTGAGCCGGTGGGTGATGCCGTTCTCCCGGCAGATCCGGTCGAACATCGTCTCCCCGGGCCGTCCGGAGCCGAACCGGGCGGTGAACTGCTTGCCGTTGTCCGTCAGCACCTCCTCAGGCACTCCGAACCGGATCAGCGCTTCCCCGAAGGCCCGACAGACCGCGCGGGCGGTGGCCCGCTCGACCACCTTGGCGATCACCATGAACCGTGAGTGGTCGTCGATCCCGGTGACCATCTTGCACTCGCCGCCGCCCGCGAGCAGGATGCCGCCGACAATGTCCATCTGCCACAGTTCCATCGCCGCAGACCGTTCCCACCTGCGGTAATCCGACCGGCGCCGCTTGCGGACCCCGGGCTCGACCAGGCCGTTGCGGACCAGGACCCGGTAGATGGTCGCCCTGGAGGGGACCGGTGTGATGCCCCTGCGGTCCAGCTCGTGCACCAGGCGGCGCGGACCCCAGGTGGGATGCCGGCGCCGCAGCTCACACACCACCGCCTCCACCTCCCCGGCGATCCGGTGCGGACACGAGACCGGACGGTGCGAACGGTCCACCAGGCCCGGCAGGCCCGACCGCTCGTACTTGCGTACCCAGGCATGCACCGACTGTCTCGACACCCCATACCTGGCCGCGACTTGAGTGACCGGAACCCCCGCGGCAACCTCCATCACCGCGTGATACCGCTGCTCGACCACGCTCAACTCCACCAGCACGGCCCCGACCCTCCCCATGCGCCATATCCAGGCGCACAGCCAAGCCGAGGCAAGCGGTGTCAAGCATCAGGTGAGGCCACAGCGTCAAGCATCAACCGAGACAAGACAAGCCCCACGCGAACGACTGAGTTACAACTTTCTCTACTGGTTCAAGCCCCGGCTGCGCTCCGCTCCGCCGGGCGCGCTTCCCGGCTCTGGCTGCGCCCGCGCTCCTGCCTTCGGCCCGCTCGGCGCTGCCGCCGCCGACGCGCGCCCACATGTGGATAGGGCCCGTGGCCATGAGTCGATCACCGCATAGCACGGCAACGCTCAAAGCAGTGCCTCCGGCGGGGGCGCTCAGGAATGGTGGTGGGTGAGGGGTGGAGTGGGCAGGTGCCTCGAAGTGAAAATACGACGCACCACCCACTAGTGGCCCATAGCATGCCGCTCATGACAGCAGAGGAAGTCAGTAGAGAGCGCAATCCTCTTCTTGAGGCGGTAGGCCGCGTAACACTCGCGGGTGCTCGCCTCGACAGCGCACTGCGTGGCCTGCTTGGCTCCCTCGCGCCTGAGCCCACACTGATCAGTTACGCCAACGCCGAGGGAACTGACCGGCTTATTGACCTTTGCAAGCTGGCACTTGAGATCAGAAAGGTTCCGGCGGAGGACGAGGCCGCGGTAAAGGACTGCCTGACCAGAGCACGCGCTCTGAAGGATCAGCGCAATCGGGTCGTGCACTCGCTCTTCGCGCCCGAGGAGGAGGGAGATGGGTTTGCGGCGATGAAGCCGCTCAAGAAGTCCATCGGCCTCTCCGTCTCGAAGATGACCATCGCCAGCATGGAAAAGACGGCTGATGAGATCGAGGATCTCCTTGCAGATCTCTTCCGTGCGGGCTGGAACGCCCGTTCCCACGTGACGGGGATGCCCAGGATGCCGAACCCGGCTCCCGGCGAAGCGCCCTCGAAGGTGCAGTACGGAGCATTTGGGCATGGCCCCTTGCGGTTCCCGACTAACCCAACTGCCGAGTCGCCCCGTGACGTCTGACACCAACGGCTGACACCAACAACGCTGTACGGAGCCGGACTGATACGGCTCTCGGCGGCCGTTAGATCGCCTCAGAGCTGGGCGATGTCTGGGTGACAGGGGCTTCGTGATCGACCTGATAAGGATGAGGCCGCGAGGTCAAAGTTGACCCCGGGGCGGCACTCTCAGTCGGTAAGCCCCTGCTTGTGCAGGGCAGCGCTGGCCCGGAAGCGGATCCGGCCGCAACGATCACGATCTTCGTCCGATGCTTCTGGGCCGCAGCAGCAATGTCTTGCCAGCCAGCGAAGGTCATCGGGAGCGAGCCAGAAGGCGATCCGCCCCATCTCTTGCTCACTCTGCGGGTCAGTCGGGTCAACAGCAGCCATGGCCACAGAGGTTATCCGTGCCCCTTTCGTGCCCGCCCGGCCGGGGAACCACAGGGAACACCGGGCGACAGCGGTGCCAGGACATGCCAACGGCCCCTGACCGATCCAGCAGGTCAGGGGCCGTTCACGTGCGGTGGGTGTGGGATTTGAACCCACGGTGACATCGCTGCCACGACGGTTTTCAAGATCGCTGGCGGCTTGATTCCCGGTCACAACGAACCAAGTCAGAGCGCTTCCTTGGACGGAGTAACAGGCTCTCCCGACTTCCGTACTACAGGCAAGACACTCCAGGCGGTGTTGCGCCCCGGTACGGCCTTGGGCTCGGTCGGCGGGCGGGGCGGCCTGTGGGCCGCCCCGCCCGGCCGGTTTAGGGCTTCTCGCCGTCCCGGTCGACGAGGGACTGGGTCGTCTTCATCTCGCAGAATGTGACCTCGCCCTTCTTGCGCGAGGGCCCAGCCGACGAGCCGTCCTCATACTTCTCCTCGTAGTCGCGCACCGCGACCGACTGGTTCCCCTGGTACTGGAAGGTGTCGGGGTCGAGGAGGTACTCCCGGCGCTGAACGGCCTTGCTGCCCAGGTCCGGGTATATGGCGATGGCGTCATGCCCCATGGGGTCCTTCACCAGGTGCGGGACCACCTCGATCCCGGGGTCCGCGGCCAGGGCCCGGTACAGCTTGGCCATCCCCTGCGGATGCACGGGATAGGCCTCGTCGAGGATCGCCAGGAGCGCGAAGGTCTCGCGCTGCTCACCCGTCAAGCCGGTGTCCTTGCCCATGGGGAACATGTCCGCCGCCTGCTTCCGGATCTCGGCGGGGTCGTCCGGCAGCGAGGCGAGCAGGCGATACAGCCGCCGCTGCGAGGGCTCGTTGTCGCCGTCCTTGTCGTCCTCCCTCACGGGGCTGTCGTACTGGACCCACTCCTCGCTCACCTCGGGCTTGGCATCGGGCGCCGCGTCCGACGCTCCGTGCTGGCACTGCGCGGTCTTCAGGTAGACCCACTGGCCGTCGCGCGGATGCAGATCCGGCTGCTGCGACACCACTTCCGCCGCCTGCTCCAGGAGTGCCGTTGCGGACGTCAGGTCGGGGCTGGCAGGCTGCACGCCGCGCTCGGGTCCATCGCCACCGACGAGCATGGTCACCAGCACCGCGATGGTGATCACCGTCGTGGCGACCCCCGCAGCCGTCACGCGCCAGTCCAGCCGCATCCTGCGGGCAGAGCCCTGCTGCGCTGCTCCCAGCAGCTTCTGGCGGCCGGGAGCCAGCCGCACCCGGTCCGGCGTCGGCGCATCGGCGCGCAGCTCGTGCATCTTGGTCATGTCATCCATGGGTTACCGCCCCGTTGTGGTCGCTTACGAGGGTGGGGTCGGCGCCGAGCGCCGTACGCATCTTGCGCCGCGCTCGGTTCAGCCGGGAGCGGACCGTGCCGACCGGCACCCCGAGGGCGTCGGCACACTCCTGGTAAGTGAAGTCCGCCCAGGCGACCAGCAGCAGCACATGCCGGTCCTTCCCGGGCAAGGCCGCGATCGCCCCGGCCAGCGCCTGCTGCGAGGCCTCGGCCGTCACCCGCTCGTCGGCCCGTTCCGACCAGGACTCGGCCACCGGGTCGACGCCGGTACGGGCCAGCGCCCGCAGCGCCCGCACTTCGGAGCGGCGGTGGTTGCCGATGAGGTTGCCGGCGATGCCGTAGAGCCACGGCCGGGCACTGGCGCGCGCGACGTCGTAGCGGGCGCGGTTGCGGAAGGCGGTGAGGAAGGTCTGCGCCGTGATGTCGTCGGCGTGACTGTCGCCCAGTCGGCGCATCACATACCGGTGGATCTCGGCGGCGTGTCTGTCGTAAAGCCTGGCGAATATCTCCGGCCGCTCCAGGGATTCCTGGATGACCAACGCGTCGTCGGTGGGTGGATCCCCCACGAGGCCCTCGCTTCTTCGTGCAATAGGAGTGGAGTGCATTCCACCCCCTGTTGTCCGAAGCGGCCAGGAGGGTTCACGCGCAGGTATTGAACCGCTCGCACGGAGATGCGCCAGTTCGTGTGCCCGGACAGCCCACCAGCTCTCGCCGCCAGAATCCGGACAGCGGCGCTCCACTCTGGAGGCTTGGGACATGGTCATGCTCAGAAGTACTCACCCCGCACCAACACCAGGACCTACCGAGAGGGGCGGGCACTCTGGATGGAGACACGACAACGTCGCAGGTCACCATGGTCCTTGGATTGAGAGCACTCAAGCACAGACCGACAGCGTGGCTGAGGTCGCCGGGGTACAGCAAGGCACACGCGCGCCTTGTCGATTGGCACGCCCGCCGTCGTGGCTGACTGTCCTCGGGTGCGGCACATGGCAAATCTCGCAGCGGACCGCCCAGCAGATGTCAGCCCACGTCACCCGGTTCGAACGGGCTGGCACCCTCCACAGCGGGCCTGTGCTGCGGGTCTAAAGCGCGCCGGCCGACGCAGGCAGAATGATCGTAGGACAGCCGTCAGCACCCCCGCACCGGTGTTTCCCGCACCACAAGGGCAACGAGGCTGAGTGTGTAACTGCGTGACAACGCCGACGAACACCGGCGGACTTCGGCGTACGTCAGCGGACCATCAGCGCAGCTCAGAGCCACATCAGTCCAAGGCAGCACCCCCCGCCGAAGTTGCTTCGGGACGAAGAGGTCATTGCCCCACGACAGCAATCGGTTGGCCAGTCCGTCTCGTCGCCCTCCACGATGGGCGCATGGACCGGTTGCGGCACAGCGCTTGGCAGTACGTGGCGGAGACACTCCCTCCCGAGGAACTCCCGATGCTCGCTGCGCATTCGCTTGCCGACGGACGTGATTCCCCTGCCCTGCGCGAGCTGGCCGGACTCCCGCGCCGCAGCGACCCGGTTGAGATCCGACAACTGTATGTGCTGGCCCTGGGCGAACTCGGCATACCTCTTCCCGACGAGGAGACGGCCGGCCGTTGTCTCCTGGTGAGCCTCGCGTTCGGCCTCGCGAAAGGCGAGCTGAGCCCCAAGAACGTAGCCGATCGGCTGTCGATGACAGTCGCGGCCCGAACCCGGGAGGAGACACGGTTCCTCTCCGCCGCAGCGGACTACAGCGAATGGATCGGACCCGACGAGCTCCTCAGATGGGAGAACGACCTCACTACCGCGGCCCATGCGTTGGCCGCCGCCACTGACCTCGGCCCCGATGTCGACGAGCCGGGTGCGCTGCCCGACTGACCAACCAGTGGCGAGCCAAGTCGCCGACGCAGCTGGCCACGCAGGCAGGGGCCCGTCTCAGTTTCCGTTTCATTCAGCGGCGTTCAAGGCCGTTCAAACAAGACCGAGTGCGGTCGCCGCCCCGACTGCCAACCGCCCATGAACGCAGGTGAACGCCCCTGCACCCGACCCTCTGCCCCACCACCACAGTTGGAAAGAGTGCGCGTAGCACTTCAAGCCATGCCACCTGTTTCAAGCCCAGCCGCTCGCGGGCTTACCTAGGATGCCGAGCGTGAAGATTCTGGAGGTCATGCGACGAATCAAAGGCTTCAGCACGCCGCTCGGCGGAGTTGACTGGGACCTGCCGCTTCCCCAGCGGGCCATGGCCAAGAAGGTTGTCGTCTACCTGGAGGACCGCAGAGTCCTCACAATGCCGCGTGCCGTCATTCACGCAGTCGAGGAGCCAGACCACTGCGTCGCATCGGTGCTCCAGATCAGGGAGACGTTGACCCAGATCTTGATGGAGCCTGACACTGGGGACGACCTGGCAGAGAACCTCAAGGCCATGCGAGCCGCTTGCCGGCGGTTTCTGGACGCCGCGGGTCCCAACCACTCGGGACATGTTCGCGGACGCATTGAGAGCGCCACATTCGGTGCGGCGCTTGGTGAGCTACGCGCGGTTTTCGGGATTCAGCTAGGCGTCATCGCTGCCCGCTACAAGCTTGAGCTATCGGAGGAGCTGGCGGACATCCTTCCCGCCTCTGACATCGACGACGAGTAGGTGTCCGGCGACGTCCCCACGTGCACCACTACCGCACCAGATGCGACGGGGAACAGCGGGGAACCACGGTGAAAGAGACTCGCCCCGGAGTGGTCACACCTCAGCCGTTCGCCCAGGTCAGTGCCCGAACCAGCCGCAAATGCTCGCAGCTTCCCAAGCTGAGGTCCCCGATACGTCGGCAGCCGGCACTCGTATAGTCACCGCATGGTGACTGCGACTGTCCGTGAGTGGCACGACGAGGAAGGGTGGGGGGTACTCGACTCTCCCGAGACACCCGGCGGTTGTTGGGGCCACTACTCCGACATCCAGACGAAGGGCTTCCATACGCTGTCGCCGGGGCAACGCGTAGATCTCCAATGGGAAGCCCCTGGCTTCAAGCAAGACGGCTACGTCTACCGGGCAGTGAACATAGTGCCTCGGCCAGCCTGACATCCTAAAGCGGGTGTCGCAGGTTCGATTCTGCCGGGGGCACAGTGTCTGACCAGCGCGTTTACCTCTCTCGGGTAGGCGCGCTGTTCGTCGTAGCCGTGGCATTGGCCGCCAGTAGGTTCCACAGCATGGCGAACACCAAGCTCAAGCCCGTTCGGAGAGTCCGCGTCCAACGGATCCGGCTACCAGGCCAGCGTGGCCTTCTTGCTCGACCGGCTCGGTGTCGCCGAGCTCGACGAGACGTCGTATGAGCGGGCCGAAGGCATCATGCGCAACTACCTCAAGCCGACCTTCGGCACGCTGAAGGCCGGCAAGCTCACGGCCGAGATACTGGAACTCTTCTGCGCCCGTCTCCGCCAGTGCCAGGAACAGTGGGAAGGCCACCCGCAACGGCAAGACCGACCCGACGACCGCGCAGAAGCACGTCTGCCAAGCGCTCGCTGCGAACAGCATCCACAAGATCTATTTCATCCTGCGGCCGGCACTCAACCGCCGCCTCCCCGGCGGGCCGCTGCCGTTCTCGGCCGCAGTGATCAGGGCACCGGCGGGACTGCAGCGGACGCATGACGGAACGCCGGCCCGTCCTCCACGTCGACGGGACCGTGCAGATGAACGCGGGGCCGGTGGAGTTCAAGAGGCGCTGAGCCGACGACGAGAGGACGAGAGGACGAGAGAAGCTCCTCAAATGGGGGGGGGACACATGTGAAGGTGTACGGCATCCTCCTGCGGAAGGCCGTCCTTCATGCCTGAGCTGCCCGACGTCGAGGTTTCCGGAGGGTGTCCGAGTCCTGTGCGAAGGACCGGGTCGTCCGACGCGTCGACGTGCGCCACGCGGGCGTCCTGCACGGGGTGAGCGCCCGGCAACTGAGCGACGTGTTGGAGGGCCGGCGATTCACCAAGGCGGACCGGCGCGGCAAGTGGCTCCTGGCCCACACCGGCGGCCCCACCTGCACTTCGGTATGACCGGCCGCCTGTTCTTCGCTCACCCCGACGAACCGGCCGAGCCCCACGACCGCGTCCTGTTCACCGTGGGCGCCGACCGCCGGCTCCGCTACCGGGACCAGCGCAAGCTCCGGGGCCTGTGGCTGGCCGACGACGACTCCGATGTCGTACGGCTGCTGGAAAGCCAGGGACCGGACGCGCTGGCGATGGACCGCGAGGAGTTCGAGGCCGCGCTCTCCGCACGCCGCGGCAGCATCAAGACCGTCCTCACCAACCAGTCCGTCGTAGCCCGACTGGGCAACCTGCTCGCCGACGAGATCCTCTGGCGCGCGAAGGTACGCCCCAGCACCCACTCGAAACCCACTCGAACGACCTCACCGAGGCCGACCGCCGCCGCCTCTACACCCAGATGCGCCGCACCCTGCACTCCGCGATCCCCACCGGTCGCGTCCCACTCCGCCACTCCTGGCTGACCGGCCACCGCGACAACCCGTCCCCGCACTGCCCCCGCTGCGGTGAGCCGCTACGCCGCTCCCGCCTGGGGGCCGTACGACGGTGTGGTGCGTGAGGTGTCAGTAGTACCAGCAGTAGGGGCTGGCCTCCGGGTCCGGGCAGAAGGAGATCCAGGCCGTGTTGTAGCCGGGTGCCCCCACGGTCAGGCGAGGTGGGTCGGCGGAGTTGAAGTGAGAACCCGGATCGGGCGTGGCGATGAAGGTGACAGTCGTTCCGACCGGGAAGCTCGCGGAGCACGTGCCGGTCTGGCCCGGGCGCCCTTCTTCGCTCTCATACGGGTTCAGAAACGCCACCACATGACAGTTGATCCCGGCCGGCTGGCTGGTGACGGTTCCGCCGCCAAAGCTGTCGTCGATCCACACGACCACCTGACCCTGCTGGGTCTGGGCCCCGACCGGGGCGGCGGTGCTGAGCGCGGCCGTGGCGGCGAGCGCGGTCGCGACCAGGACCTTACGCCAGGGGGTGCCGGCTCCGAGCCTGCGTCGAGGTGTCGCGACGGGGTCGGCCGTCGCAGGGAGATTTGGTTTGCTGCTCATCGGTTGCTCCTGGGTCCGGTCCCTCCATCCTGGACGGCGGCCCGGGGCGCGGCCCATCCCAGAAATGTGGGGAATTGCGTCGTACGCTCGAAACATGGCGGTTCCTATCGCCTACGCGCGGTCGCACGAGCGTGTCGTCCGCCTCTGCGAGGCCGGTGGCGACTCCCGGAGCCTGCGTGTGCGGCTCCTCGACGAGCTGCGGACGGCCACCGGCTTCGACGCGTACGCCTTCCTTCTCACCGACCCCGAGACCGCCGTGGGCTGCTCACCGGTCGCCGACGTGCCGTGCCTGCCGGAACTGCCCAAGATGACCCGCCTGAAATACCTGACCGCGCTCGACCGCTGGACGGCACTCGACGGCGTCGCTCTGCTGAGCGATCTCCCCGACCCCTCCCGCAACCTGCTGTGGCGCGAACTGCTGCGGGACTACGGCGTGCGGGACATCGCCTCGCTGGTGTTCAAGGACCGCTTCGGCTGCTGGGGCTTCCTCGACCTGTACCGCTGCGACCGGGCCTTCAGCGCCGCGGAAGCCGCGTACCTGGCCCGTCTCACCGCCCCGGTGTCCACGGCGCTGCGCCGCATCCAGGCGGGGACCTTCGTCGTACGACCGTCCCACGCCCCGCGCCCGGGTCCGCTGGTGCTGCTGCTCTCCCCCGACCTGCTGGTGCTGGCCCAGACCCCGGAGACCTACGCCTGTCTGAGCCTGCTGGTGCCGCCCGAGCACGGCCGCCCGGCGGTGCCCGCGAGCGCCTACAACGTCGCGGCCCAGCTGCTGGCTCTCGAGGCGGGAGTCGATGCGCACCCGCCGCGCTCCCGGGTTCACCTGGCGGACGGCCTGTGGCTGACCCTGAGCGCCGCGCGGATCGGCGACGCGGCTCCGCAGGCCCGGCGGCGGGCCATCGCCGTCACCATCGAGGAGACCTCACCGACCGAGCGGCTCGCGGTGTTCGCCAGGGCTTTCGCCCTGAGCCCCCGCGAGGGCGACCTGCTCAGTCACCTGGCCAGGGGCGGCGACAACCACACGGTGGCCTGCCGGATGTCCCTCTCCGAGCTCACCGTGCAGGACCACCTCAAATCGATCTTCGCCAAGACCTCGACCAACACCCGGGGAATGCTCCTCGCACGCGCCCTCGGAGCGTGAGCCCTCACCTCCTGGAGGGCGTCATGTCCGTTTCTGGTGGATACCTCGTCCAGACTGGGTGAGGAAGCCTTGGCGGGTGAGGCCTCCGTGGCGGCTGGCGGCTGGGCGGCTGCGGCTGCGGGTGACGTTCAGTTGACATCCTCCCCCTCTTAAAAGAGGGGGATTCCAACCCAGTTGGGCTGAGGTTCACGGACACTCAACCGCGGTGTGGGCGGTGTTGTCCCTCCGGCACCGGCTGTTCGCCGGGGGCGGGGAATCCCGCCCTGTCCTGCCGCGACGTTGGTTGCTGCGTTGGTGTCCGCGTTGCAGGTGAAGCCGCAGGAGCAACAGACGAACTCGGCTTGGCTCTCGCGCGAGTTCTTCTCGATCCATCCGCAGGCACTGCACCGCAGACTCGTGTACGGGGCGGGCACGTCTTCGACGCGTCCGGGGGCCTTGTGCTCGGTGCGCTGACGCAGGAGACCCCAGCCCTGGGCGAGGATGCTCCGGTTCAGGCCCCGCTTCTGCGCGACGTTCTTGCCCGGCTCGGCGACCGTGCCCTTGGCCGACCGGGTCATGTTCTTGATGTTCAGCTTCTCGAACCGCACCAGGTCGTACGACCGGGCGAGCATGGTGCTGGTCTTCTCGCACCAGTCTTTGCGGCGGTTCGCCTCGCGGGCCTTGAGCCGGGCGACCTTCGCGTACTCGGCACTCTTCCGCTCGCTGCTCTTCGGGGCGCGGGCTGCGCGCCGCTGGTGCTTGCGGATCTGGGCGCGTTCCCGGGTGGTGAGCTGGGGGCAGTCCAGGGTGCGGCCGTCGGAGAGGGCGGCGGTGATGGTCACGCCCCGGTCGATGCCGATGACCGCACCCGTGCCGGGTGCCCCGGTCGGATCGGGGATGACGGCGAACGCCACATGCCACTGCCTGTTGCGGAAGGTGACCCGGAACGTCTTCGCGTCGGGCAGCTTCGCGCCCTTGCCCTTCACACTGAGACGGAAGCGGACCCAGCCGCAGCCGGGCACCCTCACCTGAGCCCACCGCCGGTTCAGCTTCTGCACCACGACGGACCGGCCCATGACCTGCTTGCCGGTCTTCGTGTTCAGCTTCGCCGAGCCGTCCTCGTCGCACTCGGGCACACGGGCGGTGCCGACGACACGGAAGCCCTCGTGCTTGAACTTCTTGCGCCAGGTCGGCTCACCGAACCCGGAGGTGAAGCGGGCGTTCTTGGCCTTGGCGAAGTCCTTGAGCGCCTGCTGCTGCACGTCGGCGTTCCCGGCGGCCAGCCACTCGTTGCCGCGTCCCTGAACTCATGGCTGATCTCCGTAGTGCGCCGCGCCGCCGAGTCGGGCGGTACGCCGGATCGCCCCGGCGGCGATCCAGCTACCCCTGCCCCGCTACGCGGGAACGGGCATTCACCCCGGTCCTGAAGTACCGGGCACCCTGCCCGGAAAGACCGGTGGAGAGGGTGGGGCGCCGACCGCCGAGCGGCCGACGGTCGGACACCATCTTCGGCGGCATCCCGGTACGACTTCTGTGCCGGCTCCGTGGACCTGACGCGACCGGCCCCGGTCGAGCCCCAGGGCGGCGCTGTAGGGGGTTGAGCGCAGGCCCGGCGAGATCCCCGTACGACTCGTCGTTCAGGGACGGCAGCAGCCGATGGTCCTGTGTGGTCGCAGTGGTGGTGTCTCCGCTGCTGACGGTCGCAGCCCGTGGCCTGCTACGACATCACGCGGCGAACCTCAGTAACCGAACAGCGCAGGTACGTACTCCAGCGTGAACACGTAGCGAGCATCTCCGCTTGATCGTTACGCCGCGTCCCCTGCGGGATGCCGGACGGCCTTCTTCACGTCCATCTCGACGCAGACCCGGTCCGCGCAACGCGGGCGGTCGATCCCGCGTCTGGCAGGGAGAACAGCCAGGAACCACCCCCTGAACGGAGTGCTCGGTGCTCATAGGACTCCTGACCGCCGTTGCGGCCTCGATCTGTTACGGCACGGGCTCCGTCCTCCAGGCCGTCGGCTCCCGCAAGTCGGCCCGCCGCGAGGCGGCCGCCGCCGGGCACACCACCGGACAGGTCACCACGCATGGTGGCCCCAGTCTCTCCTCCACCGCCCAGGCCGCGATGACCTGGGAGTTCGTCGTCGGCACGGTCCTGGACTTCGTCGGCTTCGGACTCGGCGCGCTCGCCGCCCGCCTGCTGCCGCTGTTCCTCTCCCAGACGGTCATCAGCGCCAACCTCATCATCACGGCCGTCCTGAGCGTCAAGCTGCTCGGCATCCGGCTGACCCGGGCGGAGTGGACCTCGATCGCAGTCGTCTGCTCGGCGCTGGTGCTGCTCGCGAGCGCGGCGGGCCCTGAGGGCAGCGGGCACACGCCGATCACCACCCACTGGTGGCTCCTCACGATCTCACTGCTACTGATGGCGGGCGGCACGGTCCTGGTCCGGCGGCTCGGCTCCCGGGCCGCGATCCTGGCCGGTCTGCTCTCCGGTCTCGGCTTCGGCGCGCTCGGCGTGGGCGTGCGAGTGCTGAACGGGATCGATCCGTTCGACCTGGCCACGCTGCTCACCGACCCGGCCCTGTACGCCATTCTGGTCGCCGGAATCGGCGGCATGTACCTGCACACCGTCGCGCTGCAGATCGGCTCGGTGAACGGGGCGACGGCGGCGCTGGTGGTCGGCGAGACCGTGCTGCCCGGCATGATCGGCGTCTGGTGGCTGGGGGACGCCTCACGCCCCGGCTTCGCCTGGCTGGCGGTGACCGGCTTCGTCCTGGCGGTCTCGGGCGCGGTCGCGGTGGCCTGGTTCGGCGCGCCGGAGAACGCCGGGAAGGACGTCCCGGCCCCGACCGACACCCCCACCCAGAACCCGGCGCTTGCCCAAAACCGAGCCTAGTAGCGTCGGGGACTGGCGCGGTGGCTGCCGCTCCGTGTCCAGTCCCCGCCGCTTCGAACCGTACGTGCGGTTCTCCCGCATACGGCTTTCCGGCATCGTTCACCGGCTGGCATGTCTGTCGCCCTGCGCACGGCGTTGTCACGTTGTTGGGTATGTGATCGTCCGAGAGGGCGTTAAGCCCCTTCCCTCCCGGTTCGTGATCACTCGTTCGTGGTACTGATCGAGCCGATGATCACGGCCTGGAAACAGGACCGTGTGGGGCGGTCGGCGACGGGAGACCCGGGAACCTGTGATCTCCGGGAGGTCGTGAGCGCGATCTTCTACCGAACCGGACGGGCTGTCAGTGGCGCTATCAGCACGACCAGTCGATGCCCACAAGGCAGTGCCGCGCAGAACGGGTTCAGCAGATGCCGACGTTTCCGCAGGCGGGGCGGGCACGGGCGAAGTACGCGGCGGGCACCGCTCCCCCTCGGCGCCTGGGCCTGGACCGCCTCGGCCACCACCGGCGGCCACCGTCTGTTGATCACAGATATGCCCAAGCTCCTGTATTGCACCCTCCAGGCCTGAGCTCGACGTTTCCGCAGGTCACAGCACCGTCCGGGGAAACTCCCAAAGCGGGTGTCGCAGGTTCGAATCCTGCCGGGGGCGCAACGCATTACCGCTCTGACCTGGGATTTATCCCTCAGGGAGGGCTCCCACCCGGCCTCGGACTCCTCGTCCGGGGCCGTTTTGCGTGAGCGACGGGTACCGCTCACCGGCCAGACCGGCGAGGGTGGCGCCCCGCCGTTCGGCCAGGGCAGCCTGCACCGTCTCAGTGGTGCCACTCGTCTGTTCCGATCCCCCGGTGACGAGTCCAACGCGCCGGTGTCTCACTCGTCGTGGGCTCGCTCGTCGGATGCCGGCCGACAGGGAGGGGACGTGAGCGAGATCAGCATGCCGGGCGGACGGCAGACAGTACGCTCGATCCAGCGGGATCGGGCCGCGGCACAGTGTCCGGGAGGTGCTTCATGACGGCCGAGATGATGGCCCCGGCGTGGATGCATGAGCAGATCACGGCGCAGGAGTACGACTCCTGGTCCGAGGAACAGTGCGCCGGCATCGAGATCGTGGACGGGATGGTCGTCGTGAGCCCCAGTGCGTCCAAGCGGCTCAACCGTCTGGCCCGGATTCTGGCGAACGCCCTGGATGCCGCCGCGGGCCCGGAGTGGAACGCCGACACCGGCTTCGACGTCCGGCTTCAGGACGTCCCTCTCACCAATCGCCGCCCCGACGTCGTCGTGTACCAGGCAGACACCATCGACATCACCCCAACCCGCCCCGAGCACGTGCTGCTGGTCGCGGAGGTGGTGTCGCCAGGCTCGGAGACCACCGACCGGATCGTGAAGGTCGACCAGTACGCCAAGGCAGGCATCGCCTTCTACTGGCGCATCGAGCAGGCCGCGACAGGCGTTCCTCTCGTCTACACCTACGTTCTCGACCCCGCGACAAGGACCTACCGGAACGGAGACGTGTTCACCGGCGTCCTCAAGGCAGTGGCCCCCTTCCCAGTGGAGATCGACCTCGGCCAGATCTGACCAGGCGCTGCTCGGCAGCCAACCGCGCGTGAGCGATGCGTGAGCGACGCGAAGAAGGACGGGGACGCCGAGAGCCAGAAGGAGCGTGGCGTCGCGCTGCGCACCTTCTTCTACATCTTCGGCACCCACCGGATCGCAGGCTTCGTGAGGGCCGTGGCTACGACGGCGGCCTTTCCTCGCCCTGCGCGGCCTGCAGGTCGGCCTGCCCGGCGAGCACCCCGGACAGGATCGTCCGTGCGACCCGCAGAAGCTCCGCGACCTGCGAACTGGTCAGCGAGTAGTACACGGTCGAACCCTCCTTGCGGGTCTTGACCAGATTCGCCCGCCGCAGCACAGCGAGCTGCTGGGACAGATGTGCGGGCTCGATGCCCACCTCGGGCAACATCTCCGCCACCGCGTGCTCACGCTCACTCAGCAGCTCCAGGACGCGGATACGGACCGGGTGGCCGAGAGTCTTGAAGAACTCGGCCTTCAGTTGGTACAGCGGCGTACTCATCGTGCCGGCCCCTCCCCGACGCAACGGCACGTCCCCACCGGTCGGAGCTCGGCGCATCGCATCCACCCTCCCCCACCCTTCGGGCGGGGGGACCCCCACCTCGCTTCGCTCGTCAAGAACATGCGGCCCATCCTCGCCTGCGGCGCCGGCTACGCCGAACCCGGATGCGAGGATCCAAGCCGCTCGAATCAGAGGCCATGCGCCTGTGAAACCGCCCGGGACGTCGTCCCGGGCGGCCGGCACGGCGAGGGCCGGGTCAGACCTTCTTCACCACGCTGGACTTGAGCTGCATGGCGCCGAACCCGTCGACCTTGCAGTCGATGTCGTGGCCGTCCACGCCGTCGACCAGGCGGATGTTGCGCACTTTGGTGCCCGCCTTGATGCCGGTCGGGTTGCCCTTGACCTTCAGCGTCTTGACCACCGTCACGGTGTCACCGTCGGCGAGCACGTTGCCGACCGCGTCCTTGATCACCTTGCTGCCGGAGGTGCCGTCCGCGGACGCCTCGGACGGTGACCACTCGTGCCCGCACTCGGGGCAGACAAGGAGCGCACCCATCTCGTAGGTGTAGGCGCTGGAGCATTCAGGGCAGGGGGGAAGGTTTTCACTCATGGCACGTGGGTCTTTCAGTCAGTGAGCGGATACGTGGGTCGGGTGGGCCAGCCGTCGGTGCGCCACGCCTGCTGTGCCTCTTGGGGAGGTGACATGTGCCGGGCGTGGGTGGCGAGGGCGGTGGCCAGGTCGCAGTGGACGGGGATGTCCGGGCAGTCGCCGGGCGGGACCAGGGAGCCGTCGGCGGGGATGGCGGCCAGTTCCAGGCTCCGGCCGGCCTGGGCGAGGCGGCGTGCGGCCTCGGTGATCGCCAGCTGGCCCTCTGCGGACCAGCCGCGCAGCTCGCTCAGGTCGAGGACCACCGGTCCGGTGCCGCGGGCGACGGCCCAGCCGACGGCGCCGCCAAAGCGGCGGACCGCATCCGGGCCGAGGTAGCCGGCGACGGAGAGGATGCCGAAGTCGTCCTCGACGGTGTAGCGCCACTCGATGGTCATGACGGTGAACTTCCTTGCGTGTACGGCCCCGTTGAGGTCAGAGGGGGAGAGTTATCCAGATGCTCTTGCCGTCGGCGTCGCCGTGCACGGCCACGGTGCCGCCGAGTTGCCGGGTGAGCTCCATGACCGTGCCGAGACCGCCACTGGTGCCGGTTGCGGCTTGGTGCAGCGGCGGTTGGTGGGGGTGGCGGTCGTGGACGGCGAAGGCCAGATGGCTTCCGCTCGCCGCATACATGACCATGATCTGTGGGGACAGTTCGGCGGCGTGCCGGACACTGTTGGTCACCAGCTCGCTGAGGATCAGCAGCGCCGCGTCCACGACGGGCCGGTGCAGATCTATCTCCCACTCGACCAGTGCCTGTTCGGCGGTCTCGCGGGCGAGGCGGACGGCGGACGGCTCGTTGGGCAGGGTGAGCACGTGCCGGTACGGAAGGGCGTCGAGGACGGGGGCCATCATGTCTCCACGCGGGTGAGGCGGAAGCCGGTGACGCTCTGGGGGTGCAGGCACAGCAGGGTGTCGTCGCTGAGCACATCGGCGGGGCCGTGGACGGTGACCGTCCAGCCCGTGCCGTGCACCGCGCGGATCTCTTCCACGTCGTACGTCACCGTGGCCGGGACCGCCGCCGCCTGGACTGGGGCCCGGACGATCAGTCGGCCGTACTCCCACACATGCCGGGCCGGCCGTACGACGGTCAGCTCCCGCTGCTGGTACACCGGCCGTCCCGGGCTGCTGCCTTCCAGCAGCCACAGAGTGCTCATCGGACGGCTTCCTCGCTGGAGGTTCGGGGCTTCTGGGCGGGAACGGCGGTCCAGACTCCGGCCGTCTCCAGATGTTCGCGAGCGGCCCGGATCGCCTCGGGGGTGGTGGCGTAGTCCCGGCCGTCGTGCCGCAGCAGTTCCAGCGCACCGACGGAGTCCAGGACCTGGCGCTGGCCGGAGCGAATCCCCGAGGCCAGGACGAGGATGCCGCGCCGCGCCAGCTTCTCCACCGCGTCCTTGAGGACCAGCGCGCCGGTGGCGTCCATGGTCGACACCCGCGACAAGCGCAGGATGACGACCCGTACGTCGGCCACCTCGGTCAGCTCCAGCAGGAAGCGGTGCGCGGCGGCGAAGAAGAGGGGGCCGTCGATGCGGTAGGCCACGATGTGCTCGGCGAGGAGGGCGTGTTCCTCGGCGCTGTGGTCGCCCCGGTCGAGCGGCACCTGGTCGAATCGGGCCTGCTTGGCCACGGCGCGCAGAGCGAGGGCCCCCGCGACGACCAAGCCGATGATCACCGCGTACACGAGGTCCAGTGCCAGGGTCGCGACCGCGGTAAGGACGAGGATCAGCGCATCCGAGCGGGTGGCCTTGGCCATCGCCCGAAGCGAGCCGACCTCGACCATGCGGACCGCGGTGGCCAGCAGCACGCCGGCGAGGGCAGCGAGCGGGATCTTGGAAACGAGGGGCGCCGCGGCGAAGACGATCACAGCGAGGATCGCGGCGTGGGCCAGGGCGGCCAGCCGGGAGCCGGCGCCCGTGCGGACGTTGACCGCGGTCCGGGCGATCGCGCCGGTCGCGGGCACCCCGCCGAACAGCGGGGCCGCGATATTGGCCAACCCCTGACCGAACAGCTCGCGATCGGGGTCGTGCTTCTGCCCCACCGTCATGCCGTCCGCCACCGAGGCGGACAGCAGGGACTCCAGGGCCGCAAGCGCCGCCACGGCCACGGCCGGGGCAAGCAGGGTGCCGAGCGAACCGACGTCCAGGAAGCCGAGCGAGGGCGCGGGCAGCCCGGACGGAAGATCCCCGATCGGCTGCGCCGCGTCCAAGGGCGCGACCTGGGCGACGACCGTGGCTCCGATGACCGCGAGGATCGAGAACGGGACGGTCGGCCGCCAGCGAGCGCCGACCAGCATGACCGCGGCCACCGCGGTCGCGAAGCCGACCGCGGTCCAGTTCGGGTCCTTCGCGAACTCCTCGACAGCCCGCCAGGTCACCACCAGCACACGGTCGCCCTCGGGCTTGGGCACGCCGAGCGCGTTCGGGATCTGCTGCAGTCCGATCACGCAGGCGATGCCGAGGGTGAAGCCCTCCACCACGGGTGCGGGCACGTACTGCATGTACTTGCCGGCCCGCAGCGCGGCCAGCGCCACGAGCATGACGCCCGCCATCAGCCCGACGGTCAGTACGCCGGTCGGACCGTACTCGCCGACGATCGGCACCAGCACCACGGTCATGGCCCCGGTGGGCCCGGACACCTGGAGGTTGGATCCGCCGAACAGCGCGGCGAGCGCGCCGGCGACCACGGCGGTCGCCAGCCCGGCCTCGGCACCGAGACCGGAGGAGACGCCGAAGCCGAGCGCCAGCGGCAGGGCCACGATCGCCACGGTCACTCCGGCGAGCAGGTCCCGCCGGGGGTCGCGCCGTGTGTCCGCCAGGTCGGTGCGGGTGGGTAGCAGTGCGGTGAGCCGGGCCGTTGCCCGGCCAATGGCCGAGGTCATCGCCCGGTGACCTCGGCTTCCCGCAGCTCGGCCAGCAGTTCGCCCTGTCCGGCAAGCATCTCGGTCAGGATCCGGCGCGCGGCCCTCATCAGGTCCGCGACGTCCCCGCCCGCCAACTGGTAGACAACGGTCGAGCCCTCCCGGGTCGAGGTGACGATCCCGGAACGGCGCAGCACCGCCAGCTGCTGGGACAGGCCGGAGGGCTCCACCTCGGTTGCGGCCAGCAGGTCCCGCACCGGCATCGGCCCGTCCTGCAGCAGCTCCAGAACCCGTATCCGCACGGGATGCCCCAGCATCCGGAAGAACTCGGCCTTGGCCTGGTACAGCGGAACGGACACAACCCCTCGGCTTCCCCTACGAACCCCACCACTGGGGCGGACACAAAGGCCGTGCCCACGACTACCGGATAGCGAACACAGCCAACCCAGCATCTAGCCAATTGCGAAATTTTGCAATTCCGCATGAGCGATTGGCAGATCTGTGCGAGCGGATCAGGCCTGGTCCGTGTGTGGTTGCCGTGCTGGAATGGGCAGCCGGAGATCGTAGGCATGGGACGAGTCACGGGGGACGTGCCGAGTGCTGGATCACGTGCGGGAGGGCGCTCCGCAGTTCGTGGGGCGGTACCGGGTGGTGGCGAGCCTCGGCTCGGGCGGTATGGGGGAGGTCTTCCTCGCGGTCGCACCGGGCACGGGTGAGTTGGTCGCAGTCAAGGTCGTACGGCGAGATGCCGCGCCCGATGCTGAGTTCCGGGCGCGGTTCCGGCGGGAGATCGCCGCGGTGCGGGCGGTGGAGAGCCGGTTCACCGTGCGGCTGCTGGGCAGTGACGCGGACGGGCCGGTTCCATGGCTGGCCACCGAGTACGTGCGGGGGCCATCCCTGGAGCGAGCGGTGCGCGAATGTGGCCCGCTGCCGGTGCCTGTCGTGCGCCGGCTCGGGCTCGACCTGGTGCGGGCGCTGCGCGTCATTCACCACGCGCAGGTGCTGCACCGGGATCTGAAGCCCGGCAATGTGCTGCTGGCGACGGACGGTCCGAAGGTCATCGACTTCGGCATCGCGCGGGCCTTCGGGGCGTCGACGATGACGGCGACGGGGGCGATGGTGGGCTCTCCGGGATTCATGTCACCGGAGCATGTCGCGGGCGCCGGTCACGTCGTCGCGGCCTCGGACATCTTCTGCCTGGGAGCGTCGCTGTGTTTCGCGGCGACCGGTAAGGGCCCCTTCGGGGACGGTCCGATGGCCGCTGTGCTGTACCGGATCTCCCAGGTCGAGCACGATCTGCGGGACGTGCCGAGCCAGTTGCGGGATCTCGTCGCGGCCTGTCTGCACCAGGACCCGGCAGCGCGGCCGGACACACGTGAGCTGGAGCGTCTGCTCGACGACGGCGGCGCGCCGACCGGTGGGCCCACTCCCTGGCCGGAGCCCGTACAGGCACTGATCGGTGTATGCGAGCGCCAGGCGGCTGCCTTCCGACAGCCGGTGCCCACGATGCCGGGTGTTTCCCCGCTGCACAGCGCCCCGACCGTGACCGCTCGCCCCTCGGCCGATGTGCGGCGACCGCGTAAGCGCCGCTATGTCATAGCGGGGGTTGGCACGATCGCTGTGGGGATGCTCGCTGTCGGCGTATATCTGCTGTCAGGCTTGGCGCAGCGGGGCGCGGAGGAGGCCGACGGCAACTCCGGCTCCGGCGATGGCAGCAGCGGGTCCGTGCGGGTCAGGCAGACGGCGGTCGACGAATTCGGCGGCCCGGACCGCGGCAGGGTCTTCCCACAGTTGTCGTCACAGCGTCCCGAGGGCTGGCGGGAGTGGTCGACGAAGCTGTCGGGCAAGCCCGTGAACTGCACCTTGGGGGACGGGGTCCTGGTGTGCCGTCTGATGGACGACGGCAGCCTGCAGGCCCTGTCGCCCGCCGATGGACGACAGTTGTGGCGGGCGCGGCTGATGCACCCGGCTTACCCGCCGGGGTACAGCGCGGGGCACGGGTTGTACATCCCGGGCGACGGCAGCAACCCCGTGGTCGATGGTGATGCCGTGCTGTCCACCGAGGAAGGGAAACTGCGGGCCCGCGCGGTCAGTAGCGGGGAACTGCGCTGGGAGAAGGACCTTCCGCAGGGCGGGCTCGGGCAGCCGCAGGGCAAGATGCTGGCCGCGGACGGCCGGGTCTTCTTCACGCTGCGGAACGGGGATGGGATCGAGGTATTCGCCTACGACGCCGGCAGCGGGCGCAGTCTGTGGTCGCTGCCGATCTCCACACGTGACGTACCCGAAGCGGCCTACTACAACGGCCTGTTCAGCGTCGTCGCGTACGACGGCGGACTGGTCTACGTCAACGGCGACGGCGGGCTGCTGGCCTTGGACGCCGCGACCGGCGAGGAGAAGGCCGTCCCCCAGGAGGGCACGGACTGCCCGGACGGCCGTGTGCGGGGCGGCGAGGTCTACTGCCCCGACGGCGAGGGCGGTTTCCGGCTCCTGTCGGCAACCACGCTGGAACCCGTGGCGCGCAAGATTCCGCTGCCGGCCGCGTACAGGTCGGGCGAGTCGCCGGAGACCAACTCCGTTGGCGCGGTCAGTGGGGACGACCTGCTGATCAACGACCAGGTCCGCGACCGCGTCGTGCGGCTCGGACACACCGACGCCCACTCCAAGTCCGGTGAGGGGCGAGGGACCGGGCCGTTGAAGGACCTCTACACCTCGCCCCCGGTCTTCGTCGGCGACACCGCGGTCGTGGCGGACAACGCCTCATTGCACGTGCTCCCCACCACAGGAGAGGCGCGGACGGTGCCGGTCGAGGAAGCTCCCGGCATCCGGACGAAGCCGGTGGTCACCGTGGATGTCACCCGAGCCGTGTGGGCGCCCGAAGTCCTGGCAGCGGGCGGGGTCGTGTACGTCGCGTACCACGACGGAACCGTCAGCTCCCTGAAGCTGTCGTGACGCACTGACAGGTACGCACAAGGCAAGGCAGCGAGGGAAGGTACAAGGATGCTGCGACCGCTCGACGCCGGTCACTGTCACGGACATGCACCACGCTGGATCGGCCCGTACCGGTTGCTCGCCGAACTGGGCTCCGGCGGCATGGGCACGGTCTATCTGGGACGGCGCGACGATGTGCCGGAGCGGCCGCTGGCCGCGGTCAAGACCGTGCGCGACGACCTCGTACTCGACCGGGAGTTTCGCCTGCGGTTCCGTCGTGAGGCCGAGGCCGCCCGCCGGGTCCGCAGCCCCTGGACCACTGCGCTGACCGACGCCGACCCGGACTCCGACACCGGCCCGCCGTGGTTGGCTACGGAGTACGTCGCCGGACCACCGCTCAACGAGGCGGTGGCCCGGTGCGGTCCGCTGGCCGTTCCGGTCGTACGGGCTCTGGGAGCCGACCTGGCCCGTGCGCTGCGGGCGGTGCACGGTGCCCGGATCCTGCACCGCGACCTGAAGCCGGCCAACGTGCTGCTGTCCGCCGCAGGCCCCAAGGTGATCGACTTCGGCATCGCCCACGCCTTCGACGCCACTGTGCTCACCGAAGTGGGCGTGGTGGTCGGCTCGCCCGGTTTCATGTCGCCCGAGCACATCACCGGGCACACGGCGCTCACCACCGCCTCCGACGTCTTCTGCCTCGGTACGGTGCTGTGCTTCGCCGCCACCGGCCTCGGACCGTTCGACGACGGCGAACCCGCCGCGGTCCTGCACCGGATCGCCCAGGGCCAGGCCGACCTGGAACGGGTGCCGACGGAGTTGCGAGCGGTGGTCGAGGCGTGTCTGCGGCCCGATCCGGCTCGGCGGCCGACGCCAAGCGAGTTGGTCCACCTCCTCGACGACGGCCCACCACCCCGCCCCGGACCTCAATCCCGTGTGGGGAAGCGGCCGTTCCGCTGGCCGCCGATCGTCAAAGAACTGATCGCGGAGTACGAGGTGGAGATCAGGCGATACGACACCGCGGCCCTCGATCTGCCGCCACCGCCACCTCAGGCCCCACTGTCCTCGCCTGTGCCGACCGACAGCCGGGAGCCTCGCCGCTGGGGACCGCGCATCGCCGCGGTCGTGGCGACCGTGGCGGCGGCGGGCGCACTGGTGGCACTGCTGCCCCCGCTCGTGTCCGACAGCGGAGGCGGGTCGGGCCGGGTTGCCTCGGCCTCACCGTCAGCCACCGCAACCACAGCCCAGAACCGGCTGCCCCCTGCGATCACCGGAGAAACCATCGAGTTCACCGCCGACGCCCTCAGCCCCAGGAACCGCCCCTCCGGCTGGCGCCCCTGGCTCGCCAAGTTCTCCGGCGCCCCCGCCAACTGTGCCCTGGCCCAGGACCGCCTGCTGTGCACTGTCGTTGTCGGCACCCCCGATCAGCCTGCCTACCGGCTGGAGGCCCTCGACGCGGCCGGCGGTGCACGGAAGTGGCGTCACGACTATCGCAACGGCACCCAGCTTGCCTTCACACCGGCCATCGTGGGCGACCGCGTGTACACCGCTGACGGAGATGGCAACGGTGTGGCGGTGCTGCGACTCTCCGACGGCAAGGCAGTCGACAAGTGGCAGGGCGACCCCGGCTACGAACCGGTCAAGGCGCTGGCGGACGGCAACGTCGTCTACGTCTCCTACATGGGGTCCGCAGGAGCGGACAGCTCGAGCGACATGCTGTTCCGCGCCTACCGGGCCGAGAACGGGGAGAAACTGTGGGAGTTCGTCAGGCACGGCGCTTTCCCGCAGGACATGAAGATCGCCGGTGACCGGCTCGTGGCCCCCGGCGAGTCCGGCAGCTTTTCCGCTGATACCGCGCAGGGCCGGGCTGTTGACGGAGTTTCCCACTGCATGCCGCTCCTTCCGCACCGGGACGAGGTGCTGTGCTCAGGCGAGGTCCTGGACGCCCGGACCCTCGGGAAGAAGTCCTCCCTACCGATGGACACGGTTCTCGCCGTCGGCGACGAGGACAGGGCTGTCGGGCTCATGGGCGAGGCGCTCGTCGGCGCTGACGTCTCGACGGGCAAGCAGCTCTGGTCCGTTCCGTACGACGGCGAATCCCAGGAGTTGACCGTGCTGCTGTCGGGAGAGCGCTTCCTCACCATCGCGGCAGATGGCGTCACGACCCGCGCCATAGACAGCGGCGACGTGATCGACGGACCACAGGCATACCGAGGCTGGCCAGACAGTAGAGGCACACCACAGGCTCTGCTCGGCGGCGGAGTCGTTTACCTGGCCTTTGATGACGGCACGGTCCTCACCGGCCACGCGCCATAGGAAAGCCGTAACCAGCCAGGAGGCGGCCGGCGTCGCCACGGCGATCGTGAAGTGCTGGCCGCCATCTCTTCCCAGCAGCGGCAGGAGTCGTGCAGGCGCTGTCACGTAGAGGCCGTGCCGCTACTTGAGCTCGTCGGCGGTGAAGTAGCCGTCCTCGACAAGGATCTCGTAATTGGTCTTGTCGACGCTCGTGGGCTGCAGCAGGACTGCGGGCACGGCCTTGACGCCGTTCTTGTAACCCGTGGAGTCGTCCACCCACGGCACTCTGTCCTTGAGTATGTCGTCGACCATGGTTGTGGCGGCCTCGGCGAGCCGACGGACGTCCTTGTAGACGGTCTGCGACTGCTGGCCCGCGATGATTGACTTCACCGACGCCAGTTCGGCGTCCTGACCGGTGATGACGGGGAGGGGCTTGGTGTCGGAGCCGTAGCCGCCCGACTTCAGCGCGGACAGGACGCCCCTCGAGATGCCGTCGTACGGCGACAGGACGGCGTCGACCCGCTCACTGCGGTACCACTTGGTGAGGATGCCGCTCATGCGTTTTTGCGCGGTGGGCCCGTCCCAGCGCGGGGTGGTGATCTGCTTGAGCTCGGTCTCGCCGGACTGGACGACCAACTGCCTGCTGTCCAGAAACGGCTGCAGGTGCGTCATCGAACCGTCGAAGAAGAATTTGGTGTTGTTGTCGTCGGGGGAACCGGCGAACAACTCGATGTTGAACGGGCCTTTGCCGTCCTCCAGGCCGAGCTTTGCGATGATGTAGTGGGCCTGGATCAGACCGACCATCTCGTTGTCGAAGGAAACGTAGTAGTCGACGTTCTTGGTGCCGAGGATGAGCCGGTCGTAGGAGATCACCGGAATGTCCGCGTCGGCGGCCTGTTGAAGCACACCGTTCAGCGACCTGTTGTCGATGGCCGCGATGATCAGTGCGTCGACGCCCTGCTGGATCAGTTTCTCGATCTGTGAGACCTGGGCTTTCGGGTCGTCGTCGCCGTAGACCAGCTTGGTCTTGTACCCCCTGCCCTTGAGGTCCTCGACGACGCTCTTGCCGTCGGTGAGCCAGCGCTCGGACGACCGGGTCGGCATGGCGATGCCGACGGTACCGCCCTCGGAGCTGTCCGCTGAGCCGCTCTCGCTGCCCTTACCGCAGGCGGACAGGGTGAGGGCGAGGGAGGCGCCTCCGGCGAGGACGGTTCTTCGATTGAACATGGTGATTGTTCCTTGTTCTTCTCGTCGGTGAGGGGATGACGGCGTATCAGGCATCGAGGGGGGAGCCGTGGAGCGGGCCGGGCAGTCGGCAGGCAGGTCGAGAACGAGCGGGACGCGCCGCACCCGCTCCGGGGCGGCGTCGAGGGTCAGGTCCCGCAGACCCCGGGCGCCTGGACAGACCGCACTTCAGCCAGGGCCGTGAGCCGTGACGGATCAGCTCGGCGCCCTCGTCGGGGTCAGGTCGGCCCGGCACGTTGTTCGAGTCGGTGCCGCGTTGCGACCAGATGCGTGCTGATTCCGGCGACACACTGCGCACTCGCCTTTCGACGTTCGAAATATAGCCACTTGTTCGAAATGCTGGCGCGACGTTAAAGGGAAGCGCGTGAGGTGTCAACAGTGCGAACAGGAACGGTTACGGAAGGTGTGGCTACTGGACCACGCGAGCGAGACGGAGGCCGTGCGGCCTGATCAGGCAAAACAAGGCAAGAGAGCGAAAACCGAAGGCACCGGCCGCATGGTGCCCATGCGGCCGGTGGTGGGATCCGAACGCCTGTCTCTGTCCAGCGGCTTCAGGAGACGGTGAACAACTGGTGGTCGGCGCCGTCGAACGGGCGTTGCTCCAACTGATCGCCCTGGGCGTTGCCCGCGGTGAGGTAGAAACCGCTGTGGCGGTTGAGGAGCCGGATACGGCCGTTGCCCGCGTCTTCCGCCAGCCACTCGTCGTTGGCGTTCGCATTGGCCTCGTACGGGTACTGGACGGCCTTCGCGCCCGCGTCGCGGGACGCGTACCGGATGACGACGTCCTTGCCACTGGCCTGGTTGACGATCCGCGTGTATCCGTCGCCGAGGGGCACGAAGGCGAAGCGCTGGTTGGTGCCGCCGTTGCTGGGCCAGCGGATGATCTCGGCGTCGTTCGCGAGGCTTCTGCTCTTCACGTCGAGTACGTGGCTGCTGCCGGCGACGGTCACCGTGCGGTTCCCGGTCGGGATGGCCGGGACCTTGGTCAGCCTGACCACATGGCCGCCGCCCGCGACTGCCGGAACGCTGAGCGTGTCGCCGGCCTGGATGACCTTGCTGGTGCGGGTCAGGCCTGCGGAGCCGTCGGTGGTGATCTCCGCGTGCCAGGTACCGGTGCCGAGGAACGTGGTCGGGTAGGTGATGGTGGCGGCGGCGCCGCGCCTGAACGCGCCGACGAACCACCGGTCGCCGTTGCGGCGGGCGATGACCCCTCCGGAGTTCGGGTCGCCCGAGACGTACTTCGTCTCGTCCCACACGGTCGGCAGCATGCGCAGCCACCGCTGTGCCTCGGGTCGGGCCTGGTAGTCCGGGATGCGGCTGCCGGGCAGCATGATGCCGCTGTCCAGGAGTACGGCGAGGGCGAGTTCGGCGGCGTCGCTGTTCGGGTTGCGCTGCTGGAAGCTCATCGGCGAGTAGTCGGCCGGGCCGAGTGCGCCGCGAGTGAACGGGATCGCGGCCACGTGTCCGATGTCCCGGCCTCCGGGGTATTCCTCGCCCCGGACGGCCTCGTTGGTCAGCACGTGCGGCCAGGTGCGGTGGACGCCGACGGACAGGCGCGAGCCGTGCAGGTCGACCATCAGCTTGTGCCGGGCCGTGTCGGCCAGGGCCGCGTCGTACCACTGCTGACGGGCCCGGGTCTCTGAACCCATGAAGTCCATCTTGACGCCGACGACACCCCACCCGGTGATCTTGGTGAACTCAGCCTCCCGCTCGGCGGCGGTGTCCAGGTCCTGCCAGTGATACCAGAGCATGATCCGCACGCCGCGCTCCCGGGCGTAGGTCACGAGCTCGGGAATGATCGACTGGGCGTCCTTCCATCCGTCGTCCACCAGGAAGCTTGTTCAGGTCGCGCTGGGTGGCGGCCATGCCGTCCAGCCACGGCCACGCGGCGACACCCGGCTTGATCCACGAGGTGTCGGAGATCTTCGACGCGGGCGCGACGTCGTCGACCAGCGTGGACTCCACGACCGTCGCCGTGCTGCCGATGGCGGCAGTGCGCCACGCTGTGGTGAACGCGCCGGACCGCGCGATCTGTCCGTCGGCCAGCGCCACGGTGAACCGGCCGGTGCCCTGGGTGTGGGTGAAGCGGCCACCCGAGTAGCCACCGTCCACACCGGACTCGGCGAGCAGTACCCGCGCGCCGTTGGTGTGCTGGGCGAACATGCCCATGTCGTAGGAGCCCGTCGCCACGTCGGCGACCGGGGAGGTGACGTAGCCGGTCTCGTGATCGGGACTGAACACCTGCCGGGACAGCTGGGCGTCGGTAGGCAGTTCGAACGAGGTCGCCTCGCGCAGCACCGTCGCGCCCGACGGCATCTCGTAGCGCAGCGCCAGCCCCTCCGCGGACGTGCGGACGTGCACGGTCATCCGCGCGGAGCCCTTGGCGAAGACCAGTCTCGTCTCGGTCGCGGACCGCGCCCGGACGCGGGACTTCCCCGCCATGACCTGGTAGTTGTACGAGATGGGCGAATCGGTGCGGCTGACGAACTCCAGTCCGGTGGTGTAGTCGACCTGGCTGGTCACCAGCCCGATCGGAGCGGGCTTCAGAGCTTCGCCGCAGTTCCAGGTCGCGCCGAGCGAGAGGGCGCCGTTCGCGTCCAGCGCCACGGTGGCGCGCACCCCGTCGCAGCCGGTCTGCGGAACACCGGGCTGGACCGAGGTCCAAGTCCCCGGCGTGGCAGCGGATGCGGGCACCGCGCTGACCGAACCCACGGTGACGAGGACGGCGATGGCCGTTCCCGCGGCTTCGGATGTCTGTCTCCGCTGGTGGGTGGCATGAGTGCGACACAACCTCCCGCACGCTGTCCTGCCGCTGATGTTCGGCGTCGACAGGCCGGCACGACCCGCCCGCTGTCACGCCCCGACTCGTAGGTCGCGCACCGCACCACAGCGTCGTCCCGACCCTCGTCGCGGGCACATCCGATGCGAACGCAGGGAATCGAACTGGCCAGTTCCATTGACGCGCTCCTGACTGACACCTATCTTCTGCTCGAACCTGCGAACAACGTTCGATTTTTCGAACCATGGCCGTCAAAGGGGACAGCCCGTGTTGCGCACCCGCCTCCGGCACACCGCCCCTTCGGGCTCTCCGGTCGCTGCCATGCCCACGCGGAAACCGCGGCTTGTCGGCCGCTGACCGGCATGACGCGACGTCCCACGTCGCACGGAGCCGGTCCTGCCCCAGCGGTACGGATGCCGGTCCTCACCCTCGACCTCACCTGCACCCGATCATGGCACTCCAGAAAGACAGGAACGCATATGCCCGCGGTTCTCTCCCGGCTGGCGGCGATATTCGTCGCCGCCTGCCTGCTCTTCACAGCCCAAGTCGTGACCACACCTCAGCGGGCCGCCGCGGCCGACCCGGGTTACCTGATGACGCACTTCATCGGGGAGGGGTCGACCGGTCAGCAGATGTACTTCTCGTACAGCGCGGACGGTCTGAACTGGAACGACCTCAACGGGGGCGGGATGACCCTGCGCTCCACCGTGGGCACGCGAGGGGTGCGTGACCCCGCACTGGTGCGCTCTCCCGATGGCAGCAAGTACTGGATCATCGCGACCGACCTGTGCATCGACTGCGGGCAGACGTGGAGTCAGTCCATCAACGACGGCAGCCGCAGTCTGGTGGTGTGGGAGTCGACGGACCTGGTCACCTGGTCCGCGCCGTGGCTGCTGAACGTCGCCGGCGCGATCCCCGACGGGCGCAACGCGTGGGCGCCGGAAGCGATCTGGAACCCGGCCACCAACGACTACGTCCTGTACTGGGCGACGAACAAGCCCCTCAACGGCGCAACGAAGCACCGCATCTACTACGCCCACACCAGCGACTTCCGCTCCATCACCACCCCGCAGATCTACATCGATCGCCCCGGCAGCCAGGAAATCATCGACACCCAGATCGTCGAGGTGCCGTCCGGCGTCGGCAACTACCGCTACGTGCGGGCCTCCGGTGACGGCCAGATCACCCTTGAGGGCAGCAACTCGATCCTCGGTACGTGGACCAACCTCGGGAACCTCTCCGGCATCGGCCTCACCGGCTCCCAGGTCGAAGGCCCGATGTGGATGAAGTTCCGCGACCGCAACGAGTGGACCCTGTACCTCGACCAGTACGCCTCCGGAAGGGGGTACATGCCGGTCACGACGACCAACCCGTCCAGCCCCGGCACCTACAAGCTCCCCGCGTCGGGAAGCTACAACCTGGGCGGCACCAAGAAGCGCCACGGCTCGATCCTGAACCTGACGGCCGCCGAGGACGCCCGGATCCAGGCCCGCTGGGCCAACGTCCCGGGCAAGCGGCTGCAGTCCTTCAACTACCAGGACCGCTACGTGCGGCACAGCAACTTCGACGTGCGCATCGACCAGAACGTCACCAACCAGGACGCCCAGTTCCGGCAGCGGCCCGGCCTGGCCGGCACCGGCACCGTCTCCTTCGAGTCGGTCAACTTCCCCGGCTACTACCTGCGCCACGACGGAGCCGACTTCCAACTGGTCTACAACGACGGCACCAGCCAGTTCGCCGCGGACGCCACGTTCCGACAGGTCGCCGGACTCGCCGACTCGTCCTGGTCGTCGTTCCAGTCGTACAACCACCCCGACCGCTACATCCGTCACTACGCGTACCTGCTGAAGCTCGAAACGATCACCACCGCGACAGGGCGCAGCGACGCCACCTTCCGTCTGACGAGCTGACCTGACAGGGATACCGGCGCCCTCAGGCGACGCGGCGCCTCGGCCGAGGCGCCGCGTCCCCCTCCTCAGGCATGTCTTCTTCAGGGGATGTGAATCATGCACAGCGTGAGACTTCAGTGCCGCCGGAGATTCCGGCAGGGCGCTCTGGCCGCCATGGCCGCCGCCTCACTCATGGTGGGCGTCGTCGGCCCGGCGGCCCCCGCCCAGGCGGCGGAGATCACCGACGGCCTGGCTCTCTGGTACAAACTCGACGCCACCTCGGGCACCGTGGCGGTGGACGCCTCCGGCAACGGACGCAGCGGCACCGTCAACGGCACCGCGAGCTGGTCGAGTTCCGGGGAGGGGCTCACGTTCAACGGTTCCAGCACCTACATCAAGGTGCCGGACAACATCATGAGCGGCATGAACGCGATCACCGTCTCGATGGACGTGCAGATCGACGCCACCCAGACCACGCCGTACTTCCTCTACGGCTTCGGCAACTCCGCCAACGGCAGTGGCAACGGGTACCTGTTCAGCACCGGCGACGCCTTCCGGACCGGCATCGCTTCCGGGAACTGGACCACCGAGCAGAACACCCGGACCTCCGCCCCACTGCCGCGCTCGGTCTGGAAGCACGTCACCTACACCCAGACCGGCAACACGGGCATCCTCTACCAGGACGGCGTGGAGGTGGCCCGTAATACGTCGGTCACCGTCACCCCCGGTTCCATCGGGTCCGGCACCACCACGGCCAACTACATAGGCAAGTCGCTCTACACCAGCGACAAGCTCTTCAAGGGCAAGATCCGCGACTTCCGCGTCTACAACCGCGCGCTGGCTCCCGGCGAGGTCGTCCAACTCAGCGGGAACACCACGGCCATCACCACGGCCACCCACCCCGCGCTGAAGATCGACGCCATCGTCGACGACGCCCACAGCAAAATCACCCTCCCCCTGACCGAGGGCACCGACCTCACCGCGCTCGCCCCGCAGTTCTCCCTCGTCAACGGCGCGTCCATCAGCCCGGCCTCCGGCACCCCGCGCGACTTCACCAAGCCGCTCACGTACGAGGTGACCGGCTCCGACGGCGAGAAGCGCACCTGGACGGTCGAGGCGCTGATCATGAACAGCCCGGTCCTGCCGGGGCTCACCGCCGACCCGAACATCGTCCGGTTCGGAGACACCTACTACATCTATCCGACCACCGACGGCTTCGCGGGCTGGAGCGGCACGAACTTCAAGGCGTACTCCTCCAAGGACCTCGTCCACTGGCAGGACCACGGCGTCATCCTCGACCTCGGACCCGACGTCAGCTGGGCCGACACCCGGGCCTGGGCCCCGACGACGGCCGAGAAGAACGGGAAGTACTACCTCTACTACTCCGCCGACACGAACATCGGTGTCGCGGTCTCCGACTCGCCCACCGGCCCGTTCAGGGACCCGCTCGGCAAGCCCCTGATCGCCCGCGGCGCCTACACCGGCCAGATGATCGACCCGGCGGTCTTCACCGACGACGACGGGAAGCAGTACCTCTACTGGGGCAACGGCCGGGCGTACGTAGTCCCCCTGAACGACGACATGGTCTCCTTCGACGCGTCCAAGGTCACCAACATCACCCCCAGCGGCTTCACCGAGGGCACCTTCATCATCAAGCGCAAGGGCACCTACTACTTCACGTGGTCGGAGGGCGACACACGCGACGAGAACTACCGGGTCGCCTACGCCACCGGCTCCTCGCCCACCGGCCCCTGGACCAACCGGGGCGTGCTCCTGGAGAAGGACCTCGCCCTCGGCATCAAGGGCCCCGGCCACCACTCCGTGGTGCAGGTGCCGAACACCGACGACTGGTACATCGCCTACCACCGCTTCGCCATCCCCGGCGGAGACGGCACCCACCGCGAAACCACCATCGACAAGCTGGAGTTCGACTCGAACGGCCTGATCAAGAAGGTCGTCCCCACCTTGAGCAGCATCGCACCGCTCCCCACTCTGCCGACGAACACCACCCGCTCGCTCCAGTCGGTCAACTTCCCCGGCCGCTACGCCGCCGTCCGCTCCGACAGCCTCGGCTACCTCGACCCGGTGACGACCTCCAGCACCACGGCGGTCAAACAGAGCGCCACGTTCGCCGTCGTCCCCGGCCTGGCGGACTCCACCTGCTACTCGTTCCGTGACTCCTCCGGCCGCTACCTGCGCCACAAGGACTACCGGATCCGCTTCGACGCGAACAACGGCACGGCCACGTTCGACAAGGACGCCACCTACTGCGCCCGGCCTGGTTCGGCCACCGGCTCGGTCAGCCTGGAGTCGTACAACTACCCCGGCCGCTACCTCCGCCACTACAGCTACGAGCTGCGCATCGACCCCTACCAGGACAACGCCACCTTCCGCGCCGACAGTTCCTTCACGGCGGTCACCCCCTGGGCCTGACCGCATTCCCTCACTCGCCGGCTGCCCTGCCGCCTACGTTTCCCCAGGTCACAGCCCCACCCAGGGCTGGTTCGATGCCGCTACGGGCGAGCCGAGCCGTAAGGGCACAGCACCGCTGGAGACGGTCTTCGGCGTCCGGGAGCTTCCGGTGGAGACCGCGACGGAAGGAGCGACGTGCTCCCGTCCGGGACGTCGTCGAGATGCGCCGCCGTGAGACGAACTCGTCCACGCTGCACGGGAGTTTCGTCGGCGCCCTGCGTCAGTGGCGAAGAGCCTGGGCCGCCTCGCGCTCATGGCGCGGCCACACGGGTGGTTCTGCGCGGAGCGCCTACGCCCGCATTCGGCTTCGTGATGCCTTTGCCGTACAGGGCACTTGGGCCGACCGCGGGGCCGACACCCTTGCTCGTTGGTCAGACTATCCGGCGTGCCGACGAGCAGATATCGGATATTTGCGCATTAACCTCTCGTCAACTTATGACGTGGCGGATCGCGTACGCGTCCGCTTCAACGCTCGGAGAAGACATGCGCAAGCATCGCAAGACCGCTGTCGTGGCCGTCCTCCTCAGCGCCATCGGCTTCCTCGGCACCGGCACCGCCTACGCCGACGGGCAGGGGCACGGACACAAGCAGGGACACAAGCAGGGACAAAAGCACGGCCACAAGCACGGGCACAAGCACGGGCACAAGCGCGTCGGTAAAGAGAGCCAGACGCTCCTCATCAGCCAGAGCACGTCATGCAGCACGACCGAAGAGAACATCGACGTACAGGGCCAGACCGGGTTCCAGAACGGCCGGGAGGGCAACCGGAACAACGGCGAGGGCTCGCCTGGCACGCAGACCACCACCCTCGGCTCAAGCCAGGGCTGCAACAACACCGTCGTCCTCGGCAAGTAGCCCGCAAGGGTCTCGGCGCCGGGCCCCCCGGGCCCCGTCATGGGCCCTGGACGCGGGGACGGCCAGGGCCTAGAGAAACACCTGGTCAGGGGCTCTTCCATCCGATAGATGGGAGAGCCTCTGAGCTTGCAGCTCCCTTGACCGCTGCGAGGGCCGTATCTTCGCCATGATGGACGCGTACGGGGACGGGAAGCTGACACGCCGATGGGGACGGCACCCTGAACAAGGCCGAATTCACCATCCTGCGCACTGCGTTGAACAATTCAACCGGAAACGCCGCCGCCGACATGCGTCCCGGCGTGCTCAGGAGGACCACGCCGCGAGGAGTTCCGCCGGGCCGTACGCAGCGTCGAGCCCCGCGCAGTCGATCCCGCTGCGCGAGACAGCGATCACGGGCACGGGATCAGGCGTGAGCGCGGCGCGGTGTCGGTGCAGCGCCGCGAGATCGTGCCGGTCGAACGGGGAGTTCTCCAGCCACTTCACCGAGCCGACGAACAACAGCTCCTTGGCGATCGGGGCGCGGTCCGCTCCCACGATGTCGATCTCCACATCGTTGGTACGGGTCCAGTAACCGCCGATGGCAGGGGCGGCGGGGAGGCTCGCGTCGGGGAGCAGCCGTGTCAGCGCCTCGCGCACCAGAGGTTCAACGGCCCTGCCGCGCCAGCTGGTCCAGTTTTCGCGAATGCGCTGCAGAGTCAGGTCACCCCGGCCCCGCTCGATCTCCTCCATGGCGGGACCCAGGAGCTTCAGCCAGAAGCGGAGGTAGGGATCCGCGACCCGGTAGCGGCGATCCTTCGAAGGCCGCGTGGACACGGGTAGCTCCGCCGCGATCACCCGCTTGTCCGCAAGGATCCCCAACGACCGCTGGAGCGGGGTCGCCCCGATCCCACCGGCGGCTCGGGCGATATTGGAGAACGTCCGCTCACCGCTGCCGATCGCCGACAGGACGGTGCGGGCTTGGACCTGCTGGGGGAACTCTGCGGCGAGCGAGCGCTCCGCCGACACCAGCAAGGCCGAGACGGGATCGCTGAGTGCCGCCCGCAGGAACTCCCACATCCCGGCGCCGTGCGTCCACTCCGCACAGATCAGAGGCAGTCCACCGGTGATCAGGGCCGCGTCGAAGGCCGAGGCGGGATCGAGGCCGAGCATCTCGCCCACCTCCGCCGGGTTGAGCGGACCCAGCACCATCTCCCGTCCGCGCTGGTGGAACGGGCGTCCATAGCCGTTCAGCGCCTCCATCATCGACAGGTCGGAGCCGATGAGAACCAGCAGAACCGGCTTCTTCTCCAGCACTCGATCCCAGGCCCGCTGAAGCATGCCTTCGAAGGCGCCCTCCGCATCCATCAAGTAGGGCACCTCGTCCATGACGACCACGCTCGCCCGGTCGTGCGGCAGTGCCGCCGCCAGTACGTCGAAGGCGGCATCCCAGCTCGCCGGGCGTGCCGCGGACAGCAGATTCGCCAGCGGAAGGCTGGATGACTGCGCATCCTGGCTGAGCCGCTCCAGGTCCGCCCCCGGCGACGCCCCGGTGGCGGCATAGAAGAGGAACGGCGCACCGGACTTCTCGGCGAACCGCTCCACCAACCGCGACTTACCCACCCGGCGACGCCCTCGGAGCATCACGCACCGCCCGGGCCGCTCCCCACCGACCCCGGCCGTCACCTTGCCCAGCTCACGATCCAGCGTCTCGAGCTCGTGCCGCCTGCCCACGAAATCTGCCATGCCGTCGCCTTCCAGAGTGCCACCCCAGCATGGATACTAACATCACAGTTACTAACATTGACGTTAGTAGGGGGCTGCTCTATTCGGCCTCGGACGGCCGGGGGTTGCACGCCTGACCAGGCAATACGTATCGAACAGCTCCCTCGGAGTGATCTCCGAGGGAGCTGTTTTCTGTCGTCCCGGCTCCCCCGCGAACCGGTGCAGCGTTCAGTACTGCTCGGTCTCCACGAAACCCCCGTCCGCGTTGTCGTCCGCGTCGAAGGCAGCGGCGGTCGGGTCGAATCCGGGCGGGCTGTCCTTCAGGCCCAGACCCAGGCCGGCCAGCTTCGCCTTGACCTCGTCGATCGACTTCGCACCGAAGTTACGGATGTCGAGGAGGTCGGCCTCGGAGCGCGCCAGGAGCTCACCCACCGAGTGGACGCCCTCACGCTTGAGGCAGTTGTACGAACGGACCGTGAGCTCCAGCTCCTCGATCGGCAGCGCCAGGTCGGCGGCGAGGGCGGCGTCCGTGGGGGACGGGCCCATGTCGATGCCCTCGGCGTCGATGTTCAGCTCGCGGGCGAGACCGAACAGCTCGACCAGGGTCTTACCGGCGGAGGCCATGGCGTCACGCGGACGCATCGCCTGCTTGGTCTCGACGTCGACGATCAGCTTGTCGAAGTCGGTGCGCTGCTCGACACGCGTGGCCTCGACCTTGTACGTGACCTTCAGCACCGGCGAGTAGATGGAGTCGACCGGGATACGGCCGATCTCCTGGCCCACCTGCTTGTTCTGCACGGCGGAGACGTAACCGCGGCCACGCTCGACCGTGAGCTCCATCTCCAGCTTGCCCTTGCCGTTCAGCGTGGCGAGGACCAGATCGGGGTTGTGCACCTCGACACCGGCCGGGGGCGCGATGTCGGCGGCGGTGACCAGACCCGGACCCTGCTTACGCAGGTACATCACGACCGGCTCGTCGTGCTCCGAGGAGACGACCAGCTGCTTGATGTTGAGGATCAGGTCGGTGACATCCTCCTTGACGCCCGGCACGGTGGTGAACTCGTGCAGCACACCGTCGACGCGGATGGACGTGACCGCCGCACCCGGAATCGAGGACAGGAGCGTACGACGCAGGGAGTTGCCGAGGGTGTAACCGAAACCCGGCTCCAGCGGCTCGATCACGAACCGGGACCGGAACTCGTCGACGACCTCTTCGGTCAACGAGGGACGCTGAGCAATCAGCACGAGGTATTGCCTCCAGTGTTTTGCGCCCGCTATGTGACGCCGTAGACACCACGAAGGGTACGGGCAGGTACGCCTCCAGCCTGACGCATGAGCGATTGTCGCCGCGACATGAAGGCAGCGCTCAGCGTTTCCGCAGGTCACGGATTCCTTGTCCGGGGGCCGTTCGCGGCCGGCGACCCCGCGGCACCGGCACCCCCGCCGACACCCCCGCCGACCACACCGTCAGGCAGGGATGACGAGTGGCAGGTCGGCGGTGATGGTGGCGCCCTGTGGGGTGGTGTGGATGGTGAGGGTGCCGCCGATCTCCTCGACGCGTTCGTACATGGATTGGATGCCCACGCCGGGTGTCCACCTCTCGGTGCACTGACCGCTGTCGGCGACGGTCACGCGCAGGAGCTCGGGGGCCGCGAGGTCCAGGGTGAGGGCGGCGGTGGTGCCGTCGGAATGCCGGGCGATGTTGGTCACGGCCTCCACCGCCACCCGGTACGCGGCCACCTCGACGGCCGCCGGGAGCGGTGGCAGCCGTTGCGGAGCGTCGATCGTGACGGTCAGAGGCCGGCCGTCGGCGGCGCGCAGCGGGGCGATGCGCTGGCGGACGGCGTCGACGAGGCCGAGCTCGTCGAGGGCACGAGGCCGCAGGCCGTACACGATCCGGCGGATCTCGGTGATCGCGTCGCCGATGTCGGCGCGCAGCCCGCGCAGCGTCTCCACGGCGCGCTCCGGGTCGGTGGCGATGAGGTTGACGGCGGCGTCGGTGGTGTAGGCGATGCCGGTCAGGGCCGGGCCGAGACCGTCGTGCAGATCACGGCGCATCCGGCGGCGCTCCTCCTCCAGCGCGGTCACCACCCGGCCGCGGGAAACGCGCAGTTGCTCGCTGAGCCGCGCGGCGTGCAGGGCCTGGGCGAGCGGTGCCGCGACCAGTTCGAGCACCGCTGTCGCGGACCGGGGTAGCCGCAGGTGCCCGGGCGGGAGGCACACCTCGAGGTCGCCGACGTGTTCGGCGCCCGCGCGCAGGGCGGTGCGTGTGGTGTGGCCGTCGTCCATGGTGCCCACGGTGGCGACCGCGGTCCCGTCCTGACGCAGGGCGATGCCGGGCACGCCGAGGGTGGAGCGCAGGGTGTGCAGCCACAGCGGCGGCGGGGCGCCGGCGGTGAGGTCCGTGCCGAGCCGGGTCAGCGTCTCGACCGGGTCGGCCGATCTGCCGAACAGCATCTCGTCCATGCTCGCCTCGACCCGCTGCCGTACGGGCTGGTACCCGGCGGCGATCGTGGCCGCCAGCAGGGCCGGCACCCCCTTGCCCGGCCGGGATCCCACCACCAGCTCCCACACCGCCGCGACCCCCTCGTACACCGCCGCGCTCAGCGCGAGCATGACGATCAGGACGGTGGCCCCGCGGATCACGACCCGTACGTCGGCCCTGCGCGGCGCGACGAGCGCGACGGTGACGGCGAGGGGGAACGGCAGCGACACCGCGCTGGTGGCGACGACGGTGTCCACCGGCCCCATGGGCAGGGAGTTCTCGGCGGCGAACAGCAGCATGCCGCCCAGCGTGGTCGCGGCGGCGCCCAGGACCAGCCACAGCACGCGGCGCCGGTCGTCCCCGGCTGTGACCTCGAAGAGCACCCACGTCCCCGCGAGCATCGCGGTCCCGGCGGCGATCGCCGCGGTCACCTGAGCGCTCTCCACACCGGCCACCGCCGCGACCGCGCATCCGGCGCCGGTGCCGCCGACGGCCAGGTCCGCGCAGAGCAGCAGCCGGGACGGCGGCCGTTTCGGCACGACGCGCAGGGCCGCCAGCGGAAGGGCCACCGTCGACGCGAGGACGGCCAGGGCCACGGCGAGCGCGTGGGCCCCCGCGGCGAGCGTGAGCGGGGCGGCCAGCAGGGCGGCCGCGGACGCACCGAGGAACGGGGTCGCCGCCGAGCCGGGGCGGCGGGCGGCGACCGCCCCGCAGCACAGCGCCAGGAACGTGCCGACGATCACCGCCCAGATCGCCCACTGCTCGGAGGAGGAGGGCGGGGCGAACCCGAGGGAGGCGAGGGCCGCGGTGGCGAGAAGGGAGAGAAGGGAGAGAAGGACCCATGTCCTCAGGCGCCGTACCGTCACGGCCCCGCCTCCGGCGCGTCGCCGCCCAGCCCGTGCTGCCGCGCCAGGATCACCGCCTCGGTCCGCCCGCTCACGCCCAGCTTCAGGAAAATCACGGACAGCCGGTTCGCCACGGTCTTCTCGGCCAGCGCCAGGTCGGCCGCGACCCGGGCGTTCGAGTATCCCCGGGCCACGCGATCGAGCACTTCCCGCTCGCGGGGGGTCAGTTCGGGGAACGGGTCGGCCGGGGCGGCCGCCGGGGAGAGACGGCCGAGGAGGGCGGCCGCGACAGCGGGCGCGATCACGTACTGCCCGGCCGCGACCGAGCGCAGCGTGGTCAGGATCTCCTCCTGCTGGGCGCCCTTGAGGAGGTAGCCGCGGGCACCGGCGCGCATCGCGGACACCACCGTCTCGTCGTCCTCGAACATCGTGACCACGAGCACCGCCACGTCCGGCAGCAGGGCGGTCAGCCGCCGGGTCGCCTCCACCCCGTCCAGCGCGGGCATCTGAACGTCCATCACTACGACATCGGGGCGGCTCAACTGGGCCTCCCGAAGCGCCTCTTCGCCGGTCGCCGCCTCCGCCACCACCTCCACGCCGGCCAGCGAGGCCAGCAGCGCGCTCATACCGCGTCGTACGACGGGATGGTCGTCGGCGATGAGCACCCGGATCGGACCGGCGGGGGAGGTCATGTCCCGATGATGGCCGACGGGTCTCCCGGCCGGGAGAGTTCTCCCTTCCTCCCGGTCCGGGAAATCCTCCCGGGGAGCCGGGAGGTTCTGACGATGCGCGCCGAGGGGTCCGGCCGCGATGCTCGGTCCACCGGGTCGCCGCACCGGCGGCCCCAACACCCGTACGGGGGAACCGACATGAGCCGGACCGAAGCGGCGGGCCCCACGCTCAGCCGCAAGAACAAGGTGGGCCTCGGGCTCGCCGCAGCACTCGGGCTGCTCGACATGATCAACGTGGTCGGCGTCTGGGCGCCGGACAGCGACGAACCCGGGCCGCCGGCAGGCGTCATCGTCGCCGACGCCGTCCTCGGACTGATCACGGTCGTGGCCGTCGTCTACACCTGGCGCACCGCCAACCGCACCGGCTCCCGCGTGGTCGCCGGGTCCCGGATCCTGTCGGCGATCACCGCGCTCCCGGCGCTGTTCGTCACCGGCGTACCGGCGTGGGGCGTGGCCGTCGTCGCGGTCTTCATCGTGGTCACCGTCGTCGTGATCGCCCTGGTCCTGTCCCGCCCGGCACCGGAATCGGCCCTCACCTGAAACCGCTCGAAAGCCACTTTCTCAGCGAGGAGAACGAGGAGAACCATGAGCGACAAACGGGGGATCATCAGGATCGCGGTCCTGCTCGCCGCGATCCTGAGCATCGTCGGACCGGCCGTCACCGCGTGCGCGCCGGCCACCAGGATCGCCGTCAAGGCGATCGCCCGCGGGGCTCCGGCCGCCGCGCCCTTCTTCGCGGACGCACTCGGACTCGCCGCCGACCATCCGATCAGCGACGCACTCGCCCTCGGGGGAGGCGTGCAGAAGGGCAACCGGCCCGGCCTCTACGGCGGCACACGGCACGACAAGAGCTGCGACAAGGGGAAACTCGTCGAGTTCCTCAAGGACCGCGCCAACCGCAAAAAGGCGCTGGAGTGGGCCGGGACGCAGGGCATCGGCATCGACGAGATCGGGGACTTCGTCGGGAAACTGACACCCGTTCTGCTGCGCAACGACACGCTGGTGAAGAACCACGACTACAAGAAGGGCAAGGCGGTCGCCTTCGAGGCGCTCCTGGAGGCCGGCATCGCGGTCCTGGTCGATCTGCACGGCAGGCCCGTGGTGCAGTGCAGCTGCGGCAATCCGCTGGGCGCGTTCGAGCACGATGTCGACAGGGCCGACGTCGAGTTCAAGGGTACGAACAAGAAGTGGGCGTCGTACGACCGCGGCAAGGTCGTCAAGGTCGAGCCCGCTGATGACGGGGACGAGGTCGGGACGTTCCGGCTGGTCGATGTCCAGGAGGCGGACGCCGGCCTGGAACGGCCGGTGGGCTCGGACGGTACGCGGGACACCGCCCTGCCCGAGGACCCGGGCGGCGAAACAAGCGGCGAGGGCGACGGCGGAGACGTCGAGGTGCCCGACGTGACTCAGTCCTCCGTCGAGGAGGCCGCGGCGATCCTGCGGGACCAGGGCCTGGTCGTCGAAACGACGGAGGAGCCCTCCGAGACGGCCGGCCCCGGCACCGTCCTCGGCCAGAGCCCCGCCGCGGGCGAAACGGTCCCGGCATCCAGCACGGTGACCCTCACCGTGGCCACCGCTCCGGCCACCACCGATCCGCAAGTGACCGACCCCGAAGTGACCGATCCGCAAGTGACCGACCCGGAAGTGATCCCCTCGCCCGGCGAGCTCGCCACCCCGACGCCGACGGACGTCGCCACACCGGGAGACACACCCCCCGCGCCGGAACCCCCGCCGTCGGAAGGCCTGTTCGGCAGCAGCTCCTGAAGCGCGCTGATCATCGTGAGATAACGTCCCTCTCACTCCGGGCGAGTGAGAGGGACGTCGTGCAGGTTCAGGTGCGTGGGCGAGGGGCCCGTCGGTGGGTCGCCTTCGGGGCGATCGCGTTCGGGGCGGTGTTCCTGGTCGTCGGGTTGATCCTGGCGGGGATGTCGGTGTCGTTCCTGGTCGATGCGGAGCGTGCCCCGGGCACGGTGGTGGCGCTGGAGTGGCGGGACGACGACAACGGCGCATCCCGCAGGAAGAGGGCGAACGACGAGCCCGTGGCGTATCCGGTGGTCGAGTTCACGTCGGCGGACGGCACGTCGAGGACGTTCCGGAGCTCGACGGGTTCCAATCCACCGTCGTACGAGGAGGGCGAGCGGGTCGAGGTGCTCTACCGCGCCGACTCCCCCGAGGACGCGCGGATCAACGGGTTCGCCTCGCTGTGGCTGCTGCCGCTGGTCTTCGGTGGGATCGGGCTGGTGATCGCGGGGGTCGGGACGGCCGTTGCCACGGTTGGGCGGCGGCGTTCCCAGGCCGTGCCTACAGGTGGACGTTGGTGATGAAGAAGTTCCACTCGTCGCGCCCGATTTCGCCATGGCCGGCCTGAGCCGCGGCCGGTACTGCGGACAGCATCAGCCCGGCGATGGCAACGGCCAAGGCGGCGACGACACGACGCTTCACGGTTCCTCCTCCAGGGCGGCAGTACCGACCACCCTGCGCCAAGCCGGCCGCCCCGCCTGACAGACACGCTGCCCGGCCGGTGGATTCAGTCGCTCGGTGGGAGTCCGGACGGGACTGACGTCGATCGGTGGTCACGCTGGAGGCGGGGGCCTCAGGCTGTGCGGCCCGTGCGGCGCTCGACGTCCGCGGCAGCGGCCTCCGCCCGGCGGCGCGCCTCACGGACCTGCCGATCGGCCGTGCGCACCCGGTCGCGTGCCGCCTGCTCGGCGGAGCGTGCCTGTCGTTGCTCGTCCCTGGCCCGTTGCAGTTCGGCGGTCAGCTCACTGACGCGTCGCTGCGTCTCATCCAGGTGTTTCCTGGCCGCGTCGGCCTCCCGGCTCGCGCTCGCCGCCTCGTCTTCCCGCGCTCGCAGTTCCCGCGCGGCCTCGTCGGCGTCCTTGCGGGCTTGGGCGAGACGCCTGCGCCGGTCAGCGTCGGCCTTGCGGTCACGAGGAGGGGGTGGAGGGGGTGAAGAGGATGGAGGGGATGACGGGGATTCGGTCGGAGGCGCTGCGGCGGGGGCGCGGCGCGGGGCCGCCTTCTCGGTGATCGCGGGGAAGTCGGTGGTGGCGCTGAAGGGCTTGCTGAGTCTGCCGCTCGCCCATTCCTGGGCGGCATCAGGGTCCGCGAGGGCGGCGCGCAGGGTGTCCTCGACTTCATGCTGGGCGGCATCGCTGATCGGGTGGCCTGCCGCCGCGGCCAGTTGTCCGGCCTGCCGGGACAGCGCGTTGATCAGAACCCGCTGCCGGCGGCTGAGCTCGCGCAGCTGGGCGCCGTCCAGGTTGCGATGTGCCTGTCTCAGCCCCTCGCCGAGGCGGAGCAGCGGTTCGACCTCGCCGCGGTGCGCGCGGACGAGGAGGTTGCTGGCCCAGGCCGACAGGCTCGGGCGTCGCAGCTTGGTGATCCGGTCTGCGAGGGCGCGGTCGCCGGCTGTGCGGGCTGCGGCCGCATGTGTGGCGCGGGCGGCGATGAACTCCTCCGGCCGCAGGCCGTACAGCTCGTCGGCGACAGTGTCCAGATCCATCGGCGTCCCTCTCCGCGCCCACAGAGGTCCGTATCGATTTTTGCACCTTTGGTGCATGTGTCGCCTCGGCGGGACGGTGAGCGGCCGCCGACGGCGGGGACACGACGGTCTCCGCCGTCACCCGGTACCCGGCTCCGCGCCCCGCGGTACCGCTAGAGCAGCTGGCCCACGATGCGCGGAAGGATTCCCTGCTGGAGGTCGCTCTCCGCACTCTCGTCGACGTTGATCCTCATGGGGATGCGGTTCTCGGGCGTGGTCACAGTGCCGGGCGAGCTCTTCTGCTCGACCTGGCGATTCCCGTGGTCCCCGTCTGCCGAAGCGGGGACGGCGGCGGTCAGGATGAGGGTCGCGGCGGCAAGCGCGGCGGTAGCGATGATCTTCATGACGACCCTAACGACGCGCCTGGCGTCAGGGTGCGCCGCGCTGCGGCAATGGTGGAGCGATGCGGTGGAGCGGGGCCGAAGGGGCGGGGCGGGCCGCCCGAAGCGCACCGGGCGCACACTGGAAGCAGCAGGTCATGCTTTGTGAGCCGGACGTGGAGGTGGGCCATGAGCACCCTCGAAGAACACGTCGATGTGGGCGTTCCGATCGACACGGCTTGGGAGAGCCTTCACCGGGTGGACGACTATCCGCGCTTCCTGGCGGGAGTGCGTGACGCCCGTACGGAGGCCGGAGGCCGGGCGCGTCTGGACGTGGAGGCCGGGGGGCAGGCCCGGCAGTTCGAGGCCGAGGTTTCCGATCGGGCGGGGGAACGTGTGCTGGAGTGGCGCACCACGGGCGCTCCTGACCTGGCGGGTTCCTTCTCGCTGCTGCCGATCGACCGCAACCGCACCCGCGTACAGGCACGGGTCGAGTACGACGCCGGCACGGTCAGGGAGACCTTCGGCGGGCCGAAGGGGTTCGCCCAGGCCAGCGCCATCGAGCGGCTCGTCCGTAGTGATCTCGAGCAGTTCAAGGAGTACGTGGAACAAGGGCGGTGAGTGAGCGCGCACCGTAGCTCAGGGTTTGCGGCCCACCCCGCAGTACGCGTCCACCGCAGCCGTCGCGATGTCCGCCGGGCCGTGGGCGTCGGGGCGCCACTCGGGCACCTGGACCACGCCCGGATCCACCAGGTCGAGGCCGTCGAAGAAGCCGGCGATCTCGCCGATGCTGCGGACGTGGTATGGCACCGCGCCGCTCGCGTTGTACGCCGCCGACGCGGCGATCATGCCCTCGCTCGTGGCCGTGCTGTCGCTGATCACCAGGTGACTGCCCGAGGGGAGACCGGCCAGCAGGCGGCGTACCAGGTCGCGGGCCTGGTCGTAGTCGGCGACGTGGCCGAGGGTGTTGAGGATCATCAGGGCGACCGGGCGGGAGAGGTCGAGCGTGCCCGCGGCGGCCTCCAGGACGGCCTCGGGGGCGTACAGGTCGGCGTCCACGAACGTCGTCCTGCCCTCGGGGGTGCTCGTGAGCAGGGCGTTTGCGTGTGCCAGCACGATGGGGTCGTTGTCCACGTACACGATCCGGGCGTCCGGGGCCACGCGCTGGGCCACCTCGTGCGTGTTGTCGGCGGTCGGCAGGCCGGTGCCGACGTCCAGGAACTGCCGTATGCCCGCCTCGCCGGCCAGGTGGCGTACGGCCCGGCCCAGGAACCGGCGACTCGACACGGCCACATCGACCAGGCCCGGGAAGATCTCCTTGATCTCGTCCCCGATCTGCCGGTCGACCTCGTAGTGGTCCTTGCCGCCGACGAAGTAGTTCCAGAAGCGGGCCGAGTGCGGCTTGGAGGTGTCGATCCGGGAGTGGGGGTCGGGCACGGTGAACTCCTGGGGTCGGGGCGGATGGCGCGGACGGTGCGGATGGCGCGGACGGTGCCGGTGATCAAAACAGCAACCAACCTAAGCCCAACTCCCCCTGACCGACGCCGAGTTGGCGCGGAAACACCTCACGCACCGTGAGGTTTTGGCCATCCGCCGGTGACCGTCACTGGTCCAAGACCACCAGCCCGCCCTCCTCCGCGTGGCGCAGGCTCGCCACCGTCAGCGCCAGGGTCACCGCGAGGGACGCCACGGCCATCACCGTCATCGCCGTCGCCGGAGACGTCAGTTGGGCCACGGACCCCGCCAGCGCCGCGCTCACTCCCTGCATCGTGAGCATCCCGGAGCCGTGCAACCCCAGGGCGTGGCCGCTGAGTTCGTCCGGGGTCAGGGCCATCAGGCGCTCCTGCTGGACGAGACTCGCGCCGAAGCCGATCGAGGCCACGGCAACGGCGACGGCCGCCCAGGGCAACGTCGGGCGCAGTGCGAAGAACAGGTACGGCAGGGCCAGGAGCACCAGCAGGGGGATGCCGAGGTGCGGGCGCAGCCGGGGCGGCACCAGGCGGCCCACCGTCACGTCGCCGACGAACATCCCCAGCGCCGCGCAGGCGAACAACGTGCCCGCGGCGTCGGGGGCGTAGGAGACGTAGAGGGACTCACAGCCGACGACGAGGCCGTTGGGGATCCACAGGGCGAGGTAGACGTGGCGGCGGGGGCGGGAGGACCACAGCAGGGCGTTGCTGCGCCAGGTCGCCGCGACCGACGGGCGGCCCTGGGCGCGGGGCGGGCGCGGGGTCAGGCCGAGCCGGAGGACGGCGGCCGCCACGACGTACAGCGCCGCCGACAACAGCAGCGACAGGCGTGGCGACAGCACCGCCACCAGCAGACCGCCCGTCGCGTATCCGACGATCTGGGCGATCCCGGCCATCATGTTGAAGACCGAACGCCCCAGCATGAAGCCGTCCTTGGAGAGGATCTCGTTCACCAGCCCCCAGCGGACTCCCCCGCCCAGCGACGCGACCAGGCCCTGGCCGAGAATCACGGCGAAGACCGCCCAGAGGGGAAATGCGGGCAGCGCGAGGACGGCCGTGGCGGCGGCGAAGACGAGCGAGATGCCGGTCAGCGCGGACCGCGGGCGCAGCCGGTCGGCACCGGACAGCAGGAAGGTCGCCCCGAGCATCTGCGCCAGCGACGGACCGAACATGCTCACCGCCGACAGCAGCGGCGATTGCGTCGCCCGGAACACCAGCGTGCCGAGGGCCAGGCCGCTGATCGTCTGGGCCAGGACGTTGGCGGAGGAGGCGAGGAAGAGAGGCGTGAACTCCGGGGTGCGGAAGAGCTGTCGATAGCTGCGCATGGGCGGAGTCTGAGAGGGCCGGCGACAGGTCGTTATTGTTTCGCGCGGGTGCGAAAGGTCGGCGTGGACCGGGAGGCGGGGGGGGGCGGGGCGGCATGGGCTGGTGGCAGATCAACGCCGACACGCTCGCCGGCAGCCGTTTCGTCCTCTCCCCGCTCGCCGAGACCTTCGCCGCGCTGAAGCTGCTGCACCTGGGGAGCGCCGCCCACCCCGGCGAGCGCGCCTGGCTGGACGCGCACCGTCCCGCCTACCGGGCCCGCCTGGCCGCCGACCCGGTCACCGCGCACCTCGTCCACGCCGGGCTCGGCAAGGACTGGATCGCCGACTTCCTCACCCCGACCCCGAGGGACCGCGAGCCCTTCGAGGAGGGCGTGGCACGGGTGCGCGCGGCCGACCCCGGCCAGGCCCGGACCCACCTCACCGTCGCCCTCGCCGGCCCCCTCCCCGCCGTACTGGACCGGGACGACCTGCCCGCACGCGCCGCCGCGCTCCTCGCATACGTCTGGACCGAGGCCGTACGTCCGGACTGGGACCGGCGTCGGCGCGTCCTGGAGGCCGATGTGGTGGCGCGGACCGCGCAGGTGAGCCGGGGCGGCTGGGCGGCCGTACTGGACTCGCTGCGGCCCGGGCGGACGCGCTGGCTCGGCGACAACCGGCTCCAGGTGAATCTGCACGAGTACCCGCCCCGCGAGATCTCCGGCGCCGAACTCGTCTTCGTACCGGTCACGCCGAAGGGCGGCTGGGTCTCCTGGGAGGAGCCCGACCGGTACGCCGTCATCTACCCGTGCGCGGGCGCCCTCGCCGACCCCGGCGCCCGGACGGTCCCCGCGAGCCTCGGCGCCCTGCTCGGGCCCGCGCGCGCCGCCGTGCTCGTACTCCTCGACTCCCCTGTGAGCACGACCCAGCTGGTCGCCGTGACCGGGCAGGGGCTGGGCTCGGTCGGGCGGCATCTGCGGGTGCTGCTGGACGCGGGGCTGGTGGAGCGGCGGCGGGCGGGGCGGTCGGTGCTGTATTCGCGTACGGCGGCCGGGGAGGTGCTCGTGAAGGCGGCGGGGCCGGGCCACAGGCCCGGCACCTACCGGAGCTAGCATCCGCCTATGACTGCTGACACCAACGCATCCCCCCTCGACGTCGAGATCGGCGCCCTCCAGGGCGGCTCCGCGGACCTCTCCCAGTACGCCGGCAAGGCCGTGCTCGTCGTGAACGTGGCCTCCAAGTGCGGCCTGACCCCGCAGTACACGGGCCTGGAGAAGCTCCAGGAGCAGTACGCGGAGCGTGGCTTCACCGTGCTCGGCGTGCCCTGCAACCAGTTCCTCGGCCAGGAGCCCGGCAGCGCCGGGGAGATCGCCGAGTTCTGCTCGGCGACGTACGGCGTGACCTTCCCGATGACCGAGAAGGTCGAGGTGAACGGCGAGGGCCGGCACCCGCTCTACGACCGCCTGGCCGGCTTCGCGGACGCCGAGGGGCACAGCGGGGACATCCGCTGGAACTTCGAGAAGTTCCTGATCGGCCGGGACGGCAAGGTCGTCGCCCGCTTCTCGCCGCAGACCGAGCCGGAGGCCGCGGAGATCGTGGCGGCGCTGGAGGGCGCGCTCGCCTAGCCGGTGTTGACCTTGCCCCTGGGGCAGGGCGGAGCGTCCTTCGCACCGGGCCAAAGAGCCGCCCGGTGACGGAGGATGAGGCCGTGGACGACGAACTGCTCACCATCGGCGCGTTCGCCGCGCGGGCCAGGCTGTCGGCCAAGGCACTGCGCCTGTACGACCGCCTCGGACTGCTGCCACCCGCGCACGTCGACGAGGTCAGCGGCTACCGCTACTACCGCGTCGGCCAGGTCGAGCGCGCCCGTCTGGTGGCGCTCCTGCGCCAGCTCGACATGCCGCTCGCGCGGGTCGCGGAGGTCGTCGAGGCACCGGACGGGGCCGCGGCGGCAGACCGGCTCACCGCCTACTGGGCGGACGTCGAGGCGCGGGTGGCCGGGCAGCGGACGCTCGCCGAGTACCTCCGTGGACGACTGTCGGGGAGGAGCTCCGAGATGTACGGGAAGTTCGTGGTCGAGACGGTGGACGTGCCCGAACAGGTGGTGATCAGCGAGGCCCGGCACATCCTGGCGGGTGAGCTGCCGACCTGGATCGGCGCGTCGCTGGGCCGGCTGGAGGAGGGCGCGCGGGAGTGCGGCGGAAGCACGGCGGCGCCGTTCGTCGTCTACCACTCCGAGGTGTCCATGGAGAGCGACGGGCCGGCCGAGTCGTGCGTGCCGGTGGCCGACGAGGCGGCGGCGCGGGCGTGGGTCGAGAAGCAGGGCCGGGCGCGGGAGACGAAGGTACGGGTGGAGCCGGCCCAGCGGCTGGCCTACGCCCGGATCACCAAGGCGCAGGTGGCCCATCCGCAGATCCTGGCGGCCTTCGAGGCGGTGGAGGAGTGGATCGCCCGGGAGGGCCTCGAACAGGCGGGCCCGTGCCGGGAGGTGTACTTCGCGGACTGGGACGCGGCGGGGGCTCAGGACCCGGTGTGTGATGTGGCGTTCCCGGTGAGGTGATCCGGGGCACGGCCGAGCCCTCTCGGCAAGGACGGCGGGCTGGTCGAGAGGGCTCTTCCTGTGGTGCTTGTGCAGTTGTTGATCGTGCGGTGGGTCGAGGGTGAGGATCAGACAGCCTCGCCCCTCACGCCTTGACCGACGCCACGAAGGTGTTCCACGCGTTAGCGGGGAACGCCAGGACCGGGCCCTCGGGAACTTTGGAGTCCCGTACCGCCATGGCCGCTGTGACCGGCGACTTGACCTCGACGCACGCGCCGTTCCCGGTGGAATACGAGGACTTGGTCCACGTGTCCGTGGCACCCTGACGAATTGCCATGTTTGCTCCGAATTGCCAGATGTTGAGTTGCTGTCACCGCGCTGCACGTCCGGACGCAACCGGACCCCGCAATGCGATTCACGCCAACCTTGTTGCTCGGTGGCGTGATCGACGCTACTAGCCAACATCGGCTTACGAAGCGACTATTCACTCGACTGGATGGCATATTCCAGTGGAGCCTTCCATCCCGGCCAGGAGACGGTGTACCGTACCGCGCCCCTCCGGTCGGGATGGTCCCCCGCACGGGTGATCGGCGCCGATGATCAGCGCGCGTAGTCCTTCGCGATGTCCGCGATGAACTGGCGGGACTGGTCCACGTTCAGGGCCTGCGCCCGCAGGTGTTCGTACATCACGCTGTACTTCTGGACGTCGTTCGCCTTCTCCAGATAGAGGTCGCTGGTGACGCCCTCGATGTAGACGACGCTGGAGTCGGCCGCGTCCGGGAACTCGAGGATCGCGTACTGACCGTTGAGGCCCGGGTGCGCTCCCATGTCGAAGGGGATCACCTGCACGGTGACGTGCGGCAGTTGGGACTGCTCGACGAGTTGTTCCAACTGGTCCCGCATGAGGGAGCGGTTGCCGACGACCCGGCGCAGGGCGGCCTCGTCCAGGACCGTCCACAGGCGCAGCGGGTTCTCCTCGGTGGAGATTCGTTCCTGTCGGCGCATACGCACCTGGACCCGTTTCTCGACCTCGGCGGGCGGTGTCTCCGGCAGCGCCCCGGCGATCAGGGCCTCCGCGTACTGCTTGGTCTGCAACAGCCCGGGGACGACCTGCGGGTCGTACACGCGCAGACTCGCGGCATCCGTCTCCAGCCCGATGTAGACGCTGTACGGAATGTCGCCGAACGAATGCCACCACCCTTGCTGCCGCGAATCCTTGGCCATCTGCATCAGCGAATCGACGATGCGGTGGTCCTCCACCTCGTAGACCCCGCACAGATCGCGGACGTCGCGCTGGCTGATGCTGCGCCGCCCGTTCTCCAGCCGGCTGATCTTCGACTGCGACACCAACAGCCGCTCGGCCACTTCTTCGGCCGTCATGCCCTTGAGCTCTCGGAGCCGGCGCAACTCCTGGCCCAGCCGGCGTCGCCTGACGGTGGGATTGACATTGGACGCCACGGGACGTGCACCTCCGGCTGCGTGACTGCTGATTGCCACTTTGCGTATCTGCTGCTGAGCAGACTGCCACCAAGGTGCTTACTACCGCTGGGAAACGGTGGATATGCGCTGGATACACGCCAGTTCGGGGACACCCCCGGCAAATACGGCCGCGCGGGGCGGCGGGACCGTGTCGTCGTCCGGACGTACGGTCCCGTCGCCCCGCGCGGACCAGCGGCTCCCGTACCGGGTCTTGGGGACTGCGGTGCGGCGCTGCACGTGGCGTGCGTATGAAGCTCGTGGAGCTGTTGGCGCTTGTGGAACTTGCGGAGCGTGTCGAGCGTTTCGAGCGTGTGGATCAAGCGGTGCGTGCGGTGGACCGGTTGGTGCGGGTCGTGGGACTGCGGCTCAGTGAGCCACGACGCGCGCCATGGATCCGCGGCGCGGTTGCACCGGAACGCCACGGGCGGGTTCCGCTGCGGCCCTGCCTCCGGGGGCGGCCTGACGGCCGGCCGGGGCCGGGCTGCGACGCGGCTGGGCCGCCGCGCCGTTCTGGACGTCCATCACGGCGTGCGCGACGAGACCGCCCATGGGGTCGTGCCTGATCAGATCCCGCAGCCGAGAACGAGAGGATCGCCCCTCGTTCCCCGGATACAGGTGCTTGCCGAGGCCGACCGCGTGTGCCAGAGCGGCGAGCGCCGCGGTCCGCGGGTCCGGCGGTACGCCGGTGCGGATCGCCGAATCCAGCCGGGCCCTGATCTCCCGGCTGATCTCGTTGTCCGTCGCCTGGTAGCGAGTCGTCGGCAATACCCCGCACATCTGACCGGCCACGGCATGCACCATGCCGCACCGCTCCAGATGCGAGAGATAGGTCTGGCGGAGCCCCAAGCGTGGCCCGCCAATCCAGTGGACGGCACGCACGGGAGCGCCACGCCTTCGCAGCAACTCCAATGCGCAGTCCAATGTTGGATCTCCAGTCGGCCGTGGTGCCACCACGGCGATACGATCCCCGTCTGGGGCTATCCGTCCGGCCAGCGCCAGCTCCACTAGCTGTGCTCCGGCCAGACCGAGGTCGAGCGACTGCGGCTGTGCGGTGGTACCCGTGGCCGGGTCCAACGCCAGCAGCAAAAGCTCCTCCGGAATTGTTCTGCGGCTCCTGCCCATCCATGCCTCCCCGCGTGGATGAAAGACAGGGTGACCCCTCTCACATTCATCTGTCGAGGGTGCGTGACCGGTTCGTGAGGGAACCGGCAGGTATGTCGTTCTCGTCTACCGCAGAAGTAGAGGGCCGCACACAGGACACTGGTACATGGTTCGGGCAGCGGCACGGGGGGTCGTGCGGGCGCGGTGTCCGGGCGACGACTCACGGTTCGGCAGACGCACGGAGGGCGTGCGGCGGCACATGGAGGAGGCATCGGTGGCGGGCGAGTCCCCCGACAGGTCGAAGCAGCGCGAGTCGTCGGGAGAACCGACGTCGGGGAGCACGGGTCCGGTTCCCGAGTCCGGCCCCGAAGCCGAGGGCACGCGCGCAGCCGACACCGGTGAGAAGCGCGACCCTCGACTGGCGGTGGCACGCGAGAGTGCCGCGCCACGGGAGTCCACTGCCACGCCGCGCGGCGGCGTGGACACGGCGACCAGGGTCCTGTCACGGCGGGAACTGGAGGCCGTGAGGGCGAAGCTGGAGGAGGCCGGGGGGGCCGAGGACGGCGACGCGAACGCCGGGGCCGAGGACGGCGACGCGAACACCCGGGCCGAGGACGGCGACGCGAACGCCGGGGCCGAGGACGGCGAGGACGCGAACGCGGGGGCTGAGGGCTCCGAGGGCGCGAGCACGGCCGCCGCCGGGAAGACCGAGGGTGCGGGCACGGCCGCCGCCGGGAACACCGCGAGTGCGAGCGCGACCGCCGGGAAGACCGAGGGTGCGGGCGAGAGCGACGCGGGCAGCAAGGCCGGCAGCCCTGAGACTGAGGCTGACGACGCCGAGGGCCCGAGCACCGAGACCGGTAGCGCCGAGGGCTCGCGGGCCGGGGGTGCGGTCGACGGAGACACGGACGCTGGCAGCGCGGAGGCCGCGGCCGGGAGCGCCGACGCTGAAGTCGACGATGCCGACGGCGCGCAGGCCGAGACCGACGACGCCGAGGGCAAGGGTGCCGGGGACGGGGCCTCGTCCGGGGCGCCGGGTGACGGTGACGAGGCTGCTGCGCCGGGTGAAGATCGGCTGAGGGTTGCTGTGGCGGCTTGGGTGGCTTCCGCGGACACCGCCGACGAGGGCGCGAAGGATGCCGACGCGCGCGACGAGGCCGACGGGGCCGGGGACGTGACCGACGCCGAGGACGGCGCGGCTGAGGGCGCCGGGAAGGCCGAGGACGCCGACTCCGCCCAGTCCGTCGCCGACGCCGATGTCGAGACGGCTGCTGCGGCGGCTTCCGAGGCCGACGCCGACGGATCCGCCGAGCCTGCCGAGGCTTCCGGCGCCGACGAGACCCCCACGGCCGCCCAGGACGGCTCGACCGGGCCCGCCGAGGCTCCTGCCGCAGACGCAGACGCGTCCAGCAAGGCTGCCGACGGCGCACCCGCAGCCGCCGACGGCGAGGACGCCCCGCAGGGGCCACCCGCACCCGGCGACGAGAGCCGCACGGGTGGTGCGAGTGGGAACGACAAGGCCGACGGCGAAGCCGAGGCCGGGCAGGGCGGCGCGCCCGCGGCCAAGCCCGTCGACCAGCCGACCGCCGTCTTCAAGGCCGTACGCCCCACCAAGCCCCCCGTCGACCAGCCCACCACCACACTCAAGGCCCCCAAGCAGCCCGAGTCCCCCTCCGAGCGCACCAGCAAGTTCGTCGCCCTGAAGGCGGACATCCGGCAGGACACCCCGAAGGCCCCGGGTACCCCGGGCACCCCGGCCACCCCTGCCTCGCCGAAGGCCACCGCTCCGGCGCCCCCCGACGCCACCGCCGCCATCCCCCAGGTCGGCCCCGAGCGCACCACGCAGCAGCCGCTGCCCCCCAAGCCCCCGCTCGACCTGCTCGCCGAGCTGACGAACACGCCGCGGCCCCCGGACACCCCCGTCCGCACGGTCATCCGGCGGATCAAGATCTGGACCCCGCTGGTCCTCCTGCTCGTGGTCATCCTCGGGGTCGTCCAGTCCGTACGCCCGCTCCCGGCCCCCACCCTCGACCTCACCGCCGAGGACACCTACACGTTCGACGGCGGCAAGGTCGACATCCCGTGGCCCGCCGAGGGCCAGGCCGCGCTCGACGTGGACGGCCTCGGCACGTTCGGCTCCTCCGGCGACCAGAAGCCCGTGCCGATCGCCAGCGTCGCCAAGGTGATGACCGCGTACCTGATCCTGCGCGAGCACCCCCTCAAGAGCGGCGCCGAGGGCCCGGACATCGAGATCGACCAGGCCGCCGAGGACCAGTCGGACGCGGGCCAGGAGTCGACCGTCGACGTGTTCGCGGGCGACAAGATCTCCCAGCGCGAGGCCCTGGAGAGCGTACTGATCGCATCCGCGAACAACATCGCCCGCCGGCTCGCCCGCTGGGACGCCGGTTCCGAGAAGGCGTTCGTGGCGAAGATGAACGCCACCGCCAAGGACCTCGGCATGACGAACACGACGTACACCGACCCCTCCGGCCTGAACAACACCACCGTGAGCACGGCCGTGGACCAGGTGAAGCTGGCCAAGGCGGCGATGAAGGAGCCCGCCTTCCGCGAGGTCGCCGCGATGATGTCGTACGACGACTACAGGGGCAAGAACCACGGCAACTGGAACCAGCTGGTCGGCAAGAACAACGTCGTCGGCATCAAGACCGGCACCACCACCTCCGCCCTCGGCAACCTCGTGTTCGCCGCGAAGAAGGAGGTCGGCGGCGAGACCCGGACCATCGTGGGCGCCGTGGTGCGCCAGCCGGACGCGGGCGGCGGCATCCTCGCTGCCGCTCTCGACTCGGGCGACCAGCTGATCCGCGCCGCGCAGGACGCCCTGAAGTCGGCGACGCTGCTGAAGAAGGGGGACGTCGTCGGATACGTCGACGACGGCCTCGGCGGCCGCACTCCGGTCGTGGCCACCAAGGACGTCACGGCGGTCGGCTGGTCCGGGCTGAAGGTCGAGCTGACCTTCGCCTCCGATGCCGTACCGCACACCGCGAAGGCCGGCACCAAGGTGGGCACGCTCACCGTGGGTGACGGCACGAGCGGCGCGGTCAAGATCCCGGTCGCCCTGCAGACGGACCTCACCGAACCGGGCTTCACGGACAAGCTGACCCGCCTCGGCTGACCCCCGGGGACGGCGCAGCGGCAGCGCACCGCAGCCCGCCGACAGGCCTCGTCGGCGGGCTGCGTGCTAGCGTCACGAAACGGGCAGGTCGTCGCTCACGAGGCGCGGCCCGGAAATCTTCAGGGACAGGGCCGACAACACGCGGGAAACGGTACGCGGCCAGAACAGAAGACAGGACAGTACGGGGAGTGCCTCAAAGGTGGCCACTGCGGAGCCGACACGCGCAGACGACGCTGATCCGGGACGGGGAGCCGGTCCGCGAATACGCGTGCCCGCGCCACGCCGGGAAGACCGTCAAAGCCCTACGGAGAACAGACCGCCGTCGCGTCTGAGCACGGTCCTCCTCACCCTGCGTGAGCGCCTTCTGCGTCATCCGGTGCTGTCGATCACGACTCTGGCCGGACTCCTCCACGTCATCTGGTTCTTCACGTTCGCAAGCAGCGGCGGTGATCTCGCGGCCCAGGACGCCTGGGCCGAATTCGTCGGCCGGCATCCGGACTCGGCGTACAACCTGGCCTGGTACGGCGGTATGCACCCGGTGTCGTACAGCGTGGTGTCGCCGTATCTGATGTCGGTGCTCGGTGTCCGTACGACGATGATGATCGCGGGGACGATCTCCGCGGGCCTGCTGACACTGGTCCTGCTCCGCAGCCGCTCGGTGAGGAACCCCCTGTGGGCGGCGCTGGCCGGGGTGTTCGGGCTGGTGTGCAACGCGATCTCGGGACGGGTGACCTTCGGCCTCGGCATGATGTTCGCGCTGGGCGCGGTCGCCGTCGTGTTCTGCTGGCCCTACCGCTGGCGCTACAAACGGTGGGCGAAGGCACTGTGCGCGGCCCCGCTGGCCGCGCTCGCCACGATGTCGTCGCCGGTGGCGGGCCTGTTCGTGGGCTTCGTGGCGGTGGCGCTGTTCCTGCAGAAGAGGCGGCCGGGAGCATGGGCGCTCGGCCTGGCGCCGACCGCGGTCGTGGCCGTGTCGGCCTGGCTGTTCCCCTTCTCCGGCACGCAGCCGATGGTGATCGGCTCGGTGCTGCTGCCGCTGCTGGTCGCCGTCGTCACCTTCGTCCTCGTGCCCAAGGAGTGGAAGACGGTCCGGTTGGTGTCCGCCGTCTACGGCCTCTCGGTCGTCCTGGTCTGGGTGATCAGCTCGCAGATCGGTTCCAACATCACGCGCCTGGCGATGCTCTTCGGCGGGACGGCCCTCGTGGCCGCGCTGCCCTTCACGGTGCCGCGCTCGCGTAAGTGGTACACGGGTGTGCTGGCGCTCGTCACCTTCGCCGGCTGGATCGGCTACAAGACGATCGACGACATCATCCACGCCGCCCCGGAGGCGTCCTGGGCTCGCGACTTGGCGCCGCTGGTCAACGAGCTCCAGGAGGTCGGTGCCGAGAAGGGCCGCGTCGAGGTGGTCCCGGCCCGCTCCCACCGCGAGGCCGCCGCCCTCGCGCCGTACGTCAATCTGGCCCGCGGCTGGAACCGCCAAGCCGACATGAAGCGCAACCAGCTCTTCTACGACGGCACGCTCAACTCGGCGAACTACTACGAGTGGCTCAAGCGCTGGGCCGTGCACTTCGTGGTCCTGCCCAAGGACGAGCCCGACCCCTCGGCGGCGGAGCGGGAGCGGGAGCTGGTGCAGCGCGGCATGCCGTACCTCAGGCAGGTGTGGGGCGACGCCAACTGGCAGCTGTTCGAGGTGACCCACCCGGCGCCGCTCGCCGAGCCGAACGCGGTCGTCGAGCGGGCCGAGCAGGGCGAGATGACGATGCAGGTGAGCAAGCCGGGCCGGATCCTCATCCGCATCCCCTACTCGCCCTGGCTGAGCATCGTCGACGCCGACGGCAAGAAGCTCGACCCGCCGCAGGAGACGGAGGCGTCCAAGGACCGTCCCGACGACGAGCCGAAGTCGTACGACAACGTCAACGGCTGTCTGATGGAGACGGAGGAGGACGCGCTCGGCGACCAGTGGACGATGCTGGTCGCTCCGCGGGCGGGCGAGTACAGGTTGGCGGCGCCGTACACGGTGCCGCGAGGTACTCCCTGCCCCGAGGAGTTGCGCTGACCGGCGTTCCTGGGGGCTGCCGCCCCCAGACCCTGGAATGCCTGGACCAGCCCTGAGAAGTGACCGTCAGCGCAGCTGGTCCACGTACGTCTCCGTCCCCGGCACCGTCGGAATGAACGGCGCCACCAGCTCCACCCTCCCCAGCCCCGACTCTCCGACCGCCGTGTCCAGGTCGGTGAAGCAGCTCTCCCAGCACTCCCTCGGGTCCGTCTCCAGGAACCACAGCAGCGTCAGGCGCGTATCCACCCCCTCGACCTGCTTGACGTACGACATGCGGTCCAGCGGCAGCGGTGTGGGCCGGAAGATCGTCACCATCGCGGTCGGGGAGCCCGCCAGGCGCTTCGGGAGGTGACGTGCGCGCAGCCACTCCAGCAGCTCGGCGCGCTGCTGCGGTGAGTCCGCGTCGATGACCTGCACCACCAGGCCCGCGTAGGGGTGGTCCAGGGCGTGGAAGTCGCGGGGGCCGGCCGCGCCGTCGCGGTACACCGTCGCCTCGTGGTCCTGGAACGCCGTGAAGACGTGGGTGCGGTCCTGGTAGACGCGGGCGTCGCGGTTGAGGCGCTTGTTGATGGCGACCGTCCAGCGCATGTGGTCGTCGTAGCGGCCCGCGGTGATCCAGTACGTCGAGATGTAGCAGCCGGCGGTGACCGGCTGGGCGATCGCCGACTTCTCGGGGTAGCGCAGGAGTTGGAGGTCCCTGGTCGCCACCCACCTGCGGCCCGCGTACATCCAGGGCATCGCCATCGCGCCGGCGTAGTAGTGGTCGTCCTCGTACCAGCGGTTGTAGGCGTACTCGTGGCCCGGGTGCGGTTCGACCATGGTGATCAGGGCGTGGCCCGGGCGGACTCCGTACGGGCCGACGGCGGCCAGTTCGGCGTACGCCTCGCTGCGGGTGTCCTCGCTCATGCGGTTCCCCTTTCCTGCGGTCACCCATACTCTGACGGGCCGTCAGATAGTGCGTCCAGAGTCGGGAGGCAACGGAATGTCACTGCTCGCGGGCAAGACCGTCGTCGTGTCGGGGGTGGGTGCCGGGCTCGGTCACCAGGTCGCCGCCACGGTGGTGCGCGACGGCGGGAACGCGGTCCTCGGGGCGCGCACGGAGGCCAACCTCGCCAAGAGCGCGGCCGAGATCGATCCGGACGGGGCGCACACGGCGTACCGGGCGACCGACATCACCGACGAGGCGCAGTGCGAGGCGCTGGCGGCGCTCGCGCGGAAGCGGTTCGGGCGGATCGACGCAGTCGTCCATGTGGCCGCCTGGGACAGCTACTTCGGCGGCCTGGAGGACGCGGACTTCACCACGTGGCAGTCGGTGATCGACGTGAATCTGCTGGGGTCGCTGCGGATGACACGGGCCTGTCTGCCGGCCCTCAAGGAGCGCGGGGGCTCGGTCGTCTTCATCGGGACACAGTCCTCGGTCGCCGCCCCTTCGCAGGTGCGGCAGGCGGCGTACGCGGCGTCGAAGGGGGCGCTGACGAGCGCGATGTACTCGCTGGCCCGGGAGTTGGGCCCGTACCGGATCCGGGTGAACACCGTACTGCCGGGCTGGATGTGGGGGCCGCCCGTGCAGGCGTACGTGCAGTTCACGGCGCAGACGCAGGGCGTGCCGGAGGCGAACGTACTGAAGCGGCTGACCGAACGGATGGCGCTGCCCGATCTCGCCACGGACGGGGATGTGGCGGACGCGGTGGTGTTCCTGACGTCGGACAGGGCACGATCCCTCACGGGGCAGTCGTTGCTGGTCAACGCTGGGGAGCTAATGAGGTGAGTTCATGTAGGTGAACGCAGACTCTCATCTCGAACACTTTTACCTCCCCTTGACCTTACGCTCACTTGTCGTGTTCACGCGACAGCGCCCAGGATGAGCGCCGGGCTGAACCCTGGGAGGGCGCACATGAACGGTCTCGACTGGGCCGTGCTCATCGGCTACTTCGGCGTGATGGTGGCGATCGGCGTCTGGTCGCACAAGCGGGTGGACAACGTCAGCGACTTCTTCACCGCGGGCGGCAAGATGCCGTGGTGGCTGTCCGGCATCTCGCACCACATGTCCGGATACAGCGCGGTGATGTTCACCGGGTACGCGGGCATCGCCTACACCTACGGCGTCACGTCCTTCGTCACCTGGTCCTTCCCCATCGCGCTGGGCATCGCCATCGGCTCGAAACTGTTCGCGCCGCGCATCAACCGGCTGCGGTCGCGACTCCATGTGGCCTCCCCGCTGGAGTATCTGAAGAACCGTTACGACCTGAAGACCCAGCAGGCGCTGGCCTGGTCCGGCATGCTGCTGAAGATCGTGGACGTGGGCGCGAAGTGGGCGGCGATCGCCACGCTGCTGTCCGTGTTCACCGGCATCTCACTGAACCAGGGCATCCTGATCACCGGCTCCATCACGGCCGTCTACTGCACCATCGGCGGCCTGTGGGCGGACGCGCTGACCGAACTCGGCCAGTTCGTCATCCAGTTGCTGGCCGGCGTCGCGATGTTCGTCGCCGTGGTGATGAAGCTGAACGACAAGGGCATCGGCTTCTTCGACGCCTGGGACAGGCCGGAGCTGCAGGGCCACGGTGAGCCGCTGGTCGGCCCCTACGGCACGGTCTTCCTCCTCGCCTTCCTCTTCATCAAGCTCTTCGAGTACAACGGCGGCATGCTCAACCAGGCCCAGCGCTACATGGCCACGGCCAGCGCGTACGAGGCCGAGCGCTCGGCACGCCTGTCGGCGATCCTCTGGCTGGTCTGGCCGGTGGTCCTCTTCTTCCCCATGTGGATGTCGCCGCTGCTGGTCACCTCGCAGAAGGGGGACGGCTCCGACTCGTACGGCCTGATGACCGAACAGCTGCTCCCGCACGGCCTGTTGGGCCTGGTCATCGTCGGCTTCTTCTCGCACACCATGGCCATGTGCTCCTCCGACGCCAACGCGATCGCGGCCGTCTTCACCCGGGACTGCGCGCCGGTGGTGTGGCGCAGGGCGCGGGCCTGGAGCGAGGGACAGGGCCTGCGGGTCGCCCGGATCACGACCGTCGTCTTCCTCGGCCTGTCCATGGCGGCCGCGACGCAGGTCAACTCCCCGACCTTCGGGGACATCATCACCGTCGTCATCAAGTGGGTCGCCGGGCTCATGGGCCCGATGGCCATCCCGATGATGCTGGGCCTGCTGCGCCCGTTCCGCCGCTCGGGCCCGACCGCCGCGCTCACCAGCTGGTCGATGGGTCTGCTCGCCTTCTGGCTGGTCAACTACCCGATCAGCTGGCAGATCGAGGGCGGCGTCCCGCTCCAGTACCAGGTCTCGATTCCGCTGGCGGTGTCGCTGGTCCTGTACATCCTCGTCGGCTTCATCAAGCCGGAGGACACCCCGGAGCGGCTCGCGATCATCGAGAAGATCAACACCGACGGGGACGGCGCCGCGGCGGCCGCGGTACCGGCACCGGCACCGGCGGGCCCGGTGGAGGACGTGGTCCGGGCGAAGGACTGAGCCCCCGTTCGGGTCAGGCTCGCGGGTACCGCGCGAGCCACCCCGGTGACGCCCCCGCAGGCCCGTGCAGCGCAGGCCCCTGGGTCATCTCCATGGCGAAGTCGTCGGCGAGTTCGAGGATCGTGGGGCGGCCCTCCAGTTCGGCCAGCCAGGCCGGGGGCAGGGCCGTCTCTCCGTGCAGGGCGCCCAGCAGACCGCCGGTGAGGGCGCCCGCGGCGGCGGAGGGGCCGTCGTGGTTCACGGCGAGGCACAGTCCGTGCCGGATGTCCTCGCCCACCAGGGCGCAGTACACGGCGGCCGCGAGCAGCCCGTCGGCCGAGCCGTCGGCCGCCAGCTCCTCCACCCGCGCCGGGGTGGGCATGCCCTGCCGTACGGCGCCCAGCGCGTGCTGCAACGCGTCCGACACGGGTTCGTGCCCGGGCCGCAGGGCGAGCAGCGCGAGCGCCCGCTGCACGGCTCCGTCGAGGCTCTCCCCGCAGGCGAGACCGTGCACGATGACGGCGTACGCACCCGCCGACAGGTAGGCGACGGGATGGCCGTGGGTCTGCGTCGCGCACTCCACGGCGAGCTGGACGACGAGCTGCGGCTCCCAGCCGACGAGCAGCCCGAAGGGCGCGGAACGGGCGACGGCCTCGGGCCCGAGCTCGGCCGCGTTCTTGGGCGACTCCAGGGTGCCCATGGTCTCGTCACCGAGGCCGAGCAGGAGCGCGCGGGTGGGATCCCGGCGGGCGTACAGCCACTCCTCCCGCGCCAGCCACCCGTCGTCCTTACGGCGCTCGTCGGGACCCCAGTCCCGCTGTGTGGCGGCCCAGCGCAGATACGCCCGGTGCACATCGGTGGGCGGATGCCAGGCGCCGGTGTCCCGCCGGACCTGCGCTCTTATCAACCCGTCCACGCTGAAGAGGGTGAGCTGCGTGAGATGACTCACGGCACCGCGCCGGCCGTACCCGAACCCGAGATCGACGAGGCCCTCGGCGCCGTACTGCTCCCGGATCTCGTCCAGCCCGAGCCCGTCCACCGGCGCACCGAGGGCGTCCCCTACGGCCGCCCCGAGAAGCGTGCCGCGCACCCGGCTACGGAAGTCCTGCTGTTCGGTACGGCCCCAGACGGCGCCGACTGTCGCACCCACCAAGACCTCCCCGTGACAGCGTCCGTCTGTACGACGATTCGCCACTGTAATCGAATGGGGACGGTCGGTTCAGGGGGCGGAATGGTATGCGAGGTGTGGCCTAAATGGTCACGAGTAATCCTCAGTGGTCAGTTATTACCCGTACCAGGTGACATTGCAGATGTAGACGCATTCATGTCGTGGCACGGCCAGAAAGCAGATGAAGCCCCGCCCGCCGAGGATGTCGAATTCACGCAGCCCGCCCTCCCGGTCCAGCGGTCTGCCGACCTTCACGGAGTCATGTCCGAGTGCGCCAGTTCGGTGGCGAGCCGTTCCACCTCCGCCACGACTCCGGGCGGCAGCCCGCCTGTGACGAACTCGGCACTCGGGTTGTAGTCCCATGCCCAGTCCGTCACAGCCCGGCCTCCGCCTCGGCGGACCCCCTGATCGCGCGGATCTCGTTGATGGCCTCCGTCGGGTCCTGCTCCCCCGCGTCCACGAGCCGCTCCAGCTCCCGCAACCGGGCGGCCCGGTCTGGGTGCCGTTCGATCGCCACGAACACGGCCCAGGAATGCACGAAGGCTCGGAGCGGTGCGAGGCTCTGCGTCTGCTGGGCGTTCGTGGTGGCCTCGAAGAGGTGTTGCGTCAGGGCTGGGATCCTGCTCGGCGCGATGCGCGCGACCGCAGCCCGCAATGCGTCCGGGGTCAGCTCGGGCATGGGGATCAGCGGACCGTACGGGCCATCGGTCTGGGCGCTCACGGTGACCTCCGGTGCGGGTGACTCGGTCCTCGTACGGTACCGGCGGAGTCGGTGGAGCGGTGTGTGGGCAGCGCTTGTCACGAGGCTCACTTCCCGGGTCCCTACGCCGCCGCCACGCCGGCCGCACGGCAGTCCCGGCAGCGGCCCGGCAGCGGGGAGCGGAAGGCCCGGTCGCAGCCTTCGCAGGTCTGGAGTGGGTCCCGGCGGACGGGGGCCGGGGGGCGTGCCGGGGCAGGGAGCGGCGGCGGGAGGAGCGCTTCGAGGCGGTGGGCGAGGAATGCCGCCGGGTTCTGGATGGGGTCCGTGGGCAGGCCGCTGGAGAGGGTTCGCTGTACGGCGGTCGGCGGGACGCCCCGCTCCAGCCAGGCGGAGACGGCCGGGGCCAGGCGGTGTACGTCACGTTCGGCCAACAGCAGGCGGGAGTCGTAGGCACGCAGACCGGCGAGGAGGTCGACGGCGGCGCGGGGTGCGGCCGGCGCCTGCTGACGGGACGGCGGTGCCGGGCGCGGTACGGGGGGGCTCCGTGGCCGCTAGGACCACCGCGCGTCCCGGCCTGTTGTACGAGATCGTCCGGGTCACGACTCGGCCCGATTGAAGACGCTCCTTGGTGCGAGCCAGGTATCCATGCGCCTCCAGCTCCCGCAGGGCCCCGGCGATCCGCATCTCCCCCTCGGGGAACTTCGCGGCCAGCGTCTTGATCCCGACCGGGGTCCGGGCGGGGAGTGACTGGATGTGGACCGCCAAGCCAATCGCCGTCAGGGACAGCTCCGGGTGCTGGGCGAGGTGGTTTCCGACCACGACGAAGTGGTCGTGGTGGGGTTCGGTGACGTGCTCGACGCCTCCGGCGGAATGGCCGGACTTGGCGCGCGCGGGCGCGCTAGGCTGCTGCTCAGTCATCGGGAAGGTCTCTTCTTCCTCGGTGTTAGGCCCTCGCACTGGGATGCCACTCCCGGCGGGGGCCGATTCATGTGTGCGGTTGTCGTCCGGGCTGACGCTGCACCATCGAATCCCTTCCACGCCAGCCGAGTTGGCGATGTTCACCCCTGCGGGTGATCGACGGGGGCGGTGGGGGCGGGTTGGTTCTTTTCCCGGTTCTTTGGTTTTTGGCGTCGGGAACAGCCGGGTCACGACTCCCCGCGATCCGGCGCCAGTTCGGCCCACACCGTTTTGCAGTTGGCCGGAGCCTCGTCGACGCCCCAACGGTCCGCGTACGCCGCCACGATCAGCAGGCCCCGCCCCGAGTCCGCGTCAGCGCCTACCGCGTCCCGGACCTGCGGGATCCGGTCGCCGCGGGCGTCGGTGACCTCGATGCGGAGGGTGCGGTCGGCGTGGAGCTTCAGCCGCAGCCGGAAGTCTCGCCCTGGGACGCGGCCGTGGAGTACGGCGTTCGACGCGAGCTCGGCCACGACGTGCGTTCCGCCTTCAACAGTTCTGCCCCAGTCGACGAGTTGGCGCTCGGCGAGCAGGCGGGCGAGTCGAGCACCTCTTCGAGTCGCGGACAGCTGAACCGCGAATTGGTGCGTGGAAGAGGTGACTTGGGGGAGGGAATTCGGACTCATGTCACTTAGCGTGGCGAGCCGTTCCTACGCTGAACAGCAACGACCCGGGTACGGAACGTGACTGTCCGGGTGCAGGTCCGGGTCGTACTGCTCGTACGTCGGGAGGGACGAGGGTGGAGGACGAGGAGGCCGAGGCCGTTCTCAGGACGGTCGGACGGCAGATCAAGATGTGGCGGGAGGCCGCCGGAATGAAACAGGGGGAACTGGGCGTCGCCATCGGGTACGGCGAGGAGATGGTCTCGTCCGTCGAGCGCGGGCGGCGGATTCCGAAGCCTGACTTCCTGGACAAGGCCGATGAGGTTCTGGGGGCGGGCGGGAAGCTCTCGGCGATGAAGGAGGACGTGGAGAGGGCCCGGTATCCCAAGAAAGTGCGGGACCTGGCGAAGTTGGAGCACGAGGCGGTCGAGTTGGGGGCGTACGCCAACCACAACATGCACGGCCTGCTCCAGACACAGGAGTACGCACGCGTGCTGTACGCGATGCGGCGGCCCTCGTACACGGAGGACGAGATCGATCGTCATGTCGCCGCGCGGATGGCACGACAGCGCGTCTTCGAACGCGTCCCCGCACCACTGCTCAGCTTCGTCCAGGAAGAGGCGACACTGCGGCGGCCGATCGGCGGCAGAATGGTGCTGCAACAACAGCTCGAACATCTGTTGGAGATCAGTGCGTTGAGGCACGTCGAGATCCAGGTCATGCCGACGGACCGCGAGGACCACGCGGGCATGGGCGGACCTCTCCAAGTGCTGAAGCTCCGGGACGGCAAGACGCTGGGGCACTCGGAGGCCCAGCTGCACAGTCGCGTCATCAGTGATCCCCGGGAGATCCAGATCTTGGAGATGCGCTATGGAATCATCCGGGCGCAGGCTCTCACGCCCCGGGAGTCGCTGGCCTTCATCGAGAAAGTCCTGGGAGAAGAGACATGATCTTTGAGCACGAGTGGTTCAAGAGCAGCTACAGCAGCAACGACGGGCCGGAGTGCGTCGAGGTCGCCATATCCCCCGCCCACACCACCGTCCACGTCCGCGACTCAAAGGACAAGGAAGGAGCACGGCTCGCGTTCGCGAACCGCTCCTGGGCAGCATTCGTCGAGGCCTATTCCGCGTAGCGGGCCTGAAAAGCGTCGCGGGCCGCGGTGACTCGGGCCAGTCGCGGGCCGAAGAGCGCCGGGTCGGCATTGGGGCTGCGCGCCAGGAGGGTCAGCCGAAGGGTCAGGTCGGCCAGATCTTCCCAGTCATGGTCGAGGGCCAGCCCTCCAGAGATCAGCGAGTCGGCCCGCGACCAGTCGCCCACAGCACAACTGACCAGCGCCTGCTCGAATTTGACCGTCGCGTCGGCATCCCCGTCCGCCTGCACACCCACCTGCCGCAGGAATCTCCGCACGGGCTCGGCTGTACTCAAGTCCCCCGACATGACCTGCGACACGACCGACAGGAATCGCCGGGCCAGGAAGTGCAAGGGCGCCATCAGATCACCGACGTTCCGCGCGCGTTCCCACCGATCGCTCTCGCTGTCGAAGTACCAGGCGACCGTCACTGTCTCCGCGTCGCCCTCCCGCCCCCCGGTTGCCCCCAGCTCGTCCAGCAGCTGCCGGGCCTCGTCATAGTGGCCGCACCACAGCAGCACCTCGGCGGTTCTCCGGGTCGCCCATGCGGGCTCCTCTCCTCGCTCCACGCACCGAGCGAGGTCAGCGAGGGCCTGCGGATGCCGCCCGATGGCTATGCACGCCCTCGCCCGGGTGGCGTTCAGGCTCGCCATGTCCGGGCGGAGGGAAATCGCCCGGTCCAGGTCCCGAAGCGCTGCGGCGTACTGCCCGCGCCTCAGGCACACCACGCCCCTGCTCGCCAACAGGTCCACGTCGTCCGGATCGAGTTGCAGCGCCCGGTCGAGCTCGGCGACCGCCGCGTCGTCCTCGCTCAGCGCGACCAGAGTCACCATCTTCAACTGGCCCCAGCCGAGATCGGGTTCGCGCCTCAGTCCAAGGCCGTAGTCCGCCATCGCCTCCAGGTAGCGGCCGGCGTTCCGGTAGGCGAAGGCTCGCTGGTTCAGCGCCCATGTATCCGTCCCGTCCGCCGACACGGCACTGTCCAGGTCCGCGAACATGCCTTCCTCGTCCCCCAGTTCACCTCGGAGAAGTGCGCGGTGAACCAGTGCCCAGGGGTAGGCGGGATCCACCTCGATCGCACGGTCGTAGGCCGCTCGTGCCTCCTCGTGGCGTCCCAGACGCGCGAGCGCGTATCCGCGACCGGCGTGTGTGGAGGAGTAGTCGGGATCAAGCTCGCAGGCGCGCCCGAGTTCCGCGACGGCCTCCTCGTTCCTGCCCACCAGCCGGTAGGCGTCTCCCCGCTCGGAGGCGATCCACGCGCTGTCGGGAGCGATCTCCACAGCCCGGTCGAGGTCGGCGAAGGATTCCTCCATCCGACGCTGGTCCCGGTACAGCTCCGCCCGGTGCACCAGAGCCCACAGGTACTCCGGGTCGGTCTGCAACGCCTCGTCGAAGTCGGCGAGTGCCCCTTCGTCGTCACCGAGGAAGTGTTTGCTCTGTCCTCTGCTCGCCTTGGCCAGCGTGTGTCCGGGATCCAGGTCGAGAACGCGGTCGAAGGCCGCCACCGCATCCTCGTAGCGAGCCATGCCCTGCAGGATGTCTCCCCGCAGGCCGAGGATTCGCACGGTGTCAGGGTTCAGCGCATCGGCACGATCCACGTCGGCCAGGGCAGCCGCGAGATCACGCAGCGTCCGGTGGGCAAGGGCCCGCCCGCTGTACGCCTCGGCCGACTCCGGGGCCAGGGCGATGGCTCGGTCGTACTCGGCGAGCGCCCGTTCGTGTTCCCCGTCCCACCGCAGTTCGTGCCCCCGCACACAATGCGCCTCGGCGCGCCCGGGTGCATCGAGGCCCGCCCTGTTCAGCAGCAGCCCCAGTGCGCGCAGCGTTCCCTCCGACTCGTCCGAGAGCGCCGCGAGAAGGTCCTGGCCCCATGTCCGTGCGGCCTGCGCGTCCGCGTGCTCCCCCGCGTCAGCGAGCACCTGCGCGCAGCCACGCGCCGCTGCCTCGCCCGCACGGCAGGCGCCGACCACATCTCTGAGCATCTGGGGCAGCGCGGTTCTTGGGCTGGCGCACAGCAGGTGATACGACTCCTCCATCCGCAGCTCGCGCCATGGGCCGTCGGACCACAACTCGTCCGGCTCCAGCCCTTCTTCCGCCTCGGCGCGCCACTCCCCGTATGCCTCTGCGAGCCGCGCGTGCCCCGCCGTCCACTGCTGTCCCGACCGTGTCCGCCGGAGCCGGAGCATGGCGGTGCGCACGACGTCGTGGTACCGGATCCGGCCCGCACTCTCGCCGACGAAGGGAAGACCTCGCAGCCACTCGTAAGACCCCTCGGTTCCCTCGCCGACCACCACCCGGAACACGTCCTCGTTCAGCCACCGAGGCACAGCACACGCGAGTGCCGCATCCCGACGCGCAGGATCACGCTCCCACTTGAGGAAGCGTTCCACGGCAGTGGCGGTGGGGTCATCCACCGCCCCCGGGTTCTCCGCAAGCATCGACACGAGTACGGGAAGTCCTTCGGACAACCGCAGCACCTCCCGTACGGCGTTTTCGTCCACCACCCGCTTCGCCGCAAGGAGTTGCCGCGCCTCGGATTCCGTGAACGGCTCCAGGACGAACTCGGTGACAAACCCTGCGTAGTCCGCCCAGCGGGCCGGATCGGGTCCGTGCTGGCCGGCCAGCGTGACGACCATGTTCGCCGGTAGCGCGCCGTACCGGTCCGTCGTGATCAGATCGAGCAGCCAGGGATCGAGGAAGGGTGCGGTCCGCTCGTACGTGTCGAAGAAGAGCGCGACCCAGGGTTCCTCAGCCGCCACGCGTTCCAGCTCCGCGACGAAGACAGGTGTCAGGACCTTCAGCGGATCCAGGACCAGCTGCACGTCGTCGTGGTTCCGGAATCGTGCGCTGAGAGCCGCCTTCAACCGGTCTGTGCTGTGGGCCACTTGGGCCGGATCGATGGCCCCGGCGAAGGCCCCCACGACCGGCACCATGCCCAGGCCGATCAGCCCGGCCTGTGACACGGCCATGCTGCCCGGTGAGGGCAGGCCGGGGTCAGGGCCGGCCTGCAGTACGGCCGACGCTGTCTCCGCCTCATGGCGGCGCTGACGGTAGGTGACCAGGAGCTTGTCGAGGGCCTTCAACTCGGCGCCCTGCTTCTCGAACTGAGCGCTGATCGCCGCCATCACCTCCGGCACACTGTTCACGGTTTCGTCCGTGCAGGCGGTGAGCGCCTTGCGCTGGGCAGCCACGGCCTCCAGTTCCCGGACCAGTGAGGACTTGCCGACGCCCGCCGTGCCATGGATGTGGAAGACGAAACTGTGCCGCTCATCTTCCGGCGAAGTACCGAAGTTGGCGCGGAACAGGTCGAGCTCGCTGCGGCGGCCGACGAAACCCGCACGCTTCCGGCGCCCGATCAGCTCCTGCATCGACGGCCGCGTCGGCCTCATCCGCTCCACCCCCGTAGCCGGTCCCCTGAAGTCTGGCAGAGGCGCAAGCACCCGGACAGTCGCCCGCGATTGACTTCGGAATACGTTCCGAAGTACCGTCGGATCATGTCCACTCCCACGGTCGCCTTCTCCGAGCTCTCGAAGAACTCGAAGCGCGTCGCCGAAACGCTCGACCGCACTCAGCGTGTGCACATCACGCGCCGGGACGGCGAGGATCTCTACCTGACGACAGCTCGCCACGACCAACAGCGCGAGGAGACGGCGGACATCACGGCTCGCCTGCTCGCCGCCCTCGTCCGCAGCAATGCCGGCGAGCGGGCCATACTGCGCGCGCTACCTTCCGTCTTCCCATGGGTCCGTCACCTGTCGGCGGACGAACTGAAGCAGTTCGTGGCCGAGCTGATCGACGCCACGCACGACGCGGCACAGCTGGACGTCCATGCCAATCTCCACCGAGTCGTCGTCGAATGGCGCGCGACGGCACGCGTCCTCGCGGACCCGGAGCTCACCGCGCAGCTCACCCGTCGGCTGCCGGACGAGGACCATGGCGAGGTGACCGCGCCGTGAGCCCGAAGCGTGGCGACGACGTTGCTCCACCGCCGGTGGACGAGGAATGGCGCTTACGATTCGCGACGAACGAGTCAGCGAAGGGGTGGGGAGAGCTGGGCGCAGAGGCCCCGGGGAACACAAGGCGCTGCTTCGAAGCGCTGCGCAGTAACCCCCTGTCCCGAGCGGATCCCGACCGTCAGCACCGTCTGCGCGGTCGTCTGGCCATGGGAAGCCTCGGTGGTCGCGAGTATCCCCAGTGGGAGTACGAGGTGACGGCCGGCGGTCGCGTGCGTTACCTCGTCGACGAAGGACGCCGGACCGTCCATCTCGTGTACGCGTCCACCCGCCACCCCAAGGACACCGAGTAGATCCCGTAGTGGCTGGCTCAATGCGTATGTGGTGAACCGGTCCGCCGGGGAAGATGACCACCATGTCAACCACACCCCCACGCCCCGCACTCCACCTCGCCGCCACCCTCCTCACCGCGACCGTCGCCCTCTACATCACCCTCGTCGCCTTCGGGAACATCACCGACTTCGGGACGAACCAGCAGTTCGTGCAGCACGTCCTGGCGATGGATACGACGTTCAAGGACGACGACCTGATGTGGAGAGCCATCACCAGCAAGGGACTTCAGGACGCGGCGTACGTCGCGATCATCGTCTGGGAGACCGTCGCCGCCCTCGTCCTCATATACGGCACCTGGCTCTGGTTCCGCCGCGACGACCGGCGCGCCCGCCGCTTCTCCACCTACGGCCTGCTGATGCTGATGCTGCTGTTCGGCGGCGGGTTCATCGCCATCGGTGGTGAGTGGTTCTCGATGTGGCAGTCGGGGGACTGGAACGGGCTGGACGCGGCGACCCGGGTGTTCCTGTTCAGCGGGGTCGTACTGATCGTCAACCATCTGCCGCTCGGGCAGAGCGAGCGGACCGACGCCAGCTGACCACTGCTCCTGACGACCGGCGGCCCGGATGCGTGGGAATCTTGTGAACCCAGCAGCAACATCCACCCCTCTCCGGGCCGCCGTCGGTTCGAATGGCAGGCATGACCAGGGGCATACCGCGAGCAGGGGCACGGAGCAGACAGCTGCGGCGGATCGCAGAACGCCGGGCACAGACGGGCCGGCCCGCCGGCCGGCGCGCCAGAGCTCCGCTGGGAACACATCGCCCGGGACACCGCCGCAGAGCACCGGAGCGCCGCGGCACCGGCGCCGCCTCCCGCCTGGCGGAGGGCCCGCCCGCGGAAGGGGCCCTGTGGGGACAGCGAGCGGGCCTCGTCGCGCTGATGCTCCCCGGGCTCGCGGCGGTCGCCACACTGGCTTTCACCTGGGTGTCCGTGACGCAGGCCTCCGAAGAACTGACCATTTCGGAGCAGGGACAGATCGCGGACCGGACCGACAAGGCCATGGAACGGCTGGACAACGGCTCCGCCAACATCCGCAGAAGCGCGATCTTTTCTCTGCAGGGCATCATGGAGGACTCCCCGCGACAGCAGCCGACGGTGCTCTACACCCTGTCCGAGTACATCCGCGGCCGCGCCACCAAGAAGTCGTCCACGACCGGGAAGGCTCCCGACATCCAGGCGGCCCTCTCTGTGCTCGGCCAGCGCGACCCCGCGCACGACGGTGATCGCCCCATCGACCTCAGAGGCGTCCGACTGGCCGACGTCGACCTCCACCGGGCCGATCTGAGCGGGGCGAACCTCGCCGGAGCGGTCCTCTCCCACGCCAACCTGGAAGGCGCGAAACTGTCCGGCGCGGACCTGCATGGCGCCACGCTGAGCGGAACGAACCTGAAGGGCGCCGATCTGACCGGGGCGAACCTGAGCAAAGGCGTCCTCAACGACGCCGTTCTCACCGAGGCGAACCTGTCCCAAGCGCGCCTGGACTCCGCCCGGTTGAAAGCCGCCGACCTGGAGAAGGCAGACCTGCGGGGCGCCTCGCTGCACAACACCGACCTGCGGGAGGCGGACCTGATGGACGTGCAGCTGGACGGAGCCGACCTGACCCGCGTGCGTCGCCCGGAGGGCGATCTGCCGACGTCAACCCCGGCCGCTCCCACTCCCACTCCCACCACGGGCTCACCGCGCCCCACCGATCTTCAGAACGCGGCGCCATGACCACCCCGGCGCCCCTCGCGTATCAGTGGCGCAGGGCCCATTTCTGGACCGCCTCCAGGGGCCCTGTCGAGAAGCGTCGCAGCCACAGCGTGGAGCCCACCATCAGGACCGCGCAGACCGTGACCCACAGTCCCACCACCCACCACGGGCCGGTGTCACCGAGCCGTTCGGCGAGGCCCAGTCCGATGCCGTAGGAGACGAGCACGCACAGCAGGTTCTGCAGGACGTAGCCGGACAGGGCGGTTCGGCCGACGGACGTCAGCCCTGTCATCAGCGGGCCCGGCCGCCGTACCCGGTCCACCAGCGCGCCGATCAGGCCGATGTAGCCGAGGGCGAGCAGCGGTGCGGTGCCGTACCGGGCCAGCAGGAACAGGTCCGGGCCGGCCAGTGTGGCCGCCACGTTGAGCGGCAGTCCGAGGCCCAGGCCCCACAGCAGGAGGCGGGAGCGCAGCCTGCGCCCCGTCTCGTCCGCGCCGAACGCCCCCGCCCGGAACAGCCGTACGCCCAGCAGGAAGAGGAAGACCAGGAGGAAGAAGGTCAGGACCGGCTCCATGCGGAGCGCGATCGAGTTCTCCAGGCGGAAGGCGATCTGGTCCAGGTAGCCGCCGTGCGCGTACAGGTCGACGACCTCGCGGGACACGGTGCCGCCGGTGTCACCGTCGTCGCCGCCGGCCAGGGCCATGGCCGCCGTCAGCAGGCCGATCACCGTCAGGTGCATCCCCGCCGCCCACCACATCACCCGCCGCTGTGCCCGCTCCGAACGGGTCAGCAGCCAGGCGACGAGCAGCGCGGTGACCGCGTATCCCATCAGTACGTCCCAGGCGAAGACCAGGACGAAGTGCAGCGTGCCCTCGCCGAACAGGAACAGCGCCCGCCACCGGTAGCGCCCCGGCCACGGCTGTCCGCGTCGCGCCGCCGAGCCGTACTGGATGGCCAGCCCGACTCCGAACAGGATCGTCAGCAGTGACAGGAACTTGCCGTTCGCCAGCACGCTGAAGGCGTCCTGCACGACATCCGTGGAGGGGCCGGACTCCAGGGCTCCCCACTCCGCGCCCGGCCCGGTGAAGATCCATACGTTCGTCATGAGCGTGCCCAGGATGGCCACCCCGCGCAGAACGTCGAGGAGGGGGAGTCGTCGTCCGGTCGGGGAAGCCCCCATGGCCGTGTCCAGGGCGGTCCGCTGGGCTCGCTCGTCCGTGTGCTGCGTCATGAACTCATCGTCACGGCGGTCACGGCCCGAATCGTCATGAGCGAAGTGGATCCTGCCCTACATCGAAAGATGCAGCGGACTCCTACCTGACCTGCTCGCCCTACTTGACCACGACCACCGTCGTGCCCGTCTCCCCGAACGTCCACAGCGCCGCCCCGTCGGCCGCGCGCGTGCGGACCCCGCCGGTCTGTTTGCCCGAGGCGGGCGGGGGCGAGGAGCCGTCCACGGCGTTGGAGAAGGCGATGGAGAGACCGGACTTCGCGGCGAAGTAGATGATGTTCTCGATCTGCACGCCGTCCGAGCCCGTGGTGGCCATGTTCCGCGACGACACCGAGTAGGTGCCGGGGTCCGGGCTCACCGTCCCCGGCCAGACGGTGAAGGTACGGCGGGCCGCGTCGCTCGCGTCGACCAGCCAGACCCGCTTCTGGCCCAGGGAGTAGACGATCCGGCGTCCCGTGCCCGAGCCCTCCGGCACGGCGGCGGGTGCGGTGGACTTCGACGGTGCGGGGCTCGCGCCCGCCGACGCCGACGCGCTCGGGCGGGCCGCCGTCGCTGTCGGGTGCGGCCCCTTGTCGGCCTGTACGGCGAGGACGGTGACGGCGGCTATCGCTCCCACCGTCAGACCGGTCACCCAGACCTTGGGAGCAGGCACGGCACGCATCTCCTCAGCTACGGGACCCCTCCAGCGGGGGTCGGATCATCGTACCGACCCCCGCGAGGCGGGTCTCCTCAGTCCAGCACCGGCAACAGCTCCGGCAGATGCCCGTCCGAGGCCGCCGCCGCCCGCTGCCGTTCCTCGGGCACCTCGCCGTACAGGGTGGTGCGGGGCTTCGCCGGACGCCCCGCCGCGTCGGCGACGGCCACGAGGTCGCGTACCGACTTGTAGGAGCCGTACGACGAACCCGCCATCCGCGAGATCGTCTCCTCCATCAGCGTGCCGCCGAGGTCATTGGCCCCCGAGCGGAGCATCTCCGCCGCGCCCTCCGTGCCCAGTTTGACCCAGCTGGTCTGGATGTTGGGGATGTGCGGGTGCAGAAGGAGACGGGCCATCGCCGTCACCGCCCTGTTGTCGCGGATCGTCGGGCCGGGGCGCGCGATCCCCGCCAGGTACACCGGCGCGTTGGTGTGGATGAACGGCAGCGTCACGAACTCCGTGAACCCGCCCGTGCGTTGCTGGATCCCGGCCAGCGTGCGCAGGTGCCCGAGCCAGTGGCGGGGCTGGTCGACGTGGCCGTACATCATCGTCGAGGAGGACCGGATGCCGAGCTCGTGCGCGGTCGTCACCACCTCGATCCATGTCGCCGTCGGCAGCTTGCCCTTGGTCAGGACCCAGCGGACCTCGTCGTCGAGGATCTCCGCCGCGGTGCCCGGGATGGAGTCGAGGCCCGCCTCCTTCGCCGCCGTGAGCCACTCGCGGATGGACATGCCGGTGCGGGTGGCGCCGTTCACGACCTCCATCGGCGAGAAGGCGTGCACGTGCATGCCGGGGACGCGGGACTTCACGGCTCGCGCGATGTCGAAGTACGCCGTTCCCGGCAGGTCCGGGTGGATGCCGCCCTGCATGCAGACCTCCACCGCGCCCACGTCCCAGGCCTGTTGGGCGCGGTCGGCGACCTGGTCCAGGGACAGGGTGTAGGCGTCGGCGTCCGTGCGCCGCTGGGCGAAGGCGCAGAAGCGGCAGCCGGTGTAGCAGACGTTGGTGAAGTTGATGTTCCGCGTGACGATGTACGTGACGTCGTCGCCGACCGCCGACTTGCGGACGTCGTCGGCGATGCGGGTGAGCGCGTCCAGCGCCGGGCCGTCCGCGTGCAGCAGCGCCAGCGCCTCCTCGTCGGTCAGCCGGGTCGGGTCGTCGGCCGCGACCCGCAGCGCCTGGCGCACATCGGTGTCGATGCGCTCCGGCGCCATCCCGGGCGCGGCCGCCTCGCGCAGGGCGCCCCAGTCGCCGTACACCTCGTCGAAGTCGTCGCGGCGGTCGGACGTACGGCCCTCGGTGTCGATGGTGGAGTGCAGATCCGTACGGCCGGAGGCGACGAAGGCCTCCTCGGGCTCCTGCCACGGGTGCCCCTCGACGACGGCGTCCGGACGCGCCAGACCGGTCTCCGGGTCGGCGAGCGCCCGGACGTGCGGGAGCAGCCGCGGGTCCATCCAGGGCTCGCCGCGCTGGACGAACTCCGGGTAGACGCAGAGGCGTTCACGCAGCTCGAAGCCGACGGCGGCCGACCGGTCGGCCAGTTCCTCGATCTGCGGCCAGGGGCGCTCGGGGTTGACGTGGTCGATGGTCAGCGGGGAGACCCCGCCCCAGTCGTCGATACCGGCCCGGATGAGGCGCTCGTACTCGGAGTCGACCAGGTTGGGCGGGGCCTGGAGGCAGGCGCTCGGCCCCATGATGTGCCGGGCGACCGCCACCGTGGCCACCAACTCGTCGAGTTCCGCGTCCGGCATACCGCGCATCGCGGTGTCCGGCTTGGCGCGGAAGTTCTGGATGATCAGTTCCTGGATGCCGTGGTAGGCCCGGGAGACCTTGCGGAGCGCGAAGAGGGACTCGGCCCTCTCCTCGTACGTCTCCCCGATGCCGATGAGGATCCCGGAGGTGAAGGGGACGGAGGAACGCCCCGCGTCCTCCAGCACCCGCAGCCGTACGGCGGGCTCCTTGTCCGGGGAGCCGTAGTGCGGGCCGCCCGGCTCGGACCACAGGCGGGTGGCGGTCGTCTCCAGCATCATGCCCATCGACGGGGCGACGGGCTTCAGGCGCTGGAAGTCGGTCCAGGTCATGACGCCCGGGTTGAGGTGGGGCAGCAGGCCCGTCTCCTCCAGGATGCGGATGGAGATGGCGCGGACGTAGGCGATGGTGTCGTCGTACCCGTGCGCGTCCAGCCACTCGCGGGCCTCCGGCCACCGCTCCTCCGGCTTGTCGCCGAGGGTGATGAGGGCTTCCTTGCAGCCGAGGGCGGCGCCCTTGCGGGCGATGTCGAGGACCTCGTCCGGCGACATGAACATCCCGTGCCCGGCGCGGCGCAGCTTGCCGGGGACGGTGACGAAGGTGCAGTAGTGGCACTTGTCCCGGCACAGCCGGGTGAGGGGGATGAAGACGCTCTTCGAGTACGTGATGACGCCGGGCCGGCCTGCCGCCGCAAGGCCCGCGTCCCGCACGCGTCCGGCCGACGCGACGAGGTCGTCGAGGGCCTCGCCGCGGGCCTGGAGCAGCACGGCCGCCTCGGAGACGTCGAGGGCGACGCCGTCCCTGGCGCGTTTTAGGGCGCGACGCATGGAGTTCTCGGTCGGGCCAGGTGTCGAGCCGGTTCCGGAGGTCGCGGAAGTCGTCATCCTTCGAGCATACGGTCGACGTGATCAGTGCCGGGAGGTCAGTCGAGGAAGGCTCCGTAGCCGTCCAAGACCCGCAGTACCTCCACCTCACCGGCCGGCGGCAGCTGCACCACGACCTCCTCGATGCCGAGCTCCGCGTAGTGCGCGAGCTTGCCGGGGTTGGGGAACACGGCGTACGGCACGACCTGGAGGGCGTTCGGATCCCGTCCGGCGTCGACCCAGGCGGCCCGCAGCTGGGGAAGAGTTTCGGACAATCCGCGCCCACCGATCGGCAGCCACCCGTCGGCGTACTCACTGATGTGCGCGAACAGCTTCGGCCCGGCGGCTCCGCCGATGAGCGTGCGAGGCCCCACGACCTTCGGCGCGCGCGCCTTCTGTACGGGTTTGGGGTGGGCGAAGCTGGCACGTACCGCCCCGAACTCCCCCTCGTACGCGGTGGGTTCGTCCGCCCACAGAGCCCGCATCAGGGCCATCCGGTCCCGGACGAGTTCGCGGCGCGTGGCCCACTCGACGCCGTGATCGGCGGCTTCCTCCACGTTCCAGCCGAAGCCGAGGCCGAGGGTGAACCGCCCGCCGGAGAGGTGGTCCACGGTCGCGATCTGCTTGGCGAGGTCGATCGGGTCGTGCTGGGCGACCAGCGTGATGCCGGTGCCCAGGCCGAGCCGTTCGGTGACGGCGGCGGCCTGGCCGAGGGCGACGAAGGGGTCGAGGGTACGGCCGTACTCGGGCGGCAGCTCGCCGCCGGCCGGGTACGGGGTGACCCGCTCGACGGGGATGTGGGTGTGCTCGGGCAGGTAGAGCCCGGCGAACCCGCGCTGCTCCAGCTCACGGGCGAGCCGGGTCGGGGTGATGCTCTCGTCGGTGAGGAAGATCGTCACGGAGATGCGCATGACCGCATCTGTACCGCGCGCACGGTCCGATGTCCATACCGACCGGTCGGCACAGATCACTCCACACGCCGCCTCCGGAGCTTCGACAACTCCCGCTCGACTGCCGATTGGCTGCCGATTCCCTTCCCTTGCACGGCAGTTCACGGCTGAATACCAGAGTTGCACGCACCACCACTGCACCACCCACGCCATGTCCTTCACGACGACCTGGGGAGCAGCAGCATGTGCGAGGACCACCACGCGGGCCTGGGAAGACGCGCACTGTTCGTGACGGGCGCCGCCGCCGCGCTTACGTTGGGAAGCGTGACCTTCGCTTCAGGCGCCGACGACACCCGGGACGCGGAGACCCGCACGGTGCGGGGCACCCTGCCGCCCGGGTCCCCCGACTTCGTGTACGTGCCGGTCGAAGTGCCGTCCGGCGTACAGGAGATCAAGGTCTCCTACACCTACGAGAAGCCGTCCGTCCCGGCCGGTACCCCGGGCAACGCCCTCGACATCGGCATCTTCGACTGGCGCGGCACGGAGCTCGGCGGCCACGGCTTCCGGGGCTGGTCGGGCGGGGCGCGCACGGAGTTCTTCATCCGGGCGGACGAAGCGACGCCCGGGTACCTCCCGGGCCCGGTGCGTGAGGGCACCTGGCACATCGCCCTCGGCCCCTACACGGTGGCTCCGCAGGGACTGCCGTACGAGCTCACCATCACGCTCACGTACGGCGAGCCCGGCGAGGTCGTCGAGCCGATCTACCCGCCGGACCGGGCGAAGGGCCGGGGGCGGGCCTGGTACCGGGGCGACTGCCATCTGCACTCCTGGTACTCCGACGGCCGCCGTACGCCCGCCGAGATCGCGGCGCTGGCGCGGGCGGCGGGGCTGGACTTCATCAACAGCTCGGAGCACAACACGCACTCGGCGCACGCGCACTGGGCGTCCGAGGCGGGCGACGACCTCCTGATCATGCTGGGCGAGGAGGTCACGACGCGCAACGGCCACGTGGTGGCGCTCGGCACCGACCCCGGCACCTTCGTCGACTGGCGCTACCGCGCCCGGGACAACCGCTTCGGCCGTTTCGCCCGCCGGATCCGCAAGGCCGGCGGCCTCGTCGTCCCCGCCCACCCGCACGCCACCTGCGTCGGCTGCAACTGGAAGTTCGGCTTCGGCGAGGCGGACGCGATCGAGGTGTGGAACGGGCCCTACACGCCCGACGACGAAGTCGCCCTGGCGGACTGGGACAGCATGCTGGTGGCATCGGTGCGGGAGGGCCGTGACTGGATCCCGGCGATGGGCAACAGCGACGCCCACCGCGACCCCGACCCGGTCGGCAGCCCGCAGACGGTGGTCCTGGCGGACGACCTGACGCGGGAGGCGATCCAGGAGGGGATCAAGGCGGGGCGGTCGTACGTGGCCGAGTCGAAGAATGTCTCCCTGGCCTTCGGCGTCTCCGGCGCGAAGGGCGAACACGCCGGTATCGGCGAGCGGCTGAAGGTCGACCGGAACTCGCCGGTGACCGTACGCCTGGAGGCCACGGGCGCCCCACGCTGCACGGTCCGCTTCGTGACCGACCAGGGCGTACTGTTCACGAGCCCGCCGCTGCCGGTGGCGGGGTCGGGGGTCGTGGAGTGGCGTACGACGCCCTCGTACGCGGCCTATGTACGGGCGGAGCTGCGGCACGAGGCGGCGGTGGGGCCGTTGCCGGGGGCGCTGGCGGCGTTCACGAATCCGGTTTTCCTGGGGCGGCCGTAGGCGGCGACTGCCTTGCGGTGAAGCGTGGTTGGACGGTCAGCAGTACGGTGGCTGGTTGGTCAGGGAAGCCGCTACCCGCATCCACACTCCGAACTGCCGGTAGAGGCTGGGCAGAGTGCCTTGCGCCTGGACGGTGCGCGTGTCGGTCGAGGAGACCCCTGGAATTCCCAGAAGGGTGGAGGCCACTGAGGCCGACTGCCAGCGGACGGTGAGGGTGGACGGGTCCGAAGACACCGCCTGGACCGTCCGTTGCGCGGAGAGGCCGACGGCAGCCGCCTCCTCAATTGCCTTGCGTGCTTCCTCGGCCGGGCACAGGTCCGCCGCGAACCGGTCTCGTGCATGCTTCACGGCAACGGTGGTGACGGAGGCATCCCATTCCGCCATCTCCACGCAGGCACGGTCGTCACCGGTGAGGACCGCCACCGGGACACCGATGGCCGCCGCGGTGGCGTGGGCCAGGCCGATCTCGCCCACGGGCCGGCCGTCCAGCCACATGTCTTCGATCTCGTGGCCCATGAAGCTGTGGCTCAGCACCCCGAGCGCGCCGGCCCGGGAGTGATAGCCGACGCAGATCACGGCGTCGTGCTCGGGGGCGAGGCCTTCGAGCATGCCCATGTGCTTGGGCTTGCCGCGGATGAGGCGGGCTGACGGGTGCAGGTTCTCCGGAAGGATGTTGCGCATGGGGCCGTGAGCGTCGTTGACGGTGATGTCTGTGGCCCCGGCCGCGAGGGCACCCCGGACGGCAGCGTTGACGTCCTCCGCCATCATCAGCCGTCCACGCTCGTAGTCCCGGCCGCCGGGCTGGACATCGTCGGCGTCGACGAGCCCTGTGACGCCTTCCATGTCCGCGCTGATGTAGATCCGCACTGTGCGCACTCCTCAAGCTTGATCGCTCAGGAGACGTCTGCCATCCCGCTGTTGGTTCCTTCCGATGGCGTCGGCCCGTCCCCCAGGTCCGCGACCACCGCCGCGTGGTCCGACGGCCAGACACCGTCGACCGGACCGTCGCCCGCCCGCCGTACGCCCCGCACATGCCCCAGTCCGCCTGCCCCGGGCGGCCCCACGTGGATGTAGTCGATCCGCACGCTCGGCTCCCGGCCTGCCGCGACGTACGGGTTCTCGCGGTCCCAGGTGACGGAGGGGGCGGCCGGGTCGGCGTACTGCCAGGCGTCGAAGAAGACCTGGCCGGGGACGACCGGCGCGGTCCGGTAGCCGCCGAAGAGGCGGATCTCGTCGGAGTCGGGCCAGGCGTTGAAGTCGCCGGTGACGACGGTCGGAAAGGGCGTGTCGCCCCGGTTCTCGGCGATGAACTCGGCGAGCGCGGTGACCTGGCGGCAGCGTACGGCCGAGGCGTGCAGGGCGGAGGTGAGGTGGGTGGTGAAGAAGGGGATGTCGTAGGCGGGGGTGGTCAGGCGGGTGAAGAGGGCGAGACGGCCGTCGTCGACCTCGGACGGGGCCGGCAGGCGCAGCGTGCGCCGGTCTGCGACCGGCCAGCGGCTCAGTACGGCGTTGCCGATGTCGACCGTGGGATCGCCGATCCGCCGGCGCCAGCGCTCGGGGGCGGGCGAGGGGGCCCAGGCCCAGTGCATGCCGAGTTCGCCGGCCAGCCACTCGGCCTGGTTCTCGCCGCCGGCGGCCCACACCTCCTGCAGGCCCACGACGTCGGGGCGCAGTTCGCGCAGCGCGGCGAGAATCGTCTTCTGCCGGGCCTCCCAGGGCCCGAAGCGCCACCACAGATTCCAGGTCACGACCCGCATGGGGCCACCGTCTCTCATAGAGGAACCGTTCGAGGTTCCGCCGGTCATTCGATCCCGCCGTGAGAGACATTGAAGAGCATCAGCACCACCATGAGACAGGAGACCCGCAAACCATGCCCGACCGCGCAGAGACCCGCGCAGAGAGCAAGTACCGGACCGTCACGGCCTTCCAGCGAGGGCTCAACACGGTGATGCGCCGGCTGCCGATCCAGACCCTCCTGGAAACCACCGGCCGCACCTCCGGCCTGCCCCGCCGCACCCCGGTCGGCGGACGCCGGGTCGGGGACTCCTTCTGGCTCGTGTCGGAGTTCGGGGAGCGTTCCCAGTACGTGCGCAACATCAAGGCCGATCCGCGGGTACGGGTACGCATCCGGGGCCGGTGGCACACGGGTACGGCCCACCTCCTCCCGGACGACGACACCGCCGCCCGGCTGCGCGCCCTGCCCCGGCTCAACAGCGCCGCGGTACGGGTGATCGGGGTCGGGCAGCTGACGGTGCGGGTGGATCTGGAGGGGTGAGCGGCGGTGATCACGCCCCGCCGGTCCCACCTCGCCGGTCACACCCCGCGGACCGAGTGGTGGAGCTACCGGCTCACACCGCTTCCGTGATCCCGGCGCACAGCTCCGCCACCACGCTCACGACGGTCTGCGGTGCGCGCAGGGTCGGGAAGTGGTCGCAGGCCGCGAGACGGACGAGACGGCACCCGGGGATGGCGGCGGCCATCGCCTCGTTGCAGCGGACCACCCGAGGCAGGTCCCGCTCGCCCAGCAACAGCGTGCAGGGCACGGAGAGTTCGCCGAGGCGCGGGAAGGCCGGCGGGTCCTCCGTGCGGTGACGGTGCATGGCGGGCCAGGCGGGGATCGCCGCGCGCAGCAGGTCGACGGCCTCGGTGTCGGGCGGTGTGCCCGCCGCTCCCCAGGCTTGCAGGGACAGCGCGACCAGCCCGTCCATGTCCCCGGCCGACGCCAACTCGCCGAGCCGGGTGGTCAGTTCCGGTGATTCCAGCTCGGGATACCCGGTCACCCCGGGGACCAGCAGGGCGAGGGCGGCGACGCGCGGGGGCTCGTCCAGCGCGAGGCCGATCGCGGTGGCGCCGCCCATGCTGGAACCGACCAGCACCGCGCGCTCCACGCCGAAGTGGTCCAGGACCGCGCGCAGGTCGGCGACCAGGGAGTACGCGGTGGTGGGTCTCGGGGACCTGCCGAAGCCGCGGGAGTCGTACCGGATCACCCGGTGACGCGCGGCAAGGGCCGGGGCGACCCGGTCCCACAACCGCGAGTCCGCGACGCCGGGGTGCAGCAGCACCACGGGCACCCCGTCCCCGCCCGTGTCGCCCCCGCCCGTGTCGTCCGCCCAGACCTCGCCGCCGTCGACCTTCACGATGGATTCCATGCGGCGACTGTGCCGCAGCCCGCCCGCCGCTCACGGCAGACGCTCGGCCGAGGTCAGCCCGGCCACACGATCGACTGAACCTCGCTGTAGGCGTGCAGGGCGTACGACCCGACGTCCCGGCCCACCCCACTCTTCTTGAAGCCGCCGAAGGGCGCCTCCATGTTGCGGCCCACGGTGTTGATCCCGACCCCGCCGGCCCGCAACCGCCGCGCGACCCGGAAGGCGCGGGCCACGTCGCCGGACCAGACGTAGTCGATCAGGCCGTAGTCCGTGTCGTTGGCGAGGGCGACGCCCTCTTCCTCCTCGTCGAAGGGGATCACGGAGACGACCGGCCCGAAGATCTCCTCGCGGGCGACGCGCATGTCGTTCGTGCAGTCCGCGAGGAGGGTGGGAGAGACGTAGAAACCCCGCTCGTACGGCGGCCGTTCACCGCCCGCCACCACCACCGCGCCTTCCTTCCGGCCCGTCTCCACATACGCCTCGACCCGGTCCCGGTGCTCCGCCGAGATCACCGGCCCGACGATCGTGGACGCCTCACGCGGATCCCCGACCTTCAACCGGCCCGCATACGCCGCCAGTTGCTCGACGAGCCGGCCGTACACGCCCCGCTGGGCCAGCACCCGCGTCGGCGCCGTGCAGATCTGCCCGCTGTAGAAGGAGAACGTCGTCCCGATCCCGGCCACCGCCGACCCGAGGTCCGCGTCGTCGAAGACGACCGCCGCGCCCTTCCCGCCGAGCTCCATCAACTGGCGTTTCATGTCCCGCCCGCACGCCTCGGCGATGCGCTGCCCGACCGCCGTGGAGCCGGTGAAGCTCACCATGTCGACGTCCGGGGAGGAGACGGCCGCCTCGCCGACCTCCACGGCCCGCCCGGAGACGACGTTCACGACCCCCGCCGGAGCCCCGGCGGCCTCAAGCGCCTCCGCCATCCGGTAGACGGACAGCGGATCCTGCGGCGCCGGTTTCACGACGACCGTGTTGCCCATGGCCAGCGCGGGGGCGATCTTGCCGGCCGGGTTGGCCCACGGGTTGTTGTACGAGGTGACGCAGGTGACGACCCCGACGGGCTGGCGGACGGCCAGCGCTCCCATCACGCCGGCCTTCCCCATCGGCCCGGCCTCGTTGATCTGCGGCGGGATGGCCCACTCTGCGGGCTCCACGCGCGCGTACCGCCGGAAACGGGCCGCCCCGACGCCCACCTGCATGCCCCGGGCCGTCCCCGTGGTCGCGCCGGTCTCGGCCTGGGCCAGTTCGGCGTACGGCACGAGGTGGCCGCGGATGGTGTCCGCCGCCCGCCCCAGCACGGCCGCCCGCTCCTCAGGCGTCGTACGCGACCACGGCCCGAAGGCCTCGCGGGCCGCGGCACAGGCCGCGTGCACCTGATCCCGCGAGGCCTCCGGAGCCCACCCGACGGTCTCCTCGGATGCCGGGTCCATCACGGCGTAATAGCCGCCGTCCGGCTCGACCCACGCACCACCGACGAACAACCGCTGCCGATCAGGCCCCTTCAAGCTCACCTGGTGGCCACCGTCCTGGTGTCCCGCCCCGAGCGCAACACGCGCCCCGGCACCGCCCCGGTCACCACGTCGTCCCGGATCGCCTCGACCCCGTTGACCCACACGGCCCGCACACCGATCGCCTTGGCGTCCAGCCGCGGACTGTCACCCGGCAGGTCGTGCACCAGGGTGGCCGTACCGGCATCGATCCGCTCCGGGTCGAAGAGCACCAGGTCCGCATGGAAGCCCTCCTCCACCCGGCCCCGCTCACGCAGCCCGAACAGCCGCGCCGGATCATCGGTCAGCATCTTCACCGCCTGCTCCAGCCCCACGAGCTTGCGCCCGCGCAGACAGTCCCCGAGGAACCGCGTCGTGTACGGCGCCCCGCACATGCGGTCCAGGTGCGCCCCGGCGTCGGAGCCGCCGAGCAGCACGTCCTCGTGCTGCCAGGTCTCGGCGCGCAGGGACCAGGACGCCGGGTCGTTGTCGGTCGGCATCGGCCACAGGACGGTCCGCAGATCGTCGGCGGCACAGATCTCCACCAGGCACGCGAAGGGTTCCAGGCCGCGCTCCCGGGCGATGTCCTCCACGACCCGCCCGCTCAGCCCCCGGTTCGCCTCGCTGTAGGTGTCGCCGATGACGTACCGCCCGAAGTTCGTCAGCCGCCGGAAGACACCGGCCTCCTTGGCGGTGGCGTGCCTGAGCAGCTCGGCCTGCACGTCCGGCTCGCGCAGCTTGGCGATCCGCTCGGGCACGGGCAGCCCGAGGACCGGCCCCCATCCGGGGATGAGGTTCAGGGCGCAGAAGGTGCCCAGGGACATGTTCATCGGCGTGAGGATCGGCATGGTGAGGGCCACCACCCGGCCGCCCGCCTTCCGGGCCTGTTCGCTCGCGAGGAGCTGGCGCGGCACCCGCTCCGGCACGGCCGAGTCGATGGTCAGGACGTTCCAGTTGAGCGGCCGTCCGGCGGCGGCGCTCATCTCCACGAACAGTTCGATCTCGGCGTCGCTGAACTGGTCCAGACACCCCGCGACGATCGCCTCGATCTGGGTCCCCTCGTGCTCGCCGACCGCCCGCGACATCGCCAGCAGCTCGTCCGGCCCGGCGTGCCGGGAGGCCACCGGATTGCCGTCCCCGTCCGAGTGGCTCGACGACTGGGTGGTGGAGAAGCCCCAGGCACCGGCGTCCATGGCGTCGTGCAACAGCCGGACGATCTCGGCCAGCTGCTCCGCACTCGGCTGCCCACCCACCGCGTCCGGCCCCATCACATGCCGCCGCAGCGCACAGTGCCCCACCATGAACCCCGCGTTGACGGCGATCCGCCCCTCAAGGGCGTCCAGATACTCCCCGAACGTCCGCCAACTCCACGGCGCCCCCTCCTCCAGCGCGACCAGCGACATGCCCTCGACCTTGGACATCATGCGGCGCGTGTAGTCGGCGTCCTCCGGACGGGCGGGATTGAGCGGCGCGAGCGTGAACCCACAGTTCCCGGCGGCGACGGTGGTCACCCCGTGGTTGAGGGAGGGGGTCGCGTACGGATCCCAGAAGAGCTGGGCGTCGTAGTGGGTGTGGGGGTCGACGAATCCGGGGGCGAGGACGAGCCCGGTGGCGTCTTCTCGGGTGCGCGACTCCTGGGTGACCTGGCCGATGACGGCGATACGACCGTCCCGTATGCCGACGTCGGCGGTGTACGCAGGCGCACCCGTCCCATCGACAACGGACGCGCCTTTGATGACGTGATCGAGCATGAACGTTGCCTCCTTGAACTCCGGGCCGGCCGGCCTACCTAGGGGCGCGGGGAACTGCGCGACCAGCCCCCACGAACCCGCACCCGCCAACGGCGATCAGACACCCCTCCGGAACCGCGTAGTCCGATGAACCGGATCCGTGTCGATCTTCGGAATCACGTGCTCCCCGATCAGCCGAATCGTCTGCAACGTCTCCTCCTTCGGCACCCCCACCGGCAACCCGAAGCTCAACTGATCCGCCCCCGCCTGCTCCCACCGCTTGCACTGCCGGAACACCTCGTCCGGATCCCCGCAGATCAGCAACTCCTCCTCGATCAGCAGCTCCACGAACTCCGGCGTGTACTCGGGCAACGTCTCCGGCCACACCGGGAACCCCTCGGGACGAGGAAACGTGTCGTGGTACCGGAACACCAGCGACGGCAGGTAGTGCAATTCACCCCGCACCGCGATCTCGATCGCCTCGGCGTGCGTAGGCGCACAGATCGCCGTCGTCGTCACCATCACGTTGTCGTTGACGAAGTCACCGATGGGCTCGGCGTTCACGACCGCCGTCTTGTACTGCTCCAGCACCCACTCCATGTCGGCGACCTTCTGCACACTGAAGCCCAGCACCCCGAGCCCCTTCTTCGCCGCCATGGCGTACGACGGCGGCGACCCGGCCGCGTACCACATCGCGGGGTGGGACTTCCCGTACGGCTTCGGCAGAATCTTCCGCGGCGGCAGCGACCAGTGCTTGCCCTGGAAGCCGGCGTACTCGTCCTGGAGCCACATCTTCGGGAACTCGGCGATGGTCTCTTCCCAGATCTCCTTGGTGTGGTTCATGTCGGTGATGCCCGGCAGAAACCCGAGGATCTCGTGCGACCCCGCGCCCCGACCGGACCCGAACTCGAAGCGGTTGCCGCTGAGATGGTCGAGCATGGCCACCTTCTCGGCGACCTTCACGGGGTGGTTGACCTGGGCGAGGGGATTGAAGATCCCGGAGCCGAGATGGATCCGTTCCGTCGCGTGTGCCAGGTACCCCAGGAAGACGTCGTTCGCGGAGAGGTGCGAGTACTCCTCCAGGAAGTGGTGCTCGGACGCCCAGGCGTACTTGAAGCCGGACCGGTCCGCCTGGATGACGTACTCGGCCTCCTCCATCAGTGCCTTGTGCTCGGCGAGCGGGTCGGTCTCGGCGCGCTTGCCCACGTATCCCTGTACAAAGAGCCCGAATTCCAAGGAGGTTCACCGTCCCCAGTAGTTTCTGACGCTTCGTCAGATCGGCGGTATGCCGCCGACTGTGGCACCGGGCGCAAGGATGGTCAATAGTTGACGGGCAGTCAGATGACAGTCGGCCGGCGGTCAGATGACCGAGACGCCCGCCAGCCATCCCCCGTCGATCACGAACGGCTGCCCGGTGATGTAGGAGGAGTCCTCCGAGGTCAGGAACAGCGCGAGGCGCGCCACCTCCTCGGGCCTGCCGATCCGGCCGAGCGGCACGAGCTTGCGGTAGAGCCCGTCGAGCGCCCTCGACGTCTCCTCCGCGTCCGCTTCCGGATCCAGCAGCGACGGGTTGGACATCGCGGTGTCGATGGCGCCGGGGCACATGGCGTTGACCCGGATGCCGCGGGGCGCCAGCTCCAGGGCGGCGACCCGGGTGAGGCCGAGGATGGCGTGCTTGGTGGCGGAGTACGTCCCCACGGCCGCCATGCCGGTCACCGCGGTGTACGAGGCCGTGTTGACGATCGTGCCGCCGTCGGCCATCTCGGGCGCGACGGTCTTGATGCCGAGGAAGCAGCCGACCTGGTTGACCCGTACGACCTGCAAGAACTCGTCGAGGGGCGTGTCGACGAGGGAGTTGAAGCGCAGGATGCCGGCGTTGTTGACCAGCCCGTCCAGGTGGCCGTAGGCCCTCCGCGCGGCGGTGACGGCGGCCTGCCAGTCGGCTTCCAGGCCCACGTCGAGGTGGACGTAGAGCGCGTCTATCTCCTCGGCGAGGGCCTCGCCCTGGTCGTCGAGCACGTCGGCGACGACGACTCGCGCGCCCTCCGCGGCGAACAGCCGCGCCTCCTGCTCGCCCTGTCCGCGCGCCGCCCCGGTGACGATGACGACCCGTCCGTCGAGCTTGCCCATTTCGGCCCCCTTCGAAGGGTGGACACGGTGGACCCCGCATCGTGAACTCCGCATCGTAGCGCCATACCTGACGAAGCGTCAGATGCAAGCCCTGAGGGTTGCTGAGGCGAATCTCACGTGACCCACAAGTAGGGATGTTTGACCCTGTCGGCATCCGTCAAGGGAATACAAAATCCTGCCCATGTCCAAGCGGAGACTGAAGAACAAGAAGATCAGGATCGTGGCGGTCGGGTCGGCTCTCGTGACCGGGGGAGCCATCGCCACCGTACTGCTGCCGTCGGCGAACGCCGCCGATGAGAAGACGCCCGAGCAGATCATGACCATGTGCCAGCGGGCCAAGGTGCTCAACGGCAAACAGCAGTCCATTTTCGATTTCGGCGGCCACCCGATCGCCGGACCGAGTTTCGCCTCCGACAACTGCGATTTCGTCGAGACGAAGTTCGAGACCTTCGACGGGCCGGCCGAAAAGGCCTCCATCGACTTCCCGAACTGCGAACCGAACGCCACCGAACCGGCGAAGACGTCGATCACCTGGTCGGCGACGGCGGCCCAGGGACAGGGCAAGTACACCGTCACCCAACAGGGCGGCGGTGGAGGACTCTTCGGCGCGCTGACCGGATCCTGGCTCAAGCACAAGGGAACCCTCGACATGACCGTGAAGTCCGCGACCGCCGGTGACACGGAACAGCGTGAGGTGCCGGTCGGCAAGGTGCTCCACATGGAGTTCACGCCGAAGATGCAGCGCATGACCGGCGAATGGCGGGTGCGGATCGACGCCCGTGAGGCGACGACCGTCACCAACCCCTCCCCCGAGCAGAACTTCGTGGCACCGGACGTCGTCGAGGGCCCCGTCATCCTGCCGGGTGCCGCGGGTGCTCCGGGTGTCGCGGACGGCACCTCCAAGGCCGTACTGACCGACTGCTGACCCCGACCACCACCCCCCTGACCTCCCACATTCCAGAGGAGAACCCCCATGACACGCGTCGGCCGCGCCAGAAGCCACCGGAGCAAGAAGAAGCGCATCGCCCTCGCCCTGTCCCCGCTGGTGGCCGTCGCGGCGGCCGTCCCGCTGATGAACTCGGCCGGTGCCGCCACCCCCTCCGAAGTGACCGCCGACTGCTCGGCGGACTCCGACAGGCTGGAGAACTGCGAGTTCGTCGACGTCCAGTTCAAGCGGGACAACCTCGGACCCAATCAGCGGGTCTCCACGGTGAGCGACAACTGCGGATCGACGGGCACCGCCTCGAAGACCTTCAACGTGAGCGCGTCCGTCACCCGGACCATCCAGCTCGAGGACGGATTCACCGCGGACGCCGGCACGAAGCTCGGCAATTCCTTCTTCGAGATCGGCGTGAAGTTCAACACGTCGGAAATCAACATCACCCGCGACGACAAGACGACGACGCTGGCGTTCAGCAGGACGGACACCGTACAGGCGGACAGCATCGGCTTCTTCATGTGGTCCGCCAAGCGCACCGATGTGAGCGGATTCCTGAAGGCCACGTACAAGGAAGCACAGGACGGCCAGACGGTGTTCTTCTCGCCGAGCGAGGGCTCCACGGGCGTACACGTCTTCTATCCGCAGATCCTGAAGAACGGCACCCCCGACGGCCGCCTCTGGCTGCGCAATGTGAAGTGCGGAACTCCTGAAGCATCCGGCATTCAGAATTCGACCCGCGCTCTGAGGTCGGAACCCGGGTTCGGTGAGGGCAGCGAGAACGTCACCGACGTCGAGATCCCGCTGTCGGAGGTTCCGGCACCTTAGGACTCCTAACCCGGCGACGTCGGCGAACATCCCCGGGATACTGGTCGCCCATGGATGAGGTCAAAGTCGTCGTCTCCCATTCCGAGCGCGCGACTCTGCGCGTCGGCGACGTGTTCCTGAAGGTGGACGCCGATCAGGCGCGCATCGATGCCGAGGTCGAGGCGATGTCCCTCGCGCCGGTCCCGACCCCGGAGGTCCTGTGGCGCAAGCCGTCCGTGCTCGCGACCGCCGCACTCCCGGGGACGACGCTTGGGCGCCTCGGCGGGCCGTCGACCGGGTCGCCGGCGGCGTGGGCCGCGGCGGGCGCCGCCATCCGGAAGCTGCACGAAGCGCCCCTGCCGGCCCGGCCGGGCCAGGCCGGCCGGAGCATCGTCGCGCTGGCGGCGGAACTCGACGACGAGTGCGAGTTGCTCGTGACGAACGGCGTCCTGCCCGCCGACCTGGTCACTCGCAACCGCCAGGTCGCCGAGGCCGCGCTCCGGCCGTGGACTCCGGCGTTCACGCACGGCGACCTGCAGATCGATCACCTCTTCGTCGACGGCGACGAGGTCACGGGCATCATCGACTGGTCCGAGGCGGGCCAGGGTGATGCCCTGTACGACCTCGCCACCTTCACGCTCGGACACGAGGAGCACCTCGACGACGTCATCGCCGGCTATGGCACCGACATCGACCTCGACGTGATCCACGCGTGGTGGTCGTTGCGAAGCCTGCTGATAGTTCGCTGGCTGATCGAGCACGGCTTCGACCCGTTCGCGCCGGGCTGTGAGGTCGACGTGCTGAGATCCCGGATGTGAGGCTGCGCGGGCGCGACTGCCACGTATGCGCCTCGTGGTCATAGCCGCGGTCGGCATACAGGTGCTCGGGGCGGCGCAGTGGCTGGCCGCGCTTGCCGCGAGCGGGGTGCCGTGCGCCTCGACGATCAGGTGGTGCTTGCTGTCGGCCTTGCCCCGGTCCACCGGAGACGGACCGGTGGCCGGCCCGCCCTTCATCGCGCGGATGTGGCTGGAGTCGACCGCTGCGCGGGAGAAGTCGAGCAGGTCTGCGGCGCGCAGCTCAAAGAGCAGCAGCTTGTCAGGAGTCGTCAGCCGCATTCTCGGAAGCGAAGCACGGGCGCGGCTCCCAGCCAGCGCAGGACCGCGTCCGTGCTGCCGCGTGCGTCCAGCTTGGCGTAGATGTTGCTGAGGTTGTTGCGGACGGTCTTCTCGCTCAGCCGTAATCGCAGCCCGATCTCCTGCGCGCCCAGGCCGGTCGACAGCAGCTCCATGATCTGCCGCTCGCGCGGCGAGAGCAGCGACCGCAGCCGCTCCATGGCCTCCCCGCCGGTGGGCATCCGCCGCGCCCCCTCCCGCAGGGCGGCGCAGGCCGCCGGGGAGAGGTACGTGTGCCCGACGGTGGCCCCGACGACGGCCGAGGAGAGCATGCAGGTGCAGTAGTCCCCCTCGACCAGATAGCCCGCCCCGCCACGGAACGCCTCGACGATGGTCTCGGTGTCCCGGCGCGGGCTGATGACGATCACCGGGACGTCGGCGGCCCACCGCTCCCGCAGCGCCGCCGAGGGGTCCTCGCAGCACAGGATCACGACGTCCGCGCCCTCCCCCACCGCCTCGAAGGGAGCGGCCGACTGCACCACCCGCCCGACGTACGGGTCGTCCGGAGCCGGCCAGTCGGGATGCGGCCAGGCATCCTCGGGGCAGGCGAGGGCGACGGTCAGTTTCCGGGAAGTGCGCACGTCATGTGTCCTTCCGCCGAAGCCGTACGGCCGTACGTCTACGTCAGTACGTCCATACATACGGCGGTCGGCGTGGACATGTTCAAGCTTTCAAGAAGCGCTGCGTGCCGGGCCCGCTACAACAGCGGTGCCACCTGCGTCCCGAACGCCTCCATCTGATCGGTGAGTTCGGCCCGGCTGCGGCACCGGAACCGCACCTGGAGCTGGTGCACGCCCATGGCACGGTAGGCCCGGAGCGACTCGGCCAGCTCCTCGGCGTCGCCCGTGAGGGTCCGGCGTCCGACGTCCCAGCCGGGCTTGCCGACGTACAGGGGCTCGGCGATGGCGCCGACGGTGAACGACCCCTCGATGCCTGCTTCTTCGCGCAGCCGCCGTATCCGGGCGATCTGCGCCGGGAGTCGGTCCCGCGGATCCCCCTGGGGCAGCCACCCGTCTCCCTTGAGGGCGGCTCGGCGTACGGCGGCCGGGGAGGACCCGCCGACCCACAGCGGGACGTGCTCCTGGGCGGGGCGCGGTCGCTGGCCGAGGCCCTCGAAGGCGTAGAGCTTGCCGTGGTGTTCGGGGAACTCGTCGGGCCCGAGGGCGGCGCGCAGGGCGTCGACGCACTCGTCGAGCACGGGTCCGCGCCGCTCGAAGTCGACGCCCAGCGCCTCGAACTCCTCCCGCACATGCCCGGCCCCGACCCCGAGGATCAGCCGCCCGCCGCTGAGGTGGTCGAGGGTGGCGTACTGCTTGGCGGTGACGAGGGGATGGCGCAGGCCCACCACGGCCACGTGGCTGAGCAGCCGGACGCGCTCGGTCGCGGCCGCGAGAAAGGCGAGGGTGGCGACGGGGTCGTACCAGACCGTGCTCATCGCGGAGGCGAGGCGGCGCGGGATGGCGACGTGGTCGCAGCTCGCGAGGTAGGCGAAGCCGGCGCGGTCGGCGGTGCGGGCGAGGGCGAGCAGGTCGTCCGGGCCGGCGGAGGCCTCCCAGGGTTCGGCGTAGATCGTGCTCTGCGACTGGACGGGAAGTTGGATGCCGTAGGCAAGACGCCCTTCCGGCGACAGGGCTGGCATGGTGCCCCCTTCACTGGCGGTCCGGGATGTCGACCGGCGCGGACTACATGGTCGTAGCTGACGCACTGTCAGACAAGGGTCCGGCCCCACCGAAGGAACCCGTGCGCCCCTATTGACATCTACCCATGTGGCCCTCTAGCGCGTGATCGCTTCCAAAGGGTGGAAGCAGGGATGAACGAGGTGAATGTGGACGTCGATCAGCGACCCTCCGTAGCCGACGTCGCCATGTCCGTCGTCGTGATCGTCTACAACGACGAGGCCAGGCTGCCCACGGCCGTACGCTCGGTGCTGGAGCAGACACTGCGCGGCGTCGAGGTCGTGATCGTGGACGACCACAGCACGGACGGCTCGTACGAGGTGGCCCGCCGCCTCGCCGCCGAGCACCCCGACCGGGTGCGGGCGCACCGGCTCCCCGAGAACAGCGGCGGCTGCGGCGCGCCCCGCAACCACGGCATCCTGAAGAGCCGCGGCGCCTACGTCCTCTTCCTCGACAGCGACGACGTCCTGGAGCGCAACGCCTGCCGCAACTTCCTGGAGGCGGCCGAGACCACCGGCGCCGACCTGGTCTCCGGCCTCTGTGTCCGCGTCCACGTCGACTCGCGCCACCGCAAGGAGGTCAGGTGGTACCCGTGGCTGTACGCCCGCACCCGCACCCTCGACTCGGTCTCCGAGCTGCCTGACCTGCTGGTCTACGACACCCTGTCGACCAACAAGTGCTACCGCCGGCAGTTCCTGGTCGACAGCGGCCTGGACTTCCCCGTCGGCATCCACTACGAGGACCTGCTCTTCTCCGCCCAGGCGTACACCGCGGCCCGCCGCATCACGCTCATACCGAACCGGGTCTACGACTGGAACGTGGTCGAGAAGGCCGACGCCAAGTCGATCAGCAACCGCCGGGCCGAGATCGCCAACTTCGCGCACCGCATGGAGATGCACCGCCGGGTCGACCGACTGCTCGCCGACCAGGGCCTGCCCGAGCTGAAGTTCCGCAAGGACGTCAAGTTCCTCAAGCACGACCTGGTCCTGCACCTGCGCGACCTGCCCTTCCGGGACGCCGCCTACCGTCAGGAGTTCGCCGCTCTCGCCCGCACCTACCTGGCGTCGATCGACCCGGCCGCGTACGACGAGGTCGAGCCGATCCACGCGGTCTGCGCCTATCTGCTGCGGATGAGCGACTGGGACAACCTGCTGCCCGCCGTGGACACGCTCACCAACCGCGACAAGGTCTCCGCCCCGCTCGCCGAGCGCGAGGGGCGGGTCTACTGGTGCGCCGAGCACATCGACGAGGACCCCCTCGCCCGCCGGATCCTGGACGTCACCGAGCTCGGCTATCACGCCCGGCCGGTCGGGAAGCTGTTCCTGCGCAACGAACTGACCGAGTACCGGCAGGAGCGGGAGCAGGGCAAGGGCGGTGTCGTCCGGCTCGCGGGGCGCGTCACCAACCCCCTCGGGGTCATCCCGGCCGGTGCCCGGCTCACCGCCGAGCTGGAGTTCTACGCCCGCCGGCAGGGCGTACGCTTCCAGACCTTCCGCTTCCCGGTGGCGACGGTGCGGCACGAGGGCCCGCACGTGTCCTGGGAGGCCTCGGCGAACCTTTCGAAGGGCCTGCGCCCGCTCGGCATCGTGGACGCCGTCTGGGACGTACGCCTCCACCTGGACGTCGACGGCGAGCGTACGACGACCCGCCTGACCGCCGCCGGCCCCGGCCTCGCGACCGGCGAGGTGCCGGTGCGCCCCCGCCTGACCCGGCTGGTCGCCGACCGTGTCGAGCCTCAGGTCTCCGCCCGCGGCCACCTCGCCTTCCGCCTCGTCCCCGACAAGAAGGCGAACACCCTCGTCACCCGCGGACTGCAGGGCCCACCCGGCCGCCTCGCCAAGGCCGGCTACCGCAAGGCGAAGACCCTGCGCAAGAAAGCGTCCTCCGGGGACACCAAGCTCCGCCTCTACCGCGACGTCTTCCTGCGGATGCCGGTGCACAAGCGCCTGGTGGTCTTCGAGAGCCACCTGGGCCGGCAGTACAGCGACAGCCCCCGGGCGATCTACGAGGAGATGCGCCGGCAGGGGATCGACTTCGAGGCGGTGTGGTCGTACACGGGCAAGCCGCAGGGCTTCCCCAAGGACGCCACGCTGGTGCGCCGCTGGTCGCTGCCGTACCTGCGCGCGCTGGCCCGCGCCGAGTACTGGGTCGACAACCAGAGCTACCCGCTGAAGCTGACCAAGCGCCCCGGGACGACGTACATCCAGACCTGGCACGGCTCCGCGCTCAAGCGGATGGGCTTCGACGAACCCGGCTGGAAGCTCAAGTCCCGCGCCGAGCAGGCGGAACAGCAGCGCACCCTGGACCGTTTCGACCACTTCCTGATCCGCTCGGAGCACGACGTCCGCACCCTCGCCAAGGCCTTCCGGCTGCCGGAGAAGGCGCTGCTGCGCGTGGGCTACCCGCGCAACGACGCGCTCGTGCGGGCCCGCGAGGCCGCCGAACGGCCGCCGCTGGCCGCCGAGTTGGGCATCCCGTCGGACAAGAAGGTGCTGCTGTACGCCCCCACCTTCCGCCAGCAGGGCGGGCGCCGTTTCGCGCTGCCCTTCGACGTGGAGCGCTTCGCGGAGACGTTCGGCGACGAGTACGTCCTCCTCGTGCGCGCGCACTACCTCAACCACGTCGTCCTCCCGCCGTCCGTACGAGGCCGGGTCATCGACGTGTCGGACCACCACGACGTGACCCCCGTCCTCGCCCTCGCCGACGCCCTGATCACGGACTACTCGTCGGTGATGTTCGACTACGCCCTGCTGGACCGCCCGATGCTCTTCTTCCCGTACGACTACGAGGAGTACGTGCACGAGGGCCGCGGCACCTACTTCGACCTGCTGGAACGGGCACCGGGCCCGGTCGTCCGCACCGAGGACGAACTGCACTCCGTGCTGGGCGCTTCACCGCTGGAGGAGCAGACGGTCAAGTACGCGGCGGCGCGGGAGCGGTTCGTGGCCGACTTCGGCGAGTACGACAAGGGCACCGCCGCGCGGCGCATCGTCGAGGAGTTCTTCGCCGATTGGAGGAAAGCGTGAGGGACAGCATGCCGGAGCGGGACGTCTTCCTGGTCTCCAACAGCGTGGACGAGATGGGCGGCGTGACCAGCTGGTCCCATCAGATGGCCCGGCTCTTCACCGAGCGCGGCCACCGCGTCCACGTCATCGGTGTCACCACCCCCGAGGACCCGCACCACCTCGGCGAACTCCCGTACCCCACCACCCGGTTGTACGACGGCCAGCCGCCGGCCCCCGGCCGGGCGCGAGAGGCGAGCATGCGGGAGAAGGCCGGCGTGCTGACGGGCCTCTTCCGCGCCGCGCGTCCCGGCGGGGTCGTCATCGTGACCCAGGTGTGGGCGATGGAGTGGGTGAAGCTCGCCGACACAGGCGGTCTGACCGTCATCGGGATGAGCCACGAGTCCTTCGAGACCTCGAAGCGGTCCTCGCGCTTCCAGCGGGTCCTCAAGCACTACCGGGACGTCGACCGCATGCTCGTCCTCACCCGCGAGGACGCCGACCTGTGGATCGGCGCGGGCCTCAACAACGCCTCGTATCTGCCGAACGCCGTGCCCTGGCTGCCGGACGTGCCCTCCCCGCGCACCGAGAAGGCCGTGATCAGCATCGGCCGGCTCAGCGACGAGAAGGGCGTCGACATGCTCCTCGACACCTGGTCCGAGGTGGCCCCCCGCCACCCCGGCTGGGTGCTGAAGATCTACGGCTCCGGGGAGGACGAGGAGATCCTCAGGAAGCAGTGCACCGCCCTGGGCCTCGACGACTCGGTGACGTGGATGGGCCGCACGAGCGACGTGCCGGGCGCGTTGCGGGGCGGCTCGGTGTTCGCGCTGTCCTCCAGGGGCGAGGGCTTCCCGCTCGCCCTCATGGAGGCCATGGCCATGGGCGTCCCCTGCACCGCCTTCGACTGCGCCCCCGGCGTCCACGAGATAGTCCGCGACGGCGAGGACGGCCTCCTCGCCAGGCCCGGCAACACGGGCGAACTGGCCCGCAAGCTGGACCTGTTGATGTCGGACCGCGAGCTGCGGGACCGGATGGGCGAGGCGGCGCGGGAGAACATACGGCGGTACGGGGCGCAGGAGATCGCCGGGCGGTGGGAAGCCCTGTTCGGCTTCCTGGAGAGGTAAGGCGTACGGCCCTTCCTGGAGAGGAAGGGCCGTACTGCTCACTTCACGGGGTGGTGCTCACTTCACGGGGTGGTGCGCAGTCCAGCCCGCCCACGCCGACGAGATCATGTCCGCCACCCCGTACCGCGCCTTCCAGCCCAGTTCCGCCGCGATGCGGTCGGCCGAGGCGACGACCCGGGCGGGGTCGCCCGGCCGCCGGTCCACGACCACCGGGGGCAGGGCGTGGCCGGTGAGCGCGTTGATCCGGTCGATCATCTCGCGCACCGAGACGCCCTCCCCGCGCCCGATGTTGAGGGTGAGGTCCGTGCCCGGTGCCGCGTGCAGCCGCCGCGCGGCCGCCACATGGGCCTCCGCCAGGTCGACGACGTGGATGTAGTCGCGCACGCACGTCCCGTCGGGGGTCGGGTAGTCGGCGCCGAAGATCCGCGGCGGGGCGCCCTCGGTGAGCTTCTCGAACACCATGGGGACGAGGTTGAAGACGCCGGTGTCGGCCAGTTCCGGGGTCGCCGCGCCGGCCACGTTGAAGTAGCGGAGCGAGGCCGTCGACAGACCGGTCGCCCGGCCCGTGGCCCGTACGAGCCACTCGCCGGCCAGCTTGGTCTCGCCGTACGGGCTCATCGGCTCGCACGGAGTCTCCTCGGTGACGAGGTCGACATCCGGCATGCCGTAGACGGCGGCCGATGAGGAGAACACGAACGACGCGACCTCGGCCTCGGCGACGGCGGACAGCAGGATGCGCAGGCCCTCGACGTTCTCCCGGTAGTAGTACAACGGCAGTTCGACGGACTCGCCGACCTGCTTCTTCGCGGCGAGGTGGACGACGCCGGTGATGCCCTGGTCCCGGATGACGCGCCCGAGCCGCTCACCGTCCAGCGTGGAGCCGAGGACCAGCGGCACGCCCTCGGGGACCCGTTCGGCGATCCCCGTGGACAAGTCGTCGTAGACGACGGCTCGTTCTCCCGCATCGAGCATCGCGCGCACGACGTGCGCCCCGATGTAGCCGGCGCCACCGGTGATCAGCCAGGTCATGTACCGCGGTCCCTTCGTCGGAGTGGGTCACAGATCAGCGAAAGAGGCGTTTGAGGCGACGGCGTATGACCTCGGTCAGTCCGCTCAAGCCGGGCGCGAGCCGCACCGCGAGCGCCCCCGAGTGGGTGGCGTACGGCTGGGCCAGCAGCACACCGTGTCGCAGGCTCGGCAGTGCGCTGCGGCGCAGCAGTCCGGCGCCCGCGAGAGCGTGGGCGGTGGTGTGCCGGTCAGTGCCGTCTCTGAAGCGCAGCCGCAGCCTGAGGTCCCAGGTGCCGCTGCCCAGCGCCGCCAGGTCCAGGGGGAACTCGGCCGACCAGGTGCCGGACTCCGGGTGGGCCGTGAGGGGCGCCGTGGCGGTGAATCCCACCCGCCCGTCCTCCCGCTCCGCGAACTCCGCCTCCACGGTCTGCGGACCCCCCTCCGCCATCCGTCCGTACAGCTCGTGCAGGCGCAGCCGGAGCACCGTCCCACGCACGCGTGGGCGCAGTTCGGCGTCGACGGCGGCGGGCAGCCGGTGCACCGGGCGGACGAGGAGGTGGTCCAACTCCGCCTGGGGCAGGTCCGCCGACCAGACCGGGGAGCCGTCGTCCGCGTGCGCGTACGGCGGGTTCAGCCGTGCCGGGCGGGCCGCGACTTCCTTGAGCCGGTCCAGGTCGCGCGGCTCCTCGGCGGCGAGCACCACCCGGGCGACGATCCGGCCGGGCGTGGTCGCCGCCGTGAGGTCGCTCTCGTCGAAGGAGGCCAGGTACGCGCGCGTGAGGGTCCACCACTCGCGCCGGTAGTCGGCGCCGCGCAGGTGCAGCTCGCGTGCGTACATCCGCAGCGAGTGGTCGAGGAAGCGCGCCCGCGTCGCCCGCGCCAGCCGCTTCTCCCCGGCGCTCAGCAGGATGTCGTACGACAGCCGGTCGGCGTCGATCCGGGCCTGCCAGTTGGCGGTGTCCGAGCGGTCGAGGGAGATGGACAGCCGGGCCGCCGATCGGCGCACGTGCCAGAGGTACACCGGCTCCGGGACGATCGCGATGCGTGGCCCGGCGGCCAGCACCCGTGCGCCGAAAACGAAGTCCTCGTACGGGAAGGCTCCTTCGGGGAAGCTGATCCTGTGCTCGCGCAGGAAGGCGGTGCTGTAGAGCTTGTTGACGCAGAGCGTGTCGCGGACGAGGCGCACCCGCCGGGCGGGGTGGGCGACCAGGGTGCGCCGGGTGTACAGCTCGGGCTGCCAGGGGGTCTCGCGCCCGGACGGCAGCTCCTTGCGCAGGGCCAGCCCGGACGCGACCGGGGTGTCGTGCCGCACGGCCGCGCCCAGCAGCGCGTCGACGGCACCCAGCGGCAGCACGTCGTCGCTGTCCAGGAACATCACGTAGGGCGAGGTCGCGGCGTTCAGCCCGTCGTTTCGCGGAGTGCCGCAGCCGCCGCTGTTGGTCGGGCGCCGGATCACCTTCAGGCGCGGTTCCTCGGCGGCCAGCCCTTCCAGCAGCTCCCCGCTGCCGTCCGTCGAGCAGTCGTCGACCGCGATCACCTCACGGACGGCCGGCCCCTGCGCGAGCGCCGAGCGCACCGCGTCCGCCACATGGGCGGCGTCGTCGTACCCGATGACGACGACAGTGACCTGCGCGTCCTGAAGAGCCATGGTTGCCCCGACCGAAGAGAAATATGTGCGTAATGGTCATGTACGAGGTACTTCGCACCTCGGTGGGGAAGATGGCTTGTACGCGGTCGGGGTTCCGTTCCAGACCGGTTGTTTACGATCAGCGGCCGCCTCCCGGTGCCCACAGCCCCTGTGGCGTCAGTCCCAGTAGCTCGATGGCGTTGCCCCGCACGATCCGCTCCACGACGTCCGCGTCCAGGTGCCCCATCTGCGCCTCGCCGACCTCGCGGGACTTCGGCCAGGTGGAGTCGGAGTGCGGGTAGTCGGTCTCGTACAGGACGTTTCCGACGCCGATCGCGTCCAGGTTCCTGAGCCCGAAGGCGTCGTCGAAGAAGCAGCCGTAGACGTGGTCGGCGAACAGTTCGGACGGCGGGCGGTGGACCTTGTCGGCGACGCCGCCCCAGCCCCGGTTCTCCTCCCACACGACGTCGGCGCGCTCCAGGATGTACGGGATCCAGCCGATCTGGCCCTCCGCGTACATGACCTTGAGGTTCGGGAAGCGTTCGAACTTGCCGCTCATCAGCCAGTCGACCATCGAGAAGCAGCAGTTGGCGAAGGTGATGGTGGAGCCGACGGCGGGCGGGGCGTCGGCGGAGGTGGAGGGCATACGGCTCGACGATCCGATGTGCATGGCGACGACGGTGCCGGTCTCGTCGCAGGCGGCGAGGAAGGGGTCCCAGTCGTCGGTGTGGACGGAGGGCAGGCCCAGGTGCGGGGGTATCTCGGAGAAGGCGACGGCACGGACGCCGCGGGCGGCGTTGCGGCGGACTTCCGCTGCCGCCAGTTCGGCGTCCCAGAGCGGGATGAGGGTGAGGGGGATGAGCCGCCCCTGGGCGTCCGGCCCGCACCACTCCTCCACCATCCAGTCGTTGTAGGCCTGCACGCACAGCAGGCCCAGCTCATGGTCCGCGGCCTCGGTGAAGGTCTGGCCGCAGAAGCGGGGGAAGGTCGGGAAGCAGAGGGCGGACTGGACGTGGTTGACGTCCATGTCGGCGAGGCGGGCGGGGACGTCGTAGGACCCCGGGCGCATCTGCTCGTAGGTGATGACCTCCAGCTTGATCTCGTCCCTGCTGTAGCCGACGGCCGTGTCGAGGCGGGTGATCGGCCGGTGCAGGTCCTCGTACACCCACCAGTCGCCGATGGGCCCGTCGTCGCCGGGCCGGCCCATGACGGGCTTGAACCGGCCGCCGAGGAAGGTCATTTCCTTCAGTGGCGCGCGGACGATGCGCGGCCCGGTGTCGAGGTACTTCTTCGGGAGCCGGTCCTGCCAGACGGTGGGCGGCTCCACGGTGTGGTCGTCGACGGAGATGATCAGGGGAAACGTCGTCTCGGTGTCCATGTCCGTCACGGTAGCGCCGATCTGACGGTCCGTCAGCTATGCCGTCGGTCATGCGGGAGCGGGCACCGCCGTGCGGAGAGCACGTGAGGACCTTGTGATATCCCGCGCGCCTGCCTGTGATCAGCTCCTCCACAGCTGACGCATCTGCCGGAACAAGGCAAACTGGCGGAGATGTAAACGGGTCCTAGGGGGACTGCGATGGGCGGGGTACCGCGAGTGCCGGAGCAGAGGCGTCCCGGCTCCTCGGCAGATACGGCGGAGCCGGCCGAGCCGGCGGCGGCGCTGCGCTTCGGCTTGCTCGGTCCGGTGCGCGCCTGGCGCGGCGAGGAGCAGCTCCCCACCGGGTCCCCCCAGCAACGCGCCCTGCTCGCGGCCCTGCTGCTGCGCGAGGGCCGTACGGCGACCGCGGCGGAGCTGATCGACGCCCTGTGGGGCGAGGAGCCGCCCTCGCAGGCGCTGGCCGCGGTACGGACGTACGCCTCCCGGCTGCGCAAGGTGCTGGACCCCGGGGTCCTGGTGAGCGAGTCGGGCGGCTACGCGGTGCGGGGCCTGGCCGAGGGCGCGCTGGACCTGGCGGTGGCGCAGGAGCTGGCCACGGAGGGGGAGAAGGCCAGGAACTCCGGGGATCTGTGCCAAGCGCGCAAGGCGCTGGGGCGGGCGCTGGCGCTGTGGGACGGGGAAGTGCTGGCGGGGGTCCCCGGGCCGTACGCGGAGGCTCAGCGGGTCCGCCTGGAGGAATGGCGGCTCCAGTTGCTGGAGTCCCGCCTCGACATGGACCTGGAGCAGGGCTGCCACGCGGAGGCGGTCTCGGAGCTGACGGCGCTGACCGCGGCGCACCCGCTGCGGGAGCGGCTGCGGGAGCTGCTGATGCTCGCGCTGTACCGCAGCGGCCGTCAGGCGGAGGCGCTGGCGGTGTACGCGGACACGCGGCGCCTGCTGGCGGACGAGCTGGGTGTGGACCCGCGCCCGGGCCTGAAGGAGCTCCAGCAGCGGATCCTGCAGGCGGACCCCGGCCTCGCGGCGCCGTCGGCGCCGGTGGCCGAGCCGCCGACGGCCCCGGTGCGCCCGGCGCAACTCCCGGCGACCGTGCCCGACTTCACGGGCCGTTCCGCCTTCGTCTCGGAGCTGAGCGAGGTCCTCGCCTCGGCCGAGGGCCGGGTGATGGCGGTGTCGGCGGTGGCGGGCATCGGCGGCGTGGGCAAGACGACGCTCGCGGTGCACGTGGCCCACCAGGCGCGCACCGCCTTCCCCGACGGGCAGCTCTACGTCGACCTCCAGGGCGCGGGCGCGCGGGCGGCGGAGCCGGAGACGGTCCTGGGCTCGTTCCTGCGCGCCCTGGGCACGGCGGACTCGGCGATCCCGGACTCGCTGGAGGAGCGGGCGGCGCTGTACCGGTCCGTGCTGGACGGCCGCCGGGTCCTGGTCCTGCTGGACAACGCCCGTGACGCGGCCCAGGTCCGCCCGCTGCTGCCGGGCATGGAGGGCTGCGCGGCGCTGGTGACGTCCCGGGTGCGGATGGTGGACCTGGCCGGTGCCCATCTGGTCGACCTGGACGTGATGTCCCCGGAGGAGGCGCTGTCCCTCTTCACGAAGATCGTGGGCGAGGAGCGGGTGGCGTCCGAGCGAGAGGCGGCGCTCGACGTGGTCGCGGCGTGCGGTTTCCTGCCGCTGGCGATCCGCATCGCGGCGTCCCGGCTCGCGGCACGCCGTACGTGGACGGTGTCCGTACTCGCCGCCAAGCTCGCGGACGAGCGGCGCCGGCTGGACGAACTCCAGGCCGGGGACCTGGCCGTGAAGGCGACCTTCGAGCTGGGGTACGGCGCACTGGACGCGACCCAGGCCCGGGCGTTCCGGCTGCTGGGGCTGGCGGACGGGCCGGACATCTCGCTGGCCGCCGCCGCGGCCGTACTGGACCTGCCGGTGGAGGAGACGGAGGACCTGCTGGAGTCCCTCGTCGACACCTCGCTGCTGGAGTCGGCGGCGCCCGGGCGGTACCGGTACCACGATCTGGTGCGGCTCTACGCGCGTGCGTGCGCGGAGCGGGACGAGTGGCCGCCGAGCGAGCGGGATGCGGCGCTGTCGCGGCTGCTGGACTTCTATCTGGCCACGGCCGCGGGAGTTTACGCGATCGAGCGGCCGGGGGATCGGTTGGTGGATCATCTGGCGGCGACCGAGTATCCAGGGCTGACGTTCGAGGACCGGCATCACGCTCAGGACTGGTTGTACTCGGAGGCCGTCTGCCTGCTCGCGTGTGTGCGTCAGTCCACAGCTCCCCACCAGTTGAGGCGTGCCGTCGACCTGCTCTGGCTGGCCATCGACCTCACCGAGTCGGGCGCGAACTCCAAGGAGTACGAAGCGACAGCGGCCTCCATGCGCGCCGCGGCGCACGCCGCCGGAGACCAACGGGCGCAAGCCCGGGCCCTCGTGACCCTGGCCAACGGCCATCACCTTTCGGGCAGCCACTTCGAGCTCGCGGATCAGGAGGCCGCCGACGCGGTGCAGCTGGCAGAGGCCGCGGGGGATCCGCTCCCCCGTTGCTGGGCGTCCAACATGCTGGGCATCATCGCGCTCTACCAGAGCAGGTACGAGGACGGCGAGACACACCTGACCCGCGCCATAGAGAGCTTCCGCTCCTGCGAGGATCGCCCGGGCGAGGCCAGCGCCCTGTGCAACCTGTCGCGGATCCATCTCGCCATGGGGCACACCGACAGCGCGGTGTCCCTGGCCGAGCAGGGCACCGCCATGTACGACGACATGGGGCACGCGCTGAAGGGAGCCAACGGCCGGTACGCGCTGGGCCTCGCACTCACCCAAAGCGGTCAGCTGGATCAAGCCGCCGATCGGCTGGGGCAGGCGCTCGAAGTCTTCCAGGACAGCCGACAACGCCTCTGGGAGGGTATGACCCTCTTCCGTCTCGCCGAGGTCGACCTGGCCGCCCTGCGCCCGGGGCAGGCCGCGGCCAACGCGGAACTGGCACTGACCGTGCTCCGCGGAATCGGCGGTGAGTGGCGGCGCGGCAACGTACTCACCGTGCTGGGGCGGGCCTTGAGCGGCATCGGGCAGACCGGTCGTGCTCAGGTCTGCTGGCAGGAAGCTCTGGAGATCTTCGAGGAGCTCAAGGCCCCCGAGGCCGAAGAAGTACGAGCACTGCTCCAGCCTCTTACCCTCGCCTGACAAGGCACGTACGCGTTCATCGTTCGTTTATCGCCCCACGGCACTCTTGTCGTGTCGATCCGTCGCGTCGGGGGGCAGGCGGGACGACCGGTGGCCGCACCTTAAGGTGTTGCGGCCCGGAGGTGACCGGCCCGGCGGCCCGCGGGGGAGTTGCCGGGCCGGTCCCACCACTCACCGCACCAAGAACATTCAGGGGAGCCAGTCATGAGCAACGAGAAGAAGACGACCGCTGAGGCAGAGGCGACGAACACCGAGGCCGCCAAGGTGACCACGCTGAACAGCCACGCCACCAGCGAGCCGCTGAACACCGTCCTCGCCGCCGACGAGGGCACCGGCGACGCCACCACCGACAACTCGCACGCCACCGGCGAGCCGACCAGCTGAAGCCACATCCCACGGGGATCGGCCGCGGCGGCTCGGAGGGGAAGCTGCCGCGGCCGAGGTGCGTCCGCCGCAGCAACAGCCATCAGCCCCGATAAACTCTCATTGAGCTTCTTCGAGTTGGGCATCGATCAGGTGATGGCCAGCGAAGGGCAACGAGCGAGGCCCCTGGGCTGTTGATCGAGATGTCTGACGTCTCAACCACATTGCTCGGGGGCCCCGTTGGTCATCCATCCTGCCGCACTCGACCTGCCGCATGCGCTCGTGGAGTGGGTCACCATGCTGATCGTCACCCGTGAGGGCGACCGCCGATGCAAGCTGCGCCCGTCTCAGCGTGCGATGGTGGCACTGGTGTACCTGCGCGAACACGCCACCCTGGCGAAGATCGCTGCCGGATTCGGGATCTGCGAGTCCACCGCCCACGCCTACACCAGTGCGGTCGTCCACCTGCTCGCCGAACGAGCACCGGGTCTGCTCAAGGTTCTGCGCGAGAGCGACGCGGCCTTCGTCCTGCTGGACGGCACGCTCGCCGAGTGCGACCGAGTCGGCGACGGACGGGGCGACTACTCCCAGAAACACCGGCGCCACGGCGTGAACGTGCAGGTCGTCACCGACCCCGGCGGCCGGCTGCTGTGGCTCTCACCCGCCCTGCCAGGCCGCACTCACGACCTGACCGCCGCTCGCACCCACCGGATCATCCGGATCTGTGAGCGCCAGGGCGTTCCCATCCTGGCCGATCTCGCCTACCAGGGTGCTGGCCCGTGGCTGACCACACCGGTCACAGCGCGACGACTCGAACCCGCTCCCCGCAGAGCTTGGTCATGTCGTCCTCATCGGACGTGTAGAGCACGACATTCCCGCCGAGCCGCCCAGCGATCACGGCCAGCGCAGCATCGATGGCGTACTTGTGTCCGTGAAGCCCGGTGTCCCGCAGCAGCACGACCGCCTCCTCCGCCACGTCCCGCGTGACGGGCTCGACGACGATCCGGGACATCGCCCATGCCCAGGCCGCGTGCTGCACCTGACCGTGGTAGGCCTCGATCAGGGTCATGGAGCCGGTGACAACCCGGATGCCGGAGCGGTGCGCCTGCGTGAGCCGCGCGGTCATCCTCCGCTCGCGCCGGACAGCCCGGGAAAGAGCCTCACAGTCCAGCACGAATGTGCCGACGCTCATCAGCCCGCCATCGGAAGGTGCGCATCACCGTCGGCCTCGCGTTCCGCGAAGTGGCGCTCGTGCCCCCGCAGCTCCGCCTCCGCCTCCGCAAGCTCGGTCTCGGTGAGCGGTCCGCCTTCTTCCTGCATCCAAGCGACCAGCTCTCCCAGCCGGTCCTGCTCCCGCTGACGCTCTATGGCCCGCGTGACGAACGCACTGAAGTTGCCCGCCCCCACCTCGCGCCGGATCTCCTCGGCGAGCTCCTCCGGCAGTGTCACAGTGTACTTCTTGGTTGCCATACCACTCACCATACCGCCGCCACTCGCGACTGGCCCCCCTCGCTCCGGCTCTGCACGTGCTGGTCGGCAAAGCGGCGCGATACCGACCGCCCTCGAACCCCTCACCATCACGGGCTCACGGCCGGCTCCCCGCCCGCCCCCGCAACTCCCCCTTGACCACCTTCCCGCTCGCGTTCCGCGGCAGCTCCCCCAGGAACTCCACCACCCGCGGCACCTTGTAGTTCGCCATCTCCCGCCGCGCCCACGCGATCAGGTCGTCCCCGGTCAGCACCGCCCCCGGCCGGCGCACCACGTACGCCTTGCCGGCCTCGCCCAGCCGTGCGTCCGGTACGCCGATCACGGCGACCTCGGCCACGTCGGGGTGCACTCCCAGGATCTGCTCTATCTCCGCGGGGTAGGCGTTGAAGCCGCCGACGATGAACATGTCCTTGATGCGGTCGGTGATGCGCAGGTTCCCCGCCGCGTCCAGCACCCCCACGTCCCCCGTCCGCAGCCAGCCCTCCTCCGTCAGCACCTCCGCCGTCGCCGCCGCGTCCTCGTAGTAGCCCCGCATGACGTTGAAGCCGCGGACGAGGACCTCGCCGGGCTCGCCGGGCGGGGCCTCGACGCATACCTCCGTGCCCGGGATCGCGCGGCCCGAGGTCGAGGCGATGACCGACGGGTCGTCGCCGCGCCGGCACATCGTGACGATGCCGCCGGCCTCGGAGAGGCCGTACGCCGTGAGGACCGTCTCCACGCCCAGCTCCCCGCGCAGGCGTTCCACCAGCCGCAACGGCACGACCGCCGCGCCGGTCACGACGAGCCGCAGCGCGGAGAGGTCGTGCGTGTCCCTCGCCGGGTGGTCCAGCAGCGACTGGTGGAGGGTCGGCGGGCCCGGCAGTACGGACACGCGTTCCGCCGCGATGTTCGCCAGGGCCGTGGTCACGTTGAACACCGGCTGGGGGATCATCGTGGCGCCCCGCATCAGACAGGCGATCACCCCGGCCTTGTAGCCGAAGGTGTGGAAGAAGGGGTTCACGATCAGATAGCGGTCGCCCTGCCGCAGCCCCGCGAGGTCGCTCCACACCTCGTAGGCACGGAGCGTCTGCGCGTGGGTGATCACCGCGCCCTTCGGGCGGCCCGTCGTGCCGGACGTGAAGACGATGTCCGACGGCCAGGAGCCCTCCACGGCCCCCGCGCGCGCCCGCACCTCCGCCTCGCCCACCCCGTCGCCGCTCGCCAGGAAGTCCTTCCAGGTACGGAAGTCCGCCGGGGCGTCGTCCGACAGCACGACCACCTGCCGCAGCTCCGGCAGCCCCGGCCCCTCCGCGACCGCCCTGCGCAGCGACGCCACGTACGAGGTGCCCAGGAAGGTGCCGGTCACGAAGAGCAGCCGGGCCCCGCTGCGGCGCAGCACGTCCGCGGCCTCCGTGCCCTTGAACCGCGTGTTCACCGGCACGAGCACCGCCCCCGCCGACACCGCGCCGAGCGCCGCCACGATCCAGTCCAGCGTGTTCGGGGCCCAGATGCCGACCCGGTCGCCGGGCGCGATGCCGTTCGCCAGGCAGGCCGCCGTCGACCGTTCGACGCGGGCGCCGAGTTCGCCGTACGAGATCCGGGTCCGGCCCTCCACCACCGCCTCGGTGTCCGCGTACCGCTCGGCCGCGCGGCGGACCAGCTCCGGGATGCTCTGCCATTCCACGATAGGCCTCCCCGAACTCAGTAGCTGACTACCCGTCAGATTAGCTGTAGCCTGACGCCCTGTCAGCAGCCTGTCCGCAGCGCGGAGGTGTGCACATGGCCGGACTCAAGGACGCGACCGCCGTCGTCGGCATAGGCCAGACGCCGTTCGCCAAACACCTTCCCGAGGACGAGAAGACCCTCGCCTGCCGTGCCGTCCTCGCCGCCCTCGACGACGCCGGAATAGCCCCGGGTGAGGTCGACGCGCTCGCCAGCTACACCATGGAGGAGACCGACGAGGTCGAGCTGGCGAAAGCCGTCGGGTTCGGGGACCTCACCTTCTTCAGCAAGGTCGGGTACGGCGGCGGCGGTTCGTGTGCCACCGTCGCGCATCTCGCCTCCGCCATCGCCACCGGGCAGGCGACGGTCGGCGTCGCCTGGCGGTCACGCAAGCGCGGCAGCGGGCCCCGGCCCTGGCGGAACACCGCCGCCCAACTGCCCACCCCCGCCCAGTGGACACGGCCGTACGGCCTCCTGCGCCCCGTCGACGAGATCGCGATGCTCGCCCGCCGCTATATGCACGAGTACGGCGCGACGCGCGACCACCTCTTCAACGTCGCCCTCGCCTGCCGCAACAGGGCCAACCAGAATCCCGCCGCGGTGATGTACGAACGGCCCCTGACCCGCGAGATGTACATGACCTCCCGGTGGATCAGCGAGCCCCTCTGCCTCTTCGACAACTGCCTGGAGACGGACGGGGCCCTCGCCTGCGTGATCGCCAGCCGGGAGCGGGCCCGCGACTGCCGGCACACCCCCGTCTACGTCCACTCCGCCGCCCAGGGCCTGCCCGCCCAGCACCACGGCATGGTCAACTACTGGAACGACGACCCGCTCACCGGCCCCGCCTGGACCGCCGCCCGGCATCTGTGGAAGCACGCCGACTTCACTCCACAGGATGTGGACGTCGCCCAGATCTATGACGCGTTCACGGCCCTCATACCGCTCTCGCTGGAGGGGTACGGGTTCTGCGGGAGGGGGGAGGGCGGGGCGTTCACGGAAGGGGGCGCCCTCGAGATCGGCGGGCTGCTGCCTCTCAACACCGGGGGCGGCGGGCTCAGCGAGGCCTACGTCCATGGCTTCAACCTCATCAACGAAGGCGTACGGCAACTGCGTGGCACCAGCACCGCCCAGGTCCCCGGCGCCGCCACCTGTCTCGTCACCGCCGGCGAAGGCGTCCCCACCTCCGCGCTGCTCCTGAGGAGTTGACCCAAGGATGCTCTCCCCCGTCACCGACCCCGACGGCGCCCCCTTCTGGCGGTACGCCGCCCAGGGCGAGCTCCGCGTCCAGACCTGCGCCGAATGCCGCGAACCCCGCTTCCCGCCCCGACCCTGCTGCCCGCACTGCCGGTCCTTCGCGAGCGAGTGGACCAGGACCTCCGGTCAGGGCCGCATCTGGTCGTACGTCGTCCCGCACCCGCCCCTCCTGCCCGACTACGCCGAGCAGGCGCCGTACAACGTCGTCGTCGTCGAACTCACCGACGCCCCCCGCATACGCCTGGTCGGCAACCTCGTCACCGGCCCCGGTGCAGCCCTCGACTCCCTCGCCCCGGACCGGATCCGCATCGGCGCCAAGGTCCACGCCGTCTTCAGCGGCACCGGCCTGCCCCAGTGGGTCCTGGAGCGTCCATGAGCCTCACCGTCACGGCCGCCAAGGACACCGGCGTCGCGGTCGTCACCCTCGACCGGCCCGAGCGGCTCAACGCCATCGACCTCGCGATGCGGGATCAACTCGTCGCTGCCTGGCGGGAGTTGCGGTTCGACGACACCGTACGGGCCGTGGTGCTCACCGGTGCCGGGGAGCGGGCCTTCTGCACGGGACTGGACCGGGATGTCGTCGTCGCGCAGCCCGGCTCGCCGTACATGACGGACGATCCGCTCCTGCGGGTCGGGCCCAAGGGCAACGACCTGTGGAAACCGGTCGTCGCCGCCGTGCGGGGCATGGCCTGCGGGGGCGCCTTCTACCTCCTCGGGGAGGCGGACTTCATCGTCGCCGACGCGACCGCCACCTTCTTCGACCCGCACACCACCTACGGCATGGTCAGCGCCTACGAGTCGATGCTCATGGCGCTGCGCATGCCGCACGGGGAGGTCGCGCGGATGGCGCTCATGGGGAGCGCGGAGAGACTGTCGGCGCGGCGGGCCCACGAGATCGGGCTGGTCTCGGAACTCACCGAGCCCGGCGGGGCGTTGGCGGCCGCCGTCGGCTGTGCCACCGTCATCGCCGGGCAACCGGCGCAGGGCGTACAGGGGACCGTGCGGGCCCTGTGGGCGGCCAAGGAGGCCGCGCTCGCCCACGCCTTCGCCCAGGCGCCGCACCTGATCGCGCTCGGGAACCTGCCGGGCGAGCGGCAGGGCGAGCTGTTCCGGGCGCGGCGCCGCGACCACAGGGTCCGGTGAGCTACTCCGCCGTCCGTGTCACGTCGCCCAGCGTGCAGGTGACGCCGCTCGTGCTGTCACCGGCGCCCGGCAGGTACGTGGCGGTCACGTCCAGCGTCTCCGTGGAGTCGGGCGAGACGTACGGAATGGTGGACGCGCTGGTGCGTACGGGGGCACCGTCGGAGTCCTTGAAGGTGACACCGAACTCGTAGGTGTACGTCGTGACGCTGCTGGTGTTGGTGGCCTCGACCCGGGCGACGATGCCCCGGCTCTGGTCGTACACACAGCTGGTGATCTTCACGTCCTCGGTGGGCGAGGCGGTCGCGGTCGCGTCGGTGCCGCCCGAGCCGCCGGTCGAGGACGAGTAGTCGTCGTCATCGTCGTCGTAGTGGGTGCTGCCGCCCGAGTAGCCGCCCGAACTGCTCGACGAGCTGTGGGAGCTCGAGCTGTCGTCGCACCCGCCGCCGTGGGAGCGCCGGGCTCCGGTCAGGGCGACCACCACGCAGACGGACACGGCCACAGCGCGCACATGGCGAAGCTTCACGTTGTTCAACCCCCGAAAAATGTTGTGCAACCCCGTTGTACTGATCGTGAGCACGTCACGTTAGCAGCGGCCACATGGCGGCAATCGCTTACCCGGCGTAGCGTCTCGTGTGAGAGCGGTGAAGAAAGCGCCAGCAGGCCGCGAACCCGCCTTCACCCCGGCGACGGCCGCCGTCCGGCCCCCTTCCGTGCAACCGGCACGACGGCCGTCACCGGGCACGGCCTAGGCCGTTCTGGCCGTCCCGGTGCCCTTCTCCGCGTCCAGCGCGTACACGCACCGGTCCTTGCTGCACGCGTACACGACGCCGTCCTTCACCACGGGCGAGCCGGTGATCTCGCCGCCGGTGGCGAGCTTCCATCTCAGGCGGCCGTCGTCGGCCTTCAGGGTGTAGAGCAGGTGGTCCGTGGAGCCGAAGTGGATACGGCCCTCCGCCACCGCCGGTGCGCCCACGATGTCGCCGCCCGCCTGGAAACGCCACTTCGGCGTCCCGGTGACCGCGTCCAGCGTGTACAGGCCCTTGCCGCTGCCGACGTGGACGTGGCCCGCGGCCACCAGGACCGGCTCCAGCGACGAACGGGACTCGGTGGCGATGCGCCAGCGGTCGCGGCCGTCGGTGGCGTCCAGGGCGTAGACCGTGCCGAGGTAGTCGGCCAGGTACACGCCGCCGCCCGTCACCGCCGGGCCCGGCACGAACGTCGGCGGACACAGGAACAACGCCGGGGCCTCGAAGTGCCAGCGGACGTGACCGCTCGCCACGTCGATCGCGAGCACGCGCGTGCCGGCCGACACGTACACATGGCCGTCCTGGGCCTGCGCCACCCGCACCGGCACTCCGCCGCAGGAGGCGGCGTCGCCGATGGGGTACGACCAGCGCTCGTCGCCCGTGCGGGCGTCCAGGGCCCGCAGGCGGGCGTCCTTCCAGACGTACACCGTGCCGTCGTACAGCGCGGGGCCCGCCTCCGGGGACTCGAAGTCGGTCTGCGCCCCGGTGATCTCCCACAGCTTCTGGCCGTTCGAGGCCTCCCAGGCCTGGACGCCGCCGCCGCGGGTGCCGGTGACGACCGTGCCCCGCTCGGCCTTCAGGGAGTACACCCAGGCGTCCGTCTGCAGGCGCCAGAGGTCCGCGCCCTCACGGCATTCCAGGGCGAACAGGGTGGGCCCGTCGGAGGCGTGGATACGGCCGTCCGCGACCGCCATCGACCAGGCCACGTCCCGCGTCTTGAAGCGGCGGCGGCCGGTGGCCACGTCGAGGGCGTGGACCTCGAAGGAGGTGACGTAGACGAGGTCGTCGGCGACGGAGGGGGTGCCCCAGACGTCGTTCGACATGCGGAAACGCCAGGGGCGCCAGCCGGCCGCCGTCTCCGGGGGCACGGGCGGCGGTGCCGGTACGGCGGGGCCCACGGCGGGGTCCGCGCCGTTGACGCCGGGGTGGGGCCTGGACCAGGAGGCGACGAGGCCGGCCTCCGGCGGGGGCGCCTTCACGGCGGCGGCGCGGGCGTCGGCGACGCGGGGGCCGGGGCCGATGGGCACCGCGGCGCCGGCCAGGCGTACCGGGCCGGTGTCGGGGGCGCCGACCGGGACGGGCGCCGGCTGCGGGCCGGGGACCACCGGGTCGTGCGAGGGCGGCGGAGGGACCGGGGCGGGGGCGACGCGGCCACCGCTGCGACCGGAGGACGTCGACGGCTTCGCCGCCGGACGGCCGCCGCGGCGCGCCTCGATCAGGCTCACCGCCCGCTCGGGCAGCCACGCCGACGCCGTGCCGCTGTCGTCGGAGCCGGAGCCGAAGAGGTGGGGGGCCAGCTGGGCCTGGAGGTCGGCGGGGTTGGGGCGGGCCGTCGCCTCCATCTGCATACAGGACTCGATGAGCGGGCGCAGCTCGTCCGGGAGGCCTTCGAGGTCCGGGCCCTCACGGAGCAGCATGAAGACGGTCTCGACCGGGTTGGCGCCGTGGAAGGGCGGGTGTCCGGTGGCGGCGAACACCAGCATCGAGCCGAGCGAGAAGACGTCGCTCGCGCCGGTCACGCTCCGGGAGTCCTTCGCCTGTTCGGGCGACATGTAGGCGGGCGTACCGACCGCGACGTTGGTCATGGTCAAACGCGTGTTCGAAACGCCGGATGCGATACCGAAGTCGATGACCCTGGGGCCGTCCTCGACCACGAGCACGTTCGACGGCTTGAGGTCGCGGTGGACGAGACCGGCGCCGTGGATGGACTGCAGGGCTTCCGCCACCCCCGCCGCCAGCCAGCGCACCGCCTGGGCCGGGAGCGGCCCGCACTCGTTCACTATCTCTTCGAGGGAGGGCGCAGGGACGTACGCGGTGGCCAGCCACGGCACGGCCGCGCGCGGGTCGGCGTCGACCACGGCCGCCGTGTAGAAGCCGGAGACCGCCCGGGCCGCCTCCACCTCACGCGTGAAGCGGACGCGGAACAGCTGGTCCTCGGCGAGCTCCGTACGGACCGTCTTGATCGCCACGCGCCGGCCGGACGCCGAGCGCGCGAGATAGACCAGCCCCATACCGCCGGCACCCAGCCGTCCGAGCACCTCGAACGGCCCGATCCTGCGCGGATCGTGCTGCGTCAGCTGATCCACCACTCTGCCTGCCACCTCCCCGTACGAGCCGCGCCACCGACATGTTCACGCGACCCCGTGCAGCGTCTCACCACCGCACCGCCTTGGCGGCACGCACCCTGATTCTTCCTGTCCTGGGGCGTGGTTGCGAACCCGAGGATGGAACGGGGTGTCTTGGGACAAAACCACACTCCGGCGCCCGACGGAAAGCTCCGGTTCGCATGTTGGGACGCCGGAGGTAAGCCAGAGGTAAGAGCAAAGTCAGACTTCCGGCGCTCCTCGGCGCTCCAGCAGCGCGAAGGACGCCCCCTGATTGTCGGTGACCACGGCGACCGTTCCGTACGACGTCTCGAAGGGCGGCACCTGAACCCGCCCGCCGAGCCGGGTCACCGTGGCGAGCACGGCCTCGCAGTTCTCCACCCGGAAGTGGACGACGAAGTGGGGCGGCATCATCGCCGGAAAGACCTCCTCGACGGCCGCCCGCCCGAAGTCCGGCTTGGCGTCCGGGCCGAACAGGGCGTCGGCGAAGAGCCCGCCGTAGAAGTCGTTGGCGACCTCGGTGTCCCGGGCGTACAGCTCCGCCCAGCCGAAGCTGCCGACCTCGTGCCGTCGCCCGAAGCCCATGTGCTCGCCGGCCTGCCAGAGCCCGAAGACGGCGCCCTCGGGGTCGGTGACCAGCGCGGCCGTCCCGAGGCCCTCCCCCACCCGCACGGGCGCGGTGACCACCTGTCCCCCGGCCTCGCGGATCCGCCTTGCCAGCGCTGCCGCGTCCGGGGTGGCGAAGAACACGGTCCACACGGTGGGCATCCGCCCGTCCGTCTTGCGCGAGAGCGAGGCGACGGGCTCGCCGTCCAGCCGGGCGAGCACGGTGGAGTCGTACGCCTCCTCGAAGTCCCACCCGAAGAGCTCACCGTAGAACCGCTTGCCCGCCTCCACGTCGGCAAGCTGCGCGTCCACCCAGCACGGAACGCCCTCCGAGTATCCCGTTCCGTCTGCGGATGCCCTGTTTTCGGCCATGCGGCCAAAGTAACGGCGTCTCACGCACCGCGCAGACCAGGCACACCAGCCTCCGCATCCTCGTGCACCCCATTTGCAGTCGGCCGAATCGCGCCCCGATCACGCCTCGGTAAGCTGACGACATGACAGGACAAGTGCGTACCGTCGACGGCCGCGTGGCCGGTCGGCGTGGGCAGGCGACCCGGCAGAAGCTGCTCGACTGCCTCAGCGAGATGCTCAGCTCCTCCCCCTACCGGGACGTCAAAGTCATCGATGTCGCCCGGAAGGCGGGCACTTCACCCGCGACCTTCTACCAGTACTTCCCGGACGTCGAAGGCGCCGTCCTGGAGATCGCCGAGCAAATGGCCGCCGAGGGCGCCGGGTTGACCGAGCTCGTGGAGGGCCGCAGCTGGGTCGGCAAGGCCGGCTGGCAGACGGCCCAGGAACTCGTCGACGGATTCCTGGAGTTCTGGCGGAAGAACGACGCGATCCTCCGCGTCGTCGACCTCGGCGCGTCCGAGGGCGACAAACGCTTCTACAAGATCCGTATGAAGATCCTGAACTCCGTCAACAACTCCCTGTCGGAAGCGGTCACTCAGCTGCAGGCCAAGGGCAAGGTCGACAAGGACGTCAACCCCGCCGCGGTCGCGGGTTCGATCGTCGCGATGCTCGCGGCGGTGGCCTCGCACCAGAAGGGCTTCCAGACGTGGGGCGTCAAGCAGGCTGAACTCAAGCCGAACCTCGCCCTGTTGGTACACCTGGGCGTGACCGGCAAGAAGCCGACGAAGTAGCTCCCCGATTTTGAGCAAGTCCTGTCTGGCAGGCGGTGGCTCACCCGACGTGGGCCGCCGCCTGCCGTGCTATTCGGGCAGCGGACGATCCCTTACGACGTGCTTCATCACCAGCGTCGAGGTGAGCCGCTGCACCCCCGGCAGTGTCGCCAGCCGCTCGTCGTACAGCCGCTGGAAGGCGGCGAGGTCGGCGGTGGCCACCCGCAGCAGGTAGTCGGGTTCGCCGAACAGCCGTTGCGCGTCCAGGACATGGGGGATGTCCGCGATCGCCCGCTCGAATTCGGCGACCGTGTCCCGGTCCTCCTGCCGCATGGACACGAAGACCAGCGCCTCGAAGGTCAGCCCCACAGCCGCCGGCTCCACCACGGCCCGGTAGCCGCTGATCGCCCCCGAGCGCTCCAGTTCCCGCAGCCGCCGGTGGCACGGCGAGACGCTCAGCCGCACCCGCCCGGCCAGCTCGGTCACGGTCAGCCGCCCGTCCTGCTGCAGCTCGGCAAGAATCTTCCGGTCCACGTCGTCCATGAAGAAGATATTTGCTCACAACTCGCGATCATGAGCAAACTTCGACAACACTTTTGGGCCATTCCCGCCTAATGTCCCCACCATGGACTCCGGACTGCTCCTCTCCTTCCTCGCCATCGACCTCCTGCTCGTCTGCGTACCGGGCGCCGACTGGGCGTACGCGATCTCCGCCGGGCTGCGCGACCGCTCGCCGGTGACGGCGGTGACCGGCCTGGTCACCGGGTACGCGCTGCACACGGTCCTCGCGGTGGCGGGCCTCGCGGTGCTGGTGGCGAGCGAGCCGGGGCTGCTGACCGCGCTGACGGTCGCCGGGGCCGCGTACCTGGTGTGGCTGGGCTGGAGCGTGCTGCGCCGGCCGGGCACGCCGGGGGCGGCCGAGGAGACCGTGGCCACGAGCCCGGCCCGGGCCTTTCTGCGCGGTGCCACGATCAGCGGTCTGAACCCCAAGGGCCTGCTGCTCTACCTGTCGGTGCTGCCGCAGTTCCTGGTGACCAAGGGCGACCACCTGCCGGTCCCCGCCCAGACCGCCGTACTCGGCCTGCTCCACATGGCGTGCTGCGCCGCCGTCTATCTGACGGTGGGCCTCGCGGCCCGCGCGGTCCTCGGCGCCCGCCCGGCGGCGGCGCGGGCGGTCACCCGCACGTCCGGCGCGGCCATGCTGGGGATCGGTGCGTTCCTCCTCGTACAGCGTCTGGCGACGCTATGACACACGCCGCTACGACCTGCGCCGCTATGACCTGCGGACGATCCTGAAGAGCCGGATCTCCCGCTCCACCCGCGCCTGATACGTCGCATACGGCGGCCAGAACGCCAGCACCGCCTTCCAGGCGGCCGCCCGCTCCTCTCCCTCCAGCAGCCGGGCCGTGACGGGGAGGTCCCGGCCCTTCCAGCTGACCTCGGCGTCCGGATGGGCCAGCAGGTTCGCGGTCCAGGCGGGGTGGCCGGTGCGGCCGAAGTTGGAGCCGACGAGGATCCAGCTGCGGCCGCCCTCCTCGGGCATGCAGGCGAGCGGCGTACGGCGGGACAGCCCACTGCGCGCGCCGGTCGCGGTGAGGATCACGCCCGGCAGCATCTGGGCGCTGAGCAGCACTCTCCCGCGGGTGAGCCGGTGGACGGCCCGGTCGAGGGCGGGGATCAGATGGGGGGCGACCTTGGCGAAGCCCCGCGTCGACGACACCTTCTGCACCACTCGCACGCCGATCACACCGCCACCTCCCGCGCCTCGGACGTCTCGAAGAGCCGCGCCGCCTCGGCGGCGTGTGCCCGCAGCCGGTGGACCGGCCCGAAGAGCAGCTCGTCGCCGGCGGCCCGCTTGAAGTACAGGTGGGCCTCGTGCTCCCAGGTGAAACCGATGCCGCCGTGCAGCTGGATCCCCTCGGCGGACGCGGCACGCAGCGCCTCCAGGGCCTGCGCGAGGGCGAGCCCGCACACGTGCTCCCCATGAGCGACGGCCCAGGCCGCGTAGTACGCCGCCGAACGCGCCGCCTGCACCCCCACATACACATCCGCCAGCCGGTGCTTCACCGCCTGGAAGGACCCGATCGCCCGCCCGAACTGCTCCCGCTGCCCGACGTACTCCACGGTCCGCTCCAGCACCCGGTCGGCGGCCCCCACGGCCTCGCAGGCGAGGACGGCGGCGGCGGTGCCACCGACGGAGGCGAGGGCGGCGAGGACGTCTTGGCCGTCCTCCTCCCCCAGCAACTCGGCCTCAACGTCCCGGAGTTGGAGGCAGCCTTGCGGCCGGGTGGCGTCGAGGGCGGTCTGCCGGACCCGTACGACCCCCACCGCATCCCCCGGCACCAGGAACAGCAGCGTCCGCGACCGGGCGAACCCCCCGGCGTGCGCGGCGACCACCAGAAGCCCCGCGCTGTGCCCGTCCAGCACCTGGTCGACCTGCCCGTACAACCGCCAGCCGTTCGCCACCCGCCGCGCCTGCACGCCCCCGGCCCGCCCACCACCGGCCCAGTCGCCGTCGCCCGCGCCGGTGAGTGCGAGGGCGGTGGCGAGTGCGGCGCCGGGGACGGCGAGGGCGGCGGTGAGCGTGCCGGAGGCGATGCGGGGCAGCAGGTCGGCGCGCTGGGCCTCGGCGCCGAGGGAGCCGATCAGCGGTGCGGCGAGGACGGCGGTGGCGAGCAGCGGCGAAGGGGCCAGGGCCCGCCCGGTCTCCTCGCAGGCGAGGGCGAGTTCGGTCGCCGAGCAGCCGACACCCCCGTATGCCTCAGGAAGGGCGAGCCCGGGCAGGCCGAGCCGGCCGGCGAGGGCGGTCCAGAGGTCGGGGTCGTGTCCGGCGGGGGCGTCGAGGGCCGCGCGCAGCTCACGGGGGCCGCAGCGGCTGTGGAGCAGCTCGCGGAGGGTGCGGCGGATCTCGTCCTGCTCGGGGGTGAAGCTGGCGTCCATGGCTCTTCCCTCCGTATCTGACGGCCCGTCATATTAGGGGGGTCGCAACGAGATGCACAGAGGTTGGAGGCCTCGTATGACTCCCCGGAGCCGGAAAGTCGCCGTGGTCGGGGTCGCCCTCTCCGACTGCGGTCGCGTGGACGACGCGACCTCGTACGCCCTGCACGCCCAGGCGGCCCGCCGCGCCCTGGCCGACGCGGGGCTCGGCCGGGAGGTGGTGGACGGCTTCGCGTCCGCCGGGCTCGGCACCCTCGCCCCCGTCGAGGTGGCCGAGTATCTGGGCCTGCGCCCCACCTGGGTCGACTCCACCTCCGTCGGCGGCTCCACCTGGGAGGTCATGGCGGCCCATGCGGCGGACGCGATAGCCATGGGGCACGCCAACGCCGTCCTCCTGGTCTACGGCTCCACGGCCCGCGCGGACATCAAGGCGGGGCGGCGGACGGGGAACCTGTCCTTCGGCGCCCGGGGCCCCCTGCAGTTCGAGGTCCCTTACGGCCACACGCTCATCGCCAAGTACGCCATGGCCGCGCGCCGCCACATGATCGAACACGGCACGACGATCGAGCAGTTGGCGGAGGTGGCGGTCCAGGCGAGGGCGAACGCCGCCCTGAACCCCGAGGCCATGTTCCGCGACCCGATCACGGTGGACGACGTCCTGTCCGGCCCGATGATCGCGGACCCCTTCACCAAGCTGCACTGCTGCATCCGCTCCGACGGCGGGGCGGCGGTACTGCTGGCCGCCGAGGAGTTCGTACGGGACTGCCGCACGGCACCGGTGTGGGTGCTCGGCACGGGGGAGCACGTCTCGCATGCCGCGATGTCCGAGTGGCCCGACTTCACGACCGGCCCGGCGGCGGTCAGCGGGCGGCTCGCCTTCGAGCGGGCCGGGGTGCGGCCGGAGGAGATCGACTTCGCCGAGATCTACGACGCCTTCACCTACATGACCCTGGTGACCCTGGAGGACCTCGGCTTCTGCGGGAAGGGCGAGGGCGGGGCATTCGTGGAGAAGGGGCGGCTGCTGGTGCGGGGCGGGGAGCTGCCGGTCAACACGGACGGGGGCGGGCTGTCGGCCCAACATCCCGGGATGCGGGGGCTGTTCCTTCTGGTGGAGGCGGTGCGGCAGTTGCGGGGGGAGGGCGGGGAGCGTCAAGTGCGGGGGCGGGAGGGGGAGTTGCCGCGGCTGGGGGTCGCTTCGGCGACCGGGGGATGGTTCTGCTCGTCGGGGACGTTGGTACTGGGCAGGGATTGAGACTGTCGAGAGCAACTCCGGAGGAAACAGGCATGGCCCTGACCCGCGAAGAGCGTGAACAGTTCCTGGCTGAGCCCCACGTCGCCGCGCTGGCGGTCGACGCGGGCGCGGGGCGCGCTCCACTGACCGTGCCGATCTGGTACCAGTACGAGCCCGGCGGCGACATCTGGATCATGACCGGGCTGGACAGCCGCAAGAACCGGCTGATCCAGAAAGCGGGCCGGTTCTCCCTGATGATCGACCGGCTCGACCCCACCATCCGGTACGCGTCCGTCGAGGGACCGGTCATCGGGACGACCCCCGCCACCCTCGAACAGCTCCGCGAGATCTCCGCCCGCTACCTCCCGGCCGAGAAGGTCGACGGCTATGTCGACGCCGCCTGGAAGAACCACGGCGAGCAGGTCGTCATCCACATGCGGCCCGAACGCTGGGTGTCGTCCGACCTCGGGCAGGTGTGATCCGGCCCCGCACGTGACAATCGCGGCATGGATCGTCACGAGCAGGATCACCACGAGCAACATCGTCGCGAGCAGGACTTCCATGAGCTGCTGAGGTCGCTTCGGGTGTGGGACGTCGACCTGCCCGCCTTCGACCCAGCCGCGGCGCCCGCGGAACCCCTCGCCCTCTTCACGGCCTGGTTCGCGCAGGCAGTCGCGGCGGGGCAGGTGGAGCCCCACACGATGTCCCTCGCCACGACGGACGAGGAGGGCCTGCCGGACGTACGGACGGTGATGCTGCACGGCGCCGACGCGTCCGGCTGGTCCTTCGCGACGCACATCGACAGCCGCAAGGGGCGTCAGCTCACCGCCCGCCCGTACGCGGCCCTCGGCTTCTACTGGCCCGCCCAGGGCCGCCAGGTACGCCTGAGGGGCCCGGTGACGGACGCCCCGTCCGCCGAGTCCCAGGCCGACCTGCACGCCCGCTCGACCGGCGCCCTGGCGGCTGCCCTGACCGGCCGCCAGAGCCAGGCCCTCGGCTCCCTGGAGGAATTGGCGCGCACGTCGGAAGCGGCCTGGGAGCGGGCCCGGCGCGAGCCGGACGCTCCGGTGCCCACCTGGACGCTGTACTACCTGCGCCCGCAGACGGTGGAGTTCTTCCAGGGGGACGCCCGGCGACGGCATGTGCGGCTCAACTACCGGCGCACCGAGGCGGGTTGGGCCAAGGAGCTGCTCTGGCCCTGAGGACCGACCTGTCGTCTCTCAGTAGGTGCGGATGCCCCGGAAGTCATACGCCGTGAAGTCGGCCACCGCCCGGTACCCGATGCGCTGGTAGAGGCTGTTGCTGGTCTGGTTGGCCAGGTCCGTGAAGAGCAGCACCTCGCGCACCCCGGAGGCGAGCACGGACCGGCTGACCTGTGCGGTGACCGCGCCCGCGTAGCCGCGTCCGCGCAGGTGGGCCGGGGCGTAGACGGGGGCGACCCGGACCTGGCCGGCGACCACCGGGGTCACGCCGGCCATGGCGAGGGGGGTGCCGTCCTCGCCCTCCCAGAAGGTGACGCCTCCGTAGGAGATCCGCGAGTCGGCCCATGCGGCGGCGTCACGGGCGGCGTGATCGCCGACGGCGTTGACGAACTCGCGGTACCAGCGCACCAGTTGCTCCCGGTCCTCCTTGCCCGCGACCCGCGCCCGGCCCGCCGGGAGGGGATGCGGGGCGGTCAAGTTGCCGAGCCGGTACAGGCGTTGGCGCTGGCTGACCGCACCCTTGGCGCCCGTCTGCCGGCGCCAGGCCGCGACGAAGGCCTCGGCGGTGTCGTGGGCCGCGATGACGCCGGGGACCGAGTGGCCGAGGGCGACCAGGTGGGCGACGAGGGACTCGGCCTCGTCGGGGCTGAGGGGGGTGACGTTCAGCCGGAAGGGCGGGGTGCGGAAGTAGGCGGCGCGCACCTGCCCGCCCAGCTCCAGCACTCCGAAGACCGGCGCCTCGTCGCCGTAGGCACGCGACCCGCTCCTGCGCAGCGTCTCGGTCACCGTCAGGGCGACGGTGTGCAGATCGGGGCGTGAGCGCAGGAAGCCACCGGCGTGGGAGAGGAAGCCGGTGAGGTCCTGGGTGCAGTACCAGTCGTCCGGGCGCATACCTCATGATCCCGCGCCCGGGCGGTGGTTGTGCACCCTTTTCCGCCGTGGACACGAAGCCGACACAAGACCCCACTCCCAGGCGGGGGTTGAGGGGCGCCGGGTTCACGCGATGCGTGGTCTACGGGTTGACGTGCCTCGTGGCCTGAGGGCTGACGTCCGGATCGGTGGCGAGCCGCGCGTGCAGATGCACGTCCCGGTACACGTCGTACCGCTCTGCCTCCCACATCGCACCCCGCAGGGTCCCCTCGTGACGGAAACCGCACCGCTCGGCGACATGACAGGAGGCGTCGTGGCCGACGGCGTGGCCGAGTTCGAGGCGGTGCAGGCCCAGTTCGGTGAGGGCCCAGCGGGCGGTGAGGGCGAGGGCGTGGGTGGCGACTCGGCGCCCACGGGCCTCGGGCAGGACCCAGTAGCCGACGCGGGCGCAGCTCATGACGCGGTCGATGACGTTGACGCCGACTTGTCCGAGGGGTGTGCCGGTCGCCGCGTCGGTGACGCAGTAGGACGCCGCCGTTCCTTCCGCCGTTTTCCGTGCCGAGTCGCGCAGCGATTCCCGGGCGCTGTCGAGGTCCGTAGTGATCTTCAGCGGGGTGTTCCAGCGCCGGAACTCCGGGTCGGTGCGCCCCCGGAACCATGCGTCGAGGTCGACGTCGGAGTCCGCGTCCCAGGGACGCAGGCGGAGGCCGTGGCCGTGCAGGTCGGGGAAGGGGTGGGCAGGGGGTCGTATATCGGCGTGGGTCATGAAGGTAATGAAACCGGCTTTAGAAGCCGTACCGCATCCGGCTCATTCCTCGGTGCGCCGTCGAGCGCGGCGGCCTGGACGTGTCGGGCGACACGATCGGGTGCGCGCTGTACGGCTGCCATGACGGCGGCCACCGGTGGATGGGCTGCCCCGGGCCGTCCGTGACTTTCCTCTGGGCCAATCCGCCCGGCAGGATCAGGGACCATGAGGATGCTGGTGCTTGGTGGTACGTGGTTCCTGGGCAAAGAGCTGGTCGTCGGCGCGCTGGCGCGCGGGTGGGATGTGACGACGTTCAACCGTGGCCGTTCGGGACCCGATGCCGTCGGCGTTAACGCGGTGCATGGCGACCGGACCGACCCGGAAAACCTTCAGCGACTGGCTGGACACGGCCCGTGGGATGCTGTGGTGGACACGTCCAGCTCGGAACTTCCACCCCGTGACGTGCTCCTGGCCGCACATGCTCTGGCCGGTCAGGTGGCTCGGTGGGTGCACGTCTCCACAGTGTCCGTGTACGAGGGCTGGCCCCACTACCCCCTCACGGAGGAATCGCCGCTTCTCGACTGCCCTGCGGACGCCGACGACACGTTCGGCTACACGGGCCCGGACGGCTCGCCGACGAAGTACGGGTTCCAGAAGGCGGGCGGAGAGCGGGCCGTATCCGAAGCGCTCGGCGACCGGGCGGTGTTCCTGCGACCCGGGGTGATCCTCGGCCCCGGCGAGTACGTCGGACGCCTGCCCTGGTGGCTTACCCGCGCCGAGCGCGGCGGCCGGATCCTCGCGCCGTCCCCGGGCGAGCGGCGGATTCAGCCGGTCGACGTCCGCGACGTGGCCGCCTTCGCCCTGGACCAGGCTGCCGATACGAATGCCGGCGGGGCCTTCAACGTCGCCCACCCCGACGGGCTGACCTTCGCCGAGTTCGTGACCGCGTGCCTGACCGTGACCAGCGGCGCAGGGCGGCCCGTGTGGACAGCTCCGGAGGACCTCGCCCGCCACGGCGTCAAGCAGTGGACGGAATTCCCCCTGTGGCGCACGCACGCCGGGGCATGGGCCGTCGACCCCTCGCGGGCCGTTGCTGCCGGTCTGCGCTGCCGCCCGCTGAGCGAGACGATCGCCGACACCTGGACTTGGATTCAGGCCGACGGGCGCCCCGTCGAGCATCCACGGTGGGCCGAACACGGCATCGCCCCCGAGAAAGAGGCCAAGATCCTGGCGTCTCTCTCGGGGGCGAACTGACAGGCGCTGGTCATGCTTCCAGGGCGGCGAGCGGGCCGGAGCCGGTTCCGAGCTGGTGTTGCGCAGACAGGCGGGTGAAGTCCTCGATCCGTTCGCCGAGTTCTCCGGCAAGCTGGTCGCCCCTGAACGGCTCGCCGGTCAGCGCGCGCCGTACCCGGGAGGTGCGGGTCAGCAGGCCGGTAGCGCGCTGGTCGCGCGGCACGACCCACACCCGTTCGAGGGCGTCGGCCGCGCCGTCGAGGTCACCGCGCAGCAGCCGGGCGGCGGCCAGGTCCGCAGCTGCCCCACCGACCACGCGGACCGAGCGCTGCGACGCCGGTCGCTGGGCCGCAAGCTCCAGCGCCCTCGTGGCCGCGGTCTCCGCCTGGTCCCCGTCACCGAGCAGCAGGCATGTCGAACTGTTCGACATCGCGAGGCGTTCGACGGTGAAGCCGAACTCTCCGGCCACACCGTCGTGGAGGTCGTCTGTCGCCCCCTGGCCTTCAGCCTGCGAGGCGTCCAGTGCCCGCTGTGCGGAGGCCGCATTACCCAGGTACCCGAACGCGCGGGCCTCGATCGCTGCGAGCCTGCGTCGCGCCACATCCCCCAGGCCCGTGCACATCTGGGCCTGCCGCGCCAGCCGCGCGGCCTCCGCAGGCTGATTCGAGAAGTACGCGATGTACGCCAGCGTCCCGCCGGCGAACCCGCGCAGCGGATCGAACCGCGCCGTCTCCCCATACAGAGCCGCCGAACGGCACAAGCGCTTCGCCCCGTCCAGTGACCCGAGGTCGAATGCGGCCGTGGCCAGCAGTGCGCACGCCTGGCCCGCCACGATCAGTAACTCTTGTGTATGTACCGGGACTTGAGTCCGGTCGCGCTGCGTCTCGGCCTCCTCACGCAGCTCCCGCGCCTGCTGGAACACGTCGAAGGGCGCTGTGCTGCTGTACGTGCGCGCCAGCGTGGCCACGTCGTCCCGCAGCTGATCAAGGGTGGTATCCGAGATGGAAGCGGCGGCAGCCTCGGCGGCCTCGCTCTGGGCGTCACGTGCAGTCATCAGAATTTCGTCTTCCAGGTTGAACGCGGGTGCGGGTGCAACAGAGGGAGGCGCCTCGAACAGAACTACCGCATCGATCCCGAACATGTGCTCCAGCACGGTGCACGCCTCCGTTCCCGGAAGGGTCTGGACCCGACCAGCAGTCCAGCGCCGAAACTGCGCTTCCGACACGGTCAGATTCCGGGACTCCTCCGCAAGCACCTGAGCTGCCGCGCGGCGGAAAGCACGTTCGAAGTCGACGTAACGCCAACGCCGTTGATCCACTAAGACCTTCAGCAGCGTGCGAGCTGTCTTACTCATATCGCTCCCGTTCTGTCGGCGCACTCGCGCGGGCGCTTCCCTCGCTGAAAGGGAAACGCCAACCCTCCCGCATCGCAACGCCCCCACCGCACATGACACGTTGACGCCAGCTGCACGCCACATTGGTCACCTGAAAGAGCGCCAGGTGAGCCCCGGTACGGCATGGTGACGCCACCCGGACCGGGCGGAAGCTGTCCGCCGTCGGTCGACGCTCCGTAATCCGTACGTACTTGCCCGGAGCCCGACGGCATACGGCCCCTGCCGCCCCCTTCCCTCGAGGGCGGCCGGGGCGCCGACCGCGACCGCAGCCGGTGAACTCGTGGACGCCCCCGCGATCCATTTGGAGAGACTGAGCGGCCGGCAGAGCGAGGGCGCCTCGTGCTGCTGGTGCAGCGGTACCCCGGACCGCCGGTTCCCCGTCCGGATACTGCGTCTGACCGGTGTCCGCCTGTACGCGTGCACCCCGTGCGCGGGCATGTACGGCGTGCAGGAGGCAGCGTCATGATCCTGATCGCCCCCAGCCTCAGGCCCACCACGGGCACGGTGCCCACCTACACGCAGACGCTGTCCCTAGTGGCCTCGTCCGCCGCCTTAGCCCGTCTGTCGACGCGTACCACACTCAGGTGCTGGTCGCTCGGCGAACTGGCCGGTGATGCCGAGCTGATCGTGTCGGAGCTGGTGACCAACGCCGTACGGCATGCGCGCCCTGCGGCGGCGACCCGGGACGAGCCAGGCCGGTGCAGGCTGACGCTGGAGCAGCCGGAGCCGGACAGGGTCCGGGTGTGGGTCACGGACACTTCATCGCGTCCCGTCGTACGACGCGAGCCGGGCGACGGTGAGGAGGACGGCCGCGGCCTGAACATGGTGGACGCCCTTGCCGCGACGTGGGACGTCTTCGTGATGCGGGACGGCGGGAAAGCGGTGTGGGCCGAGCTGAAGGCGTCCTCGTGATCCTCGACAGGATCGACAAGGCCCTCGAAGAAGCCACCGCGAAGAAGCGCCGGAGGTGCCAGTGGGGCTGGCGGCAGATCACCGCTCGAGTCCGGAGGACTCCAGCAAGCGCCGCGCGTGACGTCCCCGCCCCGAGGGACCACCGGCCGGGGCTGCCTCGTTGCTCCACACGCCCCGGCCAGAACCACAACACCATCCGCTACCACCGACGACACGGAGAGGAAGTGACGCGAGCATGCATGACCTGATCGCGAGTCCGTTCCAAGACGATCACCTGGTGCTACGCCCGGGAAGCCCGAAGGCCCTCAAGATCCCACGTGTGAAGTTCGCGCAGCTCATGGCGGCCGTATCCGCTAGCGAACCAGTCCCTGCGTGGCTCGCGGACGCGGCCAGGCGTTCCTGGAAAATCGACCTCGCCGGGCGCCCCGCCGCGGGAACCGTGCTGATCCGCGCCGCCGGTCCCTACAGGATCAGCCGGGCCACGTGGGAACTGAACCTCGGCTGTGACTACGACTGCGTGATGTGCTACCTCGGCGAGAAGCGGTTCGAGGGCCTGGATATGACCGGGAAACGGCGGCTGCTGGAGGTCATGACCGAAGCCGGGGTCATCTGGCTTCAGATGACGGGCGGCGAGCCGCTGATCGACCCAGACTTTCCGGCGGCATACCGGTACGCGCATGAGCTGGGCATGCAGGTCGAGGTGCTGTCGAACGGATCACGGCTGCACAAGGATCACGTCCTGGAGCTGTTTGTCGAGCTGCCGCCGTCAAAGATGTCGCTGAGCGTGTACGGCGCGACGGCCAACACCTACGACACCGTGACCCGCAACCGGGGCGCCTTCGAGCGATTCTCCGCCGGGCTGAACAAGGCCGTCGGCGCCGCTCTGAACCTCGATCTGAGCCTGATCATCACGCGGCAGAACGCGCACGAGATCGACGGGATGCGCGCGTGGGCGAAACGGCTCGGGCTGCCGTTCCGCGAGTACGCGAACCTCTCCCCGACGATCCACGGCACCGCCGAGCCGCTGCCGTCGCAGTCGCCCGAACACCTCACCAGCAGGGCGCCGTTCACCGGCTGCCCCGCCGGCGTCACGTTCTTCCACGCCGACCCGTTCGGCCGCGCGTCGATCTGCAAGGTCAGCCGCGAACCGAACGTCGACCTGATCGCGGAAGGCGCGGATGGGCTCGCCCGGCTCGGCGGCATCGCCGACTCCCTAATGCTTCGCACCGGAGGATGCAGCGGCTGCAAGCTCTCCGACTCATGTCGGGTGTGCAGGCCGATGGCGAAGGTCTTCCAGGAGGCGAAGGCACCACTGCACCACTACTGCCAGCACGGAATGAAGGAGACAGCATGAGCCCGCTCCTGCTCGAACTCGGCCCCACCCGGGCCGAGGAAACCGACGAGATCGTCCTCATCGACGACGTAGAGACCTACACCGCCGCCGCCGGAACCCTCCCCGGATGCGGCGACGACAACCCTTACAACTGATCCCCATCCGATCCGGGGCCCCGGCCGCATCCCGCGCCGGGGCCCCGCCCCGTATGGAAAGGTGGCCTCCATGCCGACCGTGCGCCTGCCCGAGATTCCCGCCGACGCCCTGGCCCTCATCGAGGCCCAAGCCGGTCCCGTGATCAAGACGGAGAACCTGAACGCGGGCCTCAACAGCGAGATCGCCACCCTCATCCACACCGCCGACACGACGATCTTCGTAAAGGGCTTGCGTGAGGAGCACCGACGGGTGTGGACACAGGCGCGCGAGGCGAACGTCAACCCTCACGTGCGAGGCATCGCCCCGGCCCTGCTGTGGCACATCCAGGCAGGCGGCTGGGACCTCCTCGTCTTTGAGGAAATCCCCGGCAGCCACGCCGACTACGCGCCCGGCTCTCCAGACCTCCCGCTGGTGGCCGACGTAATCGGTCGCCTCACCACCATCCAGGCGCCGGACAGCATCACGCGCACCATGCCCGACCGGATGAAGGAACACACCGACACCCCGGAGCTGTTCGCCGGCGACACGCTCTGTCACACGGACTGGTTCCCCACCAACGTCCTGATCTCCGGCCGCGCTGTGGTCGTCGACTGGGCATGGGCCTCCCGAGGAGCAGCATGGATCGACCCCGCTCTGTGGGTCGTGTGGCTCGTCAACTCCGGCCACACGCCCGCCCAGGCGGAGCAGTGGGCCGCCCACATCCCGGCCTGGAACAACGCTCCGGCGCGGAGCCTCGACGCCTTCGCCCGCGCCACGGTTAGCGTCTGGGAAGGGATCGCGGACGGCCAGACGGAACCCTGGGTGCTCGACATGCTGAACGCCGCCCGCACCTGGAGCGCCCACCGCTGACGGCCCAGCCTGGCCCAGCATGTGGCGAAGGGGTCGGCGAGGGACGGCCAGGAGCAACATGCCCGTGCTGAGCGTGGAGGAGGCACGGGGTTCATAGAACATGTAGCGAACGTAGCCAAGTGAGACGCCATGCCTGCAGGGGACTACGAGATACGACGATCACGCTCCCTCTCCCGTGCCCCGCTTCTGCAGCAGAACCGCACTCAAGGCTCCGCTCACCTTGCGGATGGCCGGAACACCGGCATCCCGTCCCGGAAGGCGACCTCCAGCTCCGCGCCGGCCCGCAGCCGCGAGGCGTCCGCGCACTCCACGACCTCGGTCATCATCCGCGGGCCCTCGGCGAGATCGACGACCGCGGCGACGTACGGCGTGCGCTCCCCGAAGGGCGGCAGGTCGTTGCGGTGGACGACGGACCAGGTGTAGAGGGTGGCCCGGCCGCCCGCAGGCTCCCACGTCACGTCCTCGCTCCAGCAGTGGGGGCAGAACTCGCGGGGGTAGTGGTGGGCGCGTCCGCAGGCCCGGCAGCGGCGGATCAGCAGCCGCCCTTCGGCCGCCGCGTCCCAGTACGCGCGCGTGAAGGCGTCGGCTTCCGGGAGGTCGTAGCGCGGACCGGCGGAGCACTGGCTGCCGGAGTGCGGACCGGCGGAGCGCGCGCCGCCCATCAGAAGAGCCCCAGCGCACTGTCCACCGACCACGACTGCCACGACATGCCGCCCAGCGCGACCAGCGAGATCAGCGCCATCATCGAGTTCTGCCCCTGCTCCGCCCAGTCGTGGATCATCAGGGCGAAGTAGAGGCCGTTGAGCAGCAGCCCGCCGACGAGGGCGATCGGGGTCAGGAACCCGAGGACGAGCCCTAGCCCCAGGGCCAGTTCCGCGTACAGGACGACGTACGCCATCGCGCGCGGCCGTGGCGTGACGACGACCTCGAAGCCGGAACGTACGGCGTTCCAGCGGTGCTTGGCCGCAACGTCCGCCGCCCACGCGATCCCGGACCCCTCGAACCAGCTCTTCTTGTCCTTGTGCCGCCAGCTCTCCAGCCACCACAGCCCGAGGCCTATGCGGAGCACGGCCAGCCATTCCGCACCTGTGAGCCAGATCGCGTCCATGGATCTGACGGTACGTCAGATAAGAGGAGCCTGACAATCGCCTGTGCATCCGCGATGAGTCCAACAGAATTGTTGGCAATCTTGTCCGCACTCCCGTTAGGTTCACCGACGCAAGCAGAAAACACCGAGGGAGCCGGACGTGAAGCACAGGGCAATCAAGCGCAGGAGCGTTGTCATGGGGATCGGGGCGACCGCCGGGGTCGCGGCGGTCGGGGGCGTCGCCCTGACCGCGCAGGCGTCGGGCGACACGAGCACCTCGAAGTCCTCCTCGTCGGACGCCCTGGTCTTCGACAAGCACGCCTTCTCGACCCTGACGACGACGATCACCGACGCCGACAGCACCGACCACGAGGTGGAGTACCGCTTCTACAAGGCGATCACGTACGTCACCAAGCCGGTCGACGAGGCGTACCAGAGCCTGAACGTCAGCGTCCCCGTCAAGATCGACGGAACGGCCGTGGACGCCACCGACGCCCCGATCCTCTTCGCCAACGCGGTCGGCGGGTACATGCCGTCGTCCGTTGCGGACGCGACCGGTGTGGGCGGGGGCGAGGGCGGGGGCGGGATGCCAGCATCCACCGGCTCGGGTGAGGTCGCCTCCGGCGGCAACGGCATGGTGAACGGCCAGGGCGAGAGGGTCAGCCTCCCGAAGCTGGCGCTCGCGGCCGGGTACGTCGTCGTCGAGCCCGGCGCCCGCGGCCGTACGCTCAAGAACTCCGCCGGCGAGTACTACGGCGTCGCCCCCGCCGCGATCGTCGACCTCAAGGCCGCCGTCCGGTACGTGCGGTCCAACAGGGGCCGCATACCCGGCAACGTCGACCGCATCGTCTCCTCCGGCACCAGCGCCGGCGGCGCCCTGTCCTCCCTGCTCGGCGCGTCCGGCGACAGCCCGCTCTACGACAGGTACCTCAAGGAGATCGGCGCGGCCGAGGCGAGCGACGCCATCTTCGCGACCGGCGCCTGGTGCCCGATCACCGACCTGGAGCACGCCGACGGCGCCTACGAGTGGAACTGGGGCTCCAACGCCACGAGTTCCGGCTCGAAGGTCGACCAGACGGTGTCGAAGGAGCTGCGGTCGCAGTTCGCCGAGTACCAGGCGTCCCTGAGGCTGAAGGGCCTCGGCGGGTTCGGCACGCTCACCGCACGCAACTACGACGAGTACCTGGTCAAGCAGTACCTGGAGCCGTCGGCCACCAAGTACCTCGCGGCCCTGTCGGACACGGACCGTGCGTCGTACCTGGCCGCGAACACCTTCATCACCTGGTCCGGCGGCAAGGCGGCCTTCTCCTGGGCCGACTTCCTCGCCCACGTGGGCGCCCGCAAGAAGACCACCCCGGCCTTCGACGCCTTCGACCTGTCGACGGGCGAGAACAACCTGTTCGGCCTCGGCACCACCCAGGCCCGCCACTTCACGGCGTACAGCGCCAAGAACGACTCCACGGGCCTGAGCGGCAAGCGGGTGGCGAGCGACATCCCCGCCACGCTGCGGCTGATGAACCCGATGCACTTCCTCGTCGAGAAGGCCAACCCGCAGCGCACCAAGCACTGGTGGATCCGCCTCGGCACCAACGACTCCGACACCTCGCACACGGTCTCCGCCAACCTCGCCGCCGCCGCGAACGGCCTCGGCGACGACGTCAGCCACCTCTACTACTGGGACGAGGGCCACGGCGCCAACTCGGACCCGGGCGACTTCATCGAGTGGATCGCCAAGATCAGCGGCTACAAGGGCAAGCGGACCAAGGGGACCAAGTAGTCCGCTGTGACCGAGTAGCCCCTCAAGACGCGGTGCCGGTTTCCCGTCATAACTCCGGCCACCGCCCACACGACGCCGGGCCCGACCAATGTCAGGGCCCGGCGTCGTAGTGGTCAGCGATCCGAACCCGGCTCGGCAGGGCCGCCCGAGGTCGCTTCGGGTTTCGCGTAGAGGACGTCACGGGCCTGCTCCGCGGCGCGGGTCATGCTCTCGGCGACGAAGTCGATGAAGCGGGCGATGTTCTCCAGGCGGGTGGCGGCCGGGGTGTCGGGGCCGAGGACGCCGACGCCCTGCCGTGCGGTCTCGGCGAGCTGAGCGGTGGACCGGGCGCTGGCGATCATCCCCTGGTACCAGACGTCGTTGTCGACGACGTAGCGCTCGCGGCGGCCTTCGTCGCGTTCCCGGCGGATGAGGCCCTGCCCTTCGAGGAACGTGACCGATTTGGAGATGGACGCCGGGCTGACCTGGAGCCGCTGGACGAGTTCGGACGCGGTGAGGCTGCCCGCGTCGGTGGTGTAGAGGCAGGTCAGCACCCGGGACATCATCTTGGGCAGGCCCTGTTGCATGAGGAGCGTGGTCCACGCCTCCTCGTACTCGCGCACGGCCTCGGCGTCGCGCCCGTGGGCCTGCTCGGGCGCCTGCGACCCTCGGGGCGCGGCCTGCCTGCGCCGGTGGGCACGGCGTTCGGTGGCGCGGTGGGCCAGGTCGGCGCGGTAGGTCGTGGGCCCGCCGTTGCGCATGACCTCGCGCGTGATGGTCGAGGTCGGGCGGTCGAGGCGCCTGGCGATCTCCGCGTAGGCGAGGCCGTCGGCCAGCCCCAGCGCGATCTGCTGACGTTCCTGCTGAGTGAGCCTGCCTCCCGGCACCGCGGTCTCCCTTCGTGCTTCCTTGACGCCTCCAGGATAGCGTTCACTCGCCATTCATTGCAACGAACAGATGCCTGACGTTGCGTTAAATATAGAGCCGTTGCAACGATTTCTCGGCTTTCACCTGCACTTATATTGATTAAGCGCAACGACTCTGTTGCCGAATCCATGAACGCAACGTAGCTTTTCCATCGTCGGAAACACCACCGGAGACACCACCGGAAACACCACCGAACACAGGAGAGCACGATGCAGAAGTTCGACACCCCCGCCCCGATCTCCGCCGTCCTCGACATCCCCGCGGGACGCATCCAGTTCATCGCCGCCGACCGAGCCGACACCACGGTCGAGGTCCGGCCCGCGGACGCCTCGAAGGGCCGCGACGTCAAGGCGGCGGAGCAGATCGAGGTCGCGTACGGCGACGGCGTCCTGCGGATCGAGGCCCCGGCGGCGAAGAACCGGATCCTCGGCGCTTTCGGTTCCGTCGAGGTCACGGTCCAGCTGCCGGCCGGCTCCCGCGTCGAGGCGAAGGCGGCCGCGGCCGAACTCCGCGTCGTCGGACGCCTCGGCGACATCGACTTCGAGGGCGCGCACGGCGCGGTCAGGATCGACGAGGCCGCGAGCGTTCGCCTCACCGCCACCGGCGACGTCTCGGTCGGCCGCCTGGGCGGCCCCGCGGAGATCAGCACCCAACAGGGCGCCATCCACATCGCCGAGGCGGTGCACGGCACGGTCGTGCTGACCACCCAGATGGGCGACGTGACCATCGGCGCCGCCCAGGGAGTGTCCGCCTCCCTGGACGCCGGCACCGGCTACGGCCGGATCAACAACTCGCTCAAGAACACCGACGGCGCCGCCGCCGGCCTGAACATCCGCGCGACCACCTCCCACGGCGACATCACCGCCCGCAGCCTGTAAAACCCGCAGCCGGCAAAGCAAAGCGGCCGGCAAAGCAAATAGGAGCACCCTTCATGACCAACCTGGCCATCGCGGCGAACGGGCTGCGCAAGTCCTACGGCGACAAGACCGTCCTCGACGGCGTCGACCTGACCGTCCCGGAAGGAACGATCTTCTCCCTGCTCGGCCCGAACGGCGCCGGCAAGACCACCGCCGTCAAGATCCTCTCCACCCTGATCTCAGCCGACCCGGGCACCGGCGACATCCGCATCGGCGGTCACCACCTGGCCGCCGACCCGCAGGCGGTGCGCGCCGCGATCGGTGTCACCGGGCAGTTCTCCGCCGTGGACGGGCTGATCACCGGCGAGGAGAACATGCTCCTCATGGCCGACCTGCACCACCTCTCCAAGCGTGCGGGACGGCAGGTCAGCGCCGAACTGCTGGAGCGCTTCGACCTCGTGGAGGCCGCGAAGAAGCCCGCCTCCACCTACTCCGGCGGCATGAAGCGCCGCCTCGACATCGCCATGACCCTGGTCGGCAACCCGCGGATCATCTTCCTCGACGAGCCGACCACCGGCCTCGACCCACGCTCCCGGCACAACATGTGGCAGATCATCCGCGAGCTGGTCTCCGACGGCGTCACCGTCTTCCTCACCACGCAGTACCTGGAGGAGGCCGACGAACTCGCCGACCGCATCGCCGTACTCAACGACGGCAAGATCGCCGCCGAAGGCACCGCGGAAGAGCTCAAGCGACTCATCCCCGGCGGACACGTCCGCCTGCGCTTCACCGACCCGGCCGCCTACCAGTCCGCCGCCTCCACCCTGCGCGAGGTCACGCGCGACGACGAGTCCCTCACCCTCCAGCTCCCCAGCGGCGGCAGCCAGCGCGAGCTGCGCTCCCTCCTCGACCGGCTGGACGCCGCCGGCATCGAGGCCGACGAGCTGACCGTGCACACCCCCGACCTCGACGACGTCTTCTTCGCCCTGACCGGCGGAACCGCCATCCCCACCCAGTCCAAGGAGACTGCCCGATGAGCTCCCTCTCCCTCGCCGTCCGCGACTCGACCACGATGCTGCGCCGCAACCTCCTGCACGCCCGGCGCTACCCGTCCCTCACCCTGAACCTGCTGCTCACGCCGGTCATGCTGCTCCTGCTCTTCGTCTACATCTTCGGCGACACCATGAGCGCGGGCATCGGCGGCGGTGGCGCCGATCGCGCGGACTACGTCGCGTATCTCGTCCCGGGCCTGCTGCTGATGACCATCGGCAGCACCACGATCGGAACGGCGGTCTCCGTCTCCACCGACATGAGCGAGGGCATCATCGCCCGCTTCCGCACGATGGCGATCCACCGCGGTTCGGTGCTCGTCGGGCACGTCGTCGGCAGCGTGCTGCAGTCGATCGTCAGCGTGGTCCTGGTCGGCGCCGTCGGTGTGGCCATCGGCTTCCGCTCCACCGATGCCACCGCCCTGGAGTGGCTCGCGGCGTTCGGACTGCTCGTGCTCTTCGCCATGGCGCTCACCTGGATCGCGGTCGGCATGGGCCTGGTCAGCCCCAACGCCGAGGCCGCGAGCAACAACGCCATGCCCCTGATCTTCCTGCCGCTCATCTCCAGCACGTTCGTCCCGGTCGACGCGATGCCGGGCTGGTTCCAGCCGATCGCCGAGTACCAGCCCTTCACGCCCGCCATCGAAACCCTGCGCGGCCTGCTGCTCGGCACCGAGATCGGCAACAACGGTTGGCTCGCCGTCGCCTGGTGCCTGGGCCTCGCGGTGCTCGGCTACTTCTGGTCGACCTCGAAGTTCAACGACGACCCGAAGTAACCGCCATGACAACGCGGGCCATCTCCCGCACCCCGTCCCACCCCAGGGCGGCGTACACCGACACACGCGTCGGAGTACGCCGCCCCGTTCGTATGCGTGGCGGGGGGGAGGGGGCGGCTGACGGCTGACGGCTGCCCGGGGGGCGGCTGACGGCTGACGGCTGCCCGGGGGGCGGCTGACGGCTGACGGGTATCCCGACAATGTCCGGACTCGCCCCATAGCCACTCCACCCCCACACCACCAGATCCACGCCCACAACCAGGAGATCCACGCCACAGACTCCGCCCACCCCTCCCACAGCCGTGATCGATCCGCAACCAATTCCGGTCTTGACCGAGACCCATCAACCGGCAGTCTGATTACGCTCCCGAACATGGCCGACTCCACAGCGTCCCCGACCCCCACGGACCGCCCCGTCTACGTCATCGGCGGCGGCCCCGGCGGACTCTCCGTCGCGTACGCGCTGCGCGCCCAGGGACTGCGCGCCGTCGTGCTGGAGAGGTCGGACCGGGTCGGCGCCTCCTGGCGGCGCCACTACGACCGGCTCCATCTGCACACCACCCGCCGGCTGTCGGGCCTGCCCGGGCTGCCGATGCCGCGCCGCTTCGGGCGCTGGGTGTCCCGGAACGACGTGGTGCGCTACCTGGAGAAGTACGCCGAGCACCACGACCTGGAGATCGTCACCGGCGTCGAGGTCTCCCGCGTCGAGCCCTCGGCCGACGGCTCCGGCTGGCTGCTGCACGCCACCGGCGGCCGGGAACTGACCGGCGCCGCGGTCGTCGTGGCCACCGGCCACAACCACACCCCGCACATCCCGCGCTGGCCCGGACGGGACGCATACGGCGGCGAGTTCCTGCACGCCGGCGAGTACCGCAACCCGGCGCCCTACGCCGGCCGCGACGTCCTGGTCGTCGGCGTCGGCAACACCGGTGCCGAGATCGCCGTGGACCTGGTGGAGGGTGGGGCGGCTCGGGTGCGGCTGGCGGTGCGGACGGTTCCGCACATCGTGCGCCGCTCGACCGCCGGATGGGCCGCCCAGTTCACCAGCATCCTCGTACGACGGCTGCCGGTCGGGCTCGTCGACCGGCTCGCGAGGCCCGTGGCGAAGCTCAGCGTGCCGGACCTGTCGGCCCAGGGACTGCCGCGCCCCGAGACCGGCCTGTACAGCCGGGTCGAGGAAGGCGCGATCCCGGTTCTCGACGTCGGCCTCGTCGACGCCGTACGCAACGGCCGGGTCGAGATCGTGGCCGCCGTCGACGGTTTCGAGGAGGGCAAGGTCATCCTCGCCGACGGCAACCGCGTCTCACCGGACGCCGTCATCGCCGCCACCGGTTACGTCCGTGCCCTGGAGGACCTCGTCGGCCACCTCGGCGTGCTCGACGCCCGCGGCAAGCCGGTCGTCCAGGGCGCCCGCACCCCGGCGAACGCACCCGGCCTGTACTTCACCGGCTTCACCAACCCCATCAGCGGCAACCTCCGTGAGATGGCGATCGACGCCCAGAAGATCGCGAAGGCCGTCGCCCGGCACAGCGCCGGAAGGGTTTCCCGTCTCGTATGAGATCCACAGGTGTCCTCGCTGGTGGCTTGTTGGGCGAGCTCGAGCGCGATGCGCGTGGTGCCCGCCGCTAAGCACTCGCTTCCGGTCTCGTGGCGGATGCGGCTGCAACGGCCGTAGCCAGTGGATCGCGGGCCGGGCGGCCAAGGATGTCCGCGAGGTCGGAGGCGGTGCCGTCCAGGAAGCCATGCCGGATGCCGGTGGCGATCGAGGCCAGCATCGGCGGCTGGAACGGCAGCAGTCCCGGCGTCTCGTCGAGGAGCCTGCGCCGGTACTCGCCCAGGCTGATGCTGCGGTGTGGGACCCCGAGTCGACTGGCCACCTGCCCGGCCGTGACCGGCGTGCCGACGAGGTCGTAGACGCGCCCGCTGTGCCGTGCCGGAGCCGCCGCAACGATCGCCGCGGCCTCCGCTAGATCCTCCCGCGCGACTGCCGCCAGGGCACCATCACCGAACGCGGACTCCACACGATCGCCGGCCCACATCAGCAGACCGCCGAAGAGCTCGGCGTACAGGCCGTTGCGCAGGATCGTCCACGGCAATCCGCTTGCCTGCAGCAGGCGTTCGGTCGCACGGTGCGCGAGCGCGAAACCGAGATGGTCGCCGGCACCGGTCAGGCTCGTGTAGACGACGTGGCGGACGCCATCACGGACGGCGGCGTCCAGGACCGCCGCATGCCGCTCGACGACCTGGTCGTCCTCGGCATAACCGGCGGAAACCAGCACCAGGGTCGACACACCGGCCAGATCGAGGCCCACATGGTCGTCGAAGTCGATACGCCGCATCCCCTCGCCCGGCGTGCGGCTGCCGCCCGCCACGACGACGCCGCGGGCGCGCAGCGCCGCAAGAGTGGCCGAGCCGAGATTCCCGTTCGCTCCGGTCACCAAGATCATGTCAATCGCAGTCTTCCGTCGTGGTTCTCAGTCGTGGTTCTCAGTCGTGGTTCTCAGTCGTGGTTCTCGGTCGTGGTTCTCATCGGTAACTACGCTTGATCCTTGACCGCACATCCACCGGCCACAAGGAGGCAGTTCGATGTCACTCACGCACACCGGCGTAACCACCACACCCGCCGAACTCGCCCCCTGTGGAAGCGAGGACCACCCCGACTGCGGCATCCGCGACGTCCTGGACCGCATCGGCGACAAGTGGTCGGTGCTCGTGATCGTCGAACTCGCGGGCGGACCGCGCCGGTTCCGCGAACTCCAGCGCGCCATCGACGGCATCTCCCAGCGGATGCTCACCCTCACCGTACGAAGGCTCGAACGCGACGGCCTCGTGCTGCGCACCGTGTACCCGACCGTCCCGGCCCAGGTCGACTACCGCCTGACCGAAACCGGGGCCGGCCTGACCCACCTGGTCAAGGCACTCGCCGACTGGTCCCTCGCCCACCGCGCCGTCATCGCCGAGGCACGGCACGCCTACGACCGGACCCACCCCGACCACGACATCCGCTGACGCGAGTTGGGGGCGTGCCGGATCGCCGGATCAGGCATCGCCAACCCGATCAGCGGCAATCTCCGCGAGATGGCGATCGACGCACGGCGCTCGCCAAGACCGCCTCCGCAACCAGCCGCACGGCGTAGACACGCTCAACTCTCCTACGTATATCTCCTGTTACTTACGAGTCAGAAGTTGCGCGAGAGCTGTACCGCGCCACCGCACGGAGCCAGAATGTGAGCCCTGTTCAACTTTCCGGCTCCACCCCCCTCTCGCTACGACGGAGGACGCACGTGGCACGTGAAAGACAGCTCCCCCCGCTCCCCCCGCTCCCTCGTAACTCCCGGAACTCCCAGATCTCCCGGCGCTCACTCCTGGGCGGCGCGGCCGCCGCAGCCGGCGCCGCCACCCTCACCGCGACCACCGCCGGCACGGCCTCCGCGGCCACCCGCGCGGTGGACGTCGCCATCGTCGGTGCCGGTCTGGCCGGCCTCACCGCGGCCCGCGACCTGGTGGCGGCCGGCAAGTCGGTCGTCGTCCTGGAGGCCCGCGACCGCGTGGGCGGCCGGGTGGTGGGCCTCAACCTCGCGGGCGGTGGAGTCACCGAGGGCGGCGGCGAGTTCATCGGCCCCACCCAGGACCGCATCAAGGCGCTCGCGGACTCACTCGGCGTGCAGACCTTCGCCACCTACAACACCGGCGACAACCTCCTCTACAAGGACGGCAAGAAGACCCCCTACGCCACCGACGGCATCCTCGGCTCGGTCCCGCCCATCGACGCGGCCGGGCTCGCCAACGCCGCGATCGTGCAGGCCACGCTCGATGACCTGGCCAAGCAGATCCCGGTCGCCGCGCCCTGGACCGCCGCGAAGGCCGACGAGTGGGACCGGCAGACCTTCGAGACCTGGCTGCGCGCCAACGCGGTCGTCCCGTCCGCCAAGTTCCTCTTCGACGTGGCCTGCACGTCGATCTTCTCGGCCGAACCCCGTGAACTCTCCTTCCTGTTCGTCCTCTTCTACATCGCCGCCGCCGGCAACGCCTCCACCCCCGGCACCCTGGAACGCCTCACCGAGACCGCGAACGGCGCCCAGGAACTGCGCTTCGTCGGCGGCTCCCAGCTGGTGCCGATCAAACTCGCCGCCACGCTCGGCGACCGGGTGGTGCTGAGCGCCCCGGTGCGCACGATCGCCCGGTCCGGCGGCAACTACGTCGTGACCGCCGACGGCATCACCGTCACGGCCAAGCGAGTCGTCGTCGCCGCACCCCCGCCGATCGCCGCCCGTATCTCGTACGACCCCCTCCTCCCGGCCGCCCGCGACCAGCTGACCCAGCGCCTGCCGATGGCCTCGGTCGGCAAGGCGATCGCGATCTACGACACCCCCTTCTGGCGCGCCGACGGCCTCAACGGCCAGGTCGTCAGCGACACCGGCGTGGTCAGCTCCACCTTCGACAACTCCCCGCCCGACGCCTCCTACGGCGCCCTGATGGGCTTCATCGAGGCCGACGAGGCCCGCAAGCTGGACGCCGCGAGCGAGGCGGAGGTCCGGGCGGCCGTACTGAAGGACTACGTCACGTACTTCGGCGAGAAAGCGGCCTCCCCCACCTCCTTCGTCCTGCAACGCTGGAACAACGAGGCCTACACCCGCGGCGGCCCCGTCTCCATCGCCGCGCCCGGCGTCCTGACCCAGTACGGCCCCGCCCTGCGCGAGCCCGTCGGCGGCATCCACTGGGCCGGCACGGAGACCTCCACCTACTGGATGGGCTTCATGGACGGGGCGGTGCGGTCGGGGGAGCGGGTGGCGAAGGAGGTGCTGGAGGCGCTCTGAGCGACGCTATGAGTGGCGCTATGAGTGGCGCCTGCGCGAGGTCGCCGCGCAGGTTCCCGCGTCGGCTCGGCCAACTTTGCGTGCACAGCCATTCCTGACTAAGCGTCAGTTCCCTTAATCTGACACTGCGTCAGTTAATCGCTGTCACACAGGAGCGGGCGGACCGATGCTTGGATCAACCCACGGCACCCTCACCACCGACTCCCGCCGGGCCCGGGTCATCGCCTGCGGCGAACAGCCCGGGCCCGCCGTCCACGGCCGGCCGGCCGAGGTCGACGATCTCGACGTCAGCGGCCGTCCGCTGTACTCCGACGTGCCCGATCTGGACCGCTTCTTCCGGCCGGAGGCGGTCGCGGTGATCGGCGCCTCGGACGCCGAGGGCCGGCCGAACACCGGCGTCACCCGCCAGCTGATCGCCTGGTCCGAGCGGGTCGGCGCCCGGCTCCATCCCGTGCACCCGAACCGCCCGTCCGTCTTCGGCATCCCCTGCTCTCCCTCCGTCGCCGACCTGCCCGAGCAGGTCGATCTCGCCGTACTGCTGGTCGCCGACCCCCTTCCGGTGATCGAGGAACTGGCCGAGGCCAAGGTGAAGTTCGCCGTCGTCTTCGCCTCCGGGTTCGCGGAGACCGGCGAGGAGGGCGCCGCAGCGCAGGACCGGCTCTCCGCCGCCGTCGAGCGGTCCGGGATGCGGCTGCTGGGCCCCAACACCAACCTCAACGCCTTCGAGCGGTTCCGCGACGACCTGGACGGTCCCGCGATCGCCCTGATCACCCAGTCCGGCCACCAGGGCCGCCCCGTCTTCGCCCTCCAGGAGCTCGGCATCCGCCTGACCCACTGGGCACCCACCGGCAACGAGGCCGACCTGGAGACCGCCGACTTCATCTCCTACTTCGCCGAGCGGCCCGAGATCGGAGCCATCGCCTGCTACGTCGAGGGCCTCAAGGACGGCCGGTCCTTCCTGCTCGCCGCCGACCGGGCCGCCCGCCGCAAGGTGCCGGTCGTCGCCGTCAAGGTGGGCCGCACCGAGACCGGTGCCCGCACGGCCGCCTCACACACCGGCAAGCTGACCGGCGCGGACGCGGTGGTGGACGCGGCGATGCGGCAGTACGGGGTGATCCGGGTCGACGGCCTGGACGAACTCCAGGACACCGCCGCCCTGTTGGCCCGCGCACGGCCGCCCCGCGCCGAAGGCGTCGTCGTCTATTCGATCTCGGGCGGCACGGGCGCGCACTTCGCCGACCTGGCGAGCGAGGCAGGCCTCACGCTGCCGGCGCTGTCGGAGGCCAAGCAGGCCGAGCTGCACCAGTGGATACCCGAGTACCTGAGCGTGGCCAACCCGGTCGACAACGGCGGCCATCCCGTCGGCGACTGGCGCGGCCGGAAGATCATCGACGCGATCCTCGACGACCCCGACGTCGGGGTGCTGATCTGCCCGGTCACCGGCCCCTTCCCGCCGCTCAGCGACCGGCTCGTCCAGGACCTGGTGGACGCCGCCGAGCGGACGGCCAAGCTGGTGTGCGTGGTCTGGGGGTCGCCGGTCGGCACCGAGCCGGCGTACCGCGAGGTACTGCTCGGCTCCTCGCGCGTGGCCACCTTCCGCACGGTCGCGAACTGCATCACCGCCGTCCGCGCCTACCTCGACCACCATCGCTTCGTGGCCGGCTACCGCTCCCCGTTCGACGAGGCCCCGCGCACGCCCTCGCCGTCCTTCCGCAAGGCGCAGGCGCTGATGCGTCCGGGCCAGCAGTTGAGCGAGCACGCGGCGAAGCAGTTGCTGCGGGCGTACGGAATCCGCGTCCCGCGCGAGCAGTTGGTGACCAGCGCGGCGGCCGCCGTACGGGCCGCGGGGCTGGTGGGCTACCCCGTGGTGATGAAGGCGTCCGGCGCGCAGATCGCCCACAAGACCGAGCTCGGCCTGGTCAAGATCGGACTGACTTCCGCCAGCCAAGTGCGGGACGCCTACCGTGAGTTGACTGACATCGCCCGCTACGAGGACGTCTCCCTGGACGGCGTCCTGGTCTGCCAGATGGTCGAGCGGGGCGTCGAGATGGTGGTGGGCGTCACCCACGACGAGCTGTTCGGGCCGACGGTGACGGTCGGACTCGGCGGGGTGCTCGTGGAGGTCCTGGGCGACACCGCCGTGCGCGTGCCGCCCTTCGGTGAGGAGCAGGCGCGGGACATGTGCGCGGAACTGCGCGGGCGGGCCCTGCTCGACGGGGTCAGGGGGCGTCCCCCGGCGGACCTCGACGCGCTCGTGGAAGTCGTCCTGCGGGTGCAGCGCATGGCCCTGGAACTGGAGGACGACCTCGCGGAACTCGACATCAACCCGCTGATGGTGCTGCCGCAGGGGCAGGGGGCAGTGGCCCTGGACGCCTTGGCCATCTGCCGACCGGCCCCCGAACAGCTGTCGTAAGAAGCGGAGTACCCCCATGACTTCCTCCCCCGAAGAGTCCGTCGCGAAGTCCGTCAAGTCCGTCGCGAAGTCCGTCGAATTGCCCGTCGAAATGTCCGGCGAAATGTCCGTCGAGCCGGAAATCGAGCCGCCGATTTCCGCTGATTCATTGGTACAGCACGCCACTGACAATCGGGTCTGCCGCATCACCCTCAACCGCCCCGATGCCCTCAACGCCATCACCCCTGACCAGCGCGAACGCATCATCCAACTGCTCGCCGACGCCTCCGCTGACCCCGGCGTACGGGCCGTCGTACTGACCGGCAGGGGCCGTGGTTTCTGCGCGGGTGCGGACCTGCGGGGGACGGCGGCCGGCGCGGAGCGCATCGCCGGCGATGTGGCCCGCACCATCCGGCTCGGCGCCCAGCGGCTGATCGCGGCCGTCCTGGACTGCGAGAAGCCGGTGATCGCGGCGGTCAACGGCACCGCGGCCGGCCTCGGCGCGCATCTCGCGTTCGCCTGCGACCTCGTACTGGCCGCGGAGTCCGCACGGTTCATCGAGGTGTTCGTACGCCGCGGCCTCGTCCCGGACGGCGGCGGTGCCTATCTCCTCCCCCGCCTCATCGGCCCCCAGCGGGCGAAGGAGCTGATGTTCTTCGGCGACGCGCTCACCGCGTCGGACGCGGAGCGGCTGGGCCTCGTCAACCGTGTCCTGCCGGACGGGGAGCTGGACAAGACGGCCCGCGAGTGGGCCGAACGCCTCGCCACCGGCCCGACCCGCGCCCTCGCCCTCACCAAGCAGCTCGTCAACGCCTCCCTCGACGCCGACCGCACCACGGCCTTCGCGGCGGAGGCGGCCGCGCAGGAGATCAACATGACGACGCGGGACGCGCGGGAGGGGGTGGCGAGCTTCGTGGAGCGCAGGAGTGCCGAGTACAAGGGCCGGTGACGCTCAGGAGGGCCGCTTCAGGATCCGCAGGTCACCCGCGTCCGGGTCGCCGAACAGGACGAAAAGCTCGGGCTCTTGCTCCGTGCCGCCGATCGTCCAGTACGTGTCCCGCCCGCATCCGCCGTCGAGTCGTACGAGCACGCCGTCGCGACCGCTGTGCTCACCGGGCGACCAGTTGCCGGTTCCGTCGCACACGTCGATCGGGTCCGGGTACCAGTCGCCGGACTCGGCCTGGGCGGGCAGCTTGCTCACCTCGGCCCGTCCGCCCGTGTGCAACCGGAGCACAGCCCCGTCCTCGCCACGCCAGACTCCGGCGAGTCGCTCGGCGGACAGCTTCGGAGGCTCGTACTCCTCGATCAGTCCCGTCACCGTGGCCGGTACGGCGACCACGATCACCAGCATGAACAGCGCGGCGGAGAGCAGCGCCGAGCGGAGCCAGACACCCCACGCCCCCCACACCCGGCCCGTGGCACGCGCGCGTCCGCGTCCGTATGCGAGCCCGAGTACGGGCAGCACGCCCAAGGCCGCCAGAGCCGCGGCCGTGCGAAGGAACGGCCAGCCCCAGAGCACCGCGGTCAGCACCGCCCAGACCGCACCGACCGCCGTCGCGCACAGCAGGTGCCAGGCCCACCGGGGCCCGCGAAGGCGGCCGGCCGCCAGGCGGGCGAGGACGCCGGCCGGTCCGATGTGCGCAGCCGCGTGGAGGAGGCCGAGCACCGGCAGGATCAGCGGCACGAAGAGGAACAGGCAGACCAAGCCGAAGGCGCCGCCATAACCGATGCCGTAGTCGTCGCTGCCGGTGACCTCGACCACCCACCACAACAGCCACGCCGCCGGCAGCTGCGCGGCGGCGATCGCGGCGGCCGTGTTCAGCTCGGCGAACACGGTGGTCGAGCCGTCGGGTCTGTGTTCCTGCTGTATGTGTTCCTGCTGTATGTGTTCCTGCTGTATGTGTTCCTGCTGTATGTGTTCCTGCTGTATGTGTTCCTGCTGTATGTGTTCCTGCTGTATGTGTTCCTGCCACATGTGCCCTTGCTGCATGTCTCCCCACCCCATGGGCGCAGCGTACGCAGGGGTTTTCCGCGCCCCCGCACACCCCTTCCAATCTGACAGACCGTCAGCTTCAATGGTCGGTGTGATGGGACACGCAGGGATGGCGGCCGCCGCCGTCCGCTACCTCAGGTCGGCCGACGCACCGCCCGTAGCAGCCCTTCCGCGCCCGGAACTGCGGTGTGTGGGCGAGGACGAGCGGGCGCCGATCCCGCAGGGCGAGTTCCGGCGCGTGCTGGGGAACTTCGCGACGGGCGTGGCCGTTGTCACGGCACCGGCAACCACAGTCGGCGGCCCACCGGCCGGGTTCGCCTGCCAGTCTTTCTCCTCCCTCTCCCTCGACCCGCCCCTCGTCGCCTTCATGGTCGGCCGTACGTCGACGACGTGGCCGCGCATCGCCCGCGCGGGCGTCTTCTGCGTGAACGTCCTGAGCGCAGGTCAGGGCGAGTTGTGCCGCGCCTTCGCGGTGAGCGGCGCGGACAAGTTCGCGGGGGTCACGTACGACGCGGCCCCGGCATCCGGCTCCCCGCGCCTCGCGGGCACGCTCGCGTGGATCGACTGCACGATCCACGCGGTGCACACGGGGGGCGACCATCTGATCGTGGTGGGCCGGGTGGAGGCCCTGGGGGCGAGCGACGCGGCTGAGGCGCCGCTGCTGTTCCACAAGGGGCGGTTCCTCTAGGCGCCCTCCAGGCCACGGCCCTGCCACGGCCCGGCCTCGGCCCGGCCTGCTTCAGGCCTGCTTCGGGCCTGCTTCGGGCCTGCTTCGGGCCTGCTTCGGGCCTGCTTCGGGCCTGCTTCGGGCCTGCTTCGGGCCTGCTTCGGGCCTGTCCTAAGCCGCCATCACCACAGGTTCCGTCTGCCGCCGGATCACCAGCGCCATCAGCGCCGCCGCCGCGCACAGCGCCCCCGACGCGTACCAGACCATGTCGTACGTACCGAAGACGTCCCGCACGACCCCGCCGAGGAAGGCCACCAGCGCGGCGCCGACCTGGTGGGAGGCGAGGACCCAGCCGAAGACGATCGCGCTGTCGTCGCCGTACTGCTCCCGGCACAGAGCGACGGTGGGCGGGACGGTGGCGACCCAGTCGAGGCCGTAGAAGACGATGAAGAAGAGCATCGGCGGGTGGACCGACGGGGCGAGCAGCATCGGCAGGAACAGCAGTGAGATGCCGCGCAGGGCGTAGTAGACCGCGAGCAGGCGGCGCGGCTCGAAGCGGTCGGTGAGCCAGCCGGAGGCGATCGTGCCGACCACGTCGAACACGCCGATGACCGCGAGCAGCGAGGCGGCGGCCGGGACGGCCATGCCGTGGTCGTGCGCGGCGGGCACGAAGTGGGTCTGGATGAGGCCGTTGGTGGAGGCGCCGCAGATCGCGAAGGTGCCGGCCAGCAGCCAGAACGGGCCGGTGCGGGCCGCCGAGAAGAGCACCGTCAGCGCCCGGCGCGCGGCGCCCGGCACGGGGGGCGGCTTGGGCACGAACTCCTTCGCGCCGTACGGCTTCAGGCCCACGTCGGCCGGGTGGTCGCGCAGCAGCAGCCAGACGAAGGGGACGACCGCGAGGGCCGCGAGGGCGACCGTGACGGCGGCCGGGCGCCAGTTGCCCGCCTGGACCATCAAGGACAGCACGGGCAGGAAGATCAGCTGGCCGGAGGCCGAGGCGGCGGTCAGGATGCCGGTGACCAGGCCGCGCCGCTCGGTGAACCAGCGGTTGGTGACCGTCGCCGCGAAGGCCAGCGCCATCGAACCGGTGCCGAGGCCCACCAGCAGGCCCCAGCACAGCAGCAGCTGCCAGGCCGCCGTCATCCACACCGTCAGGCCCGAGCCGAGCGCGATCATGGTGAGCGCGACCGCGACCACGCGCCGGATGCCGAAGCGGTCCATCAGGGCGGCGGCGAAGGGGGCGGTGAGCCCGTACAGCGCGAGGTTGATCGAGACAGCGGCACTGATGGTGCCGCGCGACCAGCCGAACTCCTCGTGCAGCGGGTCGATGAGCAACCCCGGCACGGAGCGGAAGGCGGCGGCGCCGATGATCGTCACGAAGGCCACGGCGGCGACGAACCACGCCCGGTGCAGTGACATTTTGCGGGTCCGCCGCGGGCGGGAGCTCTTGAGTGGCCGGATGTCCTCTGCGGTGGCTGCTGCCTCGGTTGTCTGGGTCACGACATAGAGCTTCGGGCCTGTGATCGGTCCGAACGAGTGGCCCGAAGGACAGCATTCGCTAGGATCGGGCCATGGATACGAGGACCGAGGAGACGGAGACCGGGGGCACGGGGGCCCAGGGCCCGGAGATCGAGGGCATGGCGATCGGGGGCACGGAGCCCGAAAGCGCCGCGGCGACCAATGGCCCGGAGACCGAAGGCACGGAGGCCGAGGGCCGCGGCTTCCGGCCGCACCGCATAGTCGTCCTGGCCCTCGACGGCGCCCTCCCCTTCGAGCTGGGCATCCCGCACCGCATCTTCGGCCGCCCCAAGGACGCCCGGAGGCGGCATCTGTACGAGGTCGTCACCTGTTCGATCCGGCCACCCGGCCCCGTGCAGACCGACGCCGACTTCGCCATCCAGGTCGAACACGGCCCGGAGACCCTCGCCACCGCCGACACCGTGATCGTCCCGGCGTCGTACGAACTCGGCCCGGTCTTCGAGGAGGGCGTCCTCACCGACGAACTGGCCGCCGCGCTCGCCCACATCCGCCCCGGCACCCGGCTCGCCTCGATCTGCACCGGCGTGTACGTCCTGGCCGCCGCCGGCCACCTCGACGGACGCCCGGCCACCACCCACTGGGCGGACGCCGAGCGCTTCCAACGGCTGTTCCCGAAGGTCGAGGTCGACGCGGACGTGCTGTTCATCGACGACGGCGACGTACTGACCTCGGCCGGGGTCGCGGCCGGGATCGACCTGTGCCTGCACATGGTCCGCCGCGACCACGGCACGGCGATCGCCAACGAGGTGGCCCGCCGCACGGTCGTACCGCCCCACCGGGACGGCGGCCAGGCCCAGTACATCCACCGCCCGGTCCCCGACCCCCAGACGGCGTCCACGACCGCGGCCCGCGCCTGGGCCCTGGGCAGGCTCCACGAGCCGATCCAGCTGCGCGACATGGCCGAGCAGGAGGCCATGTCCGTACGGACCTTCACGCGCCGCTTCCGCGAGGAGGTCGGCGTCAGCCCCGGCCAGTGGCTCACCCAGCAGCGCGTCGAACGCGCCCGGCACCTGCTGGAGTCCACCGACCTGTCCGTCGACCAGGTGGCCCGGGACGCCGGCTTCGGCACCGCCCAGTCGATGCGGCAGCACCTACAGGCGGCGCTCGGCGTCACACCCACCAGCTATCGGCGCACCTTCCGCGCAGGCGCCGGTCGCAACGTCGACACCCAGGCTCTCAGCGACACTTGAGCCGACCCTGCGGACCTCTCCCCACCAGCCGAGCGCCGTCAGCAGCAGGGTCAGCACCACACCGGCGACTACGGCCGTGGACGGCGCGACCACCTGGAGCAGGCCGCCGGCGAGGGAACCCGTCGCCGCGTAACCCGCGCCCGCGGCCGCGTACATCACGGAGTACCCGGCGGCCAGGGCGCCCGGTGGCAGGGCCTCGCGCAGGGACAGGTTGCGGGTGATCAGCGCGCCCGACTGCAGTGTGCCCGCCAGGACGAGGGCGACCGCGATCCCGGCCGCCCCCGGTATCAGCGCGGCGAGGGTCACGAAGGCCGACATGCCGCACATCAGCACCACACTGCGCGCGCGGAGCCGCCCCGGCCACGACCGGAGGCCGTACAGGAACGCCCCGAGCCCCGCCCCCGTCGCCATGCCCGCCAGCATCGGGCCGGACCAGCCCACGCCGATGCCGCGCTGCTCCAGCAGGGCGGGCAGGGTGAGTTCGGCGAGGCCGAGCAGGGTCAGGCTGGCCGCGCCCGTGACGTACACCGGCCACGCGCGTATCAGCACGCGGAGCTTCGGCCGGCCTTCCTCCCCGCCCTCTTCCCCCTTGCCCCAGCCGGCGGGCAGCAGCCAGTGGCCCGCGATCGACGACGCCATCAGGGCGGCCGCTAGGAGCAGCGGCAGCCGGGGCGCCACCCCGAGGGCGAGGCCGGCGACCGCGACCGGGGAGAGGGCCCACACGCCCGACATCAGCATCGACTCGGCGGACAGCGCCTGCGCCACGGCACGCTCCGGGACCAGCGAGGTCAGCAGCGCCCGCTGACCGCCGGCGGCCGCGGCCGGTGCCGCACCGGCCAGGAACGCGAACGCCCCCAGCACGACGGGGTGCGCCCCGGCCAGCACCCCGACCCCCGCGAAACCCACCGCCCCGCCCGCGAGCCCGAGGGCCAGATGACGCCGGCCGCGAGCCGGGTCCAGCCGCATCCCGAGGACCGGAGCGGCGATGATCTCGCCGAGCACATAGGCAGCCGCGAGCGTCGCACCCAGGGTGTAACCGCCGGGCCGCTCCCGCACCAGGAACACCAGGGCCAGCGGCGCCATGGCGACCGGCATACGAGCGGCGACGGCGGTGCAGGCCCAGATCAGAACCTGCTTGGAGGCGACGTCTCGATAGGTCATGGAGACGACGGTAGGCGCCGCCACTGACAACACGGCAGCGGATTTCCGGGCCTGTGGAAAACGGCCCAGAGGAGCCTCGGAAGCCGAGGGAGAGCTCAGAAGCGGAGGGAGAGCTCAGAAGCCGCGGGGGGGGCAGAAGCCGGGAGAGCTCAGAAGCCGGAGGAGGCCTCAGAACGTGAGCACCGCGCGAGCCACCTTCCCCGCCTCCGCATCCGCCGCCGCCCTCTCGAACTCCTCGACCGGGTACGTCTGCGTCACCAGCTCGTCCAGCAGCAGCCGCCCGCTCCGATACAACTCGGCGTACAGCGCGATGTCCCGCTGCGGCCGCGACGACCCGTACCGGCACCCCAGGATCGACTTGTCCAGGTACATGGAGGACACGACGAAGGAGGCCTCGGCACCGGCCGGCGGAACGCCCAGCAGAATCGCCTGCCCATGCCGGTCGAGCAGCTCGACGGCCGCCCGGATCAGCTCCACGCGCCCCACGCACTCGAAGGCATGGTCCGCGCCCGCGGGCAGCAGCTCGCGCACCCCCTCCGCCGACGTCAGGAAGTCGGTCGCCCCGAACTGCCGCGCCACCGCCTCCTTCGCCGGATTCGCGTCCACGGCGACGATCCGCAGCGCACCCGCGATCCGGGCCCCCTGAATGACGTTGAGACCGATACCGCCGGCACCGATCACGACCACGCTGTCCCCGCGGTCCACCTTCGCCCGGTTGAGCACAGCGCCCACCCCGGTCAGCACCCCGCAGCCGATGAGCGCGGCCGAGGGCAGCGGAATGTCCTCGGGGATACGAACCACCTGCACGGCCTTCACCACGGTCCGCTCCGCGAACGCGGAGTTGGACGCGAACTGGAAGACAGGCCGCCCACTTCGGGCGAACGGCTGCCCAGGCCGCCCGATGGCCTGTCGGCACATGGTCGGCCGCCCCCGGTCGCACTCGGCGCACGTACCGCAGTTGGCGAGCGTGGACAGCGCCACATGGTCTCCCGGCACGACATGGGTGACTCCCACACCCACCGCTTCCACCACCCCCGCCCCCTCATGGCCCAGCACCACAGGAACCGGGAAAGGTATGGTCCCGTCCACCACGGACAGATCGCTGTGGCACAATCCCGCGGCCGAGATGGCGACCAGCACCTCCCCCGGCCCCGGGTCCCGCACCTGAAGGTCGTACGCGACCTCGACCCGCTTCCCGTCGAACACCACGCCGCGCATCACGCAACCCCCTTGGGTTCCCTCGGCAGCCCGAGCACCCGCTCGGCGATGATCGTGCGCTGAACCTGGTCCGACCCGCCGTAGATGGTGTCGGCCCGGGAGAACAGGAACAGGTGCTGCGCCTCGTCGAGTTCGTACGGCGACGAAGCCGACCACTCCCCGGGCCCGACCCCCGCCACCGCCCCCCGCACCTGCATCGCCAGCTCTCCGAGCCGCTGATGCCAGCCGCCCCAGAGCAACTTGGCCACGCTGGGCGCCCCCGCGTCCCCGGCCCTGCCGAGCGTGCGCAACGCATTCCAGCGCATCACCCGCAGCTCGGCCCACTGCCGCACCAGCCGCTCCCGCACGACGGGATCCCCGACCGCACCCGACTCGACGGCCGCCCGCACCACCCGCCCCAACTCGGCGGCGAACCCGACCTGCTGGGCCAGCGTCGAAACCCCCCGCTCGAACCCGAGCAGACTCATCGCGACGCGCCAGCCACCGCCCTCTTTCCCCACGACGTGCTCCACGCGCGCGCGTGCCCCGTCGAAGAACACCTCATTGAAGTCACTGGTCCCCGTCATCTGCCGGATGGGCCGCACCTCGATCCCCCCCGGCTGATCCATGGGCACGAGCAGGAAAGTCAGCCCGCGATGCCGGCTCGACTCCGGGTCCGTACGGGCAAGGACGAAACACCAGTCGGCCTCATGGGCAAGGGAGGTCCAGATCTTCTGCCCGGTGACCCGATATGCCCCGTCGGACCCCAGCTCGGCCTTGGTCCGAATCCCCGCGAGATCCGACCCCGCACCGGGTTCGCTGTACCCCTGACACCACAGCTCGTCCCCGGCCGCGATCGCCGGAAGGAACCGGCTCTTCTGCTCTGCGCTGCCGTGCGCGATGAGCGTGGGCGCCAGAAGCTTCTCGCCGATGTGCCCCGAGCGAGCAGGCGCGGCCGAACGGGCGTATTCCTCGGCCCAGACGACCTGCTGAGTGAGTGTCGCGGTCCGATTGCCGTACCCGCCCTCGCCCCAACCCAGCCCTACCCACCCGGCTTTCCCGAGAGTTCTTTCCCAAGTACGCCGATCCTGAGCGTCCTTGGCATGCTCGTCGAGCCACGCCCGCGTCTCCCGACGGAACGCCTCGTCCTCCGCCGTGAACCCGAAGTCCATGGGGTCTCCTCTTGATTACCGGCCAGGAACAGCGCCCTTAAGGGGCGCGAGGAACTGCGCGACAAGCCACAACAATCCGCAGACGCCGCACGAACCCTGAGCCCCGAGCTATTAGGCGTTCGGCCGTTCCCCCCGCGCCGCAGCCCTAGCCATCGCCTCCACCCGCTCCAACATCGGCATCGGATCCACCCCCACCGACCCGGGCAAGGCCTCCGCGATCTTCTCCGGCGTCCACCCGCCGGAGGCATACGCGGCACGCAACTCCCGCGGCTGGGCCCACACCGCGATCTTCGCCCCCGCGACCGTGTACACCTGCCCCGTAACCCCGTGCTCCCGAGCAGGATCCGACAACAGGTAGACCACCAACGCGGCGACGTCCTCCGGCTCCCCCATCTCCGCCAACTCGGTGGGAACCCCGGCCGACATCCGCGTACGAGCCACCGGCGCGACCGCGTTGGCGGTCACCCCGTACCGGTGCAGGCCCAGCGCGGCGCTCCGTACCAGCGAGATGACCCCGCCCTTCGCCGCGCTGTAGTTCGCCTGCGAAACCGACCCCTGGTGATTGCCGCTGGTGAACCCGATCAAGGTCCCCGCCCGCTGCTTGCGCATCACCGCCGACGCGGCCCGGAACACCGTGAAGGTCCCCTTCAGATGTGTGGCGACGACCGGGTCCCACTCCTCCTCGGTCATGTTGAACAGCATCCGCTCGCGCAGGATCCCGGCGACGCACACGACCCCGTCGATCCGCCCGTAGGCCGACACGGCGGCGTCCACGACCCGCTGCCCACCGGCCATCGTGGACACGTCGTCGGCCACGGCGACCGCTTCGCCGCCCGCCGCCTCGATCTCCTTGACCACACCTTCGGCGACCTCACTCGTGGGCGAGACCCCGTCCACGGACACGCCATAGTCGTTGACGACCACCCGCGCCCCCTCGGCCGCGGCCGCCAAGGCCACGGCTCGCCCGATCCCCCGCCCGGCGCCCGTCACGGCGACGACCCTGCCTGCCAAGAAGTTCCCCACGCCCCGGCCCCTTCCCGCGGTTTCTGACGGTCCGTTAGATTCGACTTGATTCTACGACCCGTCAGATACGCGGAGACAAGCCCCGGGGAGGACTCATGTCACTGCCGGATGCGTTCCACGAGATCGCCAAGCGCGTGAACAACTGGGGCCGTTGGGGGGCGGACGACGAGATCGGCACCCTCAACCTGATCACCGACGAGGTGGTCCGCGAGGCGGCCGCCTGCGTCCGCACCGGCCGTCGCGTCCCCCTGGCCCTCCCCCTGCAGCAGGACGGCATACAGACCGGCATGATCCCCGGCCGCGTCAACCCGCTGCACACCATGGTGCAGATCAACCAGGAAATCTTCGGGCCGGGAACCATCGCATGCAGCGACGACGCCGTGACGATGGGGCTGCAGGCCGCGACCCACTGGGACGCACTCACCCACGTCTCCCACTCGGGCCGGCTCTACAACGGCCGCCCCGCCGGCACCATCACCCCGCACGGCGGCGCCGAGTTCAGCGGCATCGACAAGGCACGGCACATCGTCTCGCGGGGCGTACTGCTCGACGTGGCACGCGCGCGTGGCGTCACACGGCTCGACGGCGGCCACGCGGTCACGCCGGAGGACCTGGAGGCGGCCGAGGAACTCGCGGGCACACGCGTGCGTGCCGGCGACATCGTGCTCGTACGGACGGGGCAGATCCAGGTCTGTCTCGCGGGCGACAAGCACGGGTACGGCTACCCCTCGCCCGGTCTGTCGATCCGTACGCCGGAGTGGTTCCACGCACGCGACGTGGCGGCCGTCGCGAACGACACCCTCACATTTGAGATCTTTCCGCCCGAGATCGAGAATCTGTGGCTGCCCGTGCACGCGCTCGACCTGGTGGAAATGGGGATGCTCCAGGGCCAGAACTGGAATCTCGAAGAGTTGTCCACAGCCTGTGGAGAAGCGGGCCGCTACGCGTTCCTGCTGTCGGCGATGCCCGAGCCCTTCGTCGGCGGTACGGGAACTCCCGTGGCACCCGTGGCGGTGCTCTGACGAGGTCGGCTGGCGGCGCGGCGGTGATCGCCCCGAGCACGGCACCGCGCGCCGCCATCCGACTCCGGCGTACCCGCCCCGTCTCTCCGGGCCCTGAGAGAACCGACGCCGAATCGCGACCCACACTCGGCGAGGGCCCCCGTCACCGAAACCCTCGTCGTCCCCTCGCGGCGAATCGCTGAACACAAGCGTGATCAACCGGACACGCGACGTCAACACCCACTCGGTGATTTGTTACTTACGCCCTATTTACAGAAGGCGCGCACAGAAGCATGTCCGGGCGCACCGACGCTCGCCCACACAGGGGTGACAGCGCTTTCTGCAACCGTGCACCGAACCCGGCGGAGTTGGCGCACCGTGCGCCCGTCACACCGCTTCGTAGGCGAGCCCCTCGTACGCCGACGCCCCGCTCCCGTAGGCGGAAGCGGGCCCGTGCGACTCCGATTCGCGGTCCAGTTCGCACCAGATCCGCTTGCCGGCACCTTCACAGCTCCAGCCCCACCGGTCCGCGAGGCCGTCGACGAGCGCGAGGCCCCGGCCGCCGGTGGCGTCGCCGTCGACACACCGGGGCACGGGGGCACGGTCGCTGCGGTCGGCGACCTCCAGCCGTACGGTGGCGGACTCCTCGGCCGCGCCTGGCAGGGACAGTCGCAGCACGGCCGGGCAACCGGTGTGCACCACGGCGTTGGTGACCAGTTCGGAGATGAGCAGGATCAGCGTCTCGGCGAGCGGTTCGTCGGCCTCTATCCCGGAACCGGCAAGCCGCGAGCGGGCCCACCGCCGGGCTCGCCCCACCTCAGCGGGGTCGGGCCGGATCTCCAGCTGCACTTGAAGCACCTGCACCGCTCACACCATCCGAACCGGCGGACACTTAGCCCCGCGCCTCACGAGGGCCACGATCCTAGCCATTCTTTTCATGGCCAGAACAATGGCCAAAGCCAGGGTCACGGAACGTGAATCCCTTAGCTGACAGCATGGTTGACGTACAGTCACCCCAACAAGCGCTTCGGGCATATTCCAGCGCGAAGGAGTACCCCTGCGGCATACTGTGCGACGCTTGTTGCGGGGAGTCGAACAGGCGGGAGCAGAGAGCCCTTCCGCCCTGCGAGCACTGGCGCGCACCGCCGGATCCGGCGCCGCCTCAAGGGCAACTCCGGCATGGCTCGTGCTCGGAACCACTCGCATCTCACACAAGGTACCGGAGCGGGCAGTCGACTCCAGGCCGTGACGAGTCACGCGTAGGACACAACCCGATATCAACGCTCCGTAATTCCGGTATGCCACAATCCGCGACATCCGCGCAGGCCCCGTCGGTGATGCCGCAGACCAGGCGGTCTTAGATCGGCTGTGCGAGAAGTTCGGCGGCCAGACTCTCCTCACTCTCCGTAGCGTCACCCGCACGGTGTGTCCGTACCCATGCGCGCTTCAGATGCAGGTGGACCTCGAACTCCCAGGTGAATCCCATGCCGCCGTGCACCTGAAGACAGTCGCGGGCACCCCGCACGGCGGCCTCGTCGGCGAGCAGCCGGGCGGTGTCGATGTCCGCCGCGTCGGCGGTGACGGCCGCGGCGTAGACGGCGGCGCGGGCGGTCTCCGTCCGCACCAGCATGTCCGCGCACAGGTGTTTCACCGCCTGGAAGCCCCCGATCGGCTGCCCGAACTGCTCGCGGGCCCGGGCGTGTTGCACGGCCAGCTCGCACGCACGCGTGGCGCTGCCGAGTTGCTCGGCGGCGGTCAGGAGTACGGCGACGGGGTCCACGCCGCGGGCCACGGGAACCCGGTGCAGGGGCGTCAGCGGATCCACCGACCGCAGCGGTACGGCCCCCGCCGCGTCCCCCCGTACGACGTCCGCCTCCGTGAGCCACTCCACCAGCCCGCACGCGCCGACGTCCGCCACGACCGCCTCCCCAGTGGCCGCGCCCGACACCTCCCCGGCCGCGAGATGCGTGGCCACCAAGGGCCCGGGCAGCAGCGTCCGCCCCGCCTCCTCGAAGGCCAACACCGCCTCGGGCAGCCCGAGTCCGACGCCGCCCCGCGCCTCCGGCAGCCGTAGCGCGAAGAACCCGGCCACGCCGAGCTCCCGCCACAGCGCCCGGTCCAGGCGGCCGGGCTCGTCGACGGCGGCCCGCAGCACCTCCCGGCCGAAGCGCCGCGCCAGCAACTCCCGCACACCGTCCCGCAACGCCCGCTGGTCCTCGGTCAGTTGGAAACGCATCCGTCACCGCCCCTTCGGCAGCCCGAGGATCCGCTCGGCCACGATGTTCCGCTGGATCTGCGAGGTGCCGGCCGCGATGGTGTAGGACAGCGAGGACAGCCGGTCGAGCACCCACGGCTGGTCCAGGTCCAGTGACTGCGGCCCCAGTACGTCGGCGGCGGCGCCATAGAGCTCCTGACGGGCGTGCGAATACCTCAGTTTGAAAACCGAACCCCCGACCCCCGGCACCCCGCCCGTCCGTTCCGCCTCGCTCACGTTCCACTGCGTCAGCCGCCACAGCGCCCGGAACTCGGCGTTCAGCCGCCCGAGCCTTCGCCGCAGCACCGGATCGTCCCAGCGGCCGTTCTTGCGCGCCTCACCGGCGAGTTCGCGCAGCACCCGACGGCACGCGACGACCTCGCCCACGAAGGCCGTACCGCGCTCGAAGGACAGGGTCACCATCGTCACGCGCCAGCCGTCGTTCTCGTCCCCGACCCGGTTGGCGACCGGCACCCGCACCTCGTCGAGGAACACCTCGGCGAACTCGGCCGACCCGGCCAGGGTCCTCAGCGGCCGTACGGTGATGCCCGGCGCGCCCATGGGCATGGCCAGCCAGCTGATCCCACGATGCTTGGGGGCCTGCGGGTCGGTGCGCACCAACAGCTCGCACCAGTCGGCCACTTCGGCGTGGGATGTCCAGATCTTGGACCCGCTCACCACATAGTCGTCGCCGTCCCTACGCGCGCGCGTGCGCAGCGCCGCGAGGTCGGATCCGGCGTCCGGTTCGCTGAAGCCCTGACACCAGACCTCCTCTCCGCGCAGGATCGGCGGCAGCCAGCGCGCCCGCTGCTCGGCGGTCCCCTCGGCGGCGATGGTCGGCCCCGCGTGCAGCAGCCCGACGAATCCCGCACCCACGTAGGGCGCGCCCGCCTTCTCGGTCTCCTCCAGGAAGATCAGCCGTACGGTCGGGGACGCGTCCCAGTGGACATCGGCGTACCCGGCGTCGTAGAGCCTGCGCTGCCAGCCGAGGTCGTAGGCGCGGCGTCCCGGCCAGTCGTCCGGGGAGGGCTTCGGCGGAAGGGTGGGGAGCGCCTTGGCCAGCCACTCCCGCAACCGGGCGCGGAACTCCTCTTCTTCGGGCGTGTACGCCAGATCCACGTGCCGGACCCCCTCCGCCGGAAGTACCAGAGACCTGATGGGCCGTCAGATTTCCAGAGCCAACTGGAAGGCTAGACCCGCACCCCTGGACCGACAAGGCGGTGAGCCCTACGCTCTGCCCACCATCTGACTGACCGTCAGCTAATGCAGGGGGCTGTCATGAACGACACCGCTCACGCCCTGAGTTCCTCGCGCACCCTCTGGGACCTGGTCGCCCGGCGCGCCGAGCGCACCCCCGACCGACCCGTCCTCCTCCAGGACGAGCGCTCCCTGTCCTTCGGCGACCTACGCGCGCGTGCCGAGCGCGTGGCGGCGGGCCTGTACGACATGGGCGTACGCCCCGGCACGGTCGTCGCCTGGCAGCTGCCCACCCGCATCGAGACGGCCCTGCTCTCCTGCGCTCTGGCCCGCCTGGGCGCCGTACAGTCGCCGGTCATCCCGTTCTACCGGGACCGTGAAGTCGGTTTCGCGCTGCGGGAGTCGAAGGCGGAGTTTTTCGCGGTGCCGGGCGAGTGGCGGGGCTTCGACCACACGGAGATGGCGCGGAGGCTGGGTGCGAAGGGGGTCTTCGAGGCGTATGACAGCCTGCCCGACGGCGATCCTTCGGTACTGCCCCCGCCGCCCGCCGAGGGCACCTCGGTGCGCTGGATCTACTGGACCTCGGGGACGACCTCCGACCCCAAGGGCGTACTGCACACCGACCGCTCACTGATCGCGGGCGGCTCCTGCCTTGCGCACGCGCTGCGTCCGACCGCAGACGACGTGGGGTCGATCGCCTTCCCGTACGCGCACATAGGCGGCCCGGACTACATGGTGATGCTGCTGTTGTACGGCTTCCCGGCGGTGATGTTCGAGCAGTTCGCGCTGCCGGACGCGCTGGCGGCGTACCGCCGGCACGGCGTGACGATCGCCGGCGGGTCGACGGCCTTCTACTCGATGTTCCTGGCCGAGCAGCGCAAGGAGCCGGGCGGTGGGAAGGTCGTGCCCTCGCTGCGGCTGCTGGCGGGCGGCGGGGCGCCGAAGCCGCCGGAGCTGTATCACGCCGTGGTCCGCGAGATGGGGGTGCAGCTCACGCACGGATACGGCATGACCGAGGTGCCGATGATCACGATGGGGGCGCCGGACGACACGGCGGAGAACCTGGCGACGACGGAGGGGCGGCCGCCGCGGGAGATGGAGATACGGATCGTCGAGGGTGAAGTGCGGCTGCGCGGGGAGGCGGTGTGCCGGGGTTATCTGGATCCGGCGCAGACGGCGGCGGCCTTCGACGAGGAGGGGTTCCTGCGGACCGGTGACCTCGGCTATCTGACGGACAGCGGGCATCTGGTGCTGACCGGCCGGCTCAAGGACGTGATCATCCGCAAGGGCGAGAACGTCTCGGCGAAGGAGATCGAGGACCTGCTGCACCGGCATCCGGCGGTCGGGGACGTGGCGGTGATCGGGCTGCCGGACGCGGAGCGCGGGGAACGGGTCTGCGCGGTGGTGGAACAGCCGGCCGGCGCGCACAAGCCGACGTTGGAGGAGCTGACGTCGTATCTGCGCGGGGAAGGGCTGTCGACGCACAAGCTGCCGGAGCAGCTGGAGGTGGTGGACGCCCTTCCGCGCAACGACACCCTGCGGAAAGTGCTCAAGTACAAGCTCAGGGAGCGCTTCTCAGGGGCGTAGGGACCAGCGGTGCTCGTCTCATTCGGGCACGGTGAAGTAGCGGGCGAACGCGGTCACGATCTCGCCCTCGGCCACCTTGCCGTCGCTGTCCGCGTCGAGCGTGGCGGCGGCCGCCTTGGCGACCTCCTGCTGCACGCCGAGGCAGACGAGCACGCGCGCGGTGTCGGCGACGGTGGCGGATCCGTCGCCGTCGGGGTCGGCCACGGCGAGGGCGGCGTGCAGGAAGGGGCGGGCGATCTCGGCGAACCGGTCCGGGTTGTCACGCAGCCGCTTGACCGCGCCGTTCACGAACTCCTCGCGGGTGATGCGCTGGTCGCCATCCCGGTCCGCGATACCCGCCATGCCCTGCCAGAACGCCTCGGCGCCGATGTACAGGGCCTGGCCCTTGTCGGACCGGGCGGCAGTGCCGAACTCCGCGAGCAGCGCCTTGGCCGCCGCGTTGAAGTCCTCCCGGTCGATGTAGCCGTTGCCGTCCTGGTCGAAGGTGGCGAACCGGGCGGCGATCCTGCGCTCGTACTCGCTGCTGACCATGTCTTATCGGGCCGCCTTACGTGACGTGGGGTGCATCTCGCACGGAGCGTACGACGCCGGGGGCCGTCCGGGCGCGGGAAAGCGGCGGTTGTGCCAAGACCGGGGGAATTTTGGGACAACGGTGTGGCACTTCGAGTGGGGTGTCGCCGCGACCCGGGTCGGGGCCGGTCAGGCCGACAGTGGCCGGGCGTCGTCCGCGACCGCCGCCGCGACGTCCGGATAGACCTCGAAGAGCCGGCGTACGCCCAGCGCGCCCAGGACCCGGTTGACGTGCGACCCGTCCGCCGCGCCCTGCGCCGGGAGTATCAGCCGCAGGCTGCCCTGACAGGAGCGGATGAGGCGGCGGGCGGCGATGAGGACGCCCACGCCGCTGGAGTCGCAGAACATGACCTCGGAGAGGTCGAGGACGAGGCTGTGACGCCCCTCGGCCACCACGTCATGGATGTGCTGACGCATCACCGGCGAGGTCACCAGATCCAACTCGCCGGACACCTGGAGCACAGCCCAGTCGCCTTGTTCGCCACCGGTCACTTTCAACGTCACCACCACGCCCCTCGCCGGCCGAAACGGAAGCGACACCTACGCTTCCTTGCAGCGCGGCTGCCCAGCGGCTGTTCCCTGAAACACCTTCACGAAAACGGTCACCGATCAGAAGAGGCTTGTTTCAATCGCATTCGATCCTGTTCGATCGGTTCCGATCGCACGGTGGCCGGGTAACCGAGCGACTGCAAGACCGGCCAGGCAGGACAGACAGGACAGACAGGACAGACGGAACAAGGTCCACTACCACCCACTGCTAGTCGAGGGGCGCACAATGCGACAAAGGGGCGTGCGCTGTCAGACGTGCCGACTACATTCGGGGAGAAGGTGGACGCACGCTGGACAGGGACGGACCGGTGAGGGGGGCCGCATGGCGAAGAAGGACGCACCGCCGCGCTGGGACCGCAAGATGCAGCAGCGGCTCACCCGCGGCGAGGCGGCCGCCCTCGGCGAGCTCTACGACCGCTTCGCCTCGCTCGTGCACGGCCTGGCCCACACCGTGCTGGGCGACGAGCGCGCCGCCGACCGCATCACCCGCGACGTCTTCGCGCACGTCTGGGAGCACCCGGACGCCTACGACCCCAAGCAGGGCCCGCTGCGTTCCTGGGTCGCCACGCTGACCCACCGCCTCGCCGTGCAGCGGCTGCGCGACACCGAGACCGCCGCCCTCGTCCGGGCCGGCCAGAGCTCCACCGAGGAGCTGGAGCGCAAGGTGCGCCACGCCTCGGTCGCCGCCCGCGCCGACTACATCGTCCAGTCCATGCCCGTCCCGCTGCGCGCCGCCCTGGAGCTGGCCTACTTCCAGCGCCGTGACTACCGCCAGACCGCCGCCGACCTCGGCGTCACCGAGGACGAGGCCCGCCGCCGCCTCCGCCTGGGCCTGCAGCTGCTGTCCACGGCCCACGACGCGGGAGCCGCGCCCGGGGCACCGCCGGGCTACGGGGGTGCGGTGTGAACGAGGCGGAGCGGTTCCCCGACAAGGACCATGACCAGAAAGAGCACGACCAGCACGAACGCGACCAGTACGAGCGCGACCAGAACAAGGAGGAGCACGGCTCCAAAGACACCACCCGCGGAGCCGACGGTATGAGCGGCGGCAACGGCGACGGCCAGCACCCCACCCCGGAGCCGAACCCGGACCAGCCGCCCCGCATACCGCTCCCCCGCGCCTCCGTCGAGGACACCGGACGTCCCCTGCCCGCCCTGGAGGACCTCGGCGACCTGGCGCCGCGCCCAGCCCCGCTCGTCCTCGAACACCGGGTCCTGAAGGCGCTCCTCGGAGCGTGGGCGCTGGCCGCCTGCTCGCCGGAGGAGACGGCGGCCGTCGAGGAGCACCTCGGCGACTGCGGCTCCTGCGCGGACGAGGCGCGACGGCTGCGTGAGGCCGTGGGCCTGCTGCACCCCGCCGAGACCCTCGACCTCGCCCCCTCCTTGCGCACCCGCGTCCTGGAGGGCTGCCTGGAGCGGCGCCCGCCGCGCATCCCGTTGCCCGAGTGGGCGACGCCGTACGACGCCGAGGCGGCCCGCCTCGACGCCCTGCTGCAGGACTTCGGGGACGCCGAGTGGCACGCGCCCGTGCGGCTGCGGTGGTTCCGCAAGGACGAGCCGACGAGCCGTCGTACGACCGTCGCCGGGGTCATCGCCCATCTGCTGACGGTCGACGGTCTGGTGGCGGTCGCGCTGGGCCTTCAGGACCCGCTGGGCGACGTGGCCGCCGACCGGCCGACACCGTCCGCGCGCACCGAGGCGTACTGGCGTGCCTCGCACTTCCCGCCGACGCGCGCCGTACGAGCCCCCTGGCGGGAGCAGAGCCACGACCTGGTCCGCACGGTGTCCTTCACGGGCGGCGGCACGGGCAGACTGTCCGTCCCCTACGGCGACTTCGAGCTGCCGCTGCGCGACGCGATGCTGGACCGCGCCTTCGAGTGCTGGGTGCACGCCGAGGACATCGCCGAGGCGGTGGACTACCCGTACGAGGCGCCGTCCGGCCGCGATCTGCACCACATGGTCGACCTGGCGGCCCGCATGCTCCCCACGGTCCTGGCGGCCCGCCGCCGCGCCGGCCTCGCGGCGCCGTCACCCGGCCCGCACCGCCACCTGGTGCCTGCCGGCGAGCCTGGCCGAAGCGTGCGCCTGGAGATCGAGGGTTCGGGTGGCGGCGAGTGGCTGATCCCCCTGGACTCTCCGGCGGCCGTCGGCTCCGCCGAGCATGAGGTGGCGCATGTCGCGCTGGACGGCGCGGAGTTCTGCCGCTTGGCGGCGGGGCATGTGTCGCCGGAGGAGGCTGCGGCAGGGCAGGTCGGTGACCGTGCGGCGATCAGGGACGTACTGTTCTCGGCGGCGAGCTTGAGCCGGATGTAGGGGCGGGTTGCAGGTTCGGCGGCGGCTGCGGGTAGTTCGTGGTTGCTCGCGCAGTTCCTCGCGCCCCTTGAGTACGTGCAGTGGACGCACCTCCAGGGGCGCGGGGAACTGCGCGACCAGCCAACGACTACCCGCAGCCGCCGCCGAAACAGAAGTCCCCGAGCTCTTAGGCGAAAACGACCGTCCGCCGACCGTTCAGCAAAATCCGCCGCTCGGCATGCCACTTGACCGCCCGCGCCAGCGCCTGGCACTCCACATCCCGCCCGATCGCGACGAGTTGGTCCGGCGTGACGTCATGCCCGACCCGCTCGACCTCCTGCTCGATGATCGGCCCCTCGTCGAGGTCGGCGGTCACGTAGTGCGCCGTCGCCCCGATCAGCTTCACACCGCGCGTGTGCGCCTGGTGATACGGCTTCGCACCCTTGAAGCTCGGCAGGAAGGAGTGGTGGATGTTGATGATCCGCCCGCTGAGCGCCTTGCACAGATCGTCGGAGAGCACCTGCATGTACCGGGCGAGCACGACCAGCTCGACGCCCTGCTCCCGCACGATCTCCAGCAGCCGCGCCTCCGCCTCGGACTTGTTGTCCTTCGTCACCGGAATGTGGTGGAAGGGGATGTCGTACGACCCCACGAGCTCGGCGAAGTCGGTGTGGTTGGACACCACGGCGGCGATCTCCACCGGCAGCGCCCCGATCCGGGCCCGGAACAGCAGGTCGTTCAGGCAGTGCCCGAACTTGCTGACCATCAGCACGACCCGCATCTTCTCCTCGGCCCGATGGATCTGCCAGTCCATCTGGAAGGAGTCCCCGATCGCCGCGAAGCTCGCCCGCAGCTTGTCCACCGTCACCGGCGACTCCGCCGAGAAGTGGACGCGCATGAAGAACAGTCCCGTGTCGCGGTCGCCGAACTGCTGGCTGTCCTCGATGTTGCAGCCGGTCATGAAGAGGTAGCTCGACACGGCGTGCACGATGCCCTGCTTGTCGGGGCAGGACAGGATGAGGACGTACTGGTCGGAGGGGACCGCGGCTCGGTCGGACTGCTCGTTCATGCAGCACAGGGTCCCATATCCGGGGCCCTCACCGGAGTGCCGTCCCGCTACGCGGACCGCGTCATGATCCGCAGCACTTCGAGTGTGCGCGGCGGAGCGTCCGGGTCGTCGCCGTCGGCCATGGCCATCCGGACGTGCGCGTCCCGCGCCGCCCGCACCGCCTCAGGCCACCCCTGGTTCTCGAGGTACGCGGAGACCGGCGCGTCCGGGCCGACCTGGTGCATGATCCGCAGCACGCGCAGCACGGCGGTGTCGACGAGCGCCGCCTCCTGCGAGTCCCGGAAGATCGTGCCGACGTACTTCTCGGCGGACCAGTTGTCCAGCCAGGTGTCCTCGACCAGGCGGTACACGGCGTCGGTGACGTCGCCGTATCCGTCGACGCCGGCCAGCCAGGCGTCCCGCTGGAACACCGGATCGGAGAGCATGTGCAGCGCGGAGCGCACATTGCTGCGCCAGCGCCACCACGGCATGTCATTGAGTGGCATGCCGCCCATGGTGGATGAGCGACGGCCGCGACGGGAAGAGTTCTCCGAACCTTGCACGGTCATCGATCGTACGTTCCCCGTCACACTCGCCCCGCCGACCCCCGTAATTCACCTTCCCGTCACCATGTGATAACCATAGGTCACGCCCGGGTTAGTGGTGTGGCGGAATCGTGCGTAACCATGACTGGCAGGCGACGCACCCAGAGCACCGTCCTCCCCACGATCACCAACCGGCCCGTCCGAGCCTCCGCACGTACCGCGGCGGCACTGGCGGCCTGTGCGTCGCTCGCCGTCGGATGCGGGGTCGTCCCCGGCACCACGGGGGGTTCCGGGGACGACACGATCACCGTCATGACCTGGGCACCGGAGAACACCAAGGCGACCAACAAGCCCGGCATGCCGGCCTTCGCGCAGGCGTACGCCCGCTGGGTCAACGCCCACGGCGGCCTCGGCGGCCGCAAGCTGAAGGTCCTCACCTGCAACGACCACAACGACAGCGTCTCCGCGGCGAAGTGCGCCGACCGCGCGGTCGAGGAGAACGTCGTCGCGGTCATCGGCTCCTACAGCCAGTACGGCGACACCTTCCTGCCCTCGCTGGAGGGCGTCGGCATCCCGTACATAGGCGGCTACGGCGTCACCAACGCCGAGTTCACCAGCCCGCTCTCCTACCCCGTCAACGGCGGCCAGCCCACCCTCCTGGCGGGCCTCGGCAAGGAACTGGCCCGCTCCTGCGGCCCCGTCGCGCTGGTGCGCCCCGACAGCATCGCGGGCGACGAGCTGCCGCCCCTGCTCAACTCGGGCCTCCAGGCGGGCCGACACTCGGCCTCGGCCGACCAGCTCGCCGAGGAGGACGCCACGGAGTACGGCGGCCAGTCGGCGCGGGCGCTGGAGTACTCCACCAAGAACCTGACAAAGACGGGTTGTGTGGTGCCCGCGCTCGGCGACCGCACCACCACCTTCATGGACTCCTTCCGGCGCTCCCGCGAGGACTACCCCGACGTGCGCACCGCCACCGTCCTCGGCAGCGTCGACCAGACCGTGATCAACGCGGGCGGCGGGGCGTCGGGGCCGTACGAGGGGTCGTACATCACCGGCTGGTACCCGGTCGCGAGCGATCCGCGCTGGGACCCGATGAAGAAGGTGATCAGCGAGCAGGCCTTCGGCGACAACCGCATCGACCCCGCGGACGCCGGTGTGCAGACCACATGGATCGCGTACACGGTGTTCAAGAAGGTCGTCCAGTCGCTGGGCGACGGCGAGGTGACCGCCTCTTCGGTGCGGGAGGCTCTCAACGGGGGCCTGAAGGTCTCCACGGGCGGGCTCACACCGGCCCTGCGGTGGAAGTTCCAGGACGTCCTGGCCTCCGTCGGCTTCCCCCGCCTGGTCAACCGCGAGGTGACCCTCCAGGTCGTACGGGACGGGCGGCTGGTGGCGGCCCGCAAGGGCTTCATCGACGTGACGAAGACACTGCAGAGCGCCGACGTGAACTGACCGCCGCCCGGCCCGGACTACAGCTGGGTCGGCTGGCGCTCCGTCAGGCCGTACTTCTGGGCGATCGAGTTCCACAGCTGCGCGGCCGTCTTCTTCTGCGCGCTGGCGGTGCCGCTGGCCCGGTTGCCGGCCTGGGTCTGGTTGGTGGCCTGGGCCTGGCCCTTCTTGCAGAGCTGCTTCTTCTTGGCGGCGACCTGGTCCGCCCACGCCGCGTAGTGGTTGTCGGCGGACGCCGACGCCTGCCACGCCTTGGTCAGCGCGGTGGTCAGCGCGGTGTGGTTCGGGAGCTGGTCGACGGTGAGCTTGGACAGGTCGGTGACCAGCTGGTTGCGCTGCTTGGCCGCGCCGCGCAGGTCCGTGGCGGCCTGGGCGAGGTTGCCGCAGGACTTCACGGCGGCCACCGCCTTGATCACGGAGGTACGGCTGTCGCCGCTGTCCGCCAGCAGCTTGTCCAGGGCGACCGCCTGCTCCTCGGCGGGATCGGCCGACGGGGAGGGGGAAGCCTCGCTCGCCGGGGCCGTGGCGGAGACGGGAGTGTTGTCCTCGCCGCCGTCGTCGTCCTTGTCGCCGCCGGCGAGCAGCGCACCCGCCCCGATGCCGAGCACGGCGATACCGATGCCGATGGCGGCTATGAGCGGCAGCCGAGAGCGCGTAGGACCGCCCCCGTGGCCTCCGTCGTCGCCGCTCGGGCCGGGCGGGAAGTAGCCCGTCTCGTGCCGGCCCTGTGGCTGCGGTTGCGGCTGCTGGAAGCGCGGCATCTGCTGGGTGGCCGCGGCCGGGGGCTCGCCGCCCGGCTCACTGCGGAACAGGTTGTCGAAGTCGGAGAGCGGCTGCCGCTCCGCCCCCGCGTACGGCGCCCCGCCGGGCCGGCCGGGCACGGGCGGGATGTACTGCGTGGCCTCGGCGTCGGCACCGGAACCAGGCGGCATCGGTCCGGCACCGCCCTGAAGACCGGCGCCTCCCCCCTGCCGGACGCGCCCCAGGATCTGCGTGCTCTCACCGGGCACCTCGGGCGGCAACGCCCCCGGCCCCACCGGCGGGATGTACTGCGTCGCTCCCTCATCGGCGGCGGAAGCGGGGGATGCGGCGACGGGCGGTATGTAACGGGTCGCCTGGTCGCCCGCGCCCGCGGGGGCGCCGCCGACCGGCGGTATGTACTGAGTGGCGCCCTCGTCGGCCGGCGGCAACGGGGCCCCGAAGCCACCGGCACCGGCGTGCGGGAGGGGCGCGCCAGGAGCGTCGTGCGCGGCGGGCGGCAAGGGCGCGCCGGCGCCCGGAGCGCCGTACGCCACCCCACCCGCGGGCGGCAAAGCACCACCGGGGCCGGGAGCGCCGTACGCCACCCCACCCGCGGGCGGCAAAGCACCACCGGGGCCGGGAGCGCCGTAGGTCTCCCCACCGGCAGGCGGCAGTGGCGTCGACGACGGACCGACCTGGCCGTACGGCGGCTGCGGCGCGGGCATCGGTGATCCGGGCGGGGTGCCATGGCCGTAAGAAGGCGCGCCCGGCACACCGTGCGCGTCCCCGCCGTACGACACGCCCTCCGGCGGCAGCGGCTGGGACGGCGTGCCCGCGGCGGCATCCGGCGCCGCGCCCCACTGGGCCGGCGACGGCGACTGGTACGGCTCTTCCTGCCCGCCCCAGGACTGGCCGGGCGGCGTTCCCCAGGCCTGGCCCGGCGCGGCCGGCGGCGGGGTCGGGTGCTGGCTCTGGCCGGGTCCCCAGGGGGTGCCCCAGGCCTGGCCGCCGGGCGGCGCCGAGGGCGCGGGCTGGGTCGGCGGCGTGGGCGGTACCGACGTCGGGCGGCCGCCCTGCCCGCCCGTCATACCCGGCAGCAGCGGCTCACCACCGTCGGAGGGCAGCACGATGCCTTCGCGCGCGGGCCGCGCCGAGGGCTCCTCGCCCTGTCCACTCTGCGTCACCGGGACTCCTACTAATGGGGGACCTTGTGAATCGTCGGCTCACGCTACCGGCTCCTGCGATCCGCGTGCTACGCAGCCCGGGACGTGACCTGCGTCCCTGTGACCGCCGTAACAGTTCCGGTCCCCCATCCCCTACATGGGCTCCCCTTCCCCCACCGGCGCCTTCATTTCCCTGCCGTTCACGCCCTCGTACCCCGTGGTTTCACGCCGCCGCCTGAAGATCCAGCCGTGCCCCGAAGTCCCTGACCACCGGCTCGTCCCGGTACGGCTCCAGCCGCTGCTGGAAGTCCTCCAGGTACTCGGCGCCCCGGTTGGAGCGCAGGGTCTCCAAAAGTTCCACGGCCTTCAGCCCGGTGTGGCAGGCCTGTTCGACCTCACGCTGCTGCACCTGCGCTGTGGCGAGCAGCACATAACCGATCGCCCGGCGCCGCGCCTTCGTCTCGGGGAGCCCGGCGAGCGACTCCTCCGCGCGTCGCGCCGCCGCCTCGGCCTGGCCGAGGTCGCGGTGGCAGTGCGCCAACTCGTCGGCGAGATAGGCCTCGTCGAAGTGCGCGATCCACGCCGGGTCGTCCCCGGACTCCGGATCCGCCGTCTCCAGCGCGGTCACCGCCCGCCCGGACGCCACCTGCGCGGCCCGCGCGTCGCCCATCAACGCATGCCCGCGCGCCTCGGCCGCGTAGAACATCGCCTCCGCGCGCGGGGTCACGCGCCCACGCGCCCCCTCCTGCGCCGCCCGTGCCAACTGCGCGATCTCGCGCGGATTCCCGAGTTGCGCGGCGAGGTGACTCATGGAGGCGGCCAGCACATACCCGCCGTACCCCCGGTCTCCCGCCGCCTGCGCGAGCCGCAGCGCCTGGATGTAGTACCGCTGGGCGAGCCCCGGCTGCCCGGTGTCGATGGCCATGTACCCGGCGAGTTCGGTCAACCGCGCGACGGCGGCGAAGAGTTCCCGCCCGACCGCCTCCCGGTACGACCCGGCCAGCAGCCCGGAGACGACGCTGTTCAGGTAGTGCACGACAACCGGGCGCACATGCCCGCTGCCGTACTGGTGATCAAGGTCTACGAGCGCCTGCGTCATCGCCCGCACGGCCGCCACGTCGGACTGCCCCACGCGCGGCCCGGCCGAGCGCGACACCTGTGAGTCCGGCGACGAGATCAGCCAGTCGCGGCTGGGCTCGACCAGCGCGGACGCGGCGACGGAGGAGCCGGACAGGAAGTCCCGCCGCCCGACGTCGCTGCGCCACAGCTCGCAGACCTGCTCAATGGCCCCCAGTACAGTCGGCGAGAACTGGAGACCGACGCCCGACGCGAGGTTCTTGCCGTTGGCCATGCCGATCTCGTCGATCGTGACCGTACGGCCCAGCTTGCGGCCGAGCGCCTCCGCGATGATCGCCGGCGCCCGTCCCCGCGGCTGCTGTCCGCGCAGCCAACGGGCCACGGACGTCTTGTCGTAGCGCAGGTCGAGGCCGTGTTCGGCGCCGCACATGTTGACCCGGCGGGCCAGCCCTGCGTTCGAGCAGCCCGCTTCCTGGATGAGCGCCTGCAGCCGTTCGTTCGGCTGTCGCGCGACGAGAGGCCTTGCGGCCATGGCGTACCCCCTGTGGCTGCGGTGCCTGCCCACGCACCGAGTTGACGTGTCTTTCACCGCCGAAATCCGGCGCGGGGCACTGGTGGTGACACCGCAAGGTTCCGGCCGTGAAGATCAATGCCCCGTCGACATACCGAAAATGCGAGGCTTGCGAGGATTGCCGGGGTAAAGGCGGAAGCCGACCCCACAGGTGGCTACCCAGCCCGGGCCACGGATCCTCCTACGCGCCCCCACACGTGCACCCATGCGCCCCAGATGAGGAATCAATGCTCCTCCCCCGCGCGCGCTCCGGCCGTAACCCGAGGTGGGTGCGGGAGTTGTGTTCAGCGTGGAAGAGACGATCCCGGCCACCGAAGCCGCACAGATTCCCAAGCAGCGCGGCGAAACGCTGCTGGAGACCGCCGTTCGCTATGCCGAGGAGCGTCACTGGGACGTGTTCCCGGGGACCTGGCTGGAGGCCGTCGACGGCGTGCAGCTGTGCTCCTGCGGCGACACCGCATGCCCCGCGCCCGGCGCGCACGCCGCACGCCCGGATTGGGAGACGCAGGCGACGGGGAGCGCCACGGTCGCGCGCCGCATGTGGCAGAAGCAGCCGACCGCCTCGATCCTGTTGCCGACGGGGCGGACCTTCGATGCGATCTCCGTCCCGGAGACCGCGGGGTTTCTCGCCCTGGCCCGTATGGAGCGGATGGAGTTGTCGCTGGGGCCGGTGACGTTGACGCCGGATCGTCGGATGCACTTCTTCGTATTGCCGGGTGCGTCGGTGAAGGTTCCTGAGCTGGTGCGCAAGCTGGGGTGGTCGATCGGGTCGCTGGATCTGGTCGCGCTCGGGGAGGGGGCGTATGTCGCCGGGCCTCCTACGCGGTTCGGGTCTCGGGGGGCTGTGCAGTGGGCCTGTCGGCCTACGCCGGCGAATCGGTGGTTGCCGGATGCGGAGGAGTTGATCTCGCCGCTCGCGTACGCCTGCGGCCGGGACCGGTAGCGCCTTCTCGGCGGCGGAGCCGCATATCGGTACCGTCCCGCGCCCCCTTAGGTTGGCTTCCATGACGTCGGCCGTAAGTGTGCGTGGGCTCTGGAAGCGGTTCGGGCAGCAAGTTGCCGTTGCCGGGATCGATCTGGAGTTGCCCGCGGGGAAGTTCATCGGGCTCGTCGGGCCCAACGGGGCCGGGAAGACCACCACCCTCTCCATGGTGACCGGGTTGCTGCGGCCCGATCAGGGGTCCGTTGAAGTCGTCGGGCATGACGTGTGGCGGGACCCCGTTGAGGTGAAGGCGCGGATCGGGGTGCTGCCGGAGGGGCTTCGGCTCTTCGAGCGGCTCTCCGGGCGGGAACTGCTCGCGTACTCGGGGCGGTTGCGCGGGCTTCCCGGAGCCGAGGTCGACAAGCGGGCCACCCAGCTGCTCGACGTACTCGATCTGGCGGGGGCCCAGCACAAGCTGGTCGTCGACTACTCGACCGGCATGCGCAAGAAGATCGGGCTCGCGGCCGCGCTCCTGCACAATCCCGAAGTGCTGTTCCTGGACGAGCCGTTCGAGGGCGTCGACCCCGTCTCCGCCCAGACCATCCGGGGCGTGCTGGAGCGCTACACCGCCTCCGGCGCGACCGTCGTCTTCTCCTCCCATGTCATGGAGCTCGTCGAGTCGCTGTGCGACTGGGTCGCCGTCATGGCCGCCGGGCGCATCCGTGCCCACGGCCCGCTCGCCGAGGTGCGCGGAGAGGCGGCCTCGTTGCAGCAGGCGTTCCTCGAACTCGTCGGCGCGAACGGCCGCGCCGCCGGATCCGACCTCGACTGGCTGGGCGGCGGGGCGCGATGAGCACCGACGTGACCGCAGTCGTCGTACGGCTGAAGCTGTCGCTGCTCAGGAACGGGCTGCGGCAGTCCGGTGGGCGCCGGGCCGCCTACGTCGCCTCGGCCGTCCTCGTTCTCCTCTTCGCCGCGCTGCAACTCCTCGGCCTGATCATGCTGCGCGGCAACGCGCACGCCGGCACGGTGGCCGTCCTCCTGGTCTCGGTGCTCGCGCTCGGCTGGGCCGTGATGCCGCTGTTCTTCCCCGGCGGGGACGAGACCCTGGACCCGACGCGGCTCGTGATGCTGCCGCTGCGGCCCCGGCCGCTGGTGCGGGCGCTGCTCGCGGCCTCGCTGGTCGGCATAGGTCCGCTGTTCACGCTGTGCCTCTTCACCGGTTCGGTGATCGCGGTCGCGCGGGGCGGGGTGGCGTACGTCGTCGGTGCCGTCGGCGTCGCCCTGGCCCTGTTGGTGTGCGTGGCGCTCGCGCGGGCCGTCGCCGCGGCCAACATCCGACTGCTGACCAGCCGTAAGGGGCGCGATCTGGCGGTGCTGAGCGGGCTGGTCATCGCGGTCGGGGCGCAGGTCGTGAACTTCGGGGCGCAGCAGCTGGGTTCGACGGGGCTCGGCCGGCTCGATCCGGCGGCGGATGTGCTGCGGTGGGTGCCGCCGGCGTCCGCGATCGGGGCGGTGGAGTCGGTGAGTGAGGGGTCGTACGGGACCGGAGCCCTCCAACTCGCCTTGAGCGCGGGCGCGTTGGTGGCGCTGATCGCCGTATGGTCGCGCCACCTGACGCGGCTGATGACCTCGCCCGACGGCTCCACACTCCAGGCGGCCACCGAGGCCGCCGTACGGGAACGGACCTCGACCGGCCTGGCCCGCCTCCTTCCGGCCGGCCGCACCGGCACCGTCATGGAGCGCAGCCTGCGCTACGTCTGGCGCGACCCGAAGACCAAGGCGGCCTGGGTGACCTCGCTCGCCATCGGCCTGATCGTGCCGGTGTTCAACGCCCTGCAGGGCACCGGCTCGATCTACTTCGCCTGCTTCGCCGCCGGGATGCTCGGCATCCAGATGTACAACCAGTTCGGGCAGGACACGTCCGCGTTCTGGATGGTCGCGATGACCATCTCGTCCCCCCGGGACGCCTACGTCGAGCTGCGCGGCCGAGCACTGGCACTGCTGCTGATCACCCTGCCCTACGCCGTCCTCGTCACCGTCCTGACGACGGCACTCCTCGGCGACTGGACCGAACTCCCCGAGGTGCTGGGCCTGTCCTTCGCCCTCCTCGGCGCCATGCTGGCGACCGGCGCCTGGACCTCGGCCCGCTTCCCGTACTCCATCCCGCAGGAGGGCTACAAGAACGTCGCTCCCGGTCAGACCGGCCTGGCCTGGATCTCGATCTTCGGCGGCATGATCGCGGCGGCCCTGGTGTGCGCGCCTGTGATCGCGGTGGCGATCTGGCTGAACGTGAGCGAGGACGGGGAGGCGTGGAGCTGGCTGCTGCTGCCGGTGGGCGCGGCGTACGGGGCGACGGTCGCGTGGCTGGGTCTCCGGCTGGCGGCACCACGGACGGCGGCGCGCCTACCGGAGATCCTTACGGCGGTGAGCAAGGGCTGACGGGACCCGCCGTCGCGTCAGACAGCGGGAACCGCGCTCCTGGACGGGAAGTCACCCCACCCTTACCGAGTCCAGGAACGGCTCGATAGCGGCGCGCCACCCCTCCGGCTGGTCGTAATGCACCAGGTGCCCGGCGTCAGCCACCTCCGCATACTCCCCCCGCGGCAGCACCCGCACCATCTCCTGAGCCTCGGCCCGCCCCAGTTCCCCATCGAGGCCACGCACCACCAACGCGGGGCACTGAACCTGCGCCAACTCCTCCCAGTGCGCGTCGAACACCCACGTCTCCCGGGACTTGAGCATCTGGTCCGGCTCGAAAACCGGCCGCCATCCGTCCTCGCACTCGTGCATCACCTCGGCGTAGAACTCCCCGCGCGCGGGATTCGGCCGCTCGACCCACGGGTCGTCCTCACCGAACCACTTGCGCACATCGGCGAGCGTGGCGAAGGGAACGGGCCAGGACTTGAACCAGTCCGCCCACTCCCGCTGCGAGGCCGAGCCGAGCGCGGAGGCCCGCATGTCGCAGATGATCACGCCGCGCACCAGGTCGGGCCGCTTGGCGGCGAGCTGCCAGGCGGTCAGCGCGCCCATGGCGTGGCCGACGAGGATGGCCGGGGCGAGACCGAGCTGTTCGAGGGCGGCTTCCGCGTCGTCGACGTACGCCCCGCGCGCGAAGGAGGCCTGCGCGGGCTTGTCGCTACGGCCGTGGCCGCGCTGGTCGAGCGCGACCGCACGGTGCCGCTCGGAGAGCCAGCGGGCGGTGGAGGCCCAGTGCGAGGCGCGGCCCATCAGGCCGTGCAGTAACAAGACACCGGGCGTGCGGTCGTGCTCCTTGGCCGGGTCGGTCTTGGGAGGGTCGCCGAACTCCCAGGCCGCGAGACGTACGCCGCCTGTACCAGTCACGTCGATGCGCCGCGCCATTGCTCCTGGCACCCCCCTAGCTCCGCTCGGACCGCTCGCTCCCGCTCGAGCCGGCCGATCCTGTGGACCGCGTCCTGCCTGCCGTGCGCTGTGCCTGCCGTATCTGCGTATCTGCCGTATCCGACGTCGCTCACGCGAGCACCGCGTGCCACCCGCACCGCACGCAGCGTAGACGCCCTCGCACGCGATGTGCATGTCCTGTGTACCTGACGTGATCTTATGCGCACATCCATGAAGCGCACGTTCCGCATGATCCGTCACCCGCAGACTATCGAACCCCTATTCGAAAATGCGGTCTCTGCGGGCAACACCCCTCATTCGAGTGACCCCTCTCCAGGATTGATCGCCATCGCCGGGGGGAGATCTTCACCGGGAGGCGGACCGCTCGGGGAAAACGGTCCGAGGGGAATGACCCTGGGAGCTCGGGGCTCCGGGTCAGCACAGGGGAGGACAGGCCCCGGCGCCACACGGCGCCGGGGCCCTCTCCACACTCACGGCACATCCTCCCGCCCCCTCCCGGCCGGATGCATCGCCTCACGACAGCCTGGCACGCGAAGCGGGCGAGCGCTGCGATTCAGCGCACTGAATCTTGGAATCGACGAGATCGAAGGATCGCCACAACTCCCGCTCCCGCACCGGGAATTACGCGGGGGGGAAACGCGAAGGCGACAGCTGCCGCCGACTCAGCGCTTCGCGACGAAGACATGGGAGGCGACGTCCGCCTCCAGCTCGGCCGCCTCACCACCGCTGCCCACCAGCACACCACCCGCGGACTCGGTCACACTGACCACCGAGCCGGGCTGCACGCCCGCCCGGCGCAGCGTGTACATCAGCTGCGCGTCGGTCTGGATCGGCTCGCCGATACGGCGCACGACGACCGTCTTGCCCTCGACGCCCGGGTCGAGGTCGGCCAGCGAGACCATGCCCTCGTCCAGGAACGGATCGGCACCGTCCTTCTCGCCGAGCTCCTCCAGGCCGGGGATGGGGTTGCCGTACGGCGACTCGGTCGGGTGCCGCAACAGCTCCAGCACGCGCCGCTCCACGGCCTCACTCATCACGTGCTCCCAGCGACACGCCTCGGCGTGCACCTGCTCCCACTCCAGCCCGATCACGTCGACGAGCAGACACTCGGCGAGGCGGTGCTTGCGCATGACGCGGGTGGCCAGCCGCCGCCCCTCGTCCGTGAGCTCCAGGTGCCGGTCGGTCGCCACGGACACCAGCCCGTCACGCTCCATCCGCGCCACCGTCTGGCTGACGGTCGGCCCGCTCTGGTCCAGCCGCTCGGCGATCCGGGCGCGCATGGGGACCACACCTTCCTCCTCCAGCTCGAGGATGGTGCGGAGATACATCTCCGTGGTGTCGATCAGTCCGGACATACGTGCCCCTCGATTAGCTCTGCGATTAGCTCAGCCGGAAGCGAGACAGCTCCACGGCGCGTGCGCTGGCCCTGCAGTCAATTCTGCCGGATACCACCGACAACCGTGCCGCGCCGTTGAAACCAGCGATTTAGGCGGGGATGCGGAGGGCATCCGGCCGTATTGACACCACACTGGTCCAGACCGCACGGTGATCCGCGACACACCCGCACCCGCCACCACCGGAGGGCCCCGCATGAGCGACAGCAAGCCGGCCGACCAGTTCTTCGACGCCGCGATCGGCCTGCTCCAGCGGGTCCGTGACGAGGAGGCCGAGAGCATCGAGGCAGCCGGCACCCTGCTCGCCGACACCGTCGCCGCCGGCGGCCGCCTCTTCGCCTTCGGCGCCGGCCACTCCTCCCTCGCCGCCCAGGACATCGTCTACCGCGCAGGCGGCCTCGCCCTGATGAACCTGCTCGCGGTCCCCGGCGTCGTGGGCGTCGACGTCATGCCCGCCACCCTCGGCTCCGCCCTGGAACGCGTGGACGGCCTCGCGAGCGCGGTCCTGGACAGCTCCCCCCTCCGCGCCGGCGACACCCTCGTGATCATCTCCCTCTCGGGCCGCAACGCCCTCCCCGTGGAGATGGCCATGAACGCCCGCGCCCTCGACGTCAGGGTCATCGGCGTGACCTCGGTGGCGTACGCCTCCGAGACGAAGTCCCGCCACGTCTCGGGCACCTACCTCAAGGACCACTGCGACATCGTCCTCGACTCGAAGATCGCGATCGGCGACGCGGAACTCACCCTCGACACGATCCCGGCCCCCTTCGCCCCCGCGTCCACGGTCGTCACCAGCGCGCTCCTCCAGGCCGTCATGGCCACGGCAGCCGCCGCCCTGGCCGCCCGCGGCATCGAGCCCCCACTCCTGCGCTCCGGCAACGTGGACGGCGGCCACGACTGGAACGCCCGGGTGTTCGAGCAGTACGGCGACCGGATCTTCTACCGGCACTGACGAGGCATCGCTACCGCAAGCCCTCCTAGCCCCTCGAACCCTCCGAGCCCTCCGCGCCCACAGCCGCCGCCAAATCCAGCGCGGAAGCGATGCGCACCGCCACCCCCTCCGCGTACACCGCATCGGCCCGCTCGAACGCACTCCGCCCGGCGCCCCGCAAAAACGTCACGACCCCCAGCGTCCGCCCCCGACTCCGCAACACCGCACACAGCGCGTGCACCGTGTCCGCCGGCCACTGCCGGCCCACCGCCCACGCACGCGCCTGCTCCGCCGGCACATCGCCCGCATCGGCCCGCACGGACCCGGCCCGCGCCACACACCGCAACGCCGGATGCCCCTCGCCGTACCGCACCGGCAACCCGGCCTCCCCGCCGAGCAGACTCGGCCCCGGCGCCCCGGAGGGCGTCACCGCGATCCGAACCAGCCGCACCGGACCCGCCATGTCCGTGTCCAGGACCGCCCCACCCGCGACCCGGTCGATCAGCGCATGATCGGCGAACCCGGCCAGCGCGAAGTCCAGATGCACGGTCGCCGCCTCCGCAGGGTCCTCGCACTCCGCGGCGGCCCGAGCGGCCCGATGCAGCTGATTCGTCCGGAACCGCAGCTGCGCAGCCTCCTGCTCCGCCTGCTTGGACTCGGTCACGTCCTGGAAGAGCCAGCCCACCCCCAACGGCACCGGCTCCTCCGCGAGCGGCGAGGCCAGCCGTACGAAGCCACACCGCCAGCACCGACGCCGCTCACCCTCCGGCGTCCGCACGCTCACCCAGATCTCGGCGGGCGCGGGCGGCGCACCCTCCGCCAGCACATGGGTGAGCGCGCTCTCCAGCTCCTCGACCCCCTGGGCGAGCAACTCCCCGAGCGGCCGCCCGAGCACGGACGTACGCCCGATCCCGAGCGCCCGAGCCGCGTGAGCGTTCACCACCGCCGGCCGCAGATCCGCGTCGACGAGCACCACGCCCCACGACGCGTCCTCGAACAGTGCCTCGCTCAGCGCGATCGACCGCTCCAGATCGATCTGCACATGCACCTCGCTGAAGGCGCAGTACAGCCCGGCGGGCTTCCCGTCCGGCCCCCGCACGGCCGCCGACTGCGTCCGTACGAGGACCCGCCCGCCGTCCTTGGTCAGCAGGGCGAACTCGTGCACCTGCCGCCCGGGAGCCTGCATGGCGGACATCAGCCGCCCCTCGACCTCCTCGGCATCGGCCTCGCGCACGGCCCACCCGGCGAACCCATGCCGTCCCACGGCCTCGGCCGCACTCCACCCCAGGATCCGCTCCGCCTCACGGTTCCAATGGGTGACGACCCCGTCCGCGTCGAAGGCGCACAGGGCCGCGTCCATGCCGTCCAGCAGCGCGGCCAGCAGATCCGAGCCGCCTGCGGAACCCTCCGAACCACCTGCCGAACCGTCCGGACCGTCCCGCTCGGGTTCGTCCGGCCCCAGCTCGTCGGTGGTCCCACTACGCCGGGAAGCACTCACCTGGACCCCCTGCCAAGCTGCGTCCGCACGTACGACGCGTCGGTTCGCTCACTTGCAATCATCTAACTCGAACGTGACGCAGCACACACCGTGTTCCCCAAGATTGAAGGAATCGTTGTACGAGCCGCTCCGCGACTACTCCAGCCGCAGGTCGAGCCACTCATCGCTCTCGCCGTCCAGCACATACCGATCGGACTCGACGAACCCGCGCGCCTCGGCGAACCGCAGCCCGTCCTCGTTGACCGCCAGCACACAGGTCTCGATCACCCTGGCGCCCAGCACGCGCGCGTGGGCGAGCCCCTCCTCGTACAGCTGCGTGCCGTACCCGCGCCGCCGGAACTCGGGCAGCACGCGCGCGATGACCGTCGCCACCGCGTCCTCGCCCTCCGGCGGCCGCACGGTCGAGCAGCCGACGAGGACGTCACCGACGTACGCGTTCCGCAGGCGGTACCGGCGGCTGCGCTCCCGTACCCCGTCGAGATCCATGGCCGCGGGCGGAACGATCACGTTGTGGACGTGCCGCCACTGCTCAAGCATGACCTCGCCGTCGACAGGCGCCATGCGAAGGCCGGAAAGGTCAGACACGGGCGCCGCTCCCTCGCCGGGCGTAGACCTCGATCTCGATCTTCATACGAGGGTCGGCGAGCCCGCACATCATCATCGTCGCCGCCGGCCGCACCTCCCCGAAGTACCGCCGCAGCACCGGCCAGCAGGGCTCGAAGTCCGTCCGCTCCGGCAGCAGGTACCGCACCCGCACCACATCGGCGAACGAACACCCCGCCTCCTCCAGCGCGGCCCCCACGTTCCGCAGACACTGCTCGGCCTGCTCCACCACGTCCTCGGAGATCGTCATCGTCGCGTAGTCGAACCCGGTCGTCCCCGACACGTGCACCCAGTCCCCGTCGACCACGGCCCGCGCGTACCCGATCTGCTCCTCGAAGGTCGAACCGCTGAGTATCGCTTGCCGCACCGCCTGCTGCTCTGTCATGTACGGAACGCTAGGTGACCTGCACTGATACGTCTATCGCGTAACCAACCTCCTGATGGCGGTGGCCACTTAGCAGTTGGATCGACTGCCCATTCGGAGAATTCGACCGGTTCGCACGAATGGACGGCTTGTGAAAGCTGCAACCCAGTGCACGGATCTTGGCCACTAGCGCCAGCTGCACATACGAGAAGGGAGATCACTCGTTCCCCGACCGCAAGGTCGTCGAGTGACCAGCCCCAGTCATCACGACCCACAGGATCAGGGAGGTGCCCCGATGACTACGTTTCCTGTAGGCGAGCAAACCCACCAGGCTGTGCTTCCTCAGCAGCCTGCTCTGGAATTCGTGGGAGCAGACACCCCTGGGAGTAGGGACGAAACGGCTCACGGACACCCCGCCACTGCGCGGGGCACCGGCAGGGAACATGGGCGAGGGGAGACTGGCGGGCACGGCACCAGGGCACGTCGGCGTCACGCCAAGAGCGCCGCCACTGCGGCGAAGGAGGCAGAGAACGGGAGCGGTGACGCTCCCTCACATATCCGGTCGTACACAGGTGGCGTGGGCGCGGGCAGAGTCTTCGTGCTGTCCAAAGAAGGGCAACCACTCATGCCCTGCCACCCTGCCCGGGCCCGCGAACTCCTCGGCAAGGGACGAGCCGTCGTCGCCCGGCAAGTCCCCTTCACCATCCGCATCAAGGACCGCACGCGAGCCGAATCGGCAGTCGACGGCGTGCAACTGCGCATCGACCCCGGCTCCAAGGGCACCGGTCTCGCCCTCACCGACGAGAAGAAGGAAACCGACGAACACGGCACCGCCGTCACCGTCCGACGCGGCCTCATCTCGATCGAGCTCCAGCATCGCGGCGACCAGATCCGAGCGTGCATGCGTCAGCGTGCCGGATACCGACACAGACGGCGATCCGCCAACTGCCGCTACCGAGCGCCTCGCTACGACAACCGCACCCACCCGGCGAGATGGCTGCCGCCCTCCCTTCGCCATCGCGTCGACACCATCTTCTCCCTGGCGAACCGCCTGAGCCGCTACGCCCCCGTCAGCGAGATCCACGTGGAAAGCGTCGCCTTCGACACCCACTCCATGAACGCGGGCAGAACCCTCAGAGGAGCCGAACACGAACAAGGAACGCTCGCCGGAACTGACGCCCGCGGCCACCTACGCCCCAAGTGGAACAACGCCTGCGCCTACTGCGACGCCATCGGCGTCCCCCTCAACATCGAGCACCTCACACCCCGCAGCCGGGGAGGCTCGAACCGCATCTCCAACCTTGTCCTCGCCTGCATCCCCTGCAACCGGACCAAGGACAGCCAACCTGTCGAGGTCTTCCTCGCCCACAGACCCGACCGCCTCGCAAAAATCCTTCAGCAGGTCAAGGCACCTCTCCATGACGCCGCCGCCATGAACGCAACCCGATGGCAGCTCATCGAGTCACTCGGCACCCTCGACAGAGCGGTGCACACGTGGACAGGCGTAGGAACCAAAGAGAACCGCAGCGCCATGGGGCTGGCCAAGACGCACACCCTGGACGCTCTCTGCGCCGGGCCTCTGGATCACGAGAGCGGCGACGCGATCGTACGGTTCCCCGACCGGGTCCTCGTCGCCAAAGCCACCGGACGCGGCTCCTACGCCCGCACCACCCCGGACCGCTACGGATTCCCCCGCCTACGGCGCGCCCGCACCAAGCAGCACTTCGGATACGTAACCGGTGATCTGGTGCGCGCCGTCATGCCCACCGGCAAGTGGGCAGGGACCTGGACGGGACGTATCTCAGTCCGGGCCAGGGGACAGCACAGCCTCACAACACCTACAGGCCGGATCAATGTTTCGCACTGGAACCTTCGGCTCCTGCAACGGGGCGATGGGTACGGCTACAGCACTCGACTGGAATCTCCGCCGTCAACATCTCGAAAAACCCGTTGATCCGTGCCCCACCGGTTCTTAGAGTTGCTGGTACTTCGGAGAGGAGGTGGTTCGGCAGATGTATGCATACCGGACGGAAGAGGTGGCTGCGGGCTAGCGGCCCGTCACCCACCGAGTGCGGTGCCGGACCAGCGTGTGCGCAATGCACGCAGCCGGCCAATCCAACGCAGTCACCCGACCCGCGAGCTCGCCGGTAACGTCCGGCCGGCTCCCCCGCCACCGGCGGAGGGACCCGAGCTCGCGGGTCGTCTGCTATCACGGGCCCTTGTACCGCGCCGCCGCTCACGGACTGAGCCGCTCCACCCGCCAGCTCCCGTCCTGCTCCGCCACATACCGCAGCCGGTCGTGCAGCCGGTTCTCCCGGCCCTGCCAGAACTCCACCGCCTGCGGCGCCACCCGGAAACCGCCCCAGTGCGGCGGCACGGGCACCTGCTCGCCCTCGGGATAGCGCGCGGCCAGCTCGGCGTACGAGGCGTCGAGGTCGGCGCGCGTGGCGACGACCGAGGACTGGGCGCTGGCCCAGGCGCCGAGCTGGGAGCCGTGCGGGCGGGTGCGGAAGTACGCGGCCGTCTCGTCGCGACCGGTACGCCGCGCCACGCCCGTGACGATGACCTGGCGGGCCATCGGATGCCAGGGGAAGAGGAGGCAGACGTACGGGTTCTCGGCGAGGTCGCGGGCCTTGCGGGAGTCGTAGTTGGTGTAGAAGACGAAGCCCTGCTCGTCGAACTGCTTCAGCAGCACCGTGCGGGAGCTGGGCCGCCCCTCGGCGTCCGCGGTGGAGACGATCATCGCGTTCGGCTCGAAGAGGTGGGCCTGTGCCGCGGCCTGCTTGAACCAGCGCGCGAACTGTTCCACCGGAGTGGCTGCCAGGTCGGCCTCGGCGAAACCCTCGGCCCGGTAGTGCTTGCGCATGGCGGCGGGGTCGGGGACGGGCTCGGAGGGATCGAGGGGCACGGCGTCTCGGTCGGTCACGCGGCCATCTTGCCGTATGCGGCGGGCGCCGTCCGGGACGGTGTCGTTCCTCACGGCGGCCTGGCACTGAGTGCCGCAAGGCCTCCCCAAAGGTGGCACTCGGGGATATCGTTCTGATGTCGTCGCGGTTGGATGACCGCCGACCGCACGGGGCATCACAGGGGTACGCCCCGGACCGCGAGTCCCCCGAGTTCGTGACCGTGGATCCACCGGGCGTACGTCCCGATCTCTGCCGACGACATGTGGTCGTCCCACCCACAACCCATCCGTCGCACACATCACGAGGAGCCGCCTGATGTCCGACTTCGTACCCGGACTCGAGGGAGTCGTCGCGTTCGAGACGGAGATCGCCGAACCGGATAAGGAGGGCGGCGCTCTTCGGTACCGGGGCGTCGACATCGAGGATCTGGTCGGCCACGTCTCGTTCGGCAATGTCTGGGGCCTGCTGGTCGACGGCGCGTTCCGCCCCGGCCTGCCGCCCGCCGAGCCCTTCCCGATCCCCGTGCACTCCGGCGACATCCGCGTCGACGTCCAGTCCGCGCTCGCCATGCTGGCCCCCGTGTGGGGACTGAAACCGCTGCTGGACATCGACGAGGAGCAGGCCCGGGAGGACCTGGCACGGGCCGCCGTCATGGCCCTCTCCTACGTCGCCCAGTCCGCGCGCGGACAGGGCCTGGCGATGGTTCCGCAGCGCGAGATCGACAAGGCCCAGTCCGTCGTCGAGCGCTTCATGATCCGCTGGCGGGGCGAGCCCGACCCCAAGCACGTGGCCGCCGTCGACGCGTACTGGACGTCCGCCGCCGAGCACGGCATGAACGCGTCCACCTTCACGGCCCGCGTCATCGCCTCCACCGGCGCGGATGTGGCCGCCGCCCTCTCAGGCGCCGTAGGAGCCATGTCCGGCCCGCTGCACGGCGGCGCCCCCTCCCGCGTCCTGCACATGATCGAGGAGATCGAGCGCACCGGCGACGCGGACGCGTATGTGAAGCAGACCCTCGACAAGGGCGAACGCCTCATGGGCTTCGGGCACCGCGTCTACCGCGCCGAGGACCCCCGCGCCCGGGTCCTGCGCCGCACCGCCCGGGAGCTGGGCGCTCCCCGCTTCGAGGTCGCCGAGGCCCTGGAGAAGGCGGCCCTGGCGGAGCTGCACGCCCGCCGTCCGGACCGGGTCCTGGCCACGAACGTCGAGTTCTGGGCCGCCATCGTGCTGGACTTCGCGGAGGTCCCGGCGCACATGTTCACGTCGATGTTCACCTGCGCCCGTACGGCGGGCTGGTCGGCGCACATCCTGGAGCAGAAGCGCACCGGCCGCCTCGTGCGCCCCTCCGCGCGCTACATCGGCCCGGGCCCGCGCGACCCGCGCGAGATCGAGGGCTACGCGGACATCGCGCACTGATCCCGAGCGCTCCGGGATCCCCGCCCCCTCCGGCGGGACGGCATCACGCTGGGCGGACCAGCTCCGCGTGATGCCGCTCGGCGGCCGGCCCGTGTCGGCGAAGACGTCCTACGGAACGTGACTGATCCACTCCGCCAGTATGCTGGGTCGGCTGCGGCGCCCCTCCTCCATCACCCGTCCCCACGTGGTGAGTTACGGCCTGCGGCGACCGAGACGTCCCACGGCATGAGGATGAGAACAGGTGCTGATAGCGGGCCGCTACCGGCTGAGCGAGTCGATCGGGCGCGGTGGGATGGGGGAGGTCTGGCGGGCGTACGACGAGACGCTCGCCCGGCCCGTGGCCGTCAAGCTCCTGCTGCCCCAGGACTCCGACCCCACCGCAACCTCCCGGTTCCGGCTGGAGGCGCAGACCGCTGCGCGGATCGCCCACCCGAACGTGGTCGGCGTCCGGGACTTCGGCGAGCACGACAACCGGCTCTTCCTGGTGATGGAGCTGGTCTCGGGCGACAGCCTCGCCCGAGTGGCGTCGCAGTTCGGCGCGCTGCCCGTCGAGCGCGTGGCACGTATCGCCGCCCAGGCCGCCGCGGGTCTTGCCGCCGCGCACCGGCAGGGCATCGTCCACCGGGACATCAAGCCCGGCAATCTGCTCCTGGACGCCGACGGCACCCTCAAGATCGGTGACTTCGGCATCGCCCGCTTCCTGGACGACCCCGGCGCCGCGCTGACCGCCACCGGGCAGATCGTCGGCACGAGCCTCTACCTCGCCCCCGAGCGCGCCCTGGGAAAGCCGGCGGGCCCGGCCTCCGACGTCTACGCGCTGGGCTGTGTGCTCTACCAGCTCCTCACCGGCCGCCCGCCGTTCCACGCGGACACCGCGGTCGCCATCCTGCACCAGCACCTCGACGCCGCCCCCGTGCCGCCCCGCGAGCTGGGCGTCCCCGGCCTCCCGCCCGCCTTCGAGAACTACCTCCTCGGCCTGCTCGCCAAGGACCCCGAGCACCGGCCGACGGCCCAGCAGGCCGCCGACTGGTTCGCCGGCGGCGCCTGGCAGGGACGCCCCGAGCCGTTGCCCGACGCGACGTCACCGTCCCGGCAGCGCGCGGCCGCCCCGGCGTCCGCCGCCGGGGCACAGCAGGTGGGGGAGGCCAGCACGCCGACCACGTACATGCTGCCGTCCGCCCAGGGAACGGCGTCCGTCGGCGGATCCCGATCCCGATCCCGGTCCCGCCCCCGACCGCGGTCCCGGTTCGGGACCCGGCGCGTGACCGCCACCGTGGCCGGAGCGGTGCTCTTCGTGGCCGCGATGCTCCTCGGCATGCTGTGGTTCTCCCCCGACAACACCGCGTCGGAGGGGACGAAGTCCGAGGCACCGCCCAGCCCGAGCGCCTCCGCATCCACCCTCCCCCTGGAATCGAGCCCGTCTCCGACCGCCTCCCCGGTCCCGGTGGCGCAGACCAGCGCCGTTCAGGAAGCACAGGACGAGGCGAAGCGGGAGCAGGAGAGGTGGGGGCAGGAGGAACGCGAACAGAAATTGCGCGATCAGGAGACGAAGGACCTGCAGAAGCAGCGCGAGGCGCAACAGGACGACGACGGCGACGACAGCGGCGAGGACGACTGACGGTCGGGTCCAGTCTCCGCACTCATGGAGAGCATGGAGAGACTGTCAGCCCAACGCCTCCTCCAGCAGCGCCGCCCACTGCGCCACCACCCGTTCCCGACGCCCCGTGTCGTCGGTGAGGAGGTTCGCCAGTCCCAGGCCGCGGGCCATGTCCAGCAGGCCCTGGACCGTCTCCCGCACGCCCGGCCTGGACTCGTCGGCGCCCAGCAGGTCCACCGCGATCCGGTGGGTCTCGCGGCCCACGCGGGCCTCCAGTTCGGTGACCCTCGGCCGTAGCTGTTCCTCGTTGGACGCGGCCACCCACAGGTGCAGGGCCGCGCGGAACAGCGGGCCGGTGTAGAGGTCGACCAATGCCGACACCACCGCCCGGCGGTCGCCCGCCGCGCCCTCGGGGAACAGGGCCCGCAGTGCCGTCGAACGTTCCTCGGCGACGTACTCGACCGCGGCGGTGAAGAGGTCCTCGCGGGTCGGGAAGTGGTGCTGGGCGGCGCCGCGGGAGACTCCGGCGCGTTCGGCGACGACGGAGACCGTGGAGCCCGCCCAGCCGTGCTCGGCGAGGCAGGCCACGGCGGCTTCCAGGAGCCGCTGTCGGGTGGCGCGGCTGCGGTCCTGCTTGGGCACGCGGTCCGCGCGGTCCACGCGGTCGCCGACTGTGCTCACACCACCCATTCGGGATCCCGTCTTTCGAGGAAGGCCGTCATTCCCTCGCGGGCCTGCGCGGAGGAGAACAGCCGGGCCGAGAGCGCGGTCAGGTCGGCCGCGTCCCGGTCGAAGGTTTCCAGCACCTTAGTCGTGAGCAGCGCCTTCGTCTCGGCCAGGGCCTGGGGGGAGGCGCGGCGCAGGCCGTCCAGGACGGGGGCGAGGGTCTCGTCGACGTCCTCGCCCTCCGCCGTGAGCAGGCCCATGCGGGCGGCCTCGGGTGCGGTGAAGCGTTCGCCGGTGAGGTAGTAGCGGGCGAGGGCGCGGGGGTCGGTGCGGGGCAGGAGCGGGAGGGAGATCACCGCGGGGGCGACTCCGATGCGGACCTCTGTGAAGGCGAACGTGGCCTCCCGCGACGCCGCCGATATGTCGCAGGCCGCGAGCAGGCCCAGTCCGCCCGCGCGTACATGGCCGGTGACGCGGGCCACCACCGGTTTGGGCAGTTCCACGACCTGCCGGAGCAGCGCCACCAGTGCGTCCGGGGGCGGGGGGTCGCGCAGGTCGGCGCCCGCGCAGAACGTGTTGCCGGTGTGGGTGAGGACGATCGCGCGTACGTCGGCGTCCTTGGCGCAGTCCGTCAGCGCGTCGGTCAGCTCGCCCACCAGCGCCGCCGAGAGCGCGTTGCGGTTGTCCGGGGAGTCCAGGGTGAGGGTCTGCACGGCACGCGCGCGTGTACGGCCGATCAGTGTCATGTGGCCTCCCTCAGTGCCCGCAGTTCGCGGCGCAGGATCTTGCCGGAGGCGGCCCGCGGGACGCCGTCGATGAAGGTGACCTGGCGGACGCGCTTGTAGGGGGCGACGCGTTCGGCGACGTACATCATGACCTCTCCTTCGGAGAGGTCGGTGGCGGCCGGCTGGCGGACCACGTACGCGTGCGGGACTTCGTTGCCGTCGTCGTTGTAGACGCCGATCACGGCCGCGTCCGCGATGCCGGGGTGGGTGAGCAGGAGTGCCTCCAGTTCGGCGGGTGCCACCTGGAAGCCCTTGTACTTGATGAGTTCCTTGACGCGGTCGACGACGAACAGCCAGCCGTCGGCGTCGACATGGCCGACGTCGCCGGTGTGCAGCCAGCCGTCGGGGTCGATCATCGCGGCGGTGGCGTCGGGGCGGCCGAGGTAGCCCTTCATCACCTGGGGGCCGCGGATGAGGATCTCGCCGGACTCGCCGATGCCGAGGTCCTTGTCGGGGTCGTCGAGGGAGACGATGCGCATCTCGGTGCCGGCGATGAGCCTGCCGACGGTTCCGGCGGGCGCGTCGTGCATGGCGGCCAGGGGGACGACGTGGGTGCCGGGGGACAGTTCCGTCATGCCGTACGCCTGGCCGACCGGCGGCAGGCCAAGGCGCTGCGAGCAGGCGGTGGCGAGCTTCGCGTCCAGGGGGGCTGCGGCGCTGACGATGTACTTCAGGGACGACAGGTCGTACTGCGCGACCAGCGGGTGCTTGGCGAGGGCGAGGACGATCGGCGGGGCCACGTACAGGCCGGTGATGCGGTGGTTCTGGATCGCCGCGAGGAAGGTCTCCAGCTCGAAGCGGGGCAGGACGACGACCGTCGCGCCCAGCCTCAGGGGCGCGTTCATCAGGGCCGTCAGGCCGTAGATGTGGAAGAAGGGCAGCACGGCGAGGATGCGGTCGCCGGGGCCGGCCGGGATGACGGGTTCGAGCTGGGCGAGGTTGGTGGCGATCTGGCGGTGGGTGAGCATCACACCCTTGGGTATGCCGGTGGTGCCCGACGAGTACGGCAGGGCCGCGACGTCCGTCGCGGGGTCGATGCCGGTCTGCGGTTCGGGGGCCGCGGACGCCAGCATGTCGATGAGTGAGCGATGTCCTGGTGCGCTGTCGCAGACGAAGATCTCCCGGACCCCGCCCGCGAGTTCGGCGGCCCGGCGTGCCGCCTCCAGCAGCGGCGAGACGGTGACGATCCACCGGGCCGCCGAGTCCTTCAGCTGCTTGGCGAACTCCTCGGGCGTGGCGAGCGGATGCACGGTCGTGACGGAGGCGCCCGCGCGCGTGGCCGCGTAGAAGGCGGTCGGGAAGGCGACGGTGTTGGGGCTGTGCAGGGCGAGGATGTCTCCCTTGCGGACGCCCGCCTCGGCGAGGCCGGCGGCGATACGCCGGTGGAAGCGGTCGAGCTGTTCGTACGTGAGGGTGGTGCCGTCCGTGCCGTCGATGAGCGCGGGTGCGTCACCGAAGGCGGCGGCCCGGCCCAGTACGGCTTCGTGGATGGGGAGTTCTACGGCCGGGACGTCTGCGTACTCGCTGCGGAACACGGTTCCTCCTCGCGACACGGTGCCGGACGGGTGCCGGTCAGTACGACTTGGGCAGGCCCAGGGTCTGGTGGGAGACGTAGTTGAGAATCATCTCCCGGCTCACCGGAGCAATACGAGACACGCGCGCGGCGGTTATCAACGAGGCCAGTCCGAATTCGCGGGTGAGGCCGTTGCCGCCGAGGGTGTGCACGGCCTGGTCGACCGCCTTCACGCAGGCCTCCCCGGCCGCGTACTTCGCCATGTTGGCGGCCTCGCCTGCGCCCACGTCGTCTCCGGCGTCGTACAGGTGGGCGGCCTTCTGCATCATCAGGCGGGCCAGTTCGAGGTCGATGTGTGCCTGGGCAAGGGGGTGGGCGATGGCCTGGTGGGCGCCGATGGGGGCCTTCCAGACGGTGCGGTCGCGCGCGTACTCGACGGCACGCGCGAGGGCGTAGCGTCCCATGCCGATCGCGAAGGCGGCCGTCATGACGCGTTCGGGGTTGAGGCCGGCGAAGAGCTGGAGGAGGCCCGCGTCCTCGTCACCGACCAGGGCGTCTGCGGGCAGTCGTACGTCGTCGAGGGTCAGCTCGAACTGCTTCTCGGCGGCGTTGAGTTCCATGTCGATCTGGCGGCGCGTGAAGCCTTCGGCGTCGCGCGGGACGATGAACAGGCAGGGCTTGAGGTTGCCGGTGCGGGCGTCTTCGGTGCGGCCGACTATGAGGGTGGCGTCGGCTGTGTCGACGCCGGAGATGAAGACCTTGCGGCCGGTGAGCAGCCAGTCGCCGGTGTCCGGGTCGCGGCGGGCCGTGGTGGTGATGCGGTGGCTGTTGGAGCCGGCGTCGGGTTCGGTGATGCCGAAGGCCATGGTGCGGGTGCCGTCGGCGAGGCCGGGGAGCCAGTGCTGCTTCTGGGCGTCGGTGCCGAAGCGGGCGATCACTGTGCCGCAGATCGCCGGGGAGACGACCATCATGAGGAGGGGGCAGCCTGCCGCGCCGAGTTCTTCGAGGACGAGGGAGAGTTCTGCGATTCCGCCGCCTCCGCCTCCGTACTCCTCGGGGAGGTTGACGCCCAGGTAGCCGAGTTTCGCGGCCTCGGACCAGAGTTCCTCGGGGTGGCGGCCCTCGCTGACGATCCTGGTGATGTAGTCGCGTCCGTACCGCTTTCCGAGCTGGGCGACGGCGGCACGCAGGGCTTTGTGCTCGTCCGTTTCGATGATGGCGCTCACTGGTCCTCCTCCACGACGGCTAGCAGTGCGCCGACCTCCACCTGCCGGCCGGGCACGGCGTGCAAGGCGCTCAGCGTCCCTGAGACGGGCGCTGCGATCTTGTGCTGCATCTTCATCGCCTCCAGCCACAGCAGGGGCTCTCCGGCCCGTACGGCCGCCCCTACGGTCAGGCCGTCGGCGACGCGGACGACTGTCCCCGGCATGGGCGCGAGGAGGGACCCGGGGGTGTGCTGTGTGGCCGGGTCCGGGAAACGGGGCAGCGCGGTGAGGCGCGTGGCGTTGACGTGGATCTCGTCGCCGTACCTGGCGACGTCGAACTTCCTTCGTACGCCGTCCACTTCGAGTACGACCTCACGGGCGTCCGCGTGTACGACCCGGACCCCGTCGGCCTCAAGGCCCTCCCGCGTGTGCCGGTAAGGGACCTCGTGCTCCTGCCCTGCCATCGCGTAGCGCTTGGTCTGGGGCTGGGACGGCACGTTGCGCCAGCCGCCGAAGCGGGAGCGGCCGTGGGCGTCGGACAGGGCCGCGGCCAGGGGGGCGTGCGGGTCGGGGGTCGGCTCGGTCAGGTCGGTCAGGTGGCGGTCGTAGAAGCCCGTGTCCATGCGGGCGGTCGTGAACTCCTCGTGGCGCAGTGAGCGGACCAGGAGGTCGCGGTTGGTGAGCGGGCCGTGGATCGTCGCCTGTTCCAGGGCGCCGGCGAGCTTGCGGATCGCGCCCGCGCGCGTGGGGGCGTGGGCGACGAGCTTGGCGAGCATGGGGTCGTAGTGGACGCCGATCTCGTCGCCGTCGGTGAAGCCGGTGTCCAGCCGGACGTGCTCGGGCACGGCGAAACGGTGCAGGGTGCCGGTCTGCGGGGCCCAGTCGTGGGCCGGGTCCTCGGCGTAGAGGCGTGCCTCGACGGCGTGGCCACGCGCGCGTGGGGGCTCGGCTTCGAGGGCGTGGCCCTCGGCCACCTGGATCTGGAGGGCGACCAGGTCGATGCCGTGCACGGTTTCCGTCACGGGGTGTTCGACCTGGAGGCGGGTGTTCATCTCCAGGAAGTGGGGCTTGCCGTCGGCGACGAGGAACTCGACCGTGCCGGCACCCACGTAGTCCACAGCACGCGCGGCGCGTACGGACAGCGCGCGCAACTCCTCTGCGAGCTCCGCGGACAGTCCGGGCGCCGGGGCCTCCTCGATGACCTTCTGGTGGCGGCGCTGGAGGGAGCAGTCGCGGGTGCCGAGGGCCCAGACCGTGCCGTGTGTGTCGGCGAGGATCTGCACCTCGACGTGGCGGCCGTTCTCGACGTACGGCTCGACGAACACCTCACCGTCGCCGAAGGCGCTCGCGGCCTCGGTGCGCGCGCTCTCCAGGGCGGCGGTCAGCTCCTCCAGACGGCGCACGACACGCATTCCGCGCCCGCCGCCGCCCGCGGCCGCCTTCACCAGCACCGGCAGGTCGGCCTCGGTCACCTCGCCCAGGGGGGCCAGACCCATCATCTGTTTGGCCCGTGTCTTGGACGCCATCGCCTCGATCGCCTCCGGCGGCGGGCCGATCCAGACGAGCCCCGCGTCGAGGACGGCGCGCGCGAAGTCGGCGTTCTCGGAGAGGAAGCCGTAGCCGGGGTGCACGGCGTCCGCGCCGGAGGCCACGGCCGCCTTCACGATCAGGTCGCCGTCCAGGTACGTGGCGGAGGGCGCCGCCCCCGGCAGCCGTACCGCCGTGTCGGCCACGCGCGTGTGGAGGGCGTTCTCGTCGGCGTCCGAGTGCACGGCGACCGTCCGGATTCCCCACTCACGGCAGGTGCGGAAGATTCGGCAGGCGATCTCGCCCCGGTTCGCCACCAGAACAGAAGTAATCATTGCCTCACATCCGGAAGACGCCGAAGCCACCGCGCGCGCCCTCGTAGGGCGCGGTGTGGATGGCGGACAGACACATACCGAGGACGGTTCGGGTGTCGCGCGGATCTATGACGCCGTCGTCGTACAGCCGCCCCGACAGAAACATCGGCAGCGACTCCGACTCGATCTGCCGCTCCACCATGGCGCGCAGCGCGGCGTCCCCCTCCTCGTCGTACGGCTGTCCCTTGGCGGCCGCCGACTGCCGGGCCACGATCGAGAGCACGCCGGCGAGCTGCTGGGGGCCCATGACGGCCGACTTGGCGCTGGGCCAGGCGAAGAGGAAGCGGGGGTCGTAGGCGCGGCCGCACATGCCGTAGTGGCCGGCGCCGTAGGACGCCCCCATGAGGACGGAGAGGTGCGGCACGCGGCTGTTGCTGACCGCGTTGATCATCATGGCGCCGTGCTTGATGATGCCGCCCTGCTCGTACTGGCTGCCCACCATGTAGCCGGTGGTGTTGTGCAGGAACAGCAGCGGGATGTCGCGCTGGTTGGCGAGCTGGATGAACTGGGCGGCCTTCTGCGACTCCTCGCTGAACAGGACCCCTTGGGCGTTCGCCAGCACGCCGATCGGATAGCCATGGAGGGCCGCCCAGCCGGTGGTCAGGCTCGTTCCGTACATCGGCTTGAACTCGTCGAAGTCCGAGGCGTCGACGATGCGGGCGATGACCTCGCGCGGGTCGAAGGGGGTCTTGAGGTCGCCGGGGACGATGCCGAGGAGTTCGTCGGCGGAGTACTTGGGGGGTTCGGCGGGGCCCGGATCGCCGTACGCCTTGCGGTGGTTGAGGCGGGCGACCACCCGGCGTGCCTGCCGCAACGCGTCCGGCTCGTCGACCGCGAAGTAGTCGGCGAGACCCGACACGCGCGCGTGCATCTCCGCGCCGCCCAGCGACTCGTCGTCGCTCTCCTCGCCGGTCGCCATCTTCACCAGGGGCGGACCGCCGAGGAACACCTTGGCGCGCTCCTTGACCATGATCACGTGGTCGGACATGCCGGGGACGTACGCGCCGCCTGCGGTCGAGTTGCCGAAGACGACCGCGACGGTGGGGATCCCGGCCGCCGACAGCCGTGTCAGGTCCCGGAAGATGGCGCCTCCGGGGATGAAGATCTCCTTCTGGGACGGCAGGTCGGCGCCGCCCGACTCGACGAGGTTGATGACGGGCAGCCGGTTGGCGAGGGCGATGTCGTTCGCGCGCAGGGCCTTCTTCAGCGACCAGGGATTGCTCGCTCCCCCGCGCACGGTCGGGTCGTTGGCGGTGATCAGGCACTCCACGCCCTCGACGACCCCGATGCCGGTGACGAGGGACGCGCCGACCGTGTAGTCGCTGCCCCAGGCGGCCAGCGGCGACAGTTCCAGGAAGGGCGTGTCGGGGTCGAGGAGCAGCTCGATGCGCTCGCGCGCGAGGAGCTTGCCACGCTTGCGATGCCGTTCGACGTACTTCTCCCCGCCGCCCGCGAGGGCCTTGGCGTGCTCGGTGTCGAGGTCGGCGAGCTTGGCGAGCATGGTCTCGCGGTGGGCCGCGTAGTCGGGGCTCTTCGGGTCCAGGGAAGAGGCGAGGACGGTCACAGGAGGACCTCCGGGATGTCGAGGTGGCGGCTGCGCAGCCATTCGCCGAGGGCCTTGGCCTGTGGGTCGAAGCGGTGCTGGGCGGCGACGCCCTCGCCGAGGATCCCCTCGACGACGAAGTTCAGGGCGCGGAGGTGGGGAAGCGAGTGCCGGGTGACCTTCAGCTGACCGGCTTCCGGGATCAGCTTCTGGAATCTCTCGGCCGTCAGCTCATGCGCGAGCCAACGCCAGGCGTCGTCCGTCCGCACCCACACGCCGACGTTGGCGTTCCCGCCCTTGTCCCCGCTGCGGGCGCCGGCGACGAGGCCGAGGGGGACGCGCTTCGTGGGCGCGGGGGGCAGCGGTTGCGGTAGGGGTGGCTCCGGTACGGGTGCCTCCGGTACGAGGGTGTCGTGTACGGGGGTGTCGTGGGCCGGTGGCACAGTAACCCGGCGTCCGTCGTGGAGGACGGCCACATGGTCGACGGCACCATGGGGGACGTACACATCCTCGAAGACCCCATAGGGCGAGCCCTTTCCGGGTGGCGCCAGCACATGGAAGCCGGGGTAACTGGCGAGCGCCAGCTCCACGGCGGCCCCGCTCAGCGCCCGCCCGACGACCGCTTGGTCCGCGTCGCGTACGACGAGCCGCAGCAGCGCACTCGCCATCTCCTCGGTCGGGGCGTCGGGCCGGTCGGTGCGGACGATGTCCCAACGGGCCTCGGCGGGCGGCGACTTGGCGAACGCGTCCGTCATCTGCTCGCGTACGAGGGCGGCCTTGGCCTCGATGTCGAGGCCGGTGAGCACGAAGGCGACCTCGTTGCGGAAGCCGCCGAAGCGGTTGACGCCGACCTTCAGGGTCGGGGGCGGCGCCTCGCCCCGTACGCCCTCGATGCGGACGCGATCCGGCCCGTCCTGCGTCAGCCGTACGGTGTCGAGGCGGGCGGTGACGTCCGGCCCCGGGTACCGGGCACCCGCCGTCTCGTACAACAGCTGGGCCGTCACCGTGCCGACGTCGACGAAGCCGCCCGTGCCCGGGTGCTTGGTGATGACGCAGGTGCCGTCGTCGTGGAGCTCGGCGAGCGGGAAGCCGGGGCGGCGGAGCTTCCCGGGGTCGTGGCCCCTCTCGTGGAAGAAGGCGTAGTTGCCGCCGGTCGCCTGCGCCCCGCACTCCAGCACATGCCCGGCGACGACCGCGCCCGCGAGCCGGTCGTACTCCCCCGGCCCCCACCCGAAGTGGGCGGCGGCGGGCCCCGTGACCAGGGCGGCGTCCGTCACCCGCCCGGTGACCACGATGTCCGCGCCCTCCCGCAGGCAGGCGGCGATGCCGAAGCCGCCGAGGTAGGCGTGGGCGGCGAGGCTGCCCGGGGTGGCGGCCGTGAGATCGTCGCCCTCGACATGGGCGACCTGGACGGGGACGCTCAGACGATCGGCCAACTGCCGTACGGCGTTTGCCAGTCCGGCCGGATTGAGGCCGCCCGCGTTGGTGACGATCCTGACGCCCCGCTCGTGCGCGAGCCCGAGGCACTCCTCCAGCTGCCGCAGGAAGGTGCGGGCGTATCCGGCGCCGGGGTCCTTCAGCCGGTCCCGGCCGAGGATCAGCATGGTCAGCTCGGCGAGGTAGTCGCCGGTGAGGACGTCCAGTTCACCGCCGGTGAGCATCTCGCGCATGGCGTCGACGCGGTCGCCGTAGAAGCCGGAGGCGTTGCCGATCCGCAGCGGAAGGTGCGGCGGGCGGGGCGTCGGCGTCACTGTGCGATCCCCTTCGGCGCGCGGCCCTTGCCGGGCGGGCCCGCGAAGACCTGGGCGATGTCGAACCAGCGGTCGGCGTCGGCGCCCTCGGCACGCAGGGCGAGGTCGGAGCGGTGGGCCCGCTGGGTGACCAGGAGGCAGAAGTCGAGGGCGGGGCCGGTCACGCGCTGGGGGGCGTCTTCGGGACCGTAGGCCCACAACTCGCCGGACGGCGACACGAGTTCGACGCGGAAGTCGTCGAGCGGCGCGGGGAGTCCGTGCACGCCGAAGGCGAAGTCCCGGGTCCGTACCCCGATCCACACCACATGCCTCAGCCGGTCGGTAGGTGTGCGCACCACACCCAGTGCGTCGGCGATGTCCAGACCGTGGGCCCAGGTCTCCATAAGTCGGGCCGTGGCCATGGAGGCGGCCGACATGGGTGGGCCGTACCAGGGGAAGCGGACGCCCTGGGGTGCCGCACGCAAGGCCGTATCGAGGGCGACGCGCCCTTCCCGCCACCGGGCCAGTAGCTCGGCGGGCGGGAGACCGGCCCCCTCCTCGGCACCCTCGTCGACGAACGAACCGGGTGTGACCAGCGCCTTCTCCACCAGTGCGTGGAACGCGTCCACGTCGGTCACCGCCAGCAGCGCCGAGCGGTCCGTCCAGGCGAGGTGCGCGATCTGGTGGGCGACGCTCCAGCCGGGCGCGGGCGTCGCGAGCGCCCACCGATCGGGGCTCAACTCGGCCACGAGCCGGTCGAGTTCCTCGCTCTCCTCGCGCAGATCGTCGAACACGGGCGTCGGATCGGACACGGTGCGCTCCCCTCTGGCACGGCGTGGTGAGGAGCATGGCAGCGCGGAGAAAAACAAGCAAGCATGCTTGCATTAATTGGGAGGTGTTCCCGAAGGGAAGGGTGTGGGTGCGGGTGCGGCGTGCGATCAATACACTCGGCCGCCGCGCCTGTTGCATCGGCAACGCATCGCTCACACGCCGGGGGAAACACAGGGATGAGCAACTGGAACCCGGGCGGGCAGCCACCCTACGACCCACACCGGCAGCAGCAGTTTCCGCCGCATCCCGGACCGTACCCACCCCAGCCCACTCCGCCGGCCGGGGGTCAGCCGCCCAACGTCCCGCACCCTTACGCGCCGCACCCCCATCCGCCCTACCCGCCGTATCCGGTTCTGCCGACGCCCGCACCACCGGGGCCCTTCACGCGGCTACGGCAGAAGATCGGCCCCATCCACACCGCGCGCAGGGTCTTCAAGCCGTCCAGGCCGGGCATCATCGAGGACCCCGTGGTGACCCAGATGCAGAAGATCCGCACCTTGGTGGGTCTGGGTGCGGTGGTGTGGGTGTCGGTCACCTACAAGATCGCCAACTCCGTGAGTGACGTCGCCAGGGACCGCCTCAACCAGTCCTGGATCAGCGTCCTGGTGTTGTGCGTGACCTTCCCGGTCGTCGTGGGTGTCCTGCTCGCCCTGGCCGCGCCTTCGGCCCGCCGGGAGTTGCTGCGCAGGGCCGCCAGGTGCTTCGGCGCGATGGTGGCCATCGTGGCCGCGATGTTCGTTTTCCCGTTGACCGTGCTCACCGACTTCGGCTTCGGCAGCAGCCGTTTCACCACCAACCAGGTGATGACCGCCGTCACCTACACCGCCAACGTGCTCATCATCGTGTGGGTGCTGCCCTTCGTCATCTGGGGCATCGGCCTGGCCCTCGTCCACGTGTTCCGCACCGCCGACATCCACCAGACCATGCCGCCGCTCCTGGCCATGACTGTTGTGTGGGAGATGGCGCTGATCGACATGTTCACGGGCGCCCACGCCGGCCTGCCGGGGCCGGTCCGGGCCGTGTTCATCCTCGGCGCCCCCCTCTCCGTGACTGCGGTGGGCTTGTGGGAACTGCGCCGACTGCGCCTTCACTACGGCCTCGCCGTCCGCGGCCTGCTCATGCGGTAGGCCGGGACGGGCGGACGGCGTCGCCGTCGGCGTTCGTGGCCGGGCGGGCCCTCAGCCCTGCGCCCTCTTCACCTTGCCCCGCCCCACCTTCCCACGCCCCACCTGCGTCCGTACCGCCCCCATGCTGGCGGCGATGACCAGGGCGATGGCGGCGGCCTGCGTGGTGGAGAGGGCCTGGTCGAGGACCAGGAAGCCCGCCGCCGCGGCGACCGCCGGCTCCAGGCTCATCAGGACGGCGAAGGTCGCTGCGGGCAGGCGGCGCAGGGCGAGGAGTTCGAGGGTGTAGGGGAGGACCGAGGAGAGGATGGCCACGGCCGCGCCCAGTCCGAGGGTCACGGGGTCGGTGAGCTTCATGCCCGATTCGGCGATGCCCAAGGGGAGGAAGAGTACGGCGCCCACCGCCATCGCGAGCGCCAGCCCGTCGGCCTGTGGGAAGCGTCGGCCCGTGCGAGCGCTGAAGATTATGTAGGCAGCCCACATGGCGCCGGCCCCCAGGGCAAAGGCGACACCTATGGGGTCGAGGCTGCCGAAGCCTCCGCCGCCGAGGAGGAAGACGCCGGCCAGGGCGAGTCCGGCCCAAAGGACGTTGATCGCACGACGCGAGGACAGGACGGAGAGGGCGAGCGGGCCGAGCACCTCCAGAGTGACCGCGGGGCCCAGCGGGATACGGGCGACCGACTGGTAGAAGAGGCCGTTCATCGCGGCCATGGTGATACCGAAGACGATCACCGTGCCCCAGTCGGTGCGGGAGTGGCCGCGCAGGCGAGGCCGGCAGACCAGCAGCAGGACGACCGCCGCCACCAGCAGCCGCAGGGCCACCACCCCGAGCGCACCGGCCCGCGGCATCAGGCTCACCGCCAGGGCACCGCCGAACTGCACCGAGATCCCTCCGGCGAGCACCAGACCCACCGGGCCGAGGGAGCCCCAGCGGCGAGGGGCGCCGACCATCGGCTCGGGGGTGGCCCGAGCGCGGGACGGTGCGGGCGTGGTGGCGGTGGCGGTGGCGTCAGGGGTGCTCACGGGCGTTCCAGGGCTCGACTCGGGGATTCATTTTGTTCATCGTGCTGTACTGCCTAGTCCAGAGTATTGGACATCGTCAGGTGTGTGAACCCATTACGCCGCTGTCTCAGAGTGTGGTCGAGTGTCGAGTGAATTCCGAACGGAGGTCGGGGGGGGGCGAGCTACCGCCGCGCCATGTACAGGTCCAGCGCCTTGTGCAGCAGCCGGTTGAGCGGGAAGTCCCACTCCCCCAGGTACTCGACGGCCTCACCGCCCGCGCCCACCTTGAACCGCAGCAGGCCCAGCAGATGGTTGGACTCCTCCAGGGTGTCGGTGATGCCGCGGAAGTCGTAGACGGCGGCGCCGAGTTCGTGGGCGTCGGTCATCATGCGCCACTGCATGGCGTTGTTCGGCTGGACCTCTCGCCTGCGGCTGGTGGAGGCGCCGTAGGAGTACCAGACGTGGTCGCCGACGGTCAGCATGGTGGCGGCGGCGAGGGTGTCGCCGTCGTGGTGGGCGAGGTAGAGCCGCATGCGGTCGGGGTGTTCGGCGGTGAGCGCGGTCCACATCCGCTGGAAGTAGGGCAGGGGGCGCGGGATGAAACGGTCGCGCTCGGCGGTCTCGGCGTAGAGCTCGTAGAAGGCGGGCAGGTCCTCGTAGCCGCCCCGCACGACCTTCACGCCCGCCTTCTCGGCCTTCTTGATGTTGCGCCGCCACTGCTGGTTGAGGCCGCCGTGGATGTCGTCCAACGAGCGCCCGGCGAACGGCACTTGGCAGACGTACCGCGGCTGCCCGGCGGCGAAGGCCTCTTCGCCGCCCGGTTCCGTCTGCTGCCAGCCCGCGCGCCGCAGCCGGCCGGCGATTTCGAGGGCGCCCGGCTCGTGCGACGTGGCCTCCACCTCCCGCAGCCGCCGTGCCGCGGGATCGGCGATCGCCGCCTTCACCGCCTCGGGGCTCCAGCGGCGAGCGACGACCGGCGGACCCATCTTCACCGAGAAGGCGCCCTGACGCTTGAGGTGGGCGAGCATCGGTGCGAGCCAGCGCTCGCAGAGGTCCGGCGCGTCCCAGTCGATCAGCGGGCCCTCGGGCAGATAGGCGAGGTACCGCTTCAGCTTCGGCAGCGGCCGGTACAGCACAAGCCCCGCCCCGACCAGCCGCCCGCCGCCGTGTTCCTCCCGCCCGCCGCCCTGCTCCCCGTCGAACCACCCGAGGCTCTCCGCCCGCCAGTCGGGCTTCACCTCACCCCAGGACGGCACCTGCATGTGGCTGGCGGAAGACCGGCCCGATACGAACGCCAGGTGCTCGTCGCGGGTGATGGGCTGGATGCGGAGGGGCATGTTCAGGGCTCCTTAGGTGGCTCGCCTGCCACCCTACGAGGAGAGCTCCCACCCCTCATCCCGGCCGAGGCCAGTCCAGTACGGTCAGCTCGGGCCACTGCTCCAGCCACCGCGCCCCCTTCGTCTCGTAGACCATTCGGGGGGCGAGCACCGGGTTGGGCCGTACGACGAGATTGAAGACGTCCGAGAGACCGTGCGGGGCATACACGCGCTACGTCGTTGCGCGACAACGTCTGGAGGCCCTCCGGTCGAACTCCCGCCTGCCTCACGCCCCCCAGAGACCCCGACCAGTCGGTGATGGCCTGAATCGCACTCCCCGCACTGCTCCTTTTGCTCCTTTTCTGCCCCTTCCCGCCCCTCTCGTGGCAGTGGCGTCACATTCCCGCCGGGCAGACATTCCCGCGGAGTCGGTTTTGGGACACGTACGAATCAGGAGGCACATCATGGTGCGGGCTTCGATGAACCGGCGGAAGCACTCAAGCCTGGGAAGACGGGTCGGCGTAGGCGTGGCAGCGCTGGTGGGAGGGCTGCTCTCGCCGATGGTGAGCGCCGGCAGCGCGGCTGCGCAGCCGAACCAGCATGAGGAGTTCGAGGATCCGGGCGTGCACACCTTCACGGTTCCCGGCAGCCCCACTTCCCTGAAGACCGTGACCATCAAGGTCTGGGGCGCCGGGGCCGGTGGGAGCGGCGGAGCCGGCGGCGGAGGAGGAGGCGGCGGCGGGGGCGGCGGCAACGCCCTTCTCGCGCTGGGCGGGGGAGGCGGTGGCGGCGGAGGCGGCGGCGGCGGGGGAGGCGCCGGCGGCGGTGGCGGCGGCTCCGGCAGCTTCGTGGAGTGCACCGAGGTACTTCCCGGCGGCGTGACCCTGACCATCGTGGTGGGAGCGGGGGGAAGCACCGGGGGCGCGGGGACCGGCGGAAACGGGGGCGCCGGCGGCAGCGGCGGCGGTCCCTTCGGCGGCGCTCCCGGCAGCGCGGGCAGCTCCGGCTCCCTCGGTGGAGCCGGTCAGGACAGCTCGGTGGGCCTCACCACGTTGGTGGACCTGGCCTTCGCCTCCGGCGGCGACGCCGGCACCAGGGCCCCGACGGGCGGCCGGGGTGGTGGCGGCGGCGCTGCCGGCGGGCTCGGCGGGGCCGGCGGATTCGGCGGCGGCGGTGGGAGCGGCGGCAGCGTCACGGGATCCGGCGGCAGCGGCGGCGACGTATCAGGGTGTCTGGGTATCCCCACCGCCACGCAGGACGGCAACAACGGTGCTGCCGGCGCCGTAGGCAGCTCCGGCACGGCCGGCGGCAGCGGCGGGGGCCAGCAGAGCGGCACGGGCGGGGCCGGCGGCAGTGGTGGCGCCGGCGGCAGTGGCGGTAGCGGCGGGAACGGTGGCACCGGCATCACCGTCGGCACCGACACCTACGGCAGCGGCGGCGACGGGGGCGACGGCGGCATGGGTGGCACCGGCGGTTCCGGCGGCGCGGGCGCCACCAGCGGCGGTGCTTCCGCCGCGGGCGGGTCCGCCGGTGGTACCGGGAGCACCGGCGTGGCCGCGGACGCCGGCGGAAACGGGGCCGTTGTCATCGACGTGGCGCCCGTTCCCTGACCGCAGGACCGGGTGCCCGCCGAGCGGGCCGGCCGCTACGAAGGCTCTCTGCCGTCCCGCGGCCCGAACACCTCCAGCGCCTCCCCGTCCGTCGCCCGGGAGTTGAGGAAGTAGCCGGCCCACTCCGCGATCTCCGGGTACGCGCACTCCGCCACGAGCCGGGCGACGGCCGCCGGGATGTCGTACGGCGTCACCCGCAGGTCGGCTCCCGGTCCCAGCAGGCACCAATGGGCGCCCGGGCGGCCGTACGGCATGCCGACGCTGCCGGGGTTCACCACCAGGCGGCCGTGGGCGAGGCGGACGTACGGCATGTGGGTGTGGCCGCAGACCACCGTGCGGACGGAGTCGGGGAGGCCGGCGAGGACCTCTGTCCAGCGGGCGGGGCGGGGCGGGAGTCGACGAGCACGACCTCCTCGTCGTCACGCGGGGTGGCATGGCAGAACAGGACCTTTCCGAGGCCGCGGATGTCGAGCGTGAGCGTTTTGGGGAGGGCTGCCAGGAACTCGACGTGTTCGTCGGTGAGTCGGTCGGCGGCGTAGGGCGCGATCGGGTCGGGGATCCCGGCCCGGTCGCCCCGCCGGTACTCGACCAGCTCCCGGTCCGCGTTGCCCGCGATCCACAGCACGCGGTCGCCCTGCTTGCGCAGGAGGTCGAGCACCTCGGCGGGCTGCGGTCCCGCGGTGATGTCCCCCGTGAGCACGATGCGCTCGGCAGCCGCGACCTCCGGCTCGGCGAGCACCGCCTCCAGGGCGGGGAGCACCCCGTGGATGTCGGAGAGGACGGCCACCCGGCCCAGCTCATCGGTCACTTCCGTCGCCCTCCAACGCCTCCGCCAGCACCTCCGCCAGATGCCGACCCCGCACCCCGGCCAGCTGCTCCAGCTGCGTCCGGCAGGAGAAACCGTCGGCCAGCACCATCGTCCCCTCCTGCGCGCCCCGCACCGAAGGCAGCAACTGCTCCTCCGCGCAGGCCACCGACACCTCGAAGTGCCCTTTTTCGAAGCCGAAGTTACCCGCGAGGCCGCAGCAGCCACCACTCAGTTCGCCGGAGAGCAGAGCGGCTTGACGCAGTCGGCGGTCAGCCCCGTCACCGAGGACCGCGTGCTGATGGCAGTGCGTCTGCCCGACCGCCGCCCGGTCCACGCGGGGCGGCGTCCAGTCGGGAGCGTGCCGCTCCAGCGTCTCCGCGAAGGTCAGGACGCGGTCGGACAGGCGCCGGGCCCGGGGGTCGTCGTGCAGCAGTTCCGGCAGGTCCGCGCGGAGGGCCGCCGCGCAGCTCGGCTCCAGGACGACGACCGGGGCGGCCGTCTCCAGCACCGGCTCCATCAGGTCGAGCGTGCGCCGCAGCACCGCGCGGGCGCGGTCGAGCTGCCCGGTCGAGATGTACGTCAACCCGCAGCAGACGCGACTGCGGCCCCGTAGGAGGGACACCGGGTCCAGTGCCACCGTCGTGCCGTCCCCCGTCGGCGGGCTCTTCAGGTGAACCGTCGGCGGCAGCCCCACCCGCAACCCAGCCGCCTCCAGCACCCGTACGGCCGCCTTCCCCACGGACGGCGACAGGTGCTCGGTGAAGGTGTCCGGCCACAGGATGACCAGCTCGCCCTGCGCGGTCTTCTCCCGCCCCTCCCACCACCGGCTGAACGTCCGCGTCGCCACCCGCGGAATCTCCCGCTCCGGCGCGATCTCGCCGAGCCCTTTCGCCACCCGCGCCAACGGCCGTATGGCGGCCAGGGCGTTGACCAGCGACGCCGTACGCGTGCGTGCCACCAGGCGCAGCCACTGCGGCAGCCGGCCCATGCTGTAGTGCGCGGCCGGGCGTCGGCGGCCCTCGTAGTGGTGGTGCAGGAACTCCGCCTTGTACGTGGCCATGTCGACCTCGACCGGGCAGTCGGACCGGCACCCTTTGCAGGACAGGCACAGGTCCAGCGCGTCCCGCACCTCGGTCGACCGCCACCCGTCGGTCACCAGTTCCCCGGCGAGCATCTCGTGCAGCAGCCGGGCACGCCCGCGCGTGGAGTGCTCTTCCTCGCCGGTGGCCCGGAAGGACGGGCACATCACGGACGAGCCAGACACCGATGGCGTACGGCACTTCGCGACCCCGACGCACCGCCGTACGGCCGCCGAGAAGTCCCCGCCGTCGGCCGGGTATCCGAAGGCCACGTCCACCGGCTCGCGGGGCAGGACCGCGAACCGGAGGTTCGCGTCCAGGGGCGCCGGGCGCACCAGCATGCCCGGGTTGAGCAGGTCGTCCGGGTCCCACACCCCCTTCGCCCGCTCGAAGAGACGGACCATCTCCGCCCCGTACATCGCCGGCAACAGCTCGGCCCGTGCCTGCCCGTCCCCGTGCTCCCCGGACAGCGAGCCCCCGTGCGCCACGACGACCTCGGCGAGCTCCTCCGAGAAGCGCCGGAAGCGGCCGATGCCCGCCTCCGTCAACAGGTCGAAGTCGATACGGACATGGATGCAGCCGTCCCCGAAGTGCCCGTACGGCGTCCCGCGCAGCCCGTGCGCGGTCAGCAGCGCGCGGAAGTCCCGCAGATACGCCCCGAGGCGCTCCGGCGGCACCGCGCAGTCCTCCCAGCCGGGCCACGCCTCGCTGCCGTCCGGCATCCGGGTCGCCGTACCGCTGGCGTCCTCCCGGATGCGCCACAAGGCCCGTTGCCCGGCCGGGTCCGTCACGACCAGCGTGTCGACGACATCGGCGGCCCGCACGATCGCCTCCGCACGCGCCCGTGCCTCCCCCTCCGACTCCCCGCCCGTCTCCACGAACAGCCAGGCCCCGCCCCGGGGCAGCGCGGCGGTCGACGGCACGAGATCGGCGGCCATGCCCTCCACGGTCAGCGGCCCGTACGGCAGCAGCCCGGCCGCCGCTTCCGCGGCCGCGCTCTCGTCGGCGTACGCCAGCACGGCGAGCGCACGCGCGCGTGGAGCTTCGACGAGCCCTACGACCGCCTCGGTGAGGATCCCCAGGGTGCCCTCGCTCCCGCAGAAGGAGCGGGCGACATCGGCGCCCTGCTCGGGCAACAGGGCGTCGAGCGCGTATCCGGAGATACGCCGGGGCAGTTCGGGAAAGCCGGTACGGAGGCGAGCCAGTTCCCCTTCCACCAGCTCCCGCAGCCCTCGCGGCGCCCCGGCCCACTCCTCCCCCAGCCGCAACCGCTCCCCGCGCGCGGTGATCACGTCCAGCTCCCGCACGCTGTCCGCGGTCGTCCCCCACGCCACCGAGTGCGAGCCGCACGAGTTGTTGCCGATCATCCCGCCGAGCGTGCAGCGGCTGTGGGTGGAGGGGTCGGGGCCGAAGCGGAGCCCGTGCGGGGCGGCGGCCTCCTGGAGACGGTCGAGGACGAGGCCGGGCTGGACGACCGCCGTACGCGTGGCCGGATCCAGGGACACCAGCCGGTTCATGTGCCGGGTGAAGTCCAGGACCACCCCTGTGCCCGTGGCCTGTCCGGCGATCGACGTCCCGCCTCCTCTCGCCACGACCGGCACCCCGCGCTCCCGGCACACCTCCAGCACGGCCGCCACGTCGTCGGCGTCACGAGGAGCGACGACGCCCAGCGGCACCCGCCGGTAGTTGGACGCGTCCATGGTGACCAGCGCCCGGGACGTGACGTCGAAGCCCACGTCACCCCGGACGGCCCGCCGCAGCTCCGCCTCAACAGCCCCAAGGGCCTGGACATCCGTCATGCATCCAGCATGCCCCCGACCACTGACAGTGACGGCGTCGGCCGGTGCCGGTCCACGAACCCCGCCACCGCCCGGGCCACGGGCTCGGGGCGCTGGATCTGCAGGAGATGACCGACGCCGTCGATCGTGGCCTCCTCCACCGCGGGAAGCGAGGAGCGCAGGAACGCGGCGACCTCCACCCAGAGCGGCCGGGTCTCGGCACCCAGCACGGACAGCACGGGATGCCGGATGGACGCCGCCTGCCCGGCACCGAACTCCCACTGGGCCAGTGCGGGCAGCTCAATGCCGAAGAACGTGTCGGCGTCCTCGACGGCCTGCCCCCACGCTCCGGGCACCCGCCGTTCGAACAGGTCCTCGCAGGCAGCCCGGTCGAGGCCGCTCACGGCTTCCATGAACATCGCGATCGCGCGCGCGTGGCCGCCGTTCCCGTACGCCTCGAACGCGGGTTCCGCCTGTTCCAGGAACGCCTTGCCGCTGGGCACCGACAACAGTGACAGCTCCAGCAGGCTCAGCGTGTGCACGCTCTCGGGATGGTCCAGGGCGAGCTGCGCGGCGACCGCGGCCCCGCTGGAGTGGCCGACCACATGGGCCCGACGCACACCGAGCCGGTCGAGGAGCCCCGCGGCGTCGCGCGCGTGGTCCGCGACAGTCACCGGTGGCGGGGTGTGGGTGCTGCCGGCCCAGCCCCGCTTGTGGTAGCGGATCAGCCGGTGGCGGTCGGCCAGTACCGGCTCCGAGAGCAGCGGCAGGAAACCGTCGGCGATGACCGGGCTGATGAACAGGACGGGCTCACCCTCGCCGGTCACCTCGTATTCGAGCTCTACGCCATCGACGTCGACGCGCTTCATGGTTTTCACCCCATAGGCTGGCTTTTGTAGTGCTCCTACCTCTTTGTGCGTGACAAGTGGTGTTACGGCGGTGACTCCGACGGTTACGGCCGCCGACGATGAGCGATGACCCGACGATGAGCGATGACCTGAGCGCACCGACCCTCCGGAGCGGCCTCGACGCGGCGGCCCACGGCGACTGGCATACGGCCTACGACCTGCTGACGGAGGCGGACGCGCACGGTCTCGCCGGTCCCGGCGATCTGCCGGTGCTCGCCGAGGTGGCCTACGCGGCCGGGCATCTCGACGTCACGATCGAGGCCTGGGAGCGGGTGCACGCGGCCTGTGTGCGGGCCGGTGACCGGGTCGCCGCGGCGGGGGCGGCGGTGCGCGTCGCGATGCACCTGCTGTTCGACGTCGCCCTGATGGCGCCGGTGCGGGGCTGGCTGGCACGGGCGGAACGGCTGCTGGAGGGGCCGGCGGAGAATCCCGCGTGGGCCTGGTGCGCGGCGGTCCGCGCGTACGAACGGATGCTGTCGGGCGACCTCTCCGGCGCCCGCCCGTGGGCCCGGCGCGCGATCGAGGTGGGGGCGGGCTGCGATCCGGCGGCGTGCGCGATCGGCCGGATCGCCGAGGCCCGACTGATGATCCTGGACGGCGAGGTGCGGGACGGTCTGGCGCTGCTCGACGACGCCGGGGTGACGGCGGTCTCCGGAGACCTCGACGCGCTCTCCACGGGCGTCGTCTACTGCGAGCTCGTCTGCGCGCTGCAGGGCCTCGCCCAGTACGAGGCGGCCGAGGAATGGACCGCCGCGATGGAACGCTGGTGCGCGACCGACGCGATCGGGAGCCTCCACGGGCGTTGCCAGGTCCACCGCGCGGAGATCCTCAGATTGCGCGGAGCGTACGACGAGGCGGAGCGGGTGGCGCTCGGCGCGTGCGTGGATCTGCGTCCCTACCTGCGGCGCGAGATGGGCTGGCCGTTGAGCGAGCTCGGCAGGATCCGGCTGCGCAAGGGTGACATCGAGGGCGCGGAGCAGGCACTGCTGGCCGCGCATCGCGCCGGGTGGGATCCGCAGCCCGGTCTGGCCCTGGTGCGCCTGGCCCAGGGCGACGTGGCCGCGGCCTCGGCCGCCGTCCAGGACGCGCTGGAGCATCCGCTGCGGGTGCCGTCGAAGGAGCTGCCACCGGACACGGGCCTGCGGCGGGCGCCGCTGCTGGAGGCGCGGGTCGAGATCGGGATCGCGGCCGGCGACATCGAGGGGGCGCGCGCGGCCGCCGGCGAACTGCAGCGCGTCGCCGCCCGGTTCCAGAGCAAGGCACTGATCGCGGCTGCGACGCTCGCCCAGGGCAGGGTCCGGCTCGCCGAGGGCGCCGTGGCCGACGGCAAACGTCTGTACGCCGATGCCGCGCGCCTGTGGAGCGAGGTCGGGGCACCCCACGAGACGGCGCTCGCCCGGCTCGGTCTCGCCGCAGCGCTGCGTGCGGAGGGGAGTGCGGAGCGGGCGGCCCTGGAGTGGGAAGCGGCCCGCGCAGTCCTCGACCGGGCGGCTGGAACGCCCACCGAACCCGACCCTGCTGCCACGGTCACACGCCCTGCTGCCCCGCACCCCACCCTCTTCCGCCGCGAGGGCGACTACTGGTCCGTCGCGTTCGAGGGCCGCACGGTGCGTGTCCGTGACGTCAAGGGCATGCACTACCTCGCGCGGCTGCTGACCCACCCCGGCCGGGAGTTCCACACCCTGGACCTGGTGGCGGCAGAGAGCGGTGGGGCAGCCGACCGGCCGAAGCTGTCGTACGAGGCGTTCGGCGACGCGGGCGAGATGCTCGACGCGCGAGCCAAAGACGCTTATCGGCGGCGCCTCACCGAGATCGACGACGACCTCGCGCAGGCGCGCGCCCTCGGCGACGCGGAGCGCGCAGCGCAGGCCGAACGGGAACGCGACTTCTTGGTACGGGAGCTGTCTCGCGCGGTGGGGCTCGGGGGCCGTGACCGGCGAGCCGCGTCCACGTCGGAGCGGGCCCGGGTCGGGGTGACCCGCGCGGTCCGCAGGGCGATGGGGCGCATCGCCGAGCACCACCCCGAACTCGGCGAACACCTCGACCGCACTGTCCGAACGGGTACGTACTGCGCCTATCTGCCGGACCCGCGAACCCCAACAGAGTGGAGAACCTGAGGCAATCCAGCCCGTCTGGGGGTGCCCCCTCTGGGGGAGTTTGAGGACGAGGCCCCTTAAGGGCCGAAGCGGGGGGCTGGGGGCGGCAGCCCCCAGGTCCGACGCCCACCGAAACGCCGTCTCACCCGACGGACCACGTTTCACCGAGGTTTCCCGAAACAGCTACGCTCCCCCCGTGGCTGAGATCCAGATTCCCGCTGACATCAAGCCCGCCGACGGACGTTTCGGCGCGGGCCCCTCCAAGGTGCGGACGGAAGCGCTGGACGCGCTGGCCGCGACCGGTACCTCCCTCCTCGGCACCTCCCACCGCCAGGCCCCGGTCAAGAACCTGGTCGGCCAGGTGCGCGAGGGCATCTCCGAGCTGTTCCAGCTGCCCGACGGCTACGAGGTCGTCCTCGGCAACGGCGGCTCCACCGCGTTCTGGGACATCGCGACGCACGGCCTGATCGAGAACAAGTCGCAGCACCTCACGTTCGGTGAGTTCAGCTCGAAGTTCGCCAAGGCCGCCAAGCTCGCCCCGTGGCTGGCCGAGCCGGAGGTCATCTCCACCGACCCGGGCACGCACCCCGAGCCGGTCGCCGCGGCGGGCGTCGACGTCTACGCCTTCACGCACAACGAGACCTCGACCGGTGTCGCCATGCCGATCAAGCGCGTGGCAGGTGCCGACGAGGGCGCCCTGGTCCTCGTGGACGCCACCTCCGGCGCCGGCGGCCTCCCGGTCGACGTCTCCGAGACGGACGTCTACTACTTCGCCCCGCAGAAATCCTTCGCCTCCGACGGCGGCCTGTGGATCGGCGTGTTCTCCCCGGCCGCCATCGAGCGCGCCGAGCGCATTCACGCGTCCGGCCGCCACATCCCGGAGTTCTTCTCGCTCCCCACGGCGATCGACAACTCCCGCAAGAACCAGACGTACAACACCCCGGCGCTCGCCACCCTCTTCCTGCTGAACCAGCAGCTGGAGTGGATCAACGGCCAGGGCGGCCTCGACTGGGCGGTCCGCCGTACGGCCACCTCCGCCCGCACGCTGTACGGCTGGGCCGAGGACATCAAGTACGCCAACCCGTTCGTCACCGACCCGGCCAAGCGCTCGGCGGTCATCGGCACGATCGACTTCACGGACGAGATCGACGCCGCCGCCGTCGCCAAGGTGCTGCGCGCCAACGGCATCGTCGACACCGAGCCCTACCGCAAGCTCGGCCGCAACCAGCTGCGCGTCGCGATGTTCCCGGCGATCGACCCGGCGGACATCGACGCGCTGACGAAGTGCATCGACTACGTGATCGAGAAGCTCTGATCACTTCGGTACGACGACGAAGGGCGCCTGGTGCACACCGGGCGCCCTTTCTCGTGAAGCATGGCCTGACCTGCGGGATTTACTTCGGATACAAATCGCGGGCCGGTCGAGTCTGGGTATCGGTGACATTGTCCGGGGCGCTCGTCGGCAGCAAGGCTGCAGTTCGTCGATCGAACGGCGAACGGGAGTTGCCCGATGGAACCAGCCGCAAGCCCACCCCGGGGCCTCTCGCTGCCGGAGATTCGCCGGCGTGGGCTCGCGGGCGGGCGGGGGGTCCTGGCGCTGGACCCCGGACTCGACTACGTGGCCGCGCTGTTCGGCGTGCTGCGGGCGGGGTGCGCCGTGGTGCCCGCGTTCCCGCCGTCCGGCCGACGTGCGGTGGCGCGCCAGCGCATTGCGGGCGGACCCCGCGCAGCGCGTAGGAGAACCCGGCGCAGCCCGCGTTGACGTCGTAGGCCCCGGGCGCCTCGATGCCCAGCCGGTGTGCGACGCCGGGCGCCGCGACGGGGATCTGGGTCTCCTGCGTGCAGGTCGCCACGACCACCAGGTCGATCTCGTCGGACGGCAGTCCACTGGCGGCCAGTGCCTTCGCTCCGGCGTGGACCGCCATGTCCGTCACCGACTCCTGCGGGGCCGCGATGTGCCGACGGGCGATGCCGACGCGGCTGCGGATCCACTCGTCGCTGGTGTCCACCCGGGCGGCGAGTTGCTCGTTGGTGACCACACGCTCGGGCTGGTAGTGGCCGAACGCCAGGATCCGCGGCCCCGTCGCCGTCCGCCGTGCCTGTGCGCTCATCGAGGCACCTGGAAGAGCCACGAGCAATATCACCGATGCCCAGATCGGGGCGTCCGGGCTTTGGCACCCGGGCGTGAAAACCGCAGGTCACGCCGGGGATATGGGCTTCCGGCAGCGGAACGCCGCGCGCGGTCGGAGGTTGACATGCTCCGGCGCCGAGGGGAAACATGAACCTGACTTAAGAATCAGGATTCATATATCGGAGGCTGCGATGAGCTCATACGGGAGCCGACCCCTCGGCCGGGGTCCGGCCAAACCGCAACAGCGGCGCAGCCAGGAGACCCACGCCGCGCTGCTGCGTGCCGCGGACGCCGGTTTCAGCACCGAGGGCTGGCGCGGCACCTCCGTGGAGCGCATCGCGGCGGCGGCCGGCACGTCCGTGGGCAGCGTGTACACCCGCTTCGGCAGCAAGCGCGACCTGCTGCTCGCGGTGGTGGGCGAGCGCCTCGAGGAGATCACCGGGCTGGTCGAGACGACCGAGTTCACCGAGCTCCTGCACGACCCCGTAGGCGGACTCAGGGCGACCGTCGCGCTGGTGGTGAGCCGCCGTCGCGGAGCCGCCGGACTGCTGACCGCCTGGGCCGACGCGTGCATCGATCATCCCGAGATGCGCGAGCTGGAGACCGGCATCCGCGACAGCATCGTCAAGCAGTTGCGCGACCGACTGGAGCTGCTCTCGGCGCACCCCGGGATGCGCCCGGAGATCGATCTGGACCAACTGGCCATCGCCGTATGCGGGTTGATCGAAGGCCTGCACCTGCCGCCGTGGACGAGCCTCAGCGACGAGGAGGCCACCGACATCTGTTCCCGGCTCATCCTGCACACCTGCCTGCGCGACGACGCCCTCCCGCCGTCCTAGCGACCGCCCGGCGACCAAGCCGTACGCCCCCCGCACCTCCCCGTTCACCGGCGCTCGTCGGGCACAAAGCCATGCCCCCACGGAAAAGCGAGGCAATCCATGAGCGACAAGCTGACCGCGGTCCCCGACCGGGACGAAGGGCTCGCCGTCCCGCCCGGGGACGAAGAGCAGAACCCGACGGGCGAGAAGAACAAGAAGGGGAAGGGGAAGGGGAAGCGAAAGGAGAAGGAGAAGGAGAAGCCGTCCGGCGGAGGGACGCCCAAGCGGATTCTCCTCATCGCCCCGCTGCTCTATCTCGGAATCCTCAGCGTCCTGCAGTTCAACTTCACGCGTATGCACGACGCGCTCGTCCACATCCAGGACGGCACGACGTCGGGGCTCGCCCTGACGAACAAGCAGCTCAGTGAGACCAATAAGAAGTTGAGCACGACAAACCGGCAGCTCAGCGAGACGAACAGGAAACTGAACTCGACCAACACGCAGTTGGGCACGACCAACAAGAAGCTCAACGCGCTGGGCGACCTCAAGCAGCGGATGCTACTGCTCAACCAGAACATGACCGCCATGCGGGAGTTGATGAAGCCACTGCCCGGAATGGCTTCCAAGATATCGAAGCTGAGCGATCAGATCACGGCTCTCAACTCGAGCGTCAGCGCCTTGGAGAAGGACGCCTCGTCACTGCACACGGTGGCGAAGAACGTCAAGGACATGAAGTCGAGCATCAAGGATCTCTCCAAGCAGATGGGCGGAATGAACGGAACGCTGTCCAGCATGTCGGAGGACCTCGACGACATGGACCAGCGCCTGAAGATCATTCCCAAGCTGCCCAACTGAACCGGAAGACCAAGAGCTCACGGTCGCGGACCGTGAACGCGCCGCGCTGCTGGCCAGAGCGGTCGCACCACGCGTGGCCGCCCTGGCGGGAGCGATCTTCGACCGGACCGGTCCCCACGAGTCACACCTGCTGCACCGCGTCACCCAGTGCCTGCGCATCGGGCTGACCACATGCCTGCGCGGACGGCCTCTGAGCCGCTGCTCCACCGCGCGGCACAGCTGTGCGCCATGTTTCCCGCGGTCCTCGAACTGTGGGACTCCTTGTTCTGAGAAGCCGGTTCGAGTCAGGCGCCCGGCGCACACCGGGCGCCCTCCTCTCACCTTGCTCCTCTCACGTCGCTCCTCTCACCTCGCTCCTCTCACGTCGCCACACAGCTCACGGTCGGCACCCCGCCACCCCCGGGCGCGCCCCCGAACCCGAAGCTCGCCGAACCTCCGGACGCGATCGCCCCGTTGTGACCCGCGTTGGTGGCCGTGACGGTCGACCCGGTCTGGGTGTACGACGCGTTCCACATGGTGGTGACCTGCTGGGAGCCGGGCCAGGTCCAGGTCACCCGCCAGGACTTGAGCGCCGTGGCGCCGGAGTTGGTGACCTTCACCTCGGCGTTGAAGCCGCCGCCCCAGTCGCTGCTGACGGTGTAGACGGCGCTGCAGGTGGCCGTGCCCCCGCCGGGGTCGGGATCATCCCCGCCTCCGCCCCCGCTCCCCGGAAATCCGGGCGCCTTGACGCTCGCCAGATACCCGTCCTTCACGGTGTCCACGGTCGACCAGTCGTCCTTCAGAATCCCACCCGTGTCACCGGAGTTGGGGTTCCACGACCAGAACGTCCAGTGGAACGAGTCCGCCCCGTACGTCGACGTCGACCGCAGGTACGTCACCAGCGCGGTCAGCCACTTCTGGTCCACCGTCGACTGGAGCGTCGTACCGAACTCGCCGACCCACACGGGGGCGATGTTCTGCTTGAAGATGTAGCCCCAGTACCGGTCCCAGACGCCCGGCATGTTGCCGGGGAACGCCGGATCGCTGAACCAGGGCTGCTGGGCCACGCTGGTGGCGTAGTCGTGGGCCGAGTACACGAGCCGGTTCGGGACGTCGAGCTGCACCGGGTACTGGGCCACGCCCATGAGGTTGCCGCCCCACCAGCCGCTGACGCCGTCGTACGACTGGACGCCCTCGACCATGATCAGCAGCTCGGGGTTGACGGACAGGACGGCGTTCCCGGCCCGTTGCGCGGCGAGGCGCCAGTCGCGGGTCGTGTCGCCGCAGCCCCAGCAGGCGGGATCGTGGGGCTCGTTGTGCAGGTCGATGCCGACGACGGTGCTGTCGCCCTTGTAGCGCTGCGCCAGTGCCTTGAGGTTGGCGATCCACGTCGACTCGGGGACCGCCGCCGTGTACCAGAGCGCCGACTGGCCGCCGGCGTCGGGGCGATGCCGGTCGAGGACGATCTTCAGGCCGGTCCGACCGGCGTACGCCACGATCTTGTCGAGGACCTGCACGGACGTCAGCCCCTGCAGGTCGGCGTTCTTGCCGTCGGCGAAGTTGATGCTGTCCGGCATGGTGCCGGGCTTGAGGATGTCGTCGCTGAAGGGCAGGCGGAGGGTGTTGTAGCCCAGCGATCGCATCTGGTCGAGCATGCTCTTGTAGTCACGGGCCCACAGACCGTGCAGGACGTGGTTGCCGGTCTCGAAGCCGAACCAGTTGATCCCGGCGATACGGACCGGCTGCCCGGCCGCGTCCAGGATCTGCCGACCGCTGGTGTGCCAGTAGCCGGCGCCGGCCTCGGCCGCGTGGGCCGTCTGCGCCCCGGCCCCGGCAAGCGGTAACAGGAGCGCTGCGGCCACCGCGCACAGCGCTCTTCGCAAACTGCGGAACATGTCCTGCCTCCTCCTCGGGAGGTGCGGGCCCGGAACCGAGTGGGAGCGCTCCCACAACCCTCACCCCCCATGGAAGTCAGGTCACTTGGACACGTCAAGACACTTGCCGTGCAGACGTCACCGTCACCGGCTCAGCTTCTGGAACCTGCGCACCGCGAGCGGCAGGAAGATAGCCGTCAGGATCACCGGCCACACTCCCGCCATCAGCACCGCGTGCTGCTCGACCCAGGAGTCCCCGCCCCCGGCCGGCGTACCGAACAGCTCGCGGCCGGCCGCGGCGGTGGACGAGATCGGGTTCCAGGCCGCCACCCAGCCGAGCCAGTCGGGCATCAGCTGCGGCGCGACGTAGATGCTGGAGATCATCGTGAGCGGGAAGGCGACGGCGAACAGACCGCCCGCGGCCTCCGGGTTGGGGACCATCAGGCCCAGCCACACCCCGATCCAGATCAGCGCGAACCGCAGCCACAGCAGCAGACCGAAGGCGCCGAGGAAGCCGAACCCGCCGTCCGGCCGCCAGCCCATCGCGAAGGCCGTCAGCATCATGATCGCCAACTCCGCGCAGGCGGCGAGCAGATCGGTGATCCCGCGCCCGGCGACCACCGCGGACGAGGCCATCGGCATGGAGCGGAACCGGTCGATGACGCCCTTGGTGGAGTCGTGGACGACGAGGGTGGCGGTGTTGATGAAGCCGAACGCCATCGTCATCACGAACATGCCCGGCATCAGGAAGTCCTTGTAGTCCCCGCCACCGGGCACCTTCATCGCGCTGCCGAAGACATAGCCGTAGAGCAGGACGGACAGGATCGGGAAGCCCAACTGCCAGGCGATGTTGACCGGTTGGCGCTGGTAGTGGGTGAGGCCGCGGCGGACGAGGTTCCAGACGTCGGCGAGGGTCCAGTACAGGCGGCCGCGCGTGGCCGGGACGGGCAGGTCTACGGCGGTCATGCGACGGCCTCCTTCTCGGTCTTCTCGCTCTTCTCGGCCTTCTCGGCCTTCTCCGTCTTCTCGGCGCGGTGTCCGGTCAGGCGCAGGAAGACGTCGTCGAGGCTCGGCCTGCGCAGCCCGATGTCCTCGACCTGGACGCCCTCGTCCTGCAACGTCCGCGCGACCTCGGTCAGCGCGGACACCCGGTCGACCACGGGCGCGTGCACCCGCGACTCGCCCTCCTCCGTCTCCGGTTCGCCGTCCGCGACGCGGGCGACGACCTTCGCCACCCGCGGGATGTCGGCCCGTTCGGCGACGACGACCTCGATACGGTCGCCGCCGACGAGGTTCTTCAGCCCGTCCGGGGTGTCGTCAGCGATGGCCCGGCCCTGGTCGATGACCGTGATGTGCGAGGCCAGCTTGTCGGCCTCCTCCAGGTACTGGGTGGTCAGCAGCACGGTCGTGCCGCTTGCCACCAACGCCCGCACGGAATCCCAGACTTCGCCCCGGCTGCGGGGGTCGAGCCCGGTCGTCGGCTCGTCGAGGAAGAGGACGGCCGGGGCGAGGATCATCGAGGCGGCGAGGTCGAGGCGGCGCCGCATACCGCCGCTGTAGGCGCCGACGCCCTTGTTCGCGGCGTCGGTCAGGTCGAACTGTTCCAGGAGCTCCGCGGCACGCACCTTCGCCCGCTTGCCGCCCAGATGGAAGAGCCGGCCGAACATCTCCAGGTTCTGCCGGCCGGTGAGCACCTCGTCCACGGCCGCGTACTGCCCGGTGAGCCCGATGCGCGCCCGCACCTCGCGCGGCTGCCGGGCCACGTCCAGACCGGCCACGGTCGCCCGGCCGCCGTCCAGCCTGATCAGCGTGGACAGGATGCGTACGGCGGTGGTCTTGCCCGCGCCGTTCGGCCCGAGCAGACCGTGCACCGTCCCCTGACGGACGGTCAGGTCGAAGCCGTCGAGGGCGTGTTTCTCGCCGTAGCGCTTCGCCAGCCCTTCGGCCCGCACCGCGTATCCGTCGTTCCCGTTGCTTCCCTCGCCCATGGGGTCCCCCTTTCGGTAATTGAGTACACCGTACCCGATTGCGCGTACACCGTACTCAGTTTTTTCGGGAGGACTTAAGCTGAACTGCATGACGAGCGGCAAGGGCGGCACCAGCGGTACGGAGACCAGCGGCAGCGGCGACATCGTCCGCACGCTGGAGCTGCTCTGGGACGCGGGCCGACGCCCGAGCCGCGGGCCCAAGCCGACCCTCACCCTGGACCAGATCGTGGAAGCGGCCGTCCGGGTCGCGGACGCCGAGGGCCTGGAGTCGATGTCCATGCGCCGGGTCGCCGCCGAGCTGGGCACCGGCACGATGTCGCTGTACCGGTACGTCCCCGGCAAGGCCGAGCTGCTCGACCTGATGCTGGACCGCGTCCAGCGCCCCTCCGAGAACCCGGCCGACCTCGGCGACGGCGGCTGGCGCTCGGCCCTGGAAGCCTTGGGGCGAGCGACCCTGGCCCTCTACCGCCGCCACCCCTGGCTACTCCAGGTCAACCAGTCCCGCCCGATCCTCGGCCCGAGCGCCCTGGACGGCATGGAGAAGGTGCTCGACCGCATCAAGCCGATGGGCCTGACCGACCCCGAGCTGGTCTCGGCGATCATCATGATCGACGGCTACGTCGTCGGGGCCGCGCGCACCCAGCTGTACCAGCGGGAGGCCGAGCGCCGGACGGGCCTGACGGACACGGAGTTCTGGCAGGCCCAGGCACCCATGCTGGAGAAGATCATGGCCTCCGGCCGCTACCCGCTGCTCGCCTCCCTCGACGAGGGCACCTGGGGCTCCGACTTCGACCACTTCGAGTTCGGACTGCAACGCATCCTGGACGGCCTTGAGGTCTTCGTCGCCCGGCGCGCACAGACCTCACCCCCCGCGCCGTAACCGCTCACCTGCGGCGCACCAGCCGCCGGAACCCGAAGACCACGACGCAGGCGACGAGCACGGCGATGGCGCCGACCTTGAGGTCGCCGGTCCTGCCGCTGCCGCTGCCGCCGTCGTCCGAGGAGGCCGAACTCCCGCCGTCGGACGACGAGCCGGAGGATCCTGCGTCCCCGGGGGCGTCCTTCGCCACGACGTTGCTGTTGGCGCCCTCGCTGCCGAGCATGATCTTCGTGCCGTCGGTGGAGTAGGAGAGGGACTCCCCCTGCCCCAGCGGCACGCTGATGCGCTCCAGCCGCTTGAGCTTGCCGCCGTTCCAGTCGTAGGCGATGCCGCCGAAGTAGCCGCGTACGGCGAGGGTTTCGCCGTCCGGGGAGAAGGCGGCGTCGGTGGCCCACAGGTCGACCGGGGTGATGGGCCTGAAGACGTTCGTGCCGGTGGCGGAGAGCTTGGCCGGCGCCTCGTACAGGTGCCCGCCGTCCTCCTGCTTGTCGATGATGTAGACGCGTCCGGTCTTGGGGTGCACGACGAGGGACTCGGCGTCTCGGGGCCCGTCGGCGTACTTCACCACGTACTGCGTGGCACGGATCGTCCGGTCCTTGAGCGTCTTCGGCTCGGGCAGCCGGTAGACCCACACATAGGGCCACTCCACACCGTCGTTGTCGCCGATGTCGCCGACGTAGATCTCGTTGCCCGGCCCCATGGCGATCGCCTCCACGTCGCGCGGGGTGCCCACGCCGGTCATGGTGATCGTCGCGACGGTCTCGCCGGTGCTGCTGTCGACGGCGTAGAGGTAGGCGCCCTTGTCCTGGTCGTTGTGCGTCCAGTAGATGCCGGGGTGCTGACGCGACGCGGCGAGGCCGCTGGACTCCGTGATGCGCGGGTCCTTGATCGTGAAGTCCTCGTCGCCGTCGGCGGCGGAGGCGGGCAGGGCGCACGCGCCCGCGAGCAGGAATCCGGCGAGAAGGGCGATCGGTCGGCGCATGTCCCCAAGCCTGCCATCCGGCCCGGTGATTCGGCGGCCGGGTGGGCAGCGGGGTGAACTGCTCCGGGAGTGTCAGGCTTCACACCCCGCCCGCCCCTACCGACAGGTAGCGATCGTCCATCATGAGCGGATGCTCAGGTTCATGCCCGTCGGCGACTCCCAGACCATCGGCAGCGCCGGCGAACACACATGGCGCTACCGCATGTGGCAGCACCTGCGTGAGACGTACGGCGGCCCCTTCGCCCTCGTCGGCCCGCGCGAGACGCTGTACGACAAGGCGATGGACGCGCCCACGTCGTACGAGTACGCCGACCCCGACTTCCCCCGCGCCCACCTCGCCGGCTGGGGCGAGGGCTGGCTGCACATGGCCCCGCTGATCGGCGAGGCGGTGCGGTCGTACCGGGCGGATGTGCTGCTGGTGTCGCTGGGCCTGATCGACCTGGGCTTCTACACGAACGCGGAGCAGACCGCGGAGAACGTACGGGGGTTCGTGGCCGCGGCGAGGGCGGCGAACCCGAAGGTGCGGATGGCCGTGCTGCCGGTGATCCCGAACGTCCGCGCCACATCGGACGCGCCCTTCGCCGCCGAGGTCACCCGCTTCAACGAACTGCTGGCCAAGGCGGTGGCGGACCTGGACGAGCCACGCTCGCCCCTGCTCCTGGCCTCCCCTCCCCCGTCGTACGACATCCACCTCGACACGTACGACGGCACGCACCCGAACGCGAGCGGCGAGCACAAGATCGCGGAGGCCTTCGCGGACGCGATGTATCAGGCGTGGGGGCTGGGCGAGCCGTACGAGGCCGCCTGACGGTTGATGGCGTCCACGAGGATGTCGGGGCAGGGGGGACGCCGTCCTGTACGACGACGATGAGCTCGACGGGGCGGGCGCCGTCTCCTACGCCGGACACCTTGCGCAACTCACCGAGCAGTTCCCGGCGCCACCGAGGATGGCGGAGCTGTGGAGGTGGATGCCGAGGGTGCGGTGGAGGAGGGGCTGGGTGTCCGGGGCAGGCCTGTGAGCTTCCTCTCCGTGTCGCGGTCACTGTGCGTATCGTTTTAGTGCGCGGCTGCACTCGTCCATGGGGGCAGCCGGGGAGGAGCGCCAGATGACCGTCCTGGAAGACAGGATCGAGATCGATATGGCCGACGAGAACACCAAGCGCTTGGACGAGTGGTTCGAGCGGCTTGAGCGACTGCCCGTCCCCGAGGGATACAAGGTTGAGATCGTCGGGGGCTACGTCCACATAACTCCGCAGCGGGACATCCACTGGGAAACCATTCGCGAGATCCTTTGGGCCCTCGAAGACCGCTTCGGAAGGCGGAACGGGCGGATTTTCTCGGATGCCCGGGTCGACTTCCCCGGCCATCAGAACGGCTTCTGCCCCGACGTGGCCAAATTCCGCAGCGGCGCGACGAAGGACAAGAACGGCCGCTGGCGGTACGAGGACATCGAGTTCGTCGGCGAAGTCATCTCGCAAGGGACGGCTCCCAACGACTACGGCCGCAAGAAGACGGCCTGCGCCACCGCCGAGGTCCCCGTGTACCTCATTGCCGACCCCTACCAGGGCAGGTGCACCGTCTACACCGAGCCCAAGGACGGGGACTATCAGTGTGAGCTGCGCGTCGACTACGGAACCGACGTCGACCTGACGACCACCCCCCTCGGCCTCACCCTCAAGACGGACGACTTCCCCCGCGACTGACGCCCCCTCTCAGAACCCCACGTCCGCCGCTCGATACGTCGGCACCCGCCGCACCCCGCTCGCCCGTTCATAGGCGTACGCCAACCGCAGCAACGTCGGCTCGCTCCACGCCGTCCCCATGAACGTCAGGCCCACCGGCAGGCCGAAGGCGAAGCCCGCCGGGACGCTGATCGCGGGGTATCCGGCGAGTGCGGCGGGGGTCGAGGCGCCGCCGCCGTAGGTGTCCCCGCGGATCAGGTCGATCTTGGCCGGGGGTCCGGAGGTCGGCATCACCAGGGCGTCCAGGCGGTGCCGGCGCAGCACCGCGTCGATGCCCTCGGCGCGCGACAGCCGGTGGTTGGTGGCCAGCGCCTCCCGATACTCACGCTCGGTGAAGTCCAGCCGGTGCACCGTCTCCAGCCCGTCCTGGCGTACGTAGCGCAGCTCGCGGTCGGCATGCGCGCGGTTGAACTCGATGAGCTCGGCGAGGCTGCGCGGGTGGTCGCCGGGCGCGGCGGCCAGGTAGGCGTTCAGCGCCCGCTTGATCTCGTACGCCTGGACGACCATCGAGCCGGGCAGGTCCTCCAGTTGCTCGGCCGTCGGGATGTCGGCCGGGTCGACGACGGTCGCACCGGCCGCGCGGAGCACGGCGATCGCCCGTTCCGCGATCTCGTCGGCGTGCTCGCTGTAGCCGAAGTACACGGCTCGCGGCACGCCGATGCGCGCACCGCGCAGCCCGTCGGCGTCCAGGAAGCGGGTGTAGTCACGGTGGAAGCGGCCACGGCTCGCCTCGGTCGCCGGGTCGCGCGCGTCGATCCCGACGAGGGTCCCGAGCAGGATCGCGGCGTCCCGGACCGTACGCGCCAGCGGCCCGACACTGTCCTGGCTCGGCACCCCGGGGATCACACCGCCGCGTCCGACCAGCCCGACGGTCGGCTTGACCCCGACGACGCAGTTCGCCGAGGCCGGGTCGATGATCGAGCCGTTGGTCTCGGTACCGATCCCGGCGACGCACAGGTTCGCCGCGACGGCGACGCCCGTACCGGAGCTGGACTCGTTCGGTGACCGGTCCAGCTTGTAGGGATTGCGGGTCTGACCGCCGCGGGCGCTCCACCCGGCGTGGTGGGTGAGCGACATCCCGCCCGCCCACTCGCTCAGGTTGGTCTTGCCGAGGATGACGGCACCGGCGGCCTGCAACCGGGCGGCGACCGTGGCGTCCCGCGCCGGCCGCAGGCCTTCCAGGGCGAGCGACCCGGCCGTCGTGTGCATCCGGTCCCCGGTCTCCACCAGGTCCTTCAGCAGGACGGGCATGCCGTGCAGCGGCCCCCGGGGACCCTGCTCGACGTCCAGCCTCCGTGCCTCGCGCAGGGCGTCGGGGTTGACCTCGATCACCGAGCGCAGGAGCGGATCGATGCGGTCGATCCGGTCCAGGTAGTAGTGGGTGAGGCGTACGGCGTCGAGCCGCCCGTCGGCCATCCGCCGACGCAGCTCCGCGATGCCCAACTCGTCGAGTTCTCCGGGGGCGCCGGCGGCGTGGGTCTGGTCTTGACCCTGGGGTTGGGCCTGGGCCGGGGCCGACCCGAGCCACGGCGTGGCCGCCGCAGCGGTGCCGAGCGCGAGCACGCTTCGGCGTGTGCTGTTCATCCGCTCCATGAACCTCGACGCTACGGACGCAACCGCCGTAACTCGCCCCGGCTGTCCCCCGGTTCCGCGCGGGAGGCATCCCCACACGGCACCTGGGGACAGCCCGAAGAGCAGCGCATTGTGCAAGCTACGCTTCCCTCACGTTGATCAGAGAAGCGAGACGCGGAGAGCAGGTGCAGCCGATGAGGAAGGGCCGCTTGGGCATTGGGATCGGTGGGGCACTGCTCGTGGGATGGCTCACCACCATTGTCGTCAGTATCAACAACGAGCCCCCCGGCGGAGCCCCTGACCTGAATTCCCTCGAAGAGCACACCGTCACGGCACTGCACAACCGGGACGCGGATGAATTCCAGCTGCTCTTCACCGAGGACAGCGTCGCCGACGACTATGCGGAGAGCTATCTGAATCGCCTCGGCGAAACGGCCGCAAATAATTCCCGAGGGGCTGTCAAAAAGTCCGCGGACGCCACGTTCGTCGTGGTCAACGGCCCCGGAACTTGCACGGCCTGGCAGGTGGTCGAAACGGAGAAGCGCTGGTATCTCGACGGAACGCCGCCCGTGCTCGACACATTGTGCAGCACCAGCGAAAAGCGGCGATAACAACTTGCCGGGGAAGATCGCCGATCATTAGCGTCAACTCCGACCGAGCAACTCAATCGCAACACGCCTCCGGCAGCGGCTGCACCGGAAGCCCGGGCAGCAGCGGATCCAAGTGCACATCCGTCACGGGCACCAAGCTCAAGGTGAAGACGGTCAGGACCACCCTCACCAAGAACCACGCCGACGACTGCGGCAAGGCCATCATCACCATCGGCTCCTGGAAGAAGACCACCGGCAAGATCTGCGAGGCCCGGGATTTCTCCTGGGGCCCGATCACCGTCAACAAGTCCTTCAGGGACGGCACCAAGGCGTGCGCCAGCATGGGTGCGGGGTGGCCTCGCGGGCCACTCCGCACCCATGCCCTCTTCTGGAGTCCCGTTCAGAACACCCCGTTCAGAACATCCCGTTCAGAACATCCCGTTGTCGTTCGCCGAAGTCTCCGGCACGTCCTGCAGCACGTCCCAGTGCTCGACGATCTTCCCGTTCCGCACCCGGAAGAGGTCGACGACCGCCTGCCCCCGCTCCCCCGGCGCGTTCACGTAGTGGCTGTGGACCGCCACCAGGTCGCCCTCGGCGATCACCCGCTTCGGCGTGACCGTGAGCTGCGGGAACGCCTCGAAGTAACCGCCCAGCCCCGACTTCACGCCCTCCACGCCGTCGGCGATCGTCGGGTTGTGCTGGTGGTACTCGGCACCCCAGTACCGGTCGACGGCGGACAGGTCCTTCTGGACGAGGAGCTGGTCGAAGGCCTTGGTGACCAGCTTCTTGTTGTACGCCGTGAGCCAGGCCGGCCCCGGCTGCTCGGTGCGCGGCCAACTCACCGTGGAGAACATGTCGTTGCCGTTGGCGGAGCCCTCCGGCACGTTCTGCCCCGCGTCCCAGTGCTCGGCGATCTTCCCGCCCTGGAAGCGGAAGATGTCGAACACGGCCTGACCGCGCGTGCCCGGCGTCAGGACCACGTGGGAGTGGACCAGCACGAGGTCGCCCTCGGAGATGACCCGCTTGACGTCGTACCGGGCGTCCGGGAACTGCTGGTGGATGGACGTGCCCAGGTTCTTCAGCGTCTCGGCGCCGTCCGGCGCGAGCGGGTTGTGCTGGATGTAGTCCGACCGCACGAAACGGTCCACGACCTCGGTGTCGCCCTGCTCGAACACGCCCTTGAGAACGCGGACGGCGACGGCCTTCTGGTAGCCGAGGCGCACGGAATCCGGGTAATCGGCGAAGGAAGCGGTGGACCCGGCAGACGCGGCGGCAGCGGCGGAAGCAGGCGCGGATGCGGCAGCCGGCACGGCGGCGGCCCCGAGCAGGGCGGCCGAGGCCAGTACCGCGACGAGGGCCCTACGGGCAGGGGAGGTGGGGGTCACGAGGCTCTCTTTCCAAGGAGATTGAAAGTTCAAGCTAGTGCTAACCAAAGGAAAGCACTAACCAGTAGTTAGCGTCAAGATCGCATGCAAAGAGCGCGCTCCAAGCCGTTGGCTGAGAGTCATGAAGTAAAGGAGGTCGAGGGCGGACGGCGCAGCTCGGGGCGGGCCTCCGACGCCCTCGCCGCCCCGGCCGTACGCGCGAAGGTCCAGGCGTACGAGGACCTGCTCGACAAGCACGGTCTGGAGCCCGGCGAGGCGGCACTGGCCTGGCTGCTCACCCACGCCGTACGGAGCTATCGCGAACTCGGCACCGAGAACCGTGCCGCCACCGTCGGCGAAGCCGTCCGGCCGGGGCTGGTCGAGCTCACCTGACGGCCCTACCGTCCGAGCGCCGCCGCGGCAGCCACGAGCACGAACATCAACACAAGCGCACCGGCCATGATCCGGTTCCGGGTTTTCGGGTCCACGCCACCGAGCCTAACCGGCCCCTCCGAGCGGCCAGCGGGCGACCGCCTCGTACCGGGGCTGCTCGCCCGCCACCCCCGACTTCGGCAGATTGCTGCGCACCAGCACCAGCTCGTCCACCGTCCACGTACGGCTCGTGAACGCTTCGAGGGCCGCGACATACGGCCGTACGGCCACCGCCGACCGGCTCCTCGCCACCGTCAGGTGGGCCTTGTACCGCCGGTGCTCCCCCATCGGCACCCCGGCCTTGCGCGCCGCCGCCTCACTGCGGTCCGCCAGCAGCCGCAGCGTCGCCAGATCCCCGTCCGCGCCCGTCCACAGGGCCCGCCCGTGCCCGAACTGCCCGCCGCCGCTGAGCGCCAGCGCGAAGGGCGTCGTACGGTGCGCGGCGCGCTCCAGGCGGGCCGACAGGTCGGGGACGAGGTCGTCGTCGACCTCGCCGTAGAAGGCGAGGGTGAAGTGCCAGCCGGGGCGGCCGGTCCAGCGCAGCCCGTCCGCGCCGGGCAGCTTCTTCAACTCGGCTACTTCGGCGGCCAGTTCGTGGGTGACGTCCTCTGGTGGCAGCACGGCGGCGAAGAGTCTCATGGGATCCAGCCTGGCACCATGACGGCATGGAGATCACCATCAGAGAAGCCGGGCCCGACGACATCCCCGCGATACTCGGCATGCTCGACAGCTGTGTGGAGTGGCTGGTCGCCCAGGGGCGCCCGGGTCAGTGGGGGACGAAGCCTCTGTCGGAGAACTCGAAGGTGGCGGAATCGGTCGCCCGGGACATGGAGGTGGGCAGCGCGTTCATCGCCGAGGTCGACGGCGTGCCGGCCGCCACCCTCACCCTCACCGACGCGCCCGGTGCCTACCTGGCCCATCTCCCGCCGCCCGGCGAGCCCGAGCGCTACATCCACTGGCTCGCCTCCGACCGCCGCTTCAAGGGGCACGGCGTGGGCAGCGCCCTGCTCGCGCACGCCGCCGAGGAGACCCGGCGCGCGGGCCTCTCGCTGCTGCGGGTGGACTGCTACGCGGGCGACGACGGCGGGCTCGTCCGCTACTACGAGAGCAACGGCTTCGTCCGCACCGAGACCTACGAGGGGAAGGACGACTGGCCGGGTCAGGTGCTGGCCCGGAGGGTTTAGTCGCCTTGGTGCCGTGAGCGTGACCATGGCCACATGTGACCCGGTCACCGTGCGTATCGTTGTACTGCGCGGCTGTCCGTGACCGAGCGGCGGCCGGGGAGGAGCGCCACGATGACCGTCATTGAAGACAGGATCGCGATGGCCGAGAGCGACACACGCTGGCTCGACGAGATGTTCGAGCGGCTCGAGAAGATGCCCGTCCCCGAGGGATACAAGGTCGAGATCGTCGAGGGGACCATCTACATGTCGCCGCAGCGGGACATCCACTGGGAGACCATTCGCAGGATCGTCCGGGCCCTTGAAGACGCGTTCGGCATGGACGTCAAGGTGCTCTCGGACGTCCGCATCGACTTCCCCGGCCACAAGAACGGTCTCGCCCCGGACGTGGCGAAACTGCGCGACGGTGCCCAGAAGAACTCCGAAGGCGGCTGGCGCTACGAAGATGTGGAGTTCATCGCCGAGGTCATCTCCAAAGACACGGCGAAGAACGACTACGGCCCCAAGAAGACCGCATACGCCCTCGCCGAAGTCCCCGTCTACCTCATCGCCGACCCTTACACCGGCAAGTGCCGCCTGTTCACCCAGCCCAAGGACGGCGACTACGTGAGCGACACGTCCATCACCTACGGCGGGGACGTCGACATGACCACCGCCCACCTCGGCCTCGTCCTCAAGACCGACCAGCTCCCCCGCGACTGACGCGGACCTCCGCCCCTACGCCACCGTCGCCAACTGCTCCTGCTCACGCGGCACGAACCGCACCTGCGGATGGCCGTGGTTCCAGCCGACCGAGAGCCTGAGGCCGCCCACCCGGGCCAGGACCAGGGCGATGGTGACGGCCGCGGCGGCGGTGATCGCGCCGCCCACCGCCAGGCCCGCCCGGACGCCGTACGCGTCCGTGATCCAGCCGGCGATCGGTGCGCCCAGCGGTGCGCCGCCCATGAACACCATCATGTACAGGGCCATCACCCTGCCGCGCATGCTCGGGTCGGTGGACATCTGGATGCTGCTGTTGGCGGTGACGTTCACCGTCATGCCGAACATGCCGATGGGGACCATGAGCAGCGCGAACAGCCACAGGGAGGGGGCGAGAGCGGCCACCATCTCCATGGCGCCGAAGGCCACCGCCCCCGCGATCAGCACCCGCATCCGGGCCGTACCGCGCCGGGCCGCGAGCAGGGCGCCTGCCAGGGAGCCCACCGCCATCAGCGTGTTGAAGAGGCTGTAGGAGCCGGCGCCCGCGCGGAAGACGTCGTCGGCGAAGGCCGACAGATAGACGGGGAAGTTGAAGCCGAAGGTGCTGACGAACCCGGCGAGGGCGATGGTCCAGATCAGCTCCGGGCGCCCGGCGACATACCGCAGCCCCTCTCGCATCTGCCCCTTGCCCCGCGGGGCCCGCTCGACGACGTACAGCTCACGCGCCCGCATCAGCAGCAGTCCGGTGATGGGCGCGACGAAGGACAGGCCGTTGGCGAGGAACGCCCAGCCCGTGCCGACACCGGTGATCATCAGGCCGGCGACGGCGGGGCCGACCAGGCGGGCGGACTGGAAGTTCGCCGAGTTGAGGCTCACCGCGTTCTGGAGCTGGTCGGGGCCGACCATCTCGGAGACGAAGGACTGGCGGGCCGGGTTGTCGACGACCGTGGCGAGGCCTACGGCGAAGGCGGCGAGGTAGACGTGCCAGACCTGGACGTGTCCGGTGAGGGTGAGGACGGCGAGCGCGATACCGGTGAGGGCCATCGACGTCTGTGTGACGAGCAGCGTGCGGCGCTTGGGCAGCCGGTCGACGAGGACGCCGCCGTAGAGGCCGAAGAGCAGCATCGGCAGGAACTGCAGGGCCGTCGTGATGCCGACGGCGGTGGCGGAGCCGGTGAGGCTGAGCACCAGCCAGTCCTGGGCGATGCGCTGCATCCAGGTGCCGGTGTTGGAGACGACCTGGCCGAGGAAGAACAGGCGGTAGTTCCTGACCTTCAGCGAGCTGAACATCGAGGACTTGCGGGTCTTGGAAACGGATATGGGGTCGTAGGTGCCTGGTGCGGGGGCGGAAGCTGCTCCGGATCCCGTACTCAATGGGGGTTCGCCTCCTCGCGAAGATGGCTTACAGGTGTGCGAGCTTCTCCAGCACGGGGGCGGCGGCGCGCAGTTTCGCCCACTCGTCCTCGTCGAGGCCCTCGACCAGGGCGGCCAGGAAGGCGTTGCGCTTGCGGCGGCTCTCCTCGAGCATCGCCTCGGCCTGCTCGGTCTTCGTGACGACCTTCTGGCGCCGGTCCTCCGGATGCGGCTCCAGACGGACCAGTCCCTTGGCCTCCAGCAGGGCGACGATGCGGGTCATCGACGGCGGCTGGACGTGCTCCTTGCGGGCGAGCTCACCTGGGGTGGCCTTGCCGCAGAGGGAGAGGGTGCCCAGCACCGACATCTCGGTGGGGCTCAGCGACTCGTCGACCCGCTGGTGCTTGAGCCGGCGTGACAGTCGCATCACGGCGGAACGCAGAGAGTTCACGGCGGCAGCGTCGTCGCCATGGGTAAGGTCCGACATGTTCTTTAGCATAACTCATTACCCTGACTAAAGACCACTAGGTTCAGTATCACCCATCCGGGTGATCCCGCGGCGGAACGTGACACGGCGGACCGGCGGGTGCCGTAACCCTCGTGTCCATGGGGACCAGCGTGCTCAGCCTGCGGATAGACCACGAGCTGCTCGAACGACTCCGGGAGCACGCGGCAAAAAGAGGAATGAGCGTCCAGGACTACGTCGTCCGGACGCTCATCCGCGATGACTTCGACGAGCGGTTCCAGTCCGCGGTCGAGGAGACCGAGAAGTTCTACGGGCTTACGTGAGACCCAGCGCCGGCATCAGGTAGTAGAAGCCGAACACCGCCGCCACGACGTACATCGCGACCGGCACCTCGCGGCCCCGCCCGGCGGCCAGGCGCAGCACCGCGAAGGTGATGAAGCCCATGCCGATGCCATTGGTGATCGAGTAGGTGAACGGCATCATCACCATCGTCACGAAGGCCGGGATCGCGACCGTGTAGTCGGCCCAGTCGATCTCCTTAACGGAGTTCGCCAGGATCAGGAAGCCGACCGCGAGCAGGGCCGGGGTGGCCGCCTGGGACGGGACCATCGTGGCGACGGGCGTCAGGAACAGCGCCACACCGAACAGGGCGCCGGTGACGACGTTCGCGAATCCGGTACGGGCACCCTCGCCGACGCCGGCTGTGGACTCCACGAAGGCCGTGGTGGCCGAGGAGGAGCTGGCGCCGCCCGCGGCGACGGCGAGGCCGTCGACGAACAGGACCTTGTTGATGCCGGGCATCTGGCCCTGGGCGTCGGTCAGCTTGGCCTCGTCGCTGACGCCCATGATCGTGCCCATGGCGTCGAAGAAGCAGGACAGCAGGACGGTGAAGACGAAGAGGACGCCGGTCAGCGCGCCGACCTTCTCGAAGCCGCCGAACAGGCTGACCTGGCCGATCAGGCCGAAGTCGGGGCTGGCGACGGGGTTGCCGGGCCACTTGGGGGTCGTCAGGCCCCAGGACGGCACGTTCGCGACCGCGTCTATGAATACGGCGAGCACGGTCATCGTGACGATGGAGATGAGGATCGCGCCGGAGACCTTGCGCACGATCAGTGCGAGGGTGAGCAGCGCGCCGAGGACGAAGACCAGGACCGGCCAGCCGTTGAGGTGACCGTCGCCGCCCAGCTGGAGGGGCACGGTCGTCTGGGCGGCGTCCGGGATGCGGGAGACGAAGCCGGAGTCGACGAGGCCGATCAGCATGATGAACAGGCCGATGCCGATGGAGATGGCCTTGCGCAGGCTGTAGGGCACGGCGTTCATGACGCGCTCGCGCAGACCGGTGGCGACCAGCAGCATGACCACGAAGCCCGCGAGCACCACCATGCCCATGGCGTCCGGCCAGGACATCCGCGGCGCGAGCTGGAGCGCGACGACCGAGTTCACGCCCAGACCGGCGGCGAGCGCGATCGGCACGTTGCCGATGACGCCCATCAGCAGCGTGGTGAACGCCGCTGTCAGGGCCGTGGCGGTGACCAGCTGGCCGTTGTCCAGCTGATTGCCGTACATGTCCTTCGCGCTGCCGAGGATGATCGGGTTCAGCACGATGATGTAGGCCATCGCGAAGAAGGTGGCGAGACCGCCGCGGATTTCACGGGGCAGCGTGCTGCCGCGTTCGGAGATCTTGAAGAAGCGGTCGAGTGCGCCGTATGCGGGGCCGGCTCCCGGCTGTTCAGGGGCGGGGACCTTGGCGGGGGCCGAGGAGGGCATGTGTTCGGTGTTTCCTACGAAGAGAAGTGGTCAGACACAAACCGTTTCAGTATGAACATATAAGGACTGGATCGGCCATCTCCGCGCGTAGATCTGATCGCCTCGTAAGCTGTCCTCCATGGCCGCATTCTTTTCGGGATCCCCCAAGCATGAGGCGCCGGAGCCCCTGGAAGGGCCCGTGGTCGCCACCATCACCGGCGGCACGATCATCTGGTTCGTCCTCTTCGTCGTTCAGCTGCCGTTCTACGGCTGGTTCGACGACCACGGCCACACCCGGTGGGTGTGGACCTGCCTGGCCGGCGGGGGCCTCGGGCTCATCGGCATCTGGTACGTCCGCAGGCGTGACGCGGCGATCAAGCGGGCGGCGGCCGCCGCGGAACCCCGGGAAACCACCGGCGAACCCCAGTCGTCCTGAGGTGCCGCCCCTACAACCACGGCACGACGCGCCGTCCTCCCCAGGTCGGAACTTCCGGTCACTCGGCGGGTGAAGCCGTAAATCCGCACGTACCGTCGAATGCATGACGCATACCGACGCGGGCGCCGAAGTGGACAACCCTGTGCACCCCGCCCCCGCCCCGGTGGCGACGGGCGGGCTCACCGCGGCCGAGGTGGCCGAGCGAGTGGCGCGGGGGCAGGTCAACGACGTGCCGGTGCGCAGCAGCCGGTCCATGGCCGACATCGTCCGCGCCAACATCTTCACCCGTTTCAACGCCATCATCGGCGTGCTCTGGATGATCATGCTGGGCGTGGCGCCGATCCAGGACAGCCTGTTCGGCTTCGTGATCCTCGCCAACACCGGCATCGGGATCATCCAGGAGTGGCGGGCGAAGAAGACCCTCGACTCGCTCGCCGTGATCGGTGAGGCGCGGCCCACCGTGCGGCGGGACGGGGCCGCCGCCGAGGTCAGCACCTCGGAGATCGTGCTGGACGACCTGATAGAGATCGGGCCGGGGGACAAGGCCGTCGTGGACGGGGTGTGCGTCGAGGCGGACGGGCTGGAGATCGACGAGTCGCTGCTCACCGGGGAGGCCGATCCGGTCGTCAAGCGGCCGGGGGATCGGGTGCTGTCGGGCAGTTTCGTCGTCGCCGGGGGCGGTGCCTTCCAGGCCACCAAGGTCGGGCGCGAGGCCTACGCCGCCCAGCTCGCCGAGGAGGCCTCGCGGTTCACGCTGGTCCACTCCGAGCTGCGCTCCGGCATCTCCACCATCCTCAAGTACGTGACCTGGATGATGATCCCGGCCGCGATCGGCCTGATCATCACCCAGTTGGTCGCCAAGGACAACGAGCTCGACGACTCGATCGCCCGGACCGTCGGCGGCATCGTCCCCATGGTCCCGGAGGGCCTCGTGCTCCTCACCTCGGTCGCCTTCGCCATCGGCGTCATCCGGCTCGGCCGCCAGCAGTGCCTGGTCCAGGAACTCCCCGCCATCGAGGGCCTCGCCCGCGTCGACACCGTCTGCCTCGACAAGACCGGCACCCTCACCGAGGGCGGCATGGACGTCACCGAGCTGCGGCCCCTGGGCGGCAGCGACGAGGAGTACATACGGAAGGTGCTGGGCGCCCTCGGCGAGTCCGACCCCCGCCCGAACGCGTCCCTCCAGGCCGTCATCGACGCCTACCCCGACGCCGAGGACTGGCGCTGCACCGAGTCCCTGCCCTTCTCCTCCGCCCGCAAGTACAGCGGCGCCACGTTCAGCGAGGGCAACTGCGAGGCCAGTACATGGCTGCTGGGCGCCCCCGACGTGCTCCTGCCCACCGACGACCCGGCCCTGGCCGAAACCGATCGGCTGAACGAACAGGGACTACGGGTCCTGCTGCTCGCCCGCGCCGGCCGCGACCTCGACGATCCCGACGTCGCGGACGGCGCCAAGCCCGCCGCCCTCGTCGTACTGGAACAGCGGCTGCGGCCCGACGCCGCCGACACCCTGCGCTACTTCGCCGAGCAGAACGTCCGCGCCAAGGTGATCTCCGGGGACAACGCCGTGTCCGTGGGGGCGGTCGCGAACAAGCTCGGGCTGAGCGGTACGACGGTCGATGCGCGCCGGCTCCCCCAGGACAAGGACGACATGGCGACGGCCCTCGACGACGCCACGGTGTTCGGACGGGTCACCCCGCAGCAGAAGCGGGACATGGTGGGCGCGCTCCAGTCCCACGGGCACACCGTCGCCATGACCGGCGACGGCGTGAACGACGTCCTGGCCCTGAAGGACGCCGACATCGGCGTGGCGATGGGTTCGGGCTCGGAGGCGACCCGGGCGGTCGCTCAGATCGTGCTGCTCAACAACAGCTTCGCGACGCTGCCGTCGGTGGTCGCCGAGGGGCGGCGGGTGATCGGCAACATCACGCGGGTCGCGACGCTGTTCCTGGTGAAGACCGTCTACTCGGTGCTGCTGGCGCTGATGGTGGTGTTCTGGCAGGTGGAGTACCCCTTCCTGCCCCGCCATCTGACCCTGCTCTCCACCCTCACCATCGGCGTCCCGGCCTTCTTCCTGGCCCTCGCGCCCAACAGGGAACGCGCGCAACCCCATTTCGTACGGCGCGTCATGCGGTACTCGATCCCGGGCGGGCTGGTGGCCGCGGTGGCGACCTTCGCGACGTACCTGATCGCCCGGCACTACTACAGCGGGGCGGACGCGCTGGACGCGGAGACCAGCGTCGCCACGCTGACGCTGTTCCTGATCTCGATGTGGGTCCTGGCCATCATCGCCCGGCCGTACACGTGGTGGCGGGTCACGCTCGTGGCCGCGATGGGCCTCGGGTTCCTGCTGGTGCTGGTCGTGCCATGGCTGCAGGAGTTCTTCGCGCTGCGGCTCGTCGGGGTGACGATGCCGTGGATCGCGGTGGGGATCGCGGGGGTGGCGGCGGTCGCCCTGGAGTTCACGTGGAAGTGGGTCGACCGCCGTTTCCCGGCGTAGCCGCTGCGCTCGGCTACTGGACGTCGACGAAGTCGCCGGTCGCGTTGACCGCGGGGGTCGTCGTCGTGCCCGCGAAGGTGTAGCGGAAGTAGCCGTCCTCGGTGGCCTTGACCGTGGTCTTCAGGTCGCCCGTGGCGTTGGTCTTGATGGTCTTCACCGTGGTGTAGGTGTTGCTGTTCTTCTTACGGAACTGCAGGTTCACCGGCTGCTCGACGTAGCCGTTGTACGTGCCGCGGTCCCAGTTGGCGCGGGACAGCTTGCCGGTGACGGTGATGGTCCTGCCCTTCTTCACCGGCTCCGGCGAGGCGTTCACCGTCAGCTTGGAGAAGCGCTGCATCAGCGTGGTGCCGAGACCGCTCTGGCCCTTGTAGCCGACCTTGGTGATGTCGAAGGTCTCGCCCGCCGGGTCCTGGCCGTTGAAGGCGGTGGCCTCGGCCGCGGCCCGCCACGTCCCGGCGTCCGAGTTGAGCAGCTCGTGGTTGCCCGGGTAGACGTCGATGGTGCCCTTGCAGTTGGCGGTGGTCGCGGAGGTCGCGGTGCACTTGGCCGGCTTGTTGCCGTAGAGCATGTTGTCCGGCGCGGTGGCGGAGCCCCGGTAGACGAGGGGGTCGGTGATGAAGTCGGCGGCGGCGATGTTGACATCCTCGCCGTGGGTCAGCGTGTACGTCACCGTGGCCGCGACGTGCTCGGTCGTGCCGACCTTGATCGCCTTGGCGATCTTGAAGTTGGAGAAGGTGACGTTCAGGGCGTACGGCTTGCCCTCCTCGGCCGGGGCCCTGCCGGACGCGGCGTGGGCGGCCTGGCGGATCTTCGCGACGTCCGCGCGCTGGGCGGCGGCGGAGTCGTCGGCCTGTGCGGCCGGAACGGCGAGGGCGGAGAGGGCCAGGGCGCCGGAGACGGCGGCCACGGTGGCTCTGATGCGCATGCGTTCCCCTGGTACGGAAAGGGGCCCCGCTGGTCGTCGTTCCGTGCACTGCCGGTCACGTCGGGGCCCGAGTGATCGTGGGGCCTGTTGACCCATGTGATCAGATAGGCGACGGGGGTGGCCGGTTGTGTCGTCGGCGAGGAAAGTTCGTGAGCTTCGTCACGAACTCCCAGTGGAAGCAGGGGAGTTCGTGACGCATGCCCTATTTCTCTCTTACTGCCCTGCTATCTACTGCACGTCGACGAAGTCACCCGTGGCGCTGACCGCCGGGGTCGTCGCGGTGCCCTCGAAGCGGTACCGGAAGTAGCCGTCCGTGGACGCGGTGACTGTGGTCTTCAGGTCGCCGTAGGTGTTCGTCTTGATGGTCTTCAGCGTGGTGTAGGTGCTGGAGCCCTTCTTGCGGAACTGCAGCTTCACCGGCTGAGTGGAGTAGCCCGCGTACTTGTGGGTCTCCCAGTTGGCGCGCGTCAGCTTGCCGGTGACCGTGATGGTCTTGCCCTTCTTCACCGGCTCCGGCGAGGCGTTCACGGTCAGCTTGGAGTAACGCTGCAGCTTGGTGGTGCCCAGGCCGTCCTGCTCGGCGTAACCGACCTTGCTCCAGTCGATGTCCTCGGCGAGCGGGTCCTGGTCGTTGAAGTCGTACGCGTAGCCGCCGGCCTTCCACGTGGCGGCGTCGACGTTCTCCAGCTCGAAGTCCGGATAGATGTCGATGGTGCCCTTGCAGTTGGCGGTGGTGGCGGAGGTCGCCGTGCAGACCGGCCAGTCGTCGCCGAAGAGCAGGTTGTCCCACTCGGCGTAGGAGGCGCCGCGGTAGATCTCCACGTCCAGGTAGAAGTCGGGGGCGCTGAGGTCGATGTCCGCGGCGTGCGTGACCTTGTACGTCACCGGGACGGTCACCTGGTTGGCGATGCCCGCGACGATCGGCTTGCCGTTGTTGACCTTCACGTCGGAGAAGGAGAGGTCCAGGGCGTACGGCGTGCCCTCGTCCTCGGCGGCGTAGGTGCTGCGGGCGGAGCCGCCGGCGTCGGCCTGACGCGCGGCCTGCACGGCCGCCCGGACGTCTTCCTTGCCGTACGAGGGGGCGTCGGCGGCCTGCGAGGCCGGCACGGCGAGGGCGGAGAGGGCCAGGGCGCCGGAGACGGCGGCCACGGTGGCTCGGATGCGCATGCGCTCCCCAGGAGTATGAGGGACCCGGCGATGGTCGTCACGGGACCGTAGTGATGGTGGAATCGGGAACCGCCCGGCGCCGGAAGAACCGGCACCGGGCGGCAGACGTCCCGTCGCGCTACTGACTAGCGGACGTCGATGAAGTCACCCGTGGCGCTGATCGCCGGGGTGGTCGTGGTGCCCTCGAAGCGGTAGCGGAAGTAGCCGTCCGCGGAGGCGGTGACCGTGGTCTTCAGGTCGCCGTAGGTGTTCGTCTTGATGGTCTTCAGCGTGGTGTAGGTGCTGGTGCCGTTCTTGCGGAACTGCAGCTTCACCGGCTGGGTGGAGTAACCGTTGTACGTGCCGCGGTCCCAGTTGGCGCGGGTCAGCTTGCCCGTGACGGTGATGGTCTTGCCCTTGGCGACGGGCTCCGGCGAGGCGTTCACCGTCAGCTTCGAGGCGCGCTGCACCAGGAAACTCTTGGCGTTCTCCTTCAGGACGTAGTCGGCGTCGTGACCCGCGGCGATCGCCCAGACCTTCCAGGAGCCGGCCGCGAAGTTGCCCACGTTGTAGCCCGGGTCGAGGTCGAAGGTCGACTTGCAGTTCGACGTGGTGGCGCTGACCACGGTGCAGGTGGCACGGCCGTCGCTGCTGTTGGCCACGGCGCCCGTGTCGGAGCTGTCCATGTCGGCACCGTGGTACAGGATCGCCTGCGCCCAGTCGACGCCCGAGTCGTCCTTGACGGTGAAGGAGACCGTGATGGTCTTCGTGGTCGTCGCTCCGACGACCGCCGCCTTGCCGCCGTTCACGACGACGTTCGAGATCGTCGTGTCGCCCTCGACCTCGTCGGCCTGCGCGGCCGGGACGGCGAGAGCGGAGAGGGCCAGGGCACCGGTGACGACGCCGAGGGTGGCACGCATGCGCATGTGTCGTTCCCCACGTGGAGAAGGGGGTCCCGGCGCCGGTCGCGTGTCGTACCAAGCGGCCCAGGGCGCCTTGCGGGACCCGAGTGATCAGGGAGCCTGTTGGCTCGCATGATCAGATTCACGACACAAGTGAAAGGTTGTACGACTCCTGAAGAATTTGTGCGAGAAGTTTCAAGATCAGCCCCGGAAGGTGGAATCGTGACCGTGTACTTCCTCGTGGGGCCGTCCGCGGGGACGGCCCCTGTTGCTCGGACGGCCCCTGTCGCTCAGTCGAACCAGCGATCGCGGGCCAGTTCCGCCGTCCTGGACGGGTCCTCCAGCAACGCCGCCACCTCGAACCGCCGCGGCCACTGCCTCGCCGCCCACGCGAGCCCGGCCGCGACACCCTCCAGGGTGGACGCGTGCAGCACCCCGTCATCCGTGAGCCGCCAGTCGATCTCCACCCCGTCGACCACGAGCTCCTCGTGCTCGACGTACGACTGAGGCGTCCGCGCCCCCAGCAGCAGCCGCACCGACTCCGGTACGTCATGCTCGGCGCCCTCGCTCGTCACCTCCCCGGTGACGGACTCGCTCAGCCGCCGCACCTGGAACAGCTCGGCCAGTTCGGCGGCCCGCGTCGGCCGTACCGGCAGCAGCGGCACGCCCTCGGTGAAGGGCAGCAGATCCGGCGAGTCGACGACCACCGCGTCCGCCGCGTCCACGACCTCGACCCGCCCGTCGACGACCGCCCGAAGCTCGTCCGGCAGGGTCACCTGCTCAGGGTCCAGGTCGGCCAAGGCACCGTACAGAGCGTGCAGTTGGGGCGAGGTGACGGGACGCTCCGGGTCGGCGAGCCGGTCGAGCAGCTCGGCGGCGCCGCCCGGCTCCTCCAGCAGCGCGGCGACCGACGTCCGCACGCCCAGCGCCCGCAGCACCTGCTCGTCCTCGAAGCCGGTCGCGTCCGCCTCGTCGTACAGGCCGCGCAGGAGCGGGTCGCCGCCGGAGGCGAGGAGACCGGCCGGGCGGCGGCCGTCCAGCACCGGGTTCCCCCGCAGCCACCAGGCCGTGTACGGCCGTACGACCTCATGCGTGCCGTCCGGCAGCAGGATCCGCACCTGCTGGGTCAGCGCGTCCCGCAGGGGCGGCTGGGCCAGCAGCGCGAGGGCCTGGGGCCACTTGCCGTCGTCCACCAGATCCAGGTCGCGTACGGCGATCAGCTCGGTGGCGACCGGCGGTACGGGCGTGTCCGGGAAGCGGTCGAGGATGTCCTCGCTCCAGACGTCCACGGCGTCCAGCAGACCCGCGTCGTCGGGCTCGGCGAAGTCGCCTTCGCGCGGCTCCAGTTCGTCCGGATCGAGGACGACGTCCGTGGCCCGGACGAGGGCGAAGTTGGCGAGAACACCACAGGCGGCGAGCGGCTGCTCGCCCCACTTCTCGGCCAGCTCGGCGTCGACGGTGGCGAGTTCGTCCTCCCGCATGACCTGGGCGAAGGGGCTGCCGGGCAGGACGAGTTCGCCGGCGGGCGCCAGCTCCCCCTCCTCGTCGGGCAGCGCGAGGGCGCCGAGCCACGGCTCGTCACCGGGCTCCAGGCCCGCGTCCCGCACCAGGGCGAGCACGGTGTCGGCCAGTTCCTCGGCGTCCGGAGCGTCCTCCTCCCAGCTCACGCCCCCGTCGTCGTCCAGGGAGGCGGCGACGGCGGCTCGCACCTGGGGCGTGGTGAGGACCGCGCGGGGCGTGGCCGGCAGGGCGCCGAGCTTCTCCAGGAGCGGGTGGGCGGCGTCCGGGTGGGCGACCTTGAGGCCGAGGCGGGCGAGGATCTCGGGGTCGATGGGGGCGCCGTCGGGGGTGGGGAGCAGGACCTGCCGGGGCCCGATGGTGGTGCGCCCGTCGGCGAGCGGCACGGGGAGGCCGGACAGGCGGTCCGGGTCGACCCCGGCGAGGCTGTCGTAGAGCCGCCGCCACCAGCTCGGCGCCTTCTCCAGTCCGGCGAGCCGGTCGATGGCGTCGGTGAGCGGGACGCGGGCGACGCCCAGGGTCCGCAGCTCCACGCGCCGTTCGAGCCCGGCGGGGAGGAGGGTGGGCAGCACCTCGGCGAGGACGCGCACGGTGTCGGCGCCCGCGCCTTCGACGACTTCGGCGTCACGCGGCCGGAGCGACTCGGGCAGCTCCGGTTCCAGTTCGTGTGGCTCGACGGCCGGCGGGAGGGACGCCGGGTGGGCGGGCGGGAGAAACGCAGTCCGGGGCAGCCGCTCCAGGATCGCCTGGCGCAGGGCGCCGTCCAGTTCGCCCTTGCCGAGCGGCCCGGGCACGAGTCCGATGATGCCCTCGCTCACCGGGCGCCAGTCGGCGAGCAGTTCGGCGTAGGCGTCGGCCGCGCGCTGGACGAGGAAGTCGGTGAGCGGGCCGGGGGCGGCGTGGCGGCGGGTGGTGTCGAGGGGGAAGGAGGCGATGAGGAGGGCCGGGACGCCGAGGGGTTCGTCGCTGGGCGTGGGCGCGTGCAGGACGAGGGCCGTGCGGGGCCGGGCAGGGGTGCTGTCGGCGGCGTTGACGGGGACGGCCCAGGTGAGCGACCAGTGGGGCCGCAGCCGCTCCTCCACCGGGCGGTCGGCCAGAAGCTCGGGCGTGAGCGGGCCGTTCGCGGCAGCCGTACGCCAGTGGGTGACGCCGTTGCCGGAGTCCTCCACGACGGTGAACGGGCCGTCGACCCGGCGCCGCAGCGTGCGCGGCTCGCCCTCCCCGACCTCGACCACGACCTCCTCCAGGCCGGGCAGGGCGAGCAGCAGCGCGTCGTCGACGGCGTGCAGCAGCCGCTCGGCGAGATCGGCGGCGGCGGTGTCGCGCAGGGGGAGGATGACGGCGGTGTCGTACGGATCCGGGGCGGTCCCCTCGGCGGCGAACGGCAGCCGGAGGAGCGGGACGTGCCCGTCGCGGCGCCGGATCTCGTCTCCGAGGCCGGGACTGTGCCGGGCGACGTCCTGGGCCAGTTCCCGGGATTCGGCGAGGCCCCACCGGACACCACCGTGCCGCCCGACCACGGCGGGCTCGTCGGTGACGGCGATGACGGCGGCGAAGCCGACACCGAACCGGCCGACGGCGCCTTGCTGCTGGGCGTCCCGCTTGGCGGAGGCACGAAGAGTGGACAGCGACTCGACGCCGGCGGCGTCCAGCGGGGCACCGGTATTGGCGGCGACGAGAACCCCGTCCCGCAGGGTGAGCCGGAGCTTTCCGGGCACCCCTGCCCGGGCGGCGGCGTCGGCGGCGTTCTGAGCAAGCTCGACGACGAGCCGGTCCCGATACCCGCCGAGGACCAGATCCTCCTCGGCGTTGGCGTCCTCGCGGAAACGGGCGGGGCTGGTGGCCCAGGCGTCCAGCACGCCGCGGCGCAGACGGGCCGTACCGAAGGGGTCGGCACCTTCGGCTGCGGGCCGCACGAACTTGCTCACGTTGACTCTCCTCATCGGCGTGATGTTGAAGGTACCGCTTGGGGAGCGGGGCACGGAGCACAGGATGCGCGCTCATCGGGAGCCTGAGGCGACTCGCGTCACTCGGTCAGGAGTCCCTAAGCTGAGCCGGTTGATCATGTAGACGTCTCATCTGCACGGGGAGTGCCGGACCATGCTGGACCTGATCAAGGAGGCCCTCGGTCAACTGGTCACACTGGTCGTCGGAATCGTCCTGCTCGTCTGGTGGATCGGCGGTCCGGCGGTGACCGCCATCGTCTGGAGCGGGGGCGACAAGAACCTCGCGCTCCAGTTCCTGGCGGCCTGGGCGGTCATCACCGCGCTGTATCTCACGGCATCCCGACTGATCCGCCGCGCCCGGCGCGCCCGGCGCTCCTGATCCGCCCACCCGACATCCCGGCCAGGCCGGCCAGGACCGCCGGCGGGGCGGTCATTCACTCGCGGCGCTTGGCGTGACCGTTATGTCGGACGCGTCAGATACATCGGATGCGTCAGAGTCCGGAGAGTCCGAACCCTGGACCGCTCGCCGACGCGCACGCAGCCAAAGGGCTCCGCCGCCGCCCGTGACCAGCGCGAGGGCAATTCCCCCGGTCAGCCACCACAGCCATGAGGCGCTGCGATGCGTCTTGCCCGAGACCGTCATGAGCTCGAGCTCCCTCGCCCCTTCTTGCCCTTGTGGGTGACGATGACCTTCTGGGCGTACACCTGACCACGGGATTCACACCGGGTCTGCGCCACGGACGAACCGCATGTGACCATCAGCAAGGCGAGCGTCATCGCGGCCGCGAACAGCGCGTGGACGGTCATGCGGATGTGCGTCTTCTTGCCGGACACCGTCGATCTCCTCTCGATCCGCCGATCGCCGATCGCCGACGGCAGTGTCGCGGCACCCGCACGGGACCCGTCCCGGGGAATCGACACTCTTGCCCAACTCGCTTGCCCAACTCGCTTGCTGCGCTCGCAGTTGACTACATAGCATCGCGTTCACTATCGCGAATCGAACATTGTTCCGGTGCTTGGGGGGCCTGGCGTGACGTTGGTGATGGCGGTGGCGGCCGTCTGGGGCGTGCTGCAACTGTTCGCGCTGTCCTGGCCGACGCGTTCGGTGCGCCTGTCGACGGTGCTGCTGGCGCTCGCGGTGGGCGTGTACGGATGCGGTGTGGCGACGGCGTTGGTGCAGTTCGCCTACACCCGTGTCTACGCGGAGCAGTCCGGGCAGTCGCTGGTGACGGTGGTGAACACCACCAGCTACACGGTGGCTCCTTGGGTGGAGGAATTACTCAAGGTCGCCCCGTTGCTGCTGGCGGGGTTGAGTCTGCGGGTCCGCCGGCAGTGGGGCCTGACCGACTTCGTGGTGGTGGGTGCGGCGCTGGGAGCCGGGTTCGGGCTGCTGGAGGCGGTTCTCCGGTTCGGCCTGGACGCGGACCGGGCGATTGTCCGGGGTGAAGGCTGGATCATCCCCGACAGCTTGTCCCGTCCCTATGTGCCGGGCCTGGGGCAGGTGTTGACGTCCTGGCTGCCGGCGCCGTTCAGCCAACTGGACCTGGGTGGACCTACGGTCACGGAGACGTTCACGCACCTGGTGTTCACGGCCATGGCCGGCTTCGGCGTCGGGCTGCTGTGGCGCGCACGCGGTTGGGTACGCCTGCTGTCGATCCTCCCGATCGCGGCCGCCGCCGTGTATCACGCGGTGAACAACTACGCGGTACAGGAACACACCGGCTGGGCCAGGGAGTGGCTCGAGTCCCTGGACGGGCTCGCGTGGGCTGCGCCCCTCGTGTGCCTGGCCATCGCCATGGCCGTGGACGTACGCCAACTCCACCACGGCAAGCGCACTGTGCCCGACGTACTCCTCACCTCCGAGCGCGCCGAAGGCGACAGCCTGGGCGCCCTGCTGCGCTACGCGGCCTGGCGTCTGCCATGGAGCCTGCTGATCGTCCTGCGCTACGTCAGGCTGCGGCGCGCCTTGCTGTACGCCGCCGCGTCGGCGCCGTCCGAGGCCACCGGGGAACTTCGCCAGGTCGTCGCGGGGATCACGGCGCGGATGGACGCGTCCGACAACCAGCGTGCCTGGCAGGCGCTGAACATCCGCGCGTGGCTGAAGGCGACGCGAGCGGCCCGACGTTCTCGCAGGCGATGGCTCCTGCTGATCCCGTGCGTGCTGATGCTCCCCTCGCTGCTGTTCCTGGGCGTCGGCTCGTTCACCTCCACCGCGGGCCTCCAGGAGTTCTTCAGCACCGGTGCGGGACCGAAGATCCTCATGGGCTTCGGCATAGCCGCCCTGGCCTGGATCGCCTACCAGCTCACGGTCCTGCTCCGCAGCTGGCAGCAGGTGTCGGCACAACCAATGGGTGAACTGCTGGCGACCCACCGCTTCCGCCTCGGAACCGCGCTGGGGTCGGCAACCACCGGCGTATTCCTGCTGTGGCGCGGGCTCGGCGACGCGGGCCCCGACGGCAGGGCCATCCGCACGCTCCACCTCCTCGACGCCCTGAACACCTTCCTGGTCTACCTCGGCTTCGCCCTCCTCCTGCTCTCCCTGCTCGCCCTGTTCCCTCCCGGGGGGCTCGCCCTGGCCGGGGGTGGCGCGGTCGGCGCGCTCACGGCCGAGGCGGCCCTCAACGCCGGCCTCCTCGGCACGGCCGGGCTCGTCCTCATGGGGTTGGGCGCCTCGAATGGGTCCGGCGGGGACTACAACGCGTGGCCGAGGAACAAACGCAAGGGGCGCACCAAGCCCGAGCACCGTGCGGATGTCCGCGGTGACGAAGGCAAGAGCCTTGGAGGCAAGAGCAAGGCTCATACCATCGACAGGCATGTCGACAAGACCATTGCTGGCATGCGTAAGCGTCTGCGTGAAAATCCTAAGCTCGACGCGGACTCACGTTATGTTGACGTTAATTCGGCACAACGCTTCACGGACGAGACTCTCGCTATCGAACGAAACCAACGGAAGATATCTGCTTGGCTGACCAATGGCGCGAAAGGAACATTGCGACTAGAAGCGAAGTTTGCCGAGCCCACGGGACTCCGCCTCACGCGGTACGACTTCACCCACGGACAGCCAACGAAGTGGGTGAACCGCGTTCGTGTCATCCTCAAGGCTGACCCGTCGGCGGCATCCGGATACCGCGTCCTCACTTCGTTCCCTCACCCCTGAAACCCACTCTTGGAGCAAGCGATGAGTCAGGCACTCCCACCTGGGCAGCGATTCTACGAACTCAGCGAGTTGCTAGAAGCCTACGCGAACACCGGCTTCACATTCTCCGACACCGCAGAGACCCCAGGCCCTGGCCTGGCCTCTTACCTCAGAATCGCTGCGCGGGACCCTGCGCGCGCATCAATCGCCGTCCATCAAATTGACGACCTACTCTCCGTCGGACTCTTCTCCGAAGAGATCGCGGATGATGTAGAGGACCTACAGCACATCCGACCGCCGATGGGCACCAGTGTGGAGGACTGCCTGCGTATCGCCAGAGACCACCTCCACCGGTTCCTGCAAGACCCGTCACGAGTTCCCCAGATGAACCCACAGAATGCATGGGAATGGAACGAGCGATTCCCCCACTTGAGCCAATTCCTCGGCGGCTACTTGCACCAAAATTACTCAGAATTCCATAACTCTCCCGAGGAGGCTATCGATGAGTACGTCAGCGAAGCCGCACCGGAAGACCGTGCACAGGCAGCGCAGGAGATCACCGAACTTCTGACGATGGTGCCCTCGGATCAGGAACTCCACACGGCAACCTCGGCGTTGGGGCTCGACCTCCTGCCACCGGAAGGGATGTCACTCCGGCAATGGCTGGAGCTGATCCACCAAAGGATCGCTGCGGCGTAGTGAATCAGCCATGATCTGGACCTACTGCGAGCAGTGGAGCAACCTCGCCGAGACGCCCATGAACCCGCTGACACCCGAGCAGGCTCAGGCCCGGCACGCATCCGGAGAGTTGTACACCGCAGTCGCCTCCCCCGCCGAGCAGTCCGCACCGGCCCTGCGGGTGGCGATGCGACTGGACGTCCCGCAGGGTGAGCCGCATCCTTCCGACCACCCCCGCCCTCGCCGCGGCATCAGCGGCGTTCTGAGCGAACTCGACGACGAACCGGTGCCGGTACCCCCCGAGGAGCGCGGGGCGCCACCCCCTCCGGAGGGCCCACCACACGCTTACCTACGATAATGAGCCAAAGAAAGGGTAAAGATGCCGGACAAGACCTCGCCGCTGTGGTGGCTCTTCGCAGTGCTCAGCGCGGCCGCCTTCATCGCTGGGATGCTCCCTGGCATGGTCAACCGGCGCCAGAAGATCTTCGCCTCCATGGGCCCCGCGTTCACGTTCCTCGTCCTTCTGGGCTTGGCCGCGGTCTACGACGAGTCCGTCACCGAGTGGCTACCCGTCTACAGCGCCGTCCTCATCGCCTGCGCCCTCTGCGTTGTGGGCCACTGGAAGGCCCTGCGCACCTTCATGACCTGGCGAGCGGGAAACCCCGGCAGGCCGGACAGCGAGGGCCCTGGAACCCCCTGGATCCTCCAGCTCGCCCTCACCCTGCCGGTGTGCCTGGTCGGGGCGATCACATACGTCCGCTGACGCAGTTCATCGCGTCGCGTACGACACGAAGTCGACCCAGGCCTGCGGCGCGAGGGCGAGGCAGGGGCCGGCGTCGCTGTGCTTGGAGTCGCGGACGTGGATCGTGCGGGGCGCTACCGCGATTTCGACGCACGAGTCGCCCTCGCTGCTGCTGCTGTAGCTGCTCTTGAACCACACCAGCTCGGGGGCGTTCCCGGCCGAGGTGTTGCGGATCATGTTTCCCCCAGCAGTTGCTCGATGAAGGCAGTCGACTCACGCGGTGTGAGAGCCTGCGCCCGGATGATGCCATACCTCAGTTCAAGGATACGGAGCTGCTTGGGTTCGGAGACCGGGCGTCCGTTGGCCATGGCTGGCGAACGCCCCACTGCCGAACCATCCTCGAACTTCAGCACCTCGATTCCACCGGCCAGTCCGGCGTGCTCCTCCCGATCCATCGGCATCACCTGAAGCTCGACGTTCCGCGACTCCCCCGCCTCCAGTAGATGTTCGAGCTGGCGACGCAACGCCCCCCTGCCTCCGAGCGGACGCCGCAGCGTCCACTCCTCCAAGACGAAGCTGAGTTCAGGCGCGGGGTCCCGCTCGAACACGGCCTTGCGGGCCACGCGCGCCGCGATGAACCGCTCCACCTCGTCCTCTGTGTAAGCGGGGCGCCGCATCAGGAGGAGCCCGCGTGCGTACTCCGGCGTCTGCAACAGACCGTGGACGTTCAGCGGATCGTAGAGCTGGAGCTCGACCGCCTTGGCCTCCATCTCCCCCAGCGCCCGCACCTTCTTCGGGTACCGGACCCTCTTCACGTCCTCCCACGCAGCGGCGATGAGCCCGCCCGCGTCCAACACCTCGTCGGCTTTGTCCAGGTACTCCTGCCGAGGAATCCGCTTCCCACCCTCGATCTTGTAGACGAGGTCCTCGCCGTACCCCACCGCTCTCCCGAAGTCCGCGGCCCGCATCCCCACCGCCTCCCGCCGCAGCTTCAGCTGTCGCCCGACGGTCGCGATGACCGCGACTCCCCACTCGTCGTCCGGATCCACCTCCCACCCCGGCTCGTCCGCCTCCGTCTTGAGCCGTCCGGCATCCACCTCGACCGACATCCCGTACCCCTCCGTCGTACCGCCGCAATGCAGCAGCGCCCTACCCGCACGCCCGCCCCGACAGCCCGGACACGACCGGACAAGCTCCGGACAGTCACCGTACGCACCCGCTGAGTCACTGTTCACAGTAAGCACGCACGGCCACGCTGAGTGACGTGAATCAGGAAACCGCCGCCCCCACGCCCCCACTCACCCAACTCGACAACCACATCCGCAACTTCAGCGTGCAGCTGTCCCCCACCCCACGCGGCGCCCGCCTCGCCCGCCTCCTGGCCACCGAACAACTCCGCAGCTGGGGCCTGCCATTGGACCGAGCAGCACACGTGGTCGCCGAGCTGGCAGCCAACGCCGTCACCCACGGCCGCATCCCCGGCCGGGACTTCCTCCTGCTCCTCTACGTAGTCGGCGACACCGTCCGTATCGAGGTCACGGACACATGCGGTGACCGCCTCCCGCACCCCCAACCCCCCGCCCCCGAGGCCGAGTCGGGCCGCGGACTTCTCCTGGTGGAGGCGTTCGCCGACCGCTGGGGATTCACCGAAGGCCCCGCCCCGCGCAAGACCGTGTGGGCCGAAGTCACTCTCCCGCCGATCCCCGGAAATCCGCGCTCCGGTGGCTCGAGCGGTCTCCCCCAAGAAACACGAAGGTGAAAGAACCCGACCAAACCCCACCCCTCCCTCCCGCCCCCGGCGCAAACTCACCCGCCCGGGTGAACATCACCAACTCGGCTGGATTCGGGACAGGTTGCCTGCCTTACGCTCGCCGCAACACAACCGCAGACATGCGACGGCCCCCGCCGGGACGGCAATCCCAGTGCGAGGGCCTGACCACCGAGGAAGGTAAGGACTTCCCGATGGATACGCAGAACCCTAGCGCGCCCCCGCGTGCCCAGTCCCGGCTTGCCGCCAACAACAAGCCGAACCAGCGGCACCCTCACTCCGGCGGCGGCCTCGTCCACGACCACACCCGCCACACCACCCGCTTCACGGTGATCGGCAACCACCTCGCCCAACACCCGGAACTGTCCGGCCTCGCGATCGGGCTCGCCGTTTACATCCAGTCCCTCCCCGCGGGCGCCCGCGTCGACATCAAGACCCTCGCGGCCCGCTTCCCCGAGGGCACGACCCGTATCGCCGCCGCCCTGCGCGAGCTGGAGACCCACGGCTACCTGCGCCGCGAACGCCGACGCACCCCCGCCGGCCGCATCGTCACCCGCACGATCTCCTGCAACCAGCCCGGCCACCGCCACGCCCAGGACCACCCGGCCCCACCCCGGAAGAAGCGCAACCCGGCACCCCGCAAACCCCTCCCCGCGGTACCCCAACCCGCCTACCCGGCCCCCACCCTCCTCCAGACGGCCACCGACCTCCTCGCAGACCTCCGCCACCACGACCCCCGCCTGCTGCTCAGCGAGCGCGACGCAGCACACCTGGCCCCCGGCGTCGCGGCCTGGCTGGAACGGGACCTCACCCCCACCGCCGTACGCCACACCCTGACCACCGACCTGCCACCCGAGCCCTTGTGCCGACCGGCAGCCCTCCTGGCCCACCGCCTCACCACCCAGCTGCCACCCCCACCCCCATTGCGCGCACCCGCACCACCGCCGCCCGTCCGGCACCCCTTCCAGACCTGCGAAGGCTGCGACCGCGCCTTCCGGGCACCGCTGCCCGGCAGCTGCCGCGCCTGCCGTACGCCCGATCCCGCGCAGGCCGCCTGAGCGGCTGCCTCGTACCCAACGAAAGGCCCGAAACCGCACCATGGTCAGCTCGTCCCACGAGGCGATGCACCGCATCTTCCAGGACTATCCGGGGCTCTTCTCCGGGGTCTCCGAGGTGCTGGGCATCGACTTCTCCCCGCCCACCTCGGTCACCGTCCTGCCCAACGACCTCACCGAGACCAGCCCGGTCGAACGCCGTGTGGACACACTCGTACGGTTGGAGACGGAGGACGACGAGCCGTTGCTCCTCGCGATCGAGGCCCAAGGCCGGCAGGACCCGGACAAGCCCGCGAGCTGGGCGTACTACGCCTCGTACCTGCTCACGAAGTACCGGCTGCAGCCGATGCTGCTGGTCGTCTGCCAGGACCGCGCCACCGCGGAATGGGCCGCTCGCCCGGTCGACTTCGGCCCTCGCCAGTGGCCCCTGCTCACCCTGCGCCCGCTGGTCGCGGGACCGCACAACATGCCAGTGATCACCGACCCGGCCGAGGTCCGCAAGGACCTCGCGCTCGCCACACTGTCCGCGATCACCCACGCCAAGAATCCGGACGTCGGGGCCATACTGAAGGCAGTGACGACCGTGCTGCGGGACACACCGCAGGCCATCGCCGAACCGATCACCGAACTCATCTCACAAGGCTTGGGCAAGCACCCGGCCGCGGAACTCTGGAGGAACCTGGTGGCCGTGGACCTCTCCTTCTACAAGTCGTACATCGCAGAAGAGATCCGGGCCGAGGGCGAGGCACGACGTGCCGCCAAGGACGTCCTGGCTGTCCTGGCTGAACGAGGCATCGACGTCCCGGAAGACGCTCGTGAGCGCATCACCGGGTGTGACGACCTGGAGATCCTGGACCGCTGGCACCGTCGCGCCGTCACCGCCCCGACAGCAGAAGAAATCTTCGAAGCCGAGTAGTCAGCAGTCACAGTCGGCGGAGCGGGCGGACCTCCCTACGAGTGCCCCAGTTCCGCCGCATCCTCGTCGGAGACGACCGACACCGACCCCGAATCCGCCGCCGGCCGCAGCGGGAACGGATCCACCCGCGTCTCGTCGATCACCGGCGGAGCCGGACGCGGCGGCGCGGGCATCACCGCGGCCTCGGAGTGGCCTCCGCAGCCGTACGTCAGGGACACGACCCGGCCGTCGGCCGGGGAGAACTCGTTCGCGCAGACGCCGAAGGCCTGCCCCAGGGAGCCGCCGATGGGGGCCAGGAAGCCGCAGGTGACGCACGAGGCCGGGGCCGCCTGGGCCATCGGGGTCTTCGCGCCGTACGACTCCTCCCAGCGGTCCGCGGCGACGTGCAGGCCGTAGCGGGACAGGACGCGGGCGCGGCGCATGCCCAGTTCCTCCGCCACCGCGGCGATCGAGCCCCGGGAGGGGGCCATCGGCAGGTCCGCCGGGACACCCGCCGTGACGTCGGCGTCCTCCGCCTCCACCAGCTCCGCCATCTCGTGGGAGACGGCCGAACTCGGCACCGGCTCGTCCTCGCCCGAGAAGCCGGGCTCCAGGCGCAGGTCCTCGGCGTCCGTGGGGAGCAGGTCACCCGGGCCCATGTCGCCAGGGCGGAGCCGCTCGCTCCACGGCACCCACTCCGGAGCCAGCAGCGCGTCCGGACCCGGCAGCAGGACCACCTCGTCCAGCGTCACGACCTTCGCGCGCGACGCCCTCGCCACCGTCACCGCCCAGCGCCAGCCGCGGTACCCGAGTTCCTTGCACTCGAAGAAGTGCGTGACAACGCGGTCGCCCTCGGAGACCAGACCCGCGTGCTCGCCCACGACGCCGGGCGCGGCGGCCTCCTCGGCTGCGCTGCGCGCGAGGTCGACCGCCTCGGCGCACAGACGGTCGGGGGTGCGGCTTCGCGTTGTCGCTGCGCTCACAGGTATCGCTTCTCTCCTACGCCGTCTCTCGGGTGCGGTGCCTTAAGGCGGTGGAGCGAACGGAGCGGACCTGTGGGCCGCGTCGACATCCGCATCCGAATCGCGCTCGGGCGCACCTACATCATCCATTGTGCGGGATGGCTGAGATATGCACGCTACCTGTTCGCGAGCGCTGGGCCTACACCGACGGCCCTTTCACCGCTGCGCGGCGGGTGCCCAAACCGTGCCTGAACCGTGCCTGCGAACCGAGAGTCGCCCCCGGCCGACCCGAGACCTTGCCCTCCATACGCGCCGTAACCGCACTACCCACCCCCATCTCGGGGCACTATTGCGTCGTGGCAACCGCGAAGCCGCCCCAAGGAGCCACCGGTGTCGGTGGGGCCAAGGGGGGCCGGAATCGAGGTGGCGGATCGGGCCGGAGGCGCGGCTCCTTCCGCTCGGTCGGCCGTGCCCTGCACTTCCCGTTCACCGGCACCGCCCGCGGTATCCGCAAGGCCACCCACGCGCATGGCGCCGGCGAGTCCGGCCTCGGCAAGCTGATCGAGCTGCACGCGGTGAACGGCGCCGGGGACATGATGATCACCGTCGCCCTCGCCTCCACCGTCTTCTTCTCCGTCCCCACCGACGAGGCCCGCGGCCGGGTCGCGCTCTACCTCGGCATCACCATGGCGCCGTTCACCGTCCTGGCGCCCGTGATCGGCCCCCTCCTCGACCGTCTCCCCCACGGCCGCCGCGCCGCGATGGCCGGCGCCATGTTCGCGCGGGCGATGCTCGCGCTGGTCCTGTCCGGGGCGGTCGTCACCGGCAGCATCGAGCTCTATCCGGCCGCGCTCGGGGTGCTGGTCGCCTCGAAGGCCTACGGCGTCGTCAGAAGCGCCGTGGTGCCCCGGCTGCTGCCACCCCGCTTCTCCCTGGTGAAGGCCAATTCCCGGGTCACCCTCGGCGGCCTCCTGGCCACCGGCATCGCCGCGCCCATCGGCGCGGGACTCCAGGCGCTCGGCGCGCGCTATCCGCTGTACGGCGCCTTCGTGATCTTCATCGCCGGTACGTTCCTGTCGTTCACCCTGCCGCCGAAGGTCGACTCGGCCAAGGGCGAGGACACCGCGCTGCTGGCGGCCGACGAGCAGCATCTGCACGGGCCGCACCTCAAGCCCGTCAAGCGCCCCGGGCTGCGCACGGTCGGCATCGCCGTCACCCACGCCCTCGGCGCCAACGCCGCCCTGCGCTGTCTCTCCGGCTTCCTGATCTTCTTCCTCGCGTTCCTGCTGCGCGAGCACCCGATGTCCGGCCAGAGCGCCGCCGTGTCCCTGGGCATAGTGGCCGCCTCGGCCGGGATCGGGAACGCGTGCGGTACGGCGGTGGGCGCGTGGCTGCGCTCCCGGGCGCCCGAGATCATCATCGTGACGGTCGTGGGCTTCGTCCTGCTCGCGTCGCTCACGGCCGCGATCTTCTTCGGCGCGATCCTGGTGGCGTTCCTCGCGGCGACCGCCGGGTTCGCGCAGGCGCTGGCCAAGCTGTCGCTGGACGCGCTGATCCAGCGGGACGTGCCCGAGCTGGTCCGTACGTCGGCGTTCGCGCGCTCCGAGACGCTGCTGCAGGTGGCCTGGGTACTCGGCGGCGCGATCGGCATCGTGCTGCCGCTGAGGGGCTCCCTGGGCCTGCTGGTCGGCGCGGGGATCGTCGCCATCGGCTGGCTGACCACCATCAAGGGCCTGATCGGCTCGGCCCGGCACGGCGGCCACGCACGGCCGCACGTGGCCTGACACGCCCCGTCCGCCCGCGTGACGTACGGCACGCCGCCCCCATGACATACGGCACGCCGCCCCCGCGTAGAGAGAGCGCCACACGGGCCCGATAGCCTTCGCCCATGACCACGATGCCACGCGGCGGAGCCGCTATCGTCCGCGCCGTTGTGCGACGCCGCCGCGCGCTCGCCGCCGCCGGCGCCGTTTCCGCCGGACTGCTCGTCCTGTCGGCCTGCGACAAGCCGACGCCGATGGCGACGATCACCGTCGGCACCTCCTCCGTCAACGCGGAAGCCACCTGCGGTGGTGAGGGCGACGCTCTGAAGACCGCGGACCTGGCCAAGTGCCTGAAGGACAAGGACATCAAGTCCATCAAGGTGGACCCCGACGACACCGTGCGCTTCGGCGTCGACCCGGAGATCGCGGACGAGGGCTGGACCGTCCTCATGAACGGTCAGCCGCTCACCGACTCCAGCAAGAAGACGTACCGCACCATCCCGGGCAGCGTGTTCTTCAACGCCCAGTACGGCGCCAGCGGCGACTCGACGCTGGTGTCGATCAAGGAGGGCGAGCAGGACGTGACGGGTCTGTGGTCCTTCAAGCTCGAGAAGGACAGCTGACCACGTCTGGCGTACGTGTCCTGGTGGCCACCGCGGTCCCGGCTGAGCGGGACGCGGTGGCACAGGCGCTCAAGGCACCCGGCGTCGTCGACGTGATCGCCGCCGGCGTGGGCCCCGCCCTCGCTGCCGCCTCCACCGCCACGGCCCTCACCACGGCCGCCCTCGAAGGCGCCCCGTACGACCTGGTCGTCTCGGCCGGCATCGCGGGCGGCTTCGCGCCGCACGCCCCCGTCGGCTCCCTCGTCGTCGCCGACGAGATCACCGCCGCCGACCTCGGCGCGCAGACCCCCGACGGCTTCCTGCCCGTCACCGAGCTGGGCTTCGGCACCGTCACCCACCGTCCTCCCGAAGCACTCGTACGAGAGGTCGCGACCGCCACCGGCGCGCGTCCCGGCGCGGTCCTCACCGTCTCCACCGTGACCGGCACCGCCGTGCGCGCCGCACAGCTCCGCGAGCGCCACCCCACCGCCCTCGCCGAGGCCATGGAGGGCTTCGGCGTCGCCGAGGCCGCGGCCTCGCACCGCACGCCCGTGCTGGAGCTGCGCGCGGTCTCCAACCCCGTCGGCCCGCGCGACCGCGCCGCCTGGCGCATCGGCGAGGCGCTGGCGGCCCTCACCGAGGCCTTCGGGAAGCTCGCGCCCGTCCTGGAGAGTTGGAACCCGCATGACCGGTGAGCAGCAGCGACAGCCCCTGCAGATCGCGTACTCCCCCTGCCCGAACGACACCTTCGTCTTCGACGCCCTCGCCCACGACCGCGTCCCCGGCGCCCCCGCCCTCGACGTCACCTTCGCCGACATCGACATCACCAACGGCATGGCCGAGCGCGGCGAGTTCGACGTGCTGAAGGTGTCGTACGCCGTGCTGCCGTACGTCCTCGGCGAGTACGCCCTGCTGCCCTGCGGCGGTGCGCTGGGCCGGGGTTGCGGCCCGCTGGTTCTGACGCTCCCCCACTCTCGGCTTCGCTCGAGCGGGGGGACCCCCATGGCGGGCGTGGACCTGACCCGCCGTACAGTCGCGGTACCGAGCGAGAAGTCGACGGCGTACCTGCTGTTCCGCCTCTGGGCGGCGGACACGCTCCCCGGCGGGGTCGGCGAGATCGTCGTCATGCCGTTCCACGAGATCATGCCCGCCGTGCGGGACGGGAAGGTCGACGCGGGGCTCGTCATCCACGAGGCGCGCTTCACGTACCAGAACTACGGGCTGCACAAGCTCGCGGACATGGGCGAGCACTGGGAGGACACCACCGGGCTGCCCATCCCGCTGGGCGCGATCATCGCCAAGCGTTCGCTGGGCGCGCGGAACCTGACGCTGCTGGCCGACTCGATCCGCACGTCGGTCCGGGCCGCCTGGGACGACCCCGAGGCCTCCCGCGCGTACGTCATGGAACACGCCCAGGAGATGGACCCGTCCGTCGCCGACCAGCACATCGGGCTGTACGTCAACGAGTTCACGCACGACCTCGGCGTGGACGGCTACGCGGCCGTACGCGGGCTGCTCACACGCGCGGCGGCAGAAGGTCTTGTGCCGGCACTCGGGCCCGAGGCCCTCTCGTTCCCCTGAGCCGCACGGTGATCAGAACCGTCGGCCGGAGGCCGGCGCAGCCGCCCGCAGCCCGCGAAGCGGTGCAAGGGCGGCAGAAAGAGGTGCCACGCGCGGCGGCCGAGGGGCTGGTGCCGCCCCTCGGCCGGGGTGCGCTGGATTTTCCGTAAGTCCGTAACGCGCCTAGACGTCGAGCTGGTCGGCGACCGCGCGCAGGAGGCCGGCGATTTTCTTGCCGGCGGTCTTCTCGGGGTAGCGGCCCCGCTCCAGCATCGGCGTGATGTTCTCCAGGAGGGTCGTCAGGTCCTGGACGATGGAAGCCAGTTCGTCCGGCTTCTTGCGGGTGGCGGCCGCGACCGACGGGGTCGGATCCAGGACCGTGACCGAAAGTGCCTGGTCGCCGCGCTGGCCGGCGACCACGCCGAACTCAACTCGCTGGCCCGGCTTGAGTGTCTCGACTCCGGCGGGGAGGACCGAGGAATGAACGAAGACGTCACCGCCGTCGTCGCGGGAGAGAAAGCCGAAGCCCTTCTCGCTGTTGAACCACTTGACCTTGCCGGTAGGCACGTCTGTCCTCGTCCTCGTACTCGTCGGAAAACTGCTTCTGAAAACGGCTCTTGATAGCACTACAGCGGGTCGACCATGACCCGCCGCTACCAAGGCTAATGCTCCCGGAGCCGGTGACAAGACGTCGCCCGGTTGTTCCTTCGCGCAGGGAACTACCCTGGTCCGGTGCGTGACAAAACCCAAACGAATTCCGCCGCTCCCGGCGACCGACTGATCCGTGCCGGAGCGGTCGTGTTCTTCATCGGTGCCGTGGCCACTCTGGTCACGGTGGCCCCGTTCCTGCTCGGTACGACGCCATTTCCGACGTTCATGTTCGGACTGAGCATGCTCATGGGCGTCGGATTCCTCGTCGCCGGCGCGGGAGTGCTCCGCTCGGTCGCGGCGGGGCGGCGTCAGGCACGCGGCGCGACGAGATAGCCGGCGAGCCAGTCCGGGAACCCGGTCAGGTCCGTGAGGACGACGTCCGCGCCGAGCGCATCGAGTTCATCGGCGCCGTACGGCCCGGTCGCCACGGTGACGGACAGGGCGTCGGCGGCGCGCGCGGCGCGGATGTCTCCCTGGTGGTCGCCGACGTAGACGCTCGCCCCGTACTCACGCAGGGCCTCCGCCTTCTGCTCGGCCCACAGGTTGCCGACGACCGCGTCGGGCTGGATGCCGAGGTGCTCCAGGTGCAGCTTGGCGTTCGGCTCGTACTTGGCGGTGACGACGATCGCGCGCCCGCCCGTCTCCCGTACGGCGCTGATCGCCTCGCGCGCGCCGGGAAGGGCGGGCGTGGCGGCGATGGCGATCGTCGGGTACATCTCGCGGTACAGGTCGGCTGTCGCCGCGACCTGCTCCGCCGGGAACCAGTTGATCAGTTCCTCCTCCAGCGGTGGCCCGAGCCGCGTGATCGCCAGGTCGGCGTCGACGTACGTACCCGTCCGCTCGGCCAGGGCCGTGTAGCAGGCGTGGATGCCGGGGCGGGAGTCGATGAGGGTCATGTCGAGGTCGAAGCCGACGGTGAGCGGGGGCAGGGTCGAGGAGGCCATATGGGCCATTGTGCCCAGGCGCCGGAGGACCAGACGCCGGATGGATGTGATCCGCATCCGCCTTGCGGGCCGCACCTCGCGGACCCCCTACTTCTCGCGCTGCGACCGCCACACGATGAACAGCGCCGACGCCACCGCCGCCCCCCGCAGCACCCACGGCCAGGTCTCGGCGATCGCGTCGCTCATGTGGCCCTCGGCGATGGGGGTGCTCCAGCGGCCCTCGGTGCGGCCCCACAGCCAGACGACGCCGGCGGTGAGCGCGAGGCCGGGCAGGATCACGACCGCCCACTTGGTCTCGGCGTCGCTCAGTCGGCGTGAGGCCCAGGCGATGAGCCAGCCGAGGAGCAGGGCGATGGGGTTGCCGAGGACGGCACCGGCGACGAGGAGCGCGGCGGCGAGCAGGAGCAGGGGGTTGCTCCAGCGGCCGGTGGGGAGGGTCGGGCGGCGGGGCAGGAGGCGGCGGCGACGGGGGCCGGCGGTGTCCGCCTCCGGGTCGTCGGCCCTCTCCACGGCGGCCGGGACGGGATCCTCGGCGGGATCCTTCTTCTCGAGCCGCGTGTCCTCCTTCGCGGGCGGGCGTCTGAGCATCTCCGGGATCTCGACGCCGCCGACGAATCCCGGGACGTCCTCGCCGGGGCCGAAGGGGCTGCTGTCCACCCGCCACCAGTCGGGCCGGGTCGCGCTGCCGCCCAGGTCCTCCGTGCTGGCCAGGTGGGGCGGTGGGGGCGCGTCGTCGGGTACCGCCGGCGTCTCGGCGGGACGCGGGCGCGGCACGATACGGCGCAGCCCCTTGGGCCGTTCCTCGTGGGCCCGGCTGTCCCGGCTGTCCGGCTGTACGGGCACGGAGGTGACCGGCGCCTGGGGTGCGGGGGCGGTGTTGCCGCCGGCCGCCGCGACGACCTCGTCCGGGGTGCCGAGGCGGGCGATGATGCGGCGGACGGCGGCGGGGCTGTCGACGGGGGCCTTCGCGCGCCGCCGGTCGATCTCGCCGCGCAGCTCGTTCACCAGGCGCATGCGGCTGGCCGACGGCAGCTGGCGCTGCTGAGCCACGTCGCCGACGCGGCTCAGATACTCGTAGACGACCTGGTCGCTCTCGATCCCCACGAAGTCCCCTCCGGGGTGGGTGCGTTGGATACCCCGTGGGACGACGTTAGCGCAGGACAGGGTGGACGGTGCGGGTCAGGCCGGGCGGCACTCCCCCGAGTTCTGCACTTCGGAGCAGAGGCCGTGGCCGTGGTCGCGGAGGATGTCACGGCCGCTCTGCTGGGTGAGGAAGTTCAGGAAGGCCGCGGCGACGGAGCCGGCCGGGGCCTCGCCGTAGGTGTAGGCGAACTCGGTCTGCCAATAGGGGTAGTTGGTGTCCTCGACGCCCTTCGCCGTCGGCTTGCGGCCGTCGATCGTCACTTTGACGAGTCCGGCGGCGGCCTTGTGGCCGTCGACGCCGCTGGTCTCGCTGTAGCCGATGGCGCCGGGAGTCGTGGCGGTGGTGTTCAGCATGGTGTCGGTGCTGGTGACCTCGCAGCGGCCGTACCGCTGCGGGTTCAGGGCGGCGCAGTCGGTCTCGGTGAACTGGGGCGGTTCCTTGCCGCCCAGGACCTTGCCGACGAGGGCGCTGCGGGTGCCCGAGCCGGGGTCGCGGTTGATGAGGTGGACGGGCACGTCGTTGCCGCCGACGTCGGACCAGCTGCGGACCCGGCCGGCGAAGATCTCGCGGATCTGGGCGAGTTTCAGGTTCTCCACGCCCGCGTCCTTGTTGACGACGAGGGTGAACACGGACAGCGCGACGGGTTCGGGGATCAGCCGGGGGTGGCCGTCGGAGGCGAGGCCGTCGGTGAAGGCGATGTGGTCGCCCAGGCCCTCGCCGACCGGGATGTCCGCGTCCCTGCCGGCCTTGTCCAGGTCGGTGACGCCGTCGGTGCTGCCCTTGAAGGTGTCGTCCGCGAGCGGGATGTGCACATCCGCCCCGTCGCACCTCTTGAGGTAGTCGCGTGCGGCGGCCCGCACCGCGGGCGCGAAGGCGGTGGAGCCGTGCAGGTACAGGGTGCCGCCGACGCAGTCCAGCGGGGGCCGCCGGTCGTTGCGGAAGAAGAGCGTGAAGGAGGCCTGGACGACGACGGCCGCGATCAGGATCCAGATGGCCCACCAGGCGGGCCGGGATGCGAAGACATGGCTCTCGGTCCTGGTGGCCTTCAGCCGGAGGAACCGCACCAGCGGGTCGTACCAGCGGTCCTGCCCGTCGGTGCCCTGGACGACCGGGTCCGGGAAGGGATCCTTGCTGTTGTCGTCGGGCCAGCGTTCCAGCACGACGAGCACCTTGTACTCGGCGCCCCGGGGCAGCGTGACCTTCGGCAGCCGGATGGTGCCCGTGCGGTCCCCCGCGTTGTTGTTGCGCCGGAAGCCGGGCTTGGCGACGACGCGGACGTTGTCGCCTTCGGTCACCTCCTCGAAGAAGAAGTCGCGCAGCGCGTTGTTGCTCGGATCGGTGAGGACCACGGCGGCGACCCGGCGGTCCCGGAAGGTGACCTTGATGCCGTAGGGATCGGCGGGGTCGGCCAGGTAGTCCTCGGAGACGATCTTGGTCGACCCGGCGTTCTCGATGCGCAGCAGGACGAACGAGGGGTCCTTGAGCTGGTGGCCGTCGTGCCGCATGTCCCCCAGTACGTCGGCGTACGGCTTGTCCGCCGCGTCCGCGGCCAGAGTGTCCATCTGCACCCGGTAGCCGAGCCGCTTGCGGCCGACGATGGCGAACTCCCACAGGAACGCCACGACGGGAAACCCGAGACTCAGGATCGCGATCCACTGCTCGACCTGTTCACTCACCGCAGGGTCCCCCCGAATTCCCTTGAGCCGTGAAGCAGTTGACTGGGAGCCCAGGGTGACCAGGGGGTGCGTGGTGTTGCCAGAGGCGCCGGAATCCTCCGGACGATGTTCATCCGGGGGTCATCTCGGAAACGTTCCGTTCGCCGGTCGGGCGGCGTTCCAGGCGTCCGGCACACCCCCTGCCCCGTCGCCCCACCCGCTAACGTGGGTCGGATGAGCGACCCGGCTACACCGCCCCGTTCCCTCGCGGAAGCCCTCCGTGCGCGGGACGACGCCTCCCTGGCCGTGCTCCTGCGCAGCCGCCCCGACCTCATCACCCCCGTCCCGACCGACCTCACCCAGCTGGCGACCCGCGCCGGCACCCGGGCCTCCGTGGTGCGCGCCCTGGAGCGGCTGGACCGTTTCGCGCTGCAGACGGCGGAGGCGCTGGCCGTGGCGGCGGACCCGGCGACGTACGACGAACTGCTCGGCCTGATGACCGGCGACGAGGGCGACCAGGCCGTCGCAGGCGCCCTGCCGCACGCCCTCGGGGCCCTGCGCGACCAGGCCCTGGTGTGGGGCTCCGACGACCGGCTGCGGCTCGTCCGTACGGCACGTGAGCTGCTGGCGCCCTCGCCGCAGCACCCGTCCCCCACCGGCCTGGGCCCGACCGTGCAGGAAGCCACCGCGGGCATGTCGCCGGGCCGTATCCAGGAGATCGTCACGACGGCCGGGCTGGCCTCGACCCACGACGCGGTGTCCGCCGTGTCGTCGCTCACCGCCCTGTTCGCCGACCGGCGGCGTATGGCGGACCTGCTCGCCGACGCCCCGGAGGAGTCCCGGGAGGTCCTCGCGCGCCTGGTCTGGGGGCCGCCGTACGGCCAGGTCACCGCCGACCCCGCGCCCCGCCTGCGCTGGCTCCTCGACCGCGGCCTTCTCCTCCCGACGGCGCCCGGCACGGTCGTACTCCCCCGCGAGGTGGCCCTGCACCTGCGGGCCGGCCGCGCGCACCGCACCACCGAGCCGCTGCCGCCGCCGGTCGAGGCGGCCGCGACGCACCGTCCACAGGTTGTGGACACGACGGCCGCCGGACAGGCGTACACGGCGCTGGCGACCGTCGAGGAGCTGCTGAAGGACTGGGACGAGGGCGGGCCGACCGTACTGCGGGCGGGCGGTCTGAGCGTGCGCGACCTCAAGCGGACCGCCGTCGCACTCGACGTCTCCGAGCCCATGGCCGCGTTCTGGGTCGAGCTCGCCTACGCCGCCGGGCTGCTGGCCTCCGACGGCGAGGCCGACGAGCGGTACGCGGCGACGCCCGCCTACGACGAGTGGCTGGAGCAGCCCGCCGCGCAGCGCTGGGTGCGGCTGGCGGAGGCGTGGCTGACGGCGACCCGCACGGCGGGCGTGGTCGGGGGACGGGACGCGAAGGACCGTACGTTGTCGGCGCTGGGGCCGGGCCTGGACCGCTCCGCCGCGCCGGAGGTACGGCACCGGGTGCTGGCCCTGCTCGCCGGGCTGCCGGAGGGGGCGTCCCCGTCCGCCGAGTCGGTGCTGGCGCGGCTGCGCTGGGAACGGCCGCTGCGCGGGCCCCAGCAGGACGACGACCTGCGCGGCCGCCTCGCCCGGTGGACGCTGAGCGAGGCGGAGCTGCTGGGCGTGACGGGGCGCGGGGCGCTGTCGGCGCAGGGGCGGGCGCTGCTGGGCGCGCGGCTGCCGGAACCGGCCGCCGGGGAACCGGTAGGCCCCGGCGACAAACTCCCCGTGCACCACCACCGCCCGACCGCACCCCCCGAACCCCTCTCCCCCACCGAGCAGGCCGTCGCCTCCGCGGCCGCCGCCCGCCTGCTCACCCCGCTCCTGCCCGAGCCGCTCGACCACGTCCTCCTGCAGGCCGACCTCACGGCCGTGGCCCCCGGCCCCCTGCAGCGCCCGCTCGCCGAGACGCTGGGCGTGCTCGCGGACGTGGAGTCGAAGGGCGGGGCGACGGTCTACCGCTTCACGCCCGGCTCGGTGCGCCGCGCCCTCGACGCCGGCCGCAGCGCCTCCGACCTGCACGCCTTCCTCGCCGAGCACTCCCGTACGCCGGTGCCGCAGCCGCTGGCGTACCTGATCGACGACGTGGCCCGTAAGCACGGCCATCTGCGGGTGGGCGCCGCTTCGGCGTACGTCCGCTGCGACGACGACGCGCTGCTGAACGAGATCCTCGCCGACAAGCGCGCTGCCGGGCTGCGCCTGCGCCGCCTGGCGCCGACCGTGCTCGCCACCCAGGCGGACCCGGCGGCGCTGCTCGACGGCCTGCGCGCGATGGGCTTCGCCCCGGCCGCCGAGTCGGCGGAGGGCGACGTCCTGATCACCCGCGCCGACGCCCACCGCACCCCACCGCGCACGGCCCCCGAGCCGGTCCCCGACGGCCCGCCGACGCCGGACGCCACGCTGCTGGCAGCCGCGATCCGCGCCATCCGCGCGGGCGACCTCGCCTCCACGACACCGCGCAGGCCGAGCGGGGCCGCGGCTGCGGTGACCGGCGGTGAACTGCCCCGCACGACCTCCGCGGAGACCCTCGCCACCATGCAGGCCGCCGTCCTGACCGGCGAGGCGCTGTGGATCGGCTACGTCAACGCCGAGGGCGCCGCGAGTCAGCGGGTCATCGCGCCGGTGCGGGTCGAGGGCGGGTTCGTGACGGCGTACGACCACACCGCGGACGAGGTACGGACGTATCCGCTGCACCGGATCACGGGGGTCGCGGAGCTCGTGGACGACGAGACCTGACGCCCCCCACTCGTTGGGGTGTACGCGGCGTTTCATGCACGCCACGCCGGGCTTTTCCAACTCTTGAGGGACCTTGCGGGCCTTTCCGCTTCGCGTCACGAGGCGCAGGGCAGCCACCCGGTGTCCTGATCACGCTCTCAAGTGAGCGCAACAGAGAGGTAGTTGTCCCATGCGCACTGCGCGCCGTATCGCCACCGTGCTGACCGCCACCGCCGCCATGATCGGAGCCTTCGCCACCCAGGCCGCGGCGGTCGCCGTCGACATCGCCGGCGCGGTGGTCGAGATCCCGATCTGACCCCGCCCGCGCACACGTCGGGCCGGCCCCCGTACTCCGGGGTCCGGCCCGCTCGTCTCACCACGTGTCCCGTCCCGGCGTCAGCCACCCGCCTGTTCCAGTCCCGGCGTCAGAAAGGCTCACCAGCACCCATGCGCCCCACCCCCGCCCGCCTCGCCACCGTCGTCGCCGCCGTCCTCGTCGGCGTACTCGCCCCCCTGGCCCCCGTGGCCGTCGCGGCCCCCGCCCCCGCCCTACCGCTGCCCGTCCCGGCGGCCGGTGCGGAGTCGCTGATCACCGAGGGCGTCACCGTCGAGGGACCGCTGATCAACAACTTCGGTCTGCCCATCCTGAAGTAGCGCGGCGCATCCGGTAGCTGTCGCCGTCGATCCGTACGAGCTCGGCGTGGTGGGCCAGCCGGTCCACCATCGCCAGCGCCGAGGGGCCGCCGAAGATCTCGTCCCAGCGGCCGAGCGGACGGTCGCTGGTCACGATCAGCGAGGCCCGTTCGTAGCGGTGCGCGACCAGCTGGAAGAAGAGGGCGGCGGCCTCCGCGTCGAAGGGGGTGTAGCCGACCTCGTCGACGATCAGCAGGGCGTGGTCGTCGAGCGCGGCGAGCTCCTCGGCGAGCCGGCCGGCGTCCTGGGCGCCGGCCAGCCGGGCGGCCCACTCCGTGGCCGTCGCGAACAGCACCGAGTGGCCGGCCTGACAGGCGCGCACGCCGAGGCCGACGGCCAGATGGGTCTTGCCGGTGCCGGGCGGGCCGACGAGGACCACGTTCCGGTGGGCGGCGATGAAGTCCAGCTTGCCGAGCCGGGCCACGGCCTCCCGGTCGAAGGCGCGGGGGTGCTCCTCGTCGAAGTCCTCCAAGAGCTTGCGGGCGGGAAACCCGGCGGCTCGGACACGGGCCTCGGTACCGGCGTCGTCGGCCGCGCAGGGGGCGGACGCCTGGGCGGGGATCGGCACGGAGCGTGCGGCGGTCACCGCTTCCGTCGGCGCCACGGGCGACGCCGCGTCGGTTCCCTGCCCCCGGCTCTCCTTGTGCGATGCGTGATCGAGCCGGTAGGCGGCCAGGGCGGCCATCGGTCCCGACATGTACGCCAGGATCGCCGCCGAGGCGATGAACGCCATGTGGATCACCGTGCCCCACAGCAGTGAGTGGTGCGAGGTGTGGTGCACATCCACGAACATCTGGAGCAGATGGACCGAGGAGATGCCCACGATGGCGGTGGCGAGCTTCACCTTCAGCACGTTGGAGTTGACGTGCGAGAGCCATTCGGGCTGGTCACGGTGGCCCTGCAGACCGATGCGCGAGACGAACGTCTCATAGCCGCCGACGATCACCATGATCAGCAGATTGGCGATCATGACGACGTCGACCAGCTTCAGCACCGCGAGCATCACATACGTCTCGGTCGCCTGCCCGCTCACGCACCGGACCAGTAAGGTCCACAGCTCGTAGAAGAATTTGTAGACATACACGCCCTGCGCAGCCACCAGGCCGAAGTACAACGGGGCCTGGAGCCAGCGAGTGGCGAACAGGGCGTAGCCGATTGTCGTGGTCGTCACGATCGGCCATTCTTCGGAAGCCACCGCCGAACAGCTCAACCGAACCACCCACAGGACTGAATAGACATCCTGTAGGACCGCAGGCGCCGACCGTCCCGACCTGGGGGACGATCAGGCACACTGGACGTTTGGTCGCGCCGTCCGGCCGTACGGAAAGGTTGCCGCGCGTGAATGGTCCACTGATCGTCCAGTCCGACAAGACCCTGCTCCTGGAAGTCGACCACGAGCAGGCCGACGACTGCCGTCGGGCCATCGCGCCGTTCGCGGAGCTGGAGCGGGCACCGGAGCACATCCACACCTACCGGGTGACACCGCTGGGGCTGTGGAACGCGCGCGCGGCGGGGCACGACGCCGAGCAGGTCGTGGACGCGCTGGTGCAGTACAGCCGCTATCCGGTGCCGCACGCGCTGCTGGTCGACATCGCCGAGACGATGGACCGGTACGGCCGCCTGACCCTGAGCAAGCACCCGGCCCACGGGCTGGTCCTGACGAGCACCGACCGTCCGGTCCTGGAGGAGGTGCTCCGCTCCAAGCGGATCGCGCCCCTGGTCGGCGCCCGTATCGATCCGGACACCGTCGTGGTCCATCCCTCCGAGCGGGGGCAGATCAAGCAGACCCTGCTGAAGCTGGGCTGGCCCGCCGAGGATCTCGCGGGGTACGTCGACGGCGAGGCGCATCCGATCGAGCTGGCCGAGGACGGGTGGGCGCTGCGGCCCTATCAGAAGCAGGCCGTGGAGAACTTCTGGCACGGCGGCAGCGGGGTCGTGGTCCTGCCGTGTGGGGCGGGGAAGACCCTTGTCGGCGCCGGGTCCATGGCCCAGGCCAAGTCGACCACCCTCATCCTCGTCACGAACACCGTCTCCGCCCGGCAGTGGAAGCACGAGCTGGTGAAGCGGACGTCGCTGACCGAGGAGGAGATCGGTGAGTACAGCGGGACGCGGAAGGAGATCCGGCCCGTCACCATCGCCACGTACCAGGTGCTCACCACCAAGCGGAAGGGTGTCTATCCGCACCTGGAGCTGTTCGACTCCCGGGACTGGGGGCTGATCGTCTACGACGAGGTGCATCTGCTGCCGGCCCCCGTCTTCAAGTTCACGGCCGATCTGCAGGCGCGGCGGCGGCTGGGCCTCACGGCCACCCTCGTGCGGGAGGACGGGCGCGAGTCGGACGTCTTCTCGCTCATCGGCCCCAAGCGGTTCGACGCACCGTGGAAGGAGATCGAGGCGCAGGGCTACATCGCGCCCGCGGACTGTGTCGAGGTGCGGGTCAATCTGACGGACTCCGAGCGGCTCGCGTACGCCACCGCCGAGACCGAGGAGAAGTACCGCTACTGCGCGACGACCGACACCAAGCGGAAGGTCACGGAGGCCATCGTCCGCCGTTTCGCCGGGCAGCAGATCCTGGTCATCGGCCAGTACATCGACCAGCTCGACGAACTGGGCGAGCACCTGAACGCCCCGGTGATCAAGGGCGAGACCTCCAACGCCCAGCGCGAGAAGCTCTTCAACGCCTTCCGGGAGGGCGAGATCAGCGTCCTCGTCGTGTCCAAGGTCGCCAACTTCTCCATCGACCTGCCGGAGGCGACCGTCGCCGTCCAGGTCTCCGGCACCTTCGGCTCCCGCCAGGAGGAGGCCCAGCGCCTCGGCCGCGTCCTGCGCCCCAAGGCCGACGGCCACCAGGCCCACTTCTACTCGGTCGTCGCCCGCGACACGATCGACCAGGACTTCGCCGCCCACCGCCAGCGCTTCCTGGCGGAGCAGGGGTACGCGTACCGGATCATGGACGCAGACGAACTCCTGACAGAGAGCTGAACGACCCGACCGACACGGGCCGCGGGGCGGTCCGGACACACGAATGCGGCCCGTTCACACGCCCCGCGGGGCCGGACGCACGACCCGCGGGGGCAGGCGCAACCCACGCTCCCGTCCCCACGAACCTGCGGGACCGGACACATGACCCACGGGCCCGGGCGCAACCCGCGCTCACGACCCCCGGGGGGGGCCGGACGCACGACCCCCGGGGGCCGAACGCAACCCACGCTCCCGTCCCCACGAACCTGCGGGACCAGACACACGACCCACGGCCCTGTCCGCACGACCCGCGGGGACCGCACGCACGCCTCCCGGGGCCGGGCGCAACCCGCGCTCCCGTCCACACAACCCGCGGGACCGGACGCACGCCCACGCACTCCCGTCCACACAGCCCGCGGCCCCCGTCCACAACCCGCCAGGGCCAGGCGCCCGACCCGCGGCCCCATCCACACCCCCGCGGGCCCGTCCTCGCGGCCCAGCTCAGGGTGTGCAGGTCGCTCACGGCGTGCGGACCGCTCAGGGCGTCGGCAGCGTGAACACCAGCAGTAGCACGAACAGCGGCGGCAGGAGTGCGGTGATCGCGGCGCCGGTGCGCCAAGCCGACCAGCGGCGCTGCCAGGGGAGTGCCCATGCCGTGATCCAGGCCGCGAGTGTGGGCAAGGTGCCGAAGGCGAGAGTGCCGTAGATCACGGACAGCTGGGTGTTGAGCGCCGGCGAGCAGTCGTCGGGACCGCAGCTGTCCGTCGCCATGGCGGAGAGCCCGCCGAGGAGCAGCGCGGCGGGGCCCAGGAACGCCAGGAGGATCGTCGCGACGAGCGGCGCGATCCACGCCCTGGAGTCCCGCTCAGCCACGTCCGACCGGGCCGGGGGCCGTGCCGCGATGTGCGTTGTCGTCATGCGTGCAGTGAACCGGCCCGGCAGGTGCCGGGGCACCGGTGCGCGTACTCATCCGGCGGGTGATCACGTACTCAGCCGTCGGCAGGAGCAGCACCAGCAAGAGGTACGGCGACGCCAACGGCTGCTGCCACCAGGGTAGTTGCAGGTCCAGATCCCCCTCATGCGGCAGCAGCCACATCGTGCGGGCGGTGAAGACGAGGGCCACGAGCGCGGCCGTGCGCGTACGGCCCTCCGCCAGGAGTACCGCGATCAGCGGGACGCACCACACCCAGTGGTGGGACCAGCTGATCGGTGAGACCAGCAGCGCCGTGAACGCCGTCAGAAGGATCCCGTGGCGGTCCTCGACGGCCCGCGCGGCCAGCCACAGGCCGGTGAGCGCGACCGCCGCGCAAGGCAGCGCCCAGGCCGCCGGGCCCGGTGCCGGGTCGCCGAGGGCGCGGGTGATCAGCCCCTGCAGCGACTGGTTGTCGACGATCCAGGCCTTGCCCACGCGGTCCGTCTCGTAGAGGCGGCGGGTCCAGAAGTCGAGGCTCGCGGAGGGCTGGGCGAGGGCGCCGAGCGCGACCGTCCCGGCGCAGGCCGCCGCCGCCGTCGCCGCCTCCCGGTGTCGCCCGCGCAGCACCAGGTACGCGATGAAGATCGCCGGAGTCAGCTTGATCCCGGCCGCGATGCCCACGGCGGCGCCCTTGAAGCGGGCGCCCGACGGCCGGGTGAGGTCCCACAGGATCAGGCAGGCCAGGGCGAGGTTGATCTGGCCGAAGAGGAGGGTCTGGAAGACCGGCTCCAGCCAGAGGGCCGCGGCCGTGGCGGCGCACAGGGCGGTTCGGCGCGGGAGGCGGGTCCTCGCCGGGCCCGACAGCCGGGCGGAGAGGTGGACGAGTACGACGAGCAGGAGCGCGTTGCCCGCCAGGAAGGTCGCCTTGAGGGCCGTCACCGGGATCAGGGCCGCCGGCACGAAGAGGAGTGCCGCGAAGGGCGGGTAGGTGGCGGGGAGCTGCCACTCGGTGACGGTGAAGCCGTAGAGGTCGCCGCCGCGCAGGACCGCCTGTCCTTCCGCCCGGTAGACCAGTGCGTCGGCCATCGGGATGCGCTGGTGGAGGCAGAGGGCCGTGAAGGCCGCCAGGGAGAGGCCGGAAACGATCAGTAGGAAACAGGGAGTTGCGGAACGTGATCGGCGGGTCACGCGGTGACCCTAGACGGTCACCTGTGGCGGACGCCCACCTCCTCGCCGTACTCGCCGAGGATGATCACGTCGAAGGCCGCACGTGCGAACACCTTGACGGCGCGCAGGGCTTCGCCGATGCGATGACGGTGGTGACTCCCCTGGAGCGCTGTCGCTCCGCGGGGACCCACGGGGGCTGGGTTGATGGTTGCCGCGCTCATGTCTCCATGATGGATCCGCGGGCATAAAGACCGCATCGGCCTGCGGTCCCAGGCCGCGTACTACCGCCGTACACCTCCGGACGGACCCCTTCCCCCCAGGGAGTAGGGCCGCATCCCCTAGGGGACGGAACATGGGCAGGAATACGGGAGGAATCCGAGGCGGAATACGGGGGGGGAATACGAGGGGGGAATCCGAGGGGGCAGGGCGCAGACACGGCGCGGACACGGCGCGGACACGGCGCGGACAGGGCGCGAAATATTCGGTGGCGTTCGCCCTCCCCGCTCACCTAAAATCTCCGCTCTTGCCCGCCTCCCCCGCGGAGTGCCGCCGCCCGGACGGAAACCGGTCGGCTCTCTCGATCACCTACCTGTAGGTCCCCCCGGAGGCACCCCCTTGGCCACGCCCGTCGACGACCCGCTCGACCCCCTCGACCCGCTCGACCCCCTCTCCCGAGAGCGCTCCCACCTCGCCTCCTCCCGCGCCGCCCTGCGTGCCATGCGGGAGGACGTCGAGTCCCTCGACATCAGCGACGTCACCGCGAACTGGGTCAACGCCGAAGTCCTCACCCGCCAGATCGACGAGCGCATCAAGGCCCTGGCCGACCTCAGCGACACCCCGCTGTTCTTCGGCCGGCTCGACTATCTGCACGCTCCCGGCGCCGAGGAGGCGGAAGGCGCGGAGGGCGAGCGCTTCTACATCGGGCGCCGGCATGTGCACGACGCCGAGGGCGACCCGATGGTCATCGACTGGCGGGCGCCGGTGTCCCAGCCCTTCTACCGGGCGTCCAAGAAGGACCCGTTGGACATCGGGCTGCGCCGCCGCTTCGGTTACACGGGCGGTGACCTCACGGCGTACGAGGACGAGCACCTCTCTGATCCGGAAGAGGCGGCCCGGACCAGCAAGCTGCTCCAGCAGGAGATCGAGCGCCCGCGCGTCGGCCCGATGCGCGACATCGTGGCGACGATCCAGCCGGAGCAGGACGAGATCGTACGGTCCGGGCTCGGCGGAACCGTGTGTGTGCAGGGCGGCCCGGGCACCGGGAAGACGGCGGTGGGCCTGCACCGGGTCGCGTATCTCCTCTACGCCCATCGCGAGCGGCTCGCCCGCACCGGCACGCTCGTCATCGGACCGAACAAGTCCTTCCTGCACTACATCGAGCAGGTCCTCCCCGCGCTGGGCGAGTTGACGGTCCGCCAGGCGACGGTGGACGACCTCGTCGCGCACGTCGAGGTGCGCGGCACGGACGACGCGGCGGCCGCGGTGATCAAGGGCGACGCGAGGATGGCGGAGGTGCTGCGGCGCGCCGTCTACTCACACGTGACCATGCCGACGGAGGCGGTGGTCGTCGTACGCGGATCCCGCCGCTGGCGCGTTGCGGCGTACGAAGTCGAGGAGATCGTCCGCGAGTTGCTCGCCCGCGACATCCGCTACGGCGCCGCCCGCGAGGCCCTCCCGCAGCGCATCGCGCACGCCGTGCTGGTGCAGATGGAGCGGTCGGGCGAGGCGCCGGACGACCGGGTGCAGGACGCGGTGGCCCGCAACAGCGCGGTGAAGGCCGCCGTCAAGGCGATCTGGCCGCCGGTCGACCCGGCGAAACTCGTCCTGCGCCTGCTCGCGGACGCGGACTTCCTCGCCGTACACGCGGCGGGGCTGCTGAGCGAGGACGAGCAGAAGACGATTCTCTGGGCGAAGCCGGCGAGGAGCGTCAAGTCGGCCAAGTGGTCCCCCGCCGACGCCGTGCTGATCGACGAGACGAACGACATCGTCGCGCGCACGCCCTCCCTCGGCCATGTCGTCCTCGACGAGGCGCAGGACCTCTCGCCCATGCAGTACCGGGCGGTGGGCCGCCGCTGCACGACCGGTTCGGCGACGGTCCTCGGCGACCTGGCGCAGGGTACGACCCCCTGGGCGACGCGGAGTTGGGACGAGGCGCTGGCCCACCTCGGCAAGTCGGAGGGCCTCATCGAGGAGCTGACGGCCGGCTTCCGCGTCCCGACGGACGTCATCACCTACGCCTCCCGCCTCCTCCCCCACATCGCACCGGGCCTGACGCCGGTGGTGTCGATCCGCGAGAACCCGGGCTTCTTCGAGGTCCGTGAAGTGTCGGAGACGGCCGAAGTCGTCGCCTCGTGCGAGGAGTTGCTGCGCAACGAGGGCTCGATCGGCCTGATCGCCGCGGACGCCCGGATCCCGGCCCTGTCGGAGGCGCTCACGGCGGCGGGGATCACCTACCTGGCCCCGGGTGAGGAGACGACCCAGCAGACCCGCCTGACGCTGGTCCCTGCGTCACTCGCGAAGGGGCTGGAGTACGACTACGTCGTCCTGGACGAGCCGCAGGCGGTGGTGGACGGGGAGCCGGACGAGCGGACGGGGCTGCGGCGGTTGTATGTCGCCCTGACGCGAGCGGTGTCGGGGTTGATCGTGGTGCACGCGGCGGCGCTACCGGCGCAGCTGGGCTGAGGCCGGGGGGATCGGGGGCGGTGACGTCTCGGCGAGCCAGCTCCCGTCCTGGAACTCGGCAGGGATCTCGTCCTCCCACGGATCGATCCCTCGGCTCTCCAGTTCGTCGAACCACCGATCCCGCTGCGACGCGGGGAGGCGCTGTCCACACCAAGGACAGAAGTCGATCCCGATGCTGGATGTGCCGCCGTCATGGATGATCAGGCCGTACTCCTGGAACTTGGCGCTGAATCGCATCAGGGCGTCCGGGCAGGCGGAGGGGTCGCCGTGCCGGTCGCAGTGCCAGTTCACTCGGCTCGTCATCGCGTCGCAGCAGTGTTCAGTCATGGCCTCAGCTCATGTTGATCAGCAATTGACCGGAAGTAGATCACGGCCTGGCCATCAACGCCGGACTCCTACGAAACCTCGTCCAGCACAGCCCGCCACTCCGCCACAGCGGCGACGGACACCGGCCCGTCCCAGCCGTCCGGCCTCGCCGCCCCGCCGATGTGGAACGCGTCGATCCCGGCGGCCAGCAGCTTCGGCACATGGTCGAGTCGCAGCCCCCCACCCACCAGAATCTGCTGCTCATACCCGGGCTCCCCACCCCTCGCCGCACCCCTCGCCGCCTCGGCGAGCAGCGTGGGAAGCCCGTCGTCCACACCCACCGCCGACCCGGCCGTGAGATACGTGTCCAGCCCCGGCATCCCATCCAGCTGCTTACGCAGCGCGTCCCGGTCGGCGGCCCGGTCGATGGCCCGGTGGAAGGTCCACCGGCACCCGTCCAGCTCGCCGACCACCCGCTCGACGGCCCCGAGGTCCACCCCACCGTCGGCATCGAGAAACCCGAGCACGAACTCCTCGGCCCCGGCGTCCCGCATCTCCCGCGCCACCCGCACGACCCGCCGCACGTCCCCCACCGCGAACCCGTCCGCCAGCCTCAGCATCACGCGCAGATCGATGTCGACGGCGGCCCGGATCCCGGCGTAGGCCTCGACCGACGGGGTGAGTCCGTCGGCCGCCATGTCGGTGACCAGTTCGAGCCGGTCCGCACCCCCGGCCTGGGCGGCGACCGCGTCCTCGACCCCGAGGGCGATCACCTCCAGGACTGCACGCTTGCTCATGGGACCCCATTCCTCGGCATTCGACGGCGCTACAGATGTAGCTACAGGCCTAGCTACGGACCCGGCTACAGGTCTAGTCCAATCCAGGGTACGCCTGCCCCACCGGAGATCCGCTCAACCCATGCCGCCGCCACCGGACCCGCCGGTCACCCGAAGATGTTCAGCTCCCCCGCCTCCACCCCCGCCAGCTCATAAGCCGCCCCCTCCACCGGCCGCCCCGCATACAGCCGTACGAGCGTGGCGGCGTCCCCGATGTACCGCGCCGGTGGGCGCGGGGCCGCCGCCTCCCCGAGGCGCAGGGGCTCGTCGACGTCGTCCAGGTCGGCGTGCAGCGGGACGTGCCGTCGCTCCCGGGTCAGCCACGCGAGCAGCCGGAGCGCGTCGGGCAGCCCGGCCCCGGCATACGCCCCCGGCTCCCCGAGCACCTCCCGTACGTCACCGGCATGCACCCACTCCCCGAGCGCGACGCCGTCCAGGGCCCCGCCGGCCTTGGCGATCACCGGCCCCGCCTCGGTCATCCCGCGCTCCAGCTCGTCGACGACCTGCGCGTCGCTCCAGTCGGCCCGCTCGGCGATGTCCCGGTCGTTGGACTCGGGCGAGAAGACGCCCTCCTCGAAGCGGTGCTCCACCACCCGCATCAACACGGCCGAACAGTGCGCCAGCACATCCCGCACCGACCACCCCGGACACGCGGCGGTCGGCAGCGCGAAGTCCGCCTCCGCCCTCCCCCGCAACAGCGGAACCAGCGCATCCCGCTCGACCACCAGCAACCGCCCCGGCAGCTCGGGATCCCGTACGTCGTGCACGTCAGCAGAAGTCATGGCGTCCACGCTAGGGGGCGGTGCGTGTGCCCGGGAGAACGCCGACACACCCGCCACAATGACGCCATGGCCGACCTCGACGCCCTCCGCGCCCGCTTCACCCGAGCCCTCGACGCGACCCGCTCCCCCGCCACCACCCCCGACCCGGCCCCGTACGCCGACAACCTCCTCACCCGCTGGCAGGAACCGCAGCGCCACTACCACACGCTCACCCACCTCACCGCGGTCCTGGACCACATCGACGAGCTGGCCGACCACGCCGACGACCCGGACGTCGTACACCTCGCCGCCTGGTTCCACGACGCCGTGTACCTCCCTGAGCGCTCGGAGAACGAGGAGCGCTCCGCCCGCCTCGCCGAACGCGCCCTGCCGGAGGCCGGTGTCCCCGCCGAGCGGACCGCCGAGGTGGCCCGCCTCGTCCGCCTCACCACCACCCACGCCCCGGCACCGGACGACCGCGACGGCCAGGTCCTGTGCGACGCGGACCTCGCGATCCTCGCCGCCCCGCCCTCCGCGTACGCCGCCTACACGGCCGCCGTCCGCGAGGAGTACCACTTCGTCCCGAACGACGCCTTCCGCGAGGGCCGCGCCGCGATCCTGCGTCAACTCCTCGCCCTGCCCAGCCTGTTCAGCACGCCGTACGGGCAGGAGAAGTGGGAAGCCACCGCCCGCTACAACCTCTCCTCCGAGCTGGAAATGCTGTCGCTCTGACCAACGCGCCGCCGTAGCCTGCACGGCATGCGAGACATAAGCGGGGAACGCGTACAACAGGCCGTGGCAAGCTGCGTGGCGCTGCTGCGAACGGCGGCGGACCGGGACTGGACGGCCGTCGGCGCCGGACGGCTGGAGTGGGACTGCCACGCCACCGCGTTCCATATCGCCGAAGACCTCATCGCCTACGCCGCCAACCTGGCCGGACGCGCGCAGGACGACTACGTCCCGTTCGAGATCACCCTGGACGACGGCACCGACAACGAGGGCCTGCTGCAGGTCATCGAGACGACCGGCGCCCTGTTCACCGCCACCATCCGCACCACACCCCCCGAGGTGCGCGCCTTCCACCCCTACCCCTTCCGCAGCGCGAACCGCGAGGGCTTCGCGGCGATGGGCGTAGCGGAGGTCCTCCTCCACACGCACGACATCGCCGAGGGCCTGGGCCTGACCTACGAACCGCCCTCCGAACTCCCCGAGTTCGTCCTCACCCGGATCTTCCCGCACGTCCAGCCCGGCCCCGACCACTGGCGCACCCTGCTGTGGGCCACCGGCCGCGGTGACCTGCCCGGCCGCGCGCCGGTCACCGAATGGCGCTGGCGCAACAACCTCGTCATCCCCACCGACCGCCTCACCCTCCAGGGCGTCACCCCCGCGGCCGCCGCCGACCTGAGCGCGGGCGGCGACGGCGGGTTCACCTGGGTCGTGGGCGGTCCCTTCGAGGGGACGCGGGAGGCGGCCGGGATGACGATGAAGGCCTACGAGACGGGCGTGCACCGTCCCGAGTTCGGCCTGTTCGTCCTCGTACGCAAGGAGGACGACCTCGCGGTCGGCGGCATGGGCTTCCACGGCGTCCCCGACGAGGAGGGCCGGGCGGAGGTCGGCTACGACCTCGTGGAGGGCGTCCGCGGCCGCGGTTACGCGAGCGAGGCGCTGGACGCCCTGTCGGAGTGGGCCCTGGCCAGGGACGACGTACAACTCCTCTGCGCCATCGTCGACGCCGACAACCTCCCGTCACAGGGCGTCGCCACGCGCGCCGGGTATGTGCGGGCGACGGTCGAGGAGGAGCGGGCGGTGCAGGAGGGGCCCGACATGGACCCGACGCTCCGGCTGTACGTCCGCAGGGGGCGTCCCGCGGCGGCCTAGCCTGGGGCGGAGCCGACCCGCACCGCCGTAGGGAGCCGCCATGTCGTTCACCGACGAGGAGATCGCCTACCTCACCACGAACCCGCTCGCCCGCCTCGCCAGCCTCTGCGCGGACGAGCAGCCGGATGTGGTGCCGGTGGCCCTGGAGTTCGACGGGACCCACTTCTGGGTCGGCGGGCCCCGCGCGGAGGTCCTCGACACCCGCAAGTTCCGCAATGTCGCGCGCGGCCGCGACAAGGTGGCCTTCGTCGTGGACGACCTGCTCTCCATCGAGCCGTTCGTCGCCCGTGGCATCCGGGTGTACGGCGTCGCGGACGGCCCCGTGGAGCGGGTCGGCATGGTGGGTCCCGGTCACTACCTGCGCATCACGCCGACGCTCTCGTGGAGCTGGAACCTGTCGGACCCTCCCCGGCCGTCCGGGGACACCTGGTATCCCATGCGCCGGGCCACGCACGCGTGACCCACGTCACGTTCGCTCATGTCACATCCCGCCCGGCCGTTCCGTCATATCTGCGTAACCCGACGACAACGGCAAGGGAGTTGGCCATGAACGCCCGCTTGAACCTCTTCGAGAACCCGATCGCCGGCAAGGTCATCAAGCACTTCGGGGCGGCCGGCAAGGTGGTGCACGACTCGCCGCTGCCGCTCAGCATCCAGCACCTTGTGACGCTCCGGGCCAGCCAGATCAACGGCTGCGGCTTCTGCACCGACATGCACAGCAAGGACGCGGTGGCCGCCGGCGAGGACTGGCTTCGCCTCAATCTGGTCGCGGCCTGGCGGGAGGCCACCTGCTTCACCGAGGCCGAGCGCGCCGCCCTGGAACTCACCGAGCAGGGCACCCGCATCGCGGACGGCGCCGGTGGGGTCCCGGACGAGATCTGGGAGAACGCCGCCAAGCACTACGACGAGGAACAGCTCGGCGCCCTGGTGATCCTGATCGCCATGATCAACACCTACAACCGGCTGAACGTCATGATCCAGCAGCCCGCGGGCAGCTACCAGCCCGGCCAGTTCGCCTAGCCGGGAGCACTGCGCGCGAGACCGAGGGGGCGCTAGCCGGCCGCCCGCCCCTTCGGCCTGCGCAACCCCGCCTCCGTCAGCAGCCGTACCACCTCACGGCTGCTGACCTCCACGGCACCCGCGCGCACCACATCGGCGTACCGATCCGACGGGATGTCGTAGTGATCCCGCTCGAAGGCCCGCCGCGGCACGCCCAACTCGTCGGCGAACGCGTGCAGTTCGTCGTACGACACGTCACTCACGAGGTGCGACCACAGCCGGCCGTGCCCCGGCCAGGCCGGCGGGTCGATATAGATCGTCACGACGTCACGCGTCTCACGTGGCTCACGCATCTCACGTGGCTTACGCGCCTCGCGCGTCTCACGCGGCTCACGAGGACGGCGCCCCGCCCAGCCCGGACGACCCCAGCGACCCCACCGCCGCGACCTTCACCCCCGCCTGGTGGCACACCCAGTGCGGATCGGGCCCCAACTCCGGCTCGACGTCCAGCGCATGCGGGTCACCGGTGCGGCACACCGGGCACAGCGGCCAGCGGCCGCGCCGTTCCAGCAGCGCGTCCTGCACGTCCTGGGCGACCAGCCCGGCCACGTACTCCACACCCTCCGGCCACTGCTCCACCCACCAGCGCCGCTGTACGACCGACTCTTCGACCAGCGATACGACGTCCGCCTCGGCGACCTTGCCCGCGACCAGGTCGGCGAGCACGAGGGCGCGGGCGGCGTGCAGCGCCTGCTCCAGCGGACTGATGGGTTCCATGGACCTATTGTGCGCACTCTTGACCAGGGCGCCGAGCCGAAAATATCTTTCATACGTGACCCAGAGAGTGAAGGAAAGTTTCGGCACCGGCAGCGGAGGAGCCGGGTCGGGCCCGGCCGGACCCCCGCCCGCCCCCGCCGCCCTCGCGGCCAAGGTGCGCACGCTCGCCCCGTCGATGACCCGCTCCATGCAGCGCGTCGCCGAAGCGGTCGCGAACGACCCGGCGGGCTGCGCGGCCCTCACGGTCACCGGCCTCGCCGAACTCACGGGCACCAGCGAGGCGACGGTCGTACGCACCGCCCGCCTCCTCGGCTACCCCGGCTACCGCGACCTGCGCCTCGCCCTCGCCGGCCTCGCCGCCCAGCAGCAGTCGGGCCGCGCCCCCGCCATCACGACCGACATCGCGGTGGACGACCCCATCGCGGATGTCGTGGCCAAGCTCGCCTACGACGAGCAGCAGACCCTCGCCGACACGGCCGCCGGCCTCGACACGGTCCAGCTGGGAGCGGCCGTCTCGGCCGCCGCCGCGGCCCGCCGTATCGACGTGTACGGCGTCGGGGCGTCCGGGCTGGTCGCGCAGGACCTCACCCAGAAGCTCCTGCGCATAGGGCTGATAGCCCACGCGCACAGCGATCCGCACCTCGCCGTGACGAACGCCGTGCAGCTCCGTGCGGGTGACGTGGCGATCGCCATCACGCACTCCGGGTCGACCGGGGACGTCATCGAGCCGCTGCGGGTCGCTTTCGAGCACGGGGCCACGACGGTCGCCATCACCGGGCGTCCGGACGGGCCCGTCACTCAGTACGCCGATCACATCCTTACGACGTCGACGGCTCGCGAGAGCGAGTTGCGTCCCGCGGCGATGTCGTCCCGGACCAGTCAGCTGCTTGTGGTGGACTGTCTGTTCGTGGGGGTCGCTCAGCGGACTTATGAGAGTGCGGCGCCCGCGCTGGCCGCCTCTTACGAGGCACTGGCGCATCGGCATCGTCGATAGACCGTAGGTATGCCAACACACCGAAGTTGAAGAGAGCCGCCTCCCTCATGACCTCGACTTCCAACCCCCGTGATCTCCGCGCCGAGTTGGAGACCCTGACCACCGAGGCGTTCCGTCCCGAGCTCGCCGAGATCGACCGGCTCCCCACCCTCGACATCGCCCGGCTGATGAACGGCGAGGACGCGGCCGTGCCCGCCGCCGTGGCGTCGCGCCTCCCGCAGATCGCCGCCGCCATCGACGCCATCGCCGACCGGATGGCGCAGGGCGGTCGGCTCGTCTACGCCGGCGCGGGTACGGCCGGTCGCCTGGGCGTGCTGGACGCCTCCGAGTGCCCGCCCACCTTCAACACCCACCCCTCCCAGGTCGTCGGGCTCATCGCGGGCGGCCCGGAGGCGATGGTCACCTCGATCGAGGGCGCCGAGGACTCCAAGGACCTGGCCCGCGCCGACCTCGACGCCCTCGCGCTCACCGCCGCCGACACCGTGGTCGGCATCTCCGCCTCCGGCCGCACCCCGTACGCGATCGGCGCGGTCGAACACGCCCGTGCGCAGGGCGCGTTGACGATCGGCCTGTCCTGCAACCCCGACAGCGCCCTCGCCGCGGCCGCCGAGCACGGCATCGAGATCGTCGTGGGCCCGGAACTGCTGACCGGCTCGACGCGCCTGAAAGCCGGAACCGCCCAGAAGCTGGTCCTCAACATGCTCTCGACGATCACGATGATCCGCCTGGGCAAGACCTACGGGAACCTGATGGTCGACGTCCGCGCCTCCAACGACAAGCTACGGGCCCGCTCCCGCCGTATCGTCGCCCTGGCCACGGGCGCGGACGACACCGACATCGAACGGGCCCTGACCGAGGCGGGCGGCGAGGTGAAGACGGCGATCCTGATCCTGCTGGGGGATGTGGACGGGCCCACGGCGACGGGGCTGCTGTCCACGGCGGACGGCCACCTGAGGGCGGCGCTGGAGGCGGCGGGGGCCTGAGGGGGCCCAAGACTGGAGGCAAGGCTGTCAGCCGCGCCAGACAAGCGTGTACCGCCAGAACAGTCGCCTGCGCATGCGGACGCCGGGCAGGACGCGACGGGCCGCACGGGCGATGCCGGAGAAGCCTGTCTCCGCCGGCCGGGTGACGGCGGTCATGGAGACCGGCCGGACCCCTGCCCGTCTTCCCCGGTTCTTGGCCCACCCCAAGACGAGGTTGAGCGGGATGGAGACGGCACCGAGGAGATGATCCACAGGCCCCTCCTCGCGGGCCAGACCGACGACCAGCAGCGTGCCGCCGGGGGCCAGTTGGCGCCGGAAGCGGGTGAGGGTCTCGGCCAGCGGCAGGTGGTGCAGTACGGCGACGCAGGTGATGACGTCGTACGAACCCTCGGGAATCCCGTCCGGCGCGTCGGCGACGACGTACGAGACCGGGAACCCGTGGGGCGTCGACTCCCGCGCCCGCCCGACGATCTCGGCGTCGGAGTCGACCCCGAGGACGGAGTCCGCCCGTCCCGCCAAGGCCCTCGCCAAGCCCCCGCTCCCGCACCCGACATCCAGGGCCCGTCGAACCCGTTCCCGGGGCAACTGCCGCAGGATCCACCGGTGATAGTGGGCGTTGTGGTCCCAGGGGTGGGCGGCGTTGAAATGCTCCAGCGCCCTCAGCAGGCGATGCGGCAGGATCGTCATGACGCCAGTCCACCAGAGGGGGAGACAACGGATGACGGCGACCACCTTCCGCATCGGCGGCGACCTGGAAGTACGACGGCTCGGATTCGGGGCGATGCACCTGCGCCCGGAGAGCGCCGAGGCCCGTGCCGCCTGCGTCGCGGTCGCCCGCCGCGCCGTCGAACTCGGCGTCACGCTGATCGACACGGCGCACATGTACGGCTGGGGAGCCAACGAGGACCTCCTCGCCGAGGCCCTGCACCCGTACCCGGACGACCTCGTGATCGCCACGAAGGTCGGCATCCGCCACACCACCTCGGGCGAGGGCTGGCGGCACGCGGGCGAGCCGGCCGACCTCCGAGCCCAGGTCGACGAGGCCCTACGCCGCCTCCGTCTCGACCGCATCGAGCTGCTCCAACTCCACCGCCTCGCCCCGGACGTACCGCTCCCCGACCAGCTCGGCGCCCTCCGCGACCTGCGCGAGGAGGGCAAGGTGGGCCTGATCGGCCTGTCCGAGGTCACGGCCGCCGAGCTCGCGCAGGCCCGGACCGTCGTCGACATCGCGAGCGTCCAGAACCGCTACAACCTCCTCGACCGCGAGCACGAACCCGTACTCAAGGCCTGCGAGTCGGCGGGCATCGCGTTCCTGCCGTGGCGGCCGGTGGCGGCGGGACAGTCGGGGGCGAGGTCGGAGATCGCCGCGGTGGCGAAGGAACTCGACGCGACCCCGACGCAGGTCGCCCTGGCGTGGCTCCTCACCCACTCCCCGGCGATCCTCCCCATCCCGGGGACGACGAGCATCGCGCACCTGGAGGAGAACCTCGGCGCGAACGCCGTCCACCTCACCCAGGACCAGTACGACCGCCTGAACCACGCCTCCGAGTCGGCCTAGAAGCACTACCAGGCACGGTCGAGTCGGTCGGCCAGGTCGGCCAGGTCGTCGGCGTGCAGGTCGAACCGGTCCGAGGAGGTGGGCGGGTCGCCGACGGGGCGGGCGACGTAGGCGGTGCGCAGGCCGAGGTGCTGTGCTCCGCGCAGGTCCCAGGCATGGGCGGCGACCATCAGAAGGCGCTCCGGCGGTCGCCCCGAGACGGTGACGGCCAGCTGGTAGACCGCTGGGTCCGGCTTGTAGGTCCGGGCGTCCTCGGCGGACAGGGCCTGGTGCCAGCGCAGTCCGGCATGGGCGTTGAGCCCCAGCAGCGCCGTCCGGCTGGCGTTGGAGAGTCCGATCAACGGGAACCGCTCGGCGAGACGGGCGAGCCCTGCCACGGTGTCGGGCCACGGCGGGAGCCGGCGACCCGACAGGGCCAGCGCCGCCACGGCGATCGGGTCGTCGACTCCGGCGGCATCGGCGACGAGCCGAGCGGCTTCCAGGTCGAGGAGGTCGCTGGTGAGGTAAGGCCGGACGCCGTCGAGCATGCGACGTTGCTCGCGGTCGATGTGCTGTTGCCACAGCGACAAAAGGTCCTCAACCCTGGAATCGTCGAGCGAGGGATCGAGTTCACGAATGCCGGCGCGGATACCGGCGGGTTCGTCGACAAGCGTGCCCAGCACATCGAACACGACAGCATCGATCTCCGGCTGCGACATGGGCATGATCTCCTGACTCCAACCCGCCTGACCGTCCCTAACGCGGCAGTCTCCCCTCCCTGTTGACCTGCCGAACCCGCGCCAACAGCTCCTCCTTCGTCGGCGCGGGCTCCACGGGCTCACCCCGCAACACCGCCACGAGCCGCTCCGCGGTGCGGACATTGCAACGCCCGAGTTGGACCAGAGCGAACGGCTCGTCGCTGGCGCCGGTTACCGGATCCACGCACAGGGAGGGCAGTACGACGCCCACACCCCTGAGCGCCTCCCGCAGGGACACCACGACTTCTTCGGTCGACCGCATCGTTGAGTTCACCTCTCCACGCAGAGTTTGCGATTCACAACACAGCGTGTCGGTCACGGCTCTAGCCTGGCCATACAGGGGACACCAACATCTCCGATGTTCGACCGGGAGCTGCCATGCCGGGACCCAAGGACCTCGACCCGTCGTCATCGCCGCGCGCGCTGCTGGGGGCGGAATTACGTCACGCTCGCGAGAAGAAGGGCCTCAGCCAGGAGGCCCTGGGCCTGAAGCTGTTCGTCAGCGGCACGTTCGTCGGCCAACTGGAGGCGGGTACGCGGCGCTTGCGGCCCGACATGGCCCCGGTGGTCGATGAGGTGCTGGACACGAAGGGTTTCTTCGCGCGGAACTGCAAGGCAGCCAACAAGTCCAGGTATCCGGAGCACTTCGCGGAGGCAGCGGAGGCCGAGGCTCAAGCGACGGCGATCAGGCAGTACGCGCCGCTCCTGATCCCCGGCCTTCTGCAGACGCCCGAATACGCGAGGGTCGTGTGCCGCGCATACCAGCCGACGGCCCCGGCGGAGAAGATCGAGCAGCTCGTGACGGCCCGGATGGAGCGCACCCGACTCCTCGACGATCCAACAGACCCGCTGTTGTGGGCGGTGATTGACGAGGCGGCTTTGCGGCGAGTGACGGGCGGACCCGAGGTGATGGCGGAGGTCCTGCGTCACATCGCAGATTTGTGCCGCCGGGGTCGGGTCATCGTGCAGGTGCTGCCGTTTGGGGCGGGAGCACATGCCGCGATGGAGGGCTCCATCAAGCTGATGGACTTCGAGGACGCTCCTCCGCTGGTCTACTTCGAAGGGGTCGGCACCGGACGGCTGGAGGACGACCCCGCGACCGTCAAGCACCAGAGGTTCACCTACGAACTCCTCACGGCCTGCGCACTCTCGCCGCAGAAGTCCCTGGCCCTGATCGAGGCGATGGCGCAGGATTACGCCCATGAGGAACATCCCTGAGCACGACGGCGTCACCTGGCACAAGTCCAGCTACAGCGGCGGCAGTGGCGGCGACTGCCTGGAAGTCACCCACGACTTCCCCACCGTCATCCCCGTCCGCGACTCCAAGACCCCCCACGGCCCGAAGCTCGTATTCCGAGCGTCGGCTTGGTCGGCCTTCGTCAAAGCGGTCAGGATCTGACCTAATCGGCTCCTAACGTGGCTGTCATGACTGAGACCACGCACAGCCCCGTCACTGCCACCGCCACCGACGAGCGCGCCGACCTGCTGGAAGCGCTGGCCAAGCAGCGGCACTTCCTGCGCTTCACCACCCGCGACCTCACCGACGAGCAGGTCGGCCAGCGGACCACCGTCAGCGAACTGTGTCTCGGCGGCCTGATCAAACACGTCACGTCGGTGGAAGGGAGCTGGGCGGCCTTCATCCAGCACGGCCCGTCGGCGATGCCCGACTTCACCGCCATGACCGAGGCCGACTTCGCCAAGCGGGCCGACGAGTTCCGGATGCTGCCGGGCGAGACGCTGGCCGGCGTGCTGGCCGAGTACGAGGAAGTCGCCCGCCGGACCGACGAGTTGGTCGCCACCCTGCCCGACCTGAACGCCGCCCACCCGCTGCCCAAGGCCCCGTGGTTCGAGCCCGAGGCTCGATGGTCGGCCCGCAGGGTGCTGCTGCACATCATCGCCGAGACGGCCCAGCACGCCGGTCACGCCGACATCATCCGCGAGGGCCTGGACGGCGCGAAGAGCATGGGCTGACGCACCGATTCGCCCGGCCCGAAGCTCAAGCGGCCAGCCCCGAGCCCTCTTTGCAAGGAATGGTTGGAGGGCCTCAACCCACCCTCCCACCCCGCGAGTTGACTTGGAGCGTTCGGCTTGCCACGCACAGTGATGGTCGTCTAGCGTGCCCGAATAACGAACAGCCCCCGCCAGGTGCTCGCAACACCTGCGGGGGCTTGACCTACGAGATCGAAGGAAAAGTTCGATCCCATGGCTGCTGCCAAGCTTAGTGCTGCCTCCCTGCCCGCGCACGCATCCCCGCACCCAATGGCCAATCCGGGTTACGGGAAACGGTCCGCGCCCGATCAACACCCCCGCACGAACCACGACTTCGCCCACCTCCCACCCCGCGAAGCCGCCATCGCCGCCTACATCGACCGCCTCCCCGACGGCGCCGACATCTCCGTAAAAACGCTGGCCAAGCAGCTCCCGTACGGACAGTGCGCCCTCCGCACGGCGCTCAACAACCTCCAGCGGGCAGGCCACTTGCGCCGAGGCCGCGAGCACCTGACCTCCGCCTCAGGCGTCGCGCACTGGATCACTCGATCGTGGTTCTCCCGTACCGCACGCGACGACGCCTGGTGGGCGGCGTTCACGCGGGGCGACGTACCGCAGGAGCCAACGGACCCTCCGGACCGCCCGCGCCCGACCCGCTCCCGCGCCCACATCGTCCTGGCAGCCCTCGGCCGTGAGGCCCCCGCTCTGTCGCTGTCGGCCGCTGAATGCGCGGCCCTCGCGCCCCTGGTCACCGAGTGGTACGCGCGTGGCGCCACCGACACCGACGTACTCCGCGCCCTGACGACAGGCCTCCCCACCCCGGTCCACCACCCGGCCGCCCTGATCCGCAACCGCCTCACCACCAAGCTCCCGCCGGAGCCCGCCCCGCCCCGCCCACCCCTCCGCGTCCTGGAGTGCGCGAAGTGCGGAGTACCCGGCCGCCCGGAGGCCCTGCCCGGCGGCATCTGCGGCGCATGCCGAGGCGAACGCGCCCCCGACGGCTACCCCGCGCCCCTGCGAGCCTCCGTCATCCATGCCCATGCGGCAGAGATCCGTGTCGCAATGTCCCAACGACGAAGAGAAAGGACACCCACATGACGGCCCCTACGGTCCGCCGACACCACACCAGGGCACGATGGGAGAAAGGAGGCGACGCCATGACCCCTGTCACCGCTGAACGCCCGCAGATGTCCGTCGAGGACTTCGAGGAACTCGTCCGCAGGGCTCCGAGGGAGCTGCAGAACAGGCTCGAGTTCCTGGGCGGGCGGCTGTGCATCCGGCACGGGCCACTCGACGTGGATGAATTCGAAGAGCTTGCCGCCGCGGCTCCGGAAACCGTTCGACTGGAGTACATCAACGGAAAAGTAGAGGTCAAGGCAGTGCCGGACGGCAATCGCCGCTCGATCTTCATGTGGCTGCTGCGCCAGTGCATGCAACACCGGCCGGACCTGGATCTCGTGCCCGAGTGCGGCGTCAAGGCGGAGGCATACCGCAAGGGCCGCGCCCGCACGGATGGCTCCCTCGTGCCGGTGGATCACTTCAGGGGCGACGGCGAGTGGTCCAAAGCCGACGGCATACTCATGGCCGTAGAGATCACTTCCCACGACCGGGACACCAACCAACGCGACCGCATCGACAAGCCCGTCGGCTACGCGGGAGCCGAGATTCCCGTCTATCTCCTCATTGACCGCGACATCGACACCATCACCGTGTACTCCGAGCCGAAGGACGGCCGGTACCTCCAGGCAGCGTCCTACCCGTGGGGGACCACCGTCGAGTTGCCCGCCCCCGTCGGCATCACCTTGGACACCGAGAAGCTCAAGGACTACGCGGACTGACGCCTACACGGACCGCATGGAGCAGCGGGCCAGTTGGAGGCAGAGCATCCCCATGTGCATGCTGAAGGCTGCCCCAGCACCTGACCAGGCCCCCGCAAGCCCCCGGAGCCACCCCATGAACCACGCCCAGCTGACCGCCTTGGGCCGAGCCCTCCGCCTCCTCGGCGAACACGGGGAGGCCCTCACCGCCACCACCCCGGACGCCAAGCTCCACGAGGTCAAGGCCGACCTCCGCCGCGCCCTCGACCTCCTGGACGAGAGCGTCACCGGCGCCGCCCCGACAACCCGCTGCCCGGAGCACCCCAACGGCCCCGTCGACAGCGCCGCCCCCGACCTCTGCCTGCTCTGCGAGACCCGCCGCCGAGCGGCCCGCCGGTCCGAGTTCAACGGACCGGGCCCCGACGTCCCCCGCTCCTCCGAGCCCTCCGCCCCCTCCCGCTACGGCGTCCGAGGCGACCGCCCCCAGCCCCAGCAGCGCTGGCTGCCGGAGCTGTGGAACGGGCAGGAGTGGCAGCTCTGCGGCACCCCGCGCCGCGACCGCCGGGAGGCCGAGCTCTATCTCGCCGCCGCGCGTCGCGGCCCGCGTGCGGCCATGGCCTACCGGCTCGTGCACGAGTTCACCGACTACGAGGTGCTGCGCGTCTGGGGTACGCCGGTGAAGGTCGACATCGAGCCGATGGGGAATCTGTAGGCCCCGGTCCCGCCGTTCGCCGTTCGCCGTTCGCCGTTCGCCGTTCGCCGTTCGCCGTTACGACCGTGCCGTCGCCCCCGCCCGCTCCGCCGCCCCCTCCGCCGCCGGCTCCCCGACCGCAGCCACCTGCTGCCTCGGGATGAACGACGCCACCACGAACGCCAGCAGCGCCGCCCCGGCGCCCACCGCCAGGACCACCTTGAAGGCGTTCTCGGACGGGAGGGCGTAACCCCCGAGGTCCGTCGTCATCTGGGCCAGGATCACGCCCGCGACCGCACTCGCCGTGGACGTGCCGAGAGAACGCATCAGCGTGTTGAGGCTGTTCGCCGCGGCCGTCTCCGAAGCGGGTACGGCGCTCATGATCAGCGCGGGCATCGAGCCGTATCCGAAGCCGACGCCGGCGCCGATGACGCAGGCCACCAGGACGAAGTGCCAGACCTCGGACATCAGGACGATGTTGAGGCCGTAGCCCGCGGCCACGATCAGAACGCCGATCATCAGCGTGACCTTCGGCCCCTTGGCCCGCGAGATGGCGGCCGACACCGGGGCCGTCGCCATCATCACCAGGCCCGACGGCGCCATGCACAGGCCCGCGACCAGCATCGACTTGCCCAGGCCGTAGCCGGTCTGCGCGGGGAGCTGGAGGATCTGCGGGATGACCAGGCTCATCGCGAACATCGCGAAGCCGACCGCGATCGAAGCCAGGTTGGTGACCAGTACCTGACGGCGGGCCGTCGTCCGCAGGTCGACCAGCGGCTGCTCCACCCGCAGCTCCCACCAGCCCCACGCCGGCAGGATGACCACGGCCGCGGCGAACAGCCCCAGCGTCGTACCACTGCCCCAGCCCCAGTCGGCCCCCTTGGAGACGGCCAGCAGCAGGCAGACCAGGCCGGCCGCCATCCCTGTGCCGCCGACCAGGTCGAAGCGCCCGCCCGTGCGCACCTTCGCCTCGGGCACGACCAGCAGCACGCATACCAGCGCCACGACACCCATACCGGCCGACGTCCAGAACAGCACGTGCCAGTCGAAGTTGTCCGCGATGAGCGCGGCGGCGGGCAGGCCGAGCGCGCCGCCGATGCCGAGGGAGGCGCTCATCAGGGCGGTGGCGGAGCCGAGGCGCTCGGCCGGGAGCTCGTCGCGCATGATGCTGATGCCGAGCGGGATCACGCCGGAGGCCAGGCCCTGGAGCACCCGCCCGACGATCATCGGGACCAGCGACTCGCTCAGGGCACAGACCACGGAGCCGCTCACCAGCAGCACGACGCTGACCAGCAGCATCCGCCGCTTGCCGTACATGTCGCCGAGCCGCCCCGTCACCGGCGTGGCGACGGCGGCGGCCAGCAGCGTCGCCGTGACCGCCCAGGCGGTGTCCGACGCCGGGGCGTCGAGCAGCCGGGGCAGCTCCGGGACGATCGGGATGACCAGGGTCTGCATCAGCGAGACGACGATCCCGGCGAAGGCCAGCACCGCCACCACGCCGTTCGACCTCGGCGGGGCGGCGGTCGGTGCGTCGGACATGGCTCGGCCTCCGTCGGCGTGCGTGAGTGAGTGAGTGACTCGTAATTGACCGAGGCAACCTTAAGTCAGTTGATTGACTTACTCAAGGGAGCCAGGTCACGTCACCGCAGGTCACGCCTCCCGGCCGCCGCCGGTCACGCCTCCCGCTCCACGAACGACCGCACCCGCTCCTCGTCCAGCTCGTACACCGTCTCGTGCGCCCGGGGATCCCGCGCATGGAAGGTGTGGAACATCGGCCCCGCCGCCCCGCCCAGTTCCACCAGCGACGCCGACGCCCCGCGCACCGCGCGCTCCGTCCCGGGCGCGGACGTCAGGTCGATGCGGTTGACCACACCCGGCGTGACCCACACCGGCACCGACTCCAGCAGCCCGAAGAGCTGGAGATGGTAGTGACCGGTCAGCACGACCCGTACGTCACTCCCCCGGATCACCTCCCCCAGCTCCCCCGGGTTCCGCAGCCCGAAGTGCGACTGGGTCGCCGAGAGGGCGAGGCTGATCGGCGGGTGGTGGAAGGCGAGGACGGTGCCCCGCTCGGCGGGCTCGCTCAACACCGCGCGCAACCAGTCAAGTTGGGTCGCGCTCAGATGGCCGTACACCTTCCCCGGCACCAGCGAGTCCAGTGTCACCAGGCGTCGGCCCGCGACCGTGCTCACCGCGGCCCGCTCCGACGCCTCGGACTCCAGGACCAGCTCCGGTTCCGGGTGCCCGCTGCCCAGCACCTTCCCGAAGGCGTCCCGCTCGTCGTGGTTGCCGGTCGTGTAGAACACCGGCGCGCCCAGCCGCCGCGCGAACTCGCCCACCAGTTCCTGTACGGCCGTGTACGCCTCCACGGATCCGTCGTCGGCGATGTCCCCGGTGACGACCACCGCGTCCACGTCCCGTTGATGCCGCAGCTCGGCGAGCATCAGGCGCAGCGAATCGGTGGCGTTGACGCCGTTCTTGTGGGGAGCGTCGGTTCGCTCGATGTGCGTGTCCGAGAGATGAAGGATCCTCATCTCCCGGACGTTATCGCGGAGTTGACGCTCAGCTCAGCGTCTTCAGCGACGCGGCGTCGTACGGCTTCAGCTCGTCGAGGCGGTCGCCGAGGACCTTCGCCGCCCACTCAGGGTCCTGGAGCAGGGCGCGGCCGACGGCCACCATGTCGAACTCGTCGCGCTCCAGGCGGTCCAGGAGGTCGTCGATGCCCTTGACCGTGGAGCCCTCGCCCATGAACGCACCGATGAAGTCGCCGTCGAGGCCGACCGAGCCGACGGTGATGGTCGGCTTGCCGGTGAGCTTCTTCGTCCAGCCGGCCAGGTTGAGGTCGGAACCGTCGAACTCCGGGATCCAGTAGCGGCGGGTGGAGGCGTGGAAGGCGTCGACGCCGGCCGCGGCGAGCGGGGCGAGGATGGCGTCCAGCTCCTCGGGGGTCTCGGCGAGGCGGGCGTCGTAGGCCTCCTGCTTCCACTGCGAGTAGCGGAAGATGACCGGGAAGGACGCGGAGACCTTCTCGCGTACGGCGGCCACGATCTCCGCCGCGAACGTCGTACGGGCCACCGGGTCGCCGCCGTACGCGTCCGTGCGGCGGTTGGTGCCCTCCCAGAGGAACTGGTCGACGAGGTAGCCGTGGGCGCCGTGGATCTCCACGCCGTCGAAGCCGATGCGCTCGGCGTCCGCGGCGGCCTGGGCGAACGCGCCGATGACGTCGTCCAGGTCGCTCTGGGTCATCGCCTTGCCGGTGGCCTCCTCGGCGCCGATGCGCAGACCGGAGGGGCCGACCGCCGGGGCGTCGGCGTAGGGCGGCCTGCCCGGCTTGCGGACCATGCCGATGTGCCAGAGCTGCGGCACGATCGTGCCGCCGCCCGCGTGCACCGCCTCGGCGACCTCGGCCCAACCCGCCAGCTGCTCCTCGCCGTGGAAGCGCGGGACGCGATCGCTCTCTCCGGCCGAGTCGTGCCCGACGTACGTGCCCTCGGTGACGATCAGGCCGACGCCGGCGGCGGCGCGGCGCGCGTAGTACGACACGACGTCCTCGCCGGGGATGCCGCCCGGGGAGAACATGCGCGTCATCGGCGCCATCGCGATGCGGTTGGGGACGGTCAGGCCGTTGATCGTGGTCGGCCGGGACAGGATCTGGGCCGCACGGGAGGCGGAGGCGGTGGTGACGGTCACGGGGAAGGCTCCTCGGGAGTGACTCTGTTAACCAGCTGGTATGTGCGCGCGCATTGTTGCACCTACTGAAGAAACCACCTATGCGCTACCGCACATTCCGCATCACGCCGGGGACAGCTGTGACCCCGGCCACGCGCAGCGCCTCAAAGGGGCGCGGGGAACTGCCATGGAAAACGCCCGAGGGCGGCACCCCCTGTCGGAACAGGGAGTGCCGCCCTCGGTACTGACGGACCGGGTCCGAGCCTTCTTGCGAAAGACTCAGAAGTCCATGTCACCGCCCGGCATGCCGCCACCGGCGGGCGCGGCGTTCTTCTCCGGCTTGTCGGCGATGACGGCCTCGGTGGTGAGGAAGAGCGCGGCGATGGAGGCGGCGTTCTGCAGGGCAGAGCGGGTCACCTTCGCCGGGTCGATGATGCCCTCGGCGATCATGTCGACGTACTCACCGGTCGCGGCGTTCAGGCCGTGGCCGACCTGGAGGTTGCGGACCTTCTCCACGACGACGCCGCCCTCGAGACCACCGTTGACGGCGATCTGCTTCAGCGGGGCCTCCAGCGCGAGCTTCACGGCGTTGGCGCCGGTCGCCTCGTCACCTTCGAGGTCCAGCTTCTCGAAGACGGAGGACGCCTGGATGAGCGCCACGCCACCACCGGCGACGATGCCCTCCTCGACGGCCGCCTTCGCGTTGCGCACGGCGTCCTCGATGCGGTGCTTGCGCTCCTTGAGCTCCACCTCGGTGGCAGCGCCGGCCTTGATGACCGCGACACCGCCGGCGAGCTTCGCCAGGCGCTCCTGCAGCTTCTCGCGGTCGTAGTCCGAGTCGCTGTTCTCGATCTCGGCACGGATCTGGTTCACGCGGCCCGCGACCTGGTCCGAGGAGCCGGCACCGTCGACGATGGTGGTCTCGTCCTTGGTGATGACGACCTTGCGGGCCTTGCCCAGGAGGTCCAGGGAGGTGTTCTCGAGCTTGAGACCGACCTCCTCGGAGATGACCTCGCCACCGGTGAGGATGGCGATGTCGTTCAGCATCGCCTTGCGGCGGTCACCGAAGCCCGGGGCCTTGACGGCGACGGACTTGAAGGTGCCGCGGATCTTGTTGACGACCAGGGTCGACAGGGCCTCGCCCTCGACGTCCTCGGCGATGATCAGCAGCGGCTTGCCCGACTGCATGACCTTCTCCAGGAGCGGCAGCAGGTCCTTGACCGAGCCGATCTTGGAGTTGGCGATCAGGATGTACGGGTCGTCGAGCGACGCCTCCATACGCTCCATGTCGGTGGCGAAGTACGCCGAGATGTAGCCCTTGTCGAAGCGCATACCCTCGGTGAGCTCCAGCTCCAGACCGAAGGTCTGGGACTCCTCGACGGTGATGACGCCTTCCTTGCCGACCTTGTCCATCGCCTCGGCGATGAGCTCGCCGATCTGGGTGTCGGCGGCGGAGATGGAGGCCGTCGAAGCGATCTGCTCCTTGGTCTCGACATCCTTCGCCTGCTCCAGCAGGGCGGCGGAGACGGCCTCGACGGCCTTCTCGATACCGCGCTTGAGGGCCATCGGGTTGGCGCCGGCGGCTACGTTGCGCAGGCCTTCCTTGACCAGGGCCTGGGCGAGAACGGTCGCGGTGGTCGTACCGTCACCGGCGACGTCGTCCGTCTTCTTGGCGACTTCCTTGACCAGCTCGGCGCCGATCTTCTCGTACGGGTCCTCGAGCTCGATCTCCTTGGCGATGGAGACACCATCGTTGGTGATCGTGGGGGCGCCCCACTTCTTCTCGAGGACGACGTTGCGACCCTTGGGGCCGAGCGTCACCTTGACGGCGTCCGCGAGCTGGTTCATGCCGCGCTCGAGGCCGCGCCGCGCCTCCTCGTCGAACGCGATGATCTTGGCCATGTGAAGTGGTCCCTCCAGGACTGGGGGTGATTCCTTCGGACCGCGCCCGCGCCCGCGACGGACGGCTCGCATGCCTCGTGGTTCCTTGCCCCACCTGGCTTGCGGGCCTCACCGACCCGGTCCTTCATTGTCACTCTCACCTTCAGAGTGCTAACGCCAATGATTAGCACTCGCCCCCTGCGAGTGCAAGCGGCTCTCGGGGATCGGGCGGGGCGCTCCGCGATGCGCGAACAAGGCTCGGGCAGGGGTCCGGGCAGGCCACATGCAGGCCACGTGCGGGCGCGGGCACGGCGAAGGGCCCGCACCCCGGGAGGTGCGGGCCCTTCGAAGAAGAACGTCGCTGCTTTAAGTCGACGCGTGCTTCAGCTGGTCGCGAGCCGGACCATGTCCGCCTGCGGCCCCTTCTGACCCTGCGAGATCTCGAAATCGACTCGCTGGCCCTCTTCCAGGGTGCGGTACCCGTCCATCTGGATCGCGCTGTAGTGGACGAAAACATCCGCACCACCGTCGACCGCGATGAAGCCGTACCCCTTCTCCGCGTTGAACCACTTGACGGTGCCCTGAGCCATGCCTAACTCCCCTATTACTGGCCCTTGCACAGATCCACACTTCGCGGATCCGGGTCAGACCTCACCCCCCATCGGTCGGGGGCGTGCGCCGGAACGCGTCGACCGCGGCTGAATGTATCTGCCCAACTGCCGTCTGCAACAGGTCAATCGGACGAGAAATCCGGGCACAGCCGGTCGGGAATGTGGGGACAATTCCCCTGACTTCAGGTCAAGTCGGACCTGATAAACGGAACAAAAGCCGCAAAAAACCCGCACACTTTGGCTACTTCTTGTCGGGCGGGCGGCAGAAATCAAGGGCCACCGACCCGTGAATCGGCGGCATGTTCCCCAACTGTACCTCGCTCAACCACACAGAATTGCCCCCTCCGCTTCTCTCACGGAGGGGGCAATTCGATGAACTCTCGGTGACCGGGGTTACCGATGGTAATGATCGGTCATTCGGTCAGCCTCCGGCGACCGCCGGAATGATGGAGACACCCGCGCCGTCCGGCGTCGCCGTCTCCAGCCCCTGCTCGAAACGGACGTCGTCGTCATTGACGTACACGTTGACGAACCGGCGCAGCTTGCCCTGGTCGTCGAGAACCCGGGCGGCGATCCCGGTGTGGTTCTTCTCCAGGTCGGCGATGACCTCGGCGAGGGTGCCGCCCTCGGCGCTCACTTCGGCCTGGCCACCCGTGTAGGTACGCAGGATGGTGGGGATGCGGACGTTGACGCTCACGTATGACCTCCGGTCAGGTAGTCGCCCCTAGGGGCGCGGGGCTGTGTGGAATTTGCGACTACCGCCGCGTGGGCACGACCAGCCCCCCACGGCCCGCAGACGAAAATCTATGGGACAGGCCCCTAGACGAGACCCGCCTCGCGGAACGAGTCGAGGCTGGGCCGAATGGTCGCAGTCAGCCCCGTACCGGCCACCGCATCCAGCGTCTTGAGACCATCACCGGTGTTGAGAACGACCGTCGTCTTCGTCGGGTCGAGGACACCGTTCTCGATCAGCTTGCGCGCCACACCCACGGTCACACCGCCGGCGGTCTCCGCGAAGATGCCCTCGGTCCGGGCAAGGACCTTGATCGCGTCCACGACCTGCTCGTCCGTCACGTCCTCCACCGCACCGCCGGTACGGCGAGCGATGTCCAGGACGTAAGGACCATCCGCCGGGTTGCCGATCGCCAGCGACTTGGCGATCGTGTTCGGCTTCTGCGGGCGGACCACGTCGTGCCCCGCCTTGTACGCGGTCGACACCGGCGAGCAGCCCTCGGCCTGCGCACCGAAGATCTTGTACGGCTTGTCCTCGACGAGCCCGAGCTTGATCAGCTCCTGCAGCCCCTTGTCGATCTTCGTGAGCTGCGAGCCGGAGGCGATCGGCACGACGAGCTGGTCGGGCAGCTGCCAGCCGAGCTGCTCGCAGATCTCGTACGCCAGGGTCTTGGAGCCCTCGGCGTAGTACGGCCGCAGGTTGACGTTGACGAAGCCCCAGCCCTCACCGGCCGGGTCGCCGATCAGCTCGGAGCAGAAACGGTTCACGTCGTCGTAGTTGCCCTCGATGCCGACGAGCTCGCCGCCGTACACCGCGGCCATGACGACCTTGCCCTGCTCCAGGTCGTGCGGGATGAACACGCAGGAGCGGAAGCCGGCGCGGGCCGCCGCGGCGCCCACCGCACCGGCGAGGTTGCCGGTCGAGGAGCACGACAGGGTGGTGAAGCCGAAGGCGCGGGCGGCCTCCAGGGCCTGGGCGACGACACGGTCCTTGAAGGAGTGCGTCGGGTTGCCGGAGTCGTCCTTGATGAAGAGCTTGCCGGCGTCGACGCCCAGCTCACGCGCGAGGTTGTCGGCCTTGACGAGCTTGGTCCAGCCGGGGTTGATGTTCGGCTTGGTGGCCACGTCGGCCGGGACGGGCAGGAGCGGCGCGTAGCGCCAGATGTTCGCGGGACCCGCCTCGATCTGCTTGCGGAGCTCCTCGGCGTCGTAGGCCGAGAAGTCGTACGCGATCTCCAGCGGGCCGAAACACTCCTCGCACGCGAAGACCGGTCCGAGGGGCACCCGGTGACCGCACTCGCGGCAGGACAGCGCCGCGGCGGGACCAAGGTCTACGGTGGATTCGGTGGTGCTTGCAACAGTCTGCACAGCCATGTGAGGCGAGGCCCTTTCTCCTCATCTTCCTCACGACGCATCTCGCCGTGAGACGGATTTGGCACCTTCCCTAGCCGGGAGCCTCGCGGAGACGATCGACAGTGATCGCTACGAGAACCGACTGGAGGGTTGCCGGGGCTTCATCGGGCCGTTTCCCTCTGCCCCTCTGGATGAGCTGTATTCGGTTGTTAACGGCGGTTGACCCCGGACATGCGATGGTCATCCGCGTTGTTCAAGACTGTAACCGACGGCCAGGACAGTTGAGAGAGTCCGTCCGAACCGCGAGACAAACCGTGAGGAGCCGCCAACCGTGCTGGAAGAAGTCGAGCGCTGGCTGAGCACCCGCTCCTGGTCCGTGACCGATCGCCCGCTCCACCAGATCCTGGCCGCCAAGCAGCGTACGGGCCAGTCGGTCTCCGTCGTGCTGCCGGCGCTCAACGAGGAGGAGACGGTCGGCGACATCGTCGCGATCATCCGTCACGACCTCATGCAGCAGGTTCCGCTGGTCGACGAGATCGTCGTTGTCGACTCGGGATCCACCGACCGCACCTCCGAGGTGGCCGCCGCCGCGGGCGCCCGGGTCGTCCACCGCGACGACATCCTGCCCCGCATCCCGACCGTGCCCGGCAAGGGCGAGGTGCTGTGGCGCTCGCTGCTCGTCACGCGCGGCGACATCGTCTGCTTCATCGACGCGGACCTGAGGGAGTTCAAGTCCGACTTCGTCTCCGGCATCGTGGGCCCGCTGCTGACCGACCCCGAGGTCGATCTGGTGAAGGGCATGTACGACCGCCCCCTCGGCGGCGCGGCCGGGCAGGGCGGCCGGGTGACCGAGCTGATGGCGCGCCCGCTGCTGAACATGCACTGGCCGCAGCTGGCCGGTTTCGTGCAGCCGCTCGGCGGCGAGTACGCGGCCCGCCGCTCGCTGCTGGAACAGCTCCCCTTCCCCGTGGGCTACGGCGTCGAGCTCGGCATGCTGGTCGACGCCCTGCACCTGGTGGGCCTCGACGCCCTGGCCCAGGTGGACGTGGGCGTCCGCAAGCACCGCCACCAGGACGGACAGGCCCTTGGCCGGATGTCCGCCGCGATCTACCGCACGGCCCAGCTGCGGCTGGCCCGCGGGCACCTCATCCGCCCCTCCCTCACCCAGTTCGAGCGGGGCGAGGACGGGTTCGAGCCGCGCACGTTCTCCGTGGACACGGAAGAGCGGCCGCCGATGGCGGAGATCGCGGAGTACGCCTCCCGCAAGGTGGCTTGAAGGTGGCTTGAATGCGGCCTGAAGCTCGTCCGGAACGTCGTATACGGCCCCTGCCAGTGAGGTGAACCGCACGTTTGAGCGGTTCCGGGCCGGGCTAGGTTGAGGCGTATGGCTTCCACGCAGGATGCGCAGGGTGCTGCCAAGGTGCTGGTCGCGTCGAACCGCGGTCCGGTCTCGTACGAGGTGCGCGACGACGGCTCGCTGCACTCCAAGCGGGGCGGCGGCGGAGTCGTCTCCGGACTGTCGGCGATCGGGCCGGACGCGGGCGCCCTGTGGGTGTGCTCCGCGCTGTCCGAGGGGGACCGGGAGGCGGTGCGGCGCGGGGTCGGCGAGGGCGGCGTGCTGATGCTGGACATCCCGGCCGACGTGCACGCCGACGCCTACAACGGCATCGCGAACTCGGTCCTCTGGTTCGTCCACCACATGCTCTACCAGACGCCGCTGGAGCCGGTCTTCGACGCCGAGTTCCAGCGGCAGTGGGCGTCGTACGAGGCGTACAACCGGGCCTTCGCCGAGGCGTTGGCCGGGCAGGCGGCGCCGGGTGCGGCGGTGCTGGTGCAGGACTATCACCTGTGCCTGGTGCCGGGGATGCTGCGCGAGCTGCGCCCTGACCTCCGTATCGGCCACTTCTCGCACACGCCGTGGGCGCCGCCGGAGTACTTCCGGATGCTGCCCGACGATGTCGCCGGCGAGGTGCTGCGCGGGATGCTCGGCGCGGACCGGCTGGGGTTCCTCACCCGCCGGTGGGCCGACGCGTTCGAGGCGTGCTGTGCTCAGTTCGCCGGCGGGCTGCGGGGTACGCGGGTCGGGGTGCACGGGCTGGGGGCGGACGCGGACTTCCTGCGGACGCGTTCGCATGAGTCCGACGTGGCCGAGCGGATGGCGGTGCTGAGGGGTGAGATCGGTGTGGCGCCGGACGGGAGCGCCCGCAAGACCGTCGTGCGGGTCGACCGGACCGAGCTGTCCAAGAACATCGTGCGGGGCCTGCTGGCGTACCGGCAGCTGCTCGACGACCACCCCGAGTGGCGTGAGCGGGTGGTGCACGTGGCGTTCGCGTATCCGTCGCGGCAGGACCTGGCGGTCTACCGGGAGTACACGGCGGAGGTCCAGCGCCTGGCCGAGGAGATCAACTCCCGGTACGGGACGCCGGGTTGGACCCCGGTGGTCCTCCACGTCAAGGACGACTTCGCCCGCTCGCTGGCCGCGTACCGGCTGGCGGACGTGGCCCTGGTCAACCCCATCCGGGACGGCATGAACCTCGTCGCGAAGGAGGTGCCGGTCGTCTCCGACGAGGGGTGCGCGCTGGTGCTGTCGCGGGAGGCGGGGGCCTTCGCGGAGCTGGGCGAGGACGCGATCGCCGTGAACCCGTACGACGTGATGGACACGGCGCGGGCGCTGCACGAGGCGTTGTCCATGGGGCCGGAGGAGCGGGCGGAACGGTCGAAGAGGCTGACTGCGGCCGCGACCGCGCTCCCCCCGGCCCAGTGGTTCCTGGACCAGCTGCATGCGCTGGACGAGGAGAACTAGGAGGGCCAGGAGGGCCAGGCGGGCCAGGAGGCTGGTCAGCCCGTCTGGGCGGCGATCGCCTGCAGCAGCCGTACGACCCCCTGCGGGCCGTCCACCACCACGTCCGCCTTCTTCGACAGCTCGGTGACCTCCTCGCTGCCGCTGCAGACCAGGAGGCCCGGGGTGCCGTCGGAGCGGAGTTCGTCGACGGCGGCGTAGGCGGGGAGGTCGCCGAGGTCGTCGCCGGCGTAGAGGACGGACCCGGCGCCGAGTTCGCGGACGTACTCGCTCAGCGCCACGCCCTTGTCCATGCCGGGCGGGCGGAGTTCGAGGACCATGCGCCCCGGTTCGACGATGAGGCCGTTGCGGGTGGCGAGGTCGGTGAGGGGCTCGCGGAGGGCGTCGAAGGTGCCCTGGGGGTCGGCCGCGCGGCGCGTGTGCACGGCGACGGCATGCCCCTTGTCCTCGATCCATGCGCCCTGGGTGCTTGCGAGGAGGCCCGGCAGTTCGGCGCGGACGGCTGCGACGCCGGGGTGGGGGTCGGGTGCGGTGACCTCACCGCTGACCGCGTCCCAGCGCTCGGCGCCGTAGTGCCCGAGCACGACGAGGTGCTCCAGCCCCGGGACCCCGGCGAATCCGCCGTACTGGACGGCGACGTCGGCCGGACGGCCGGTGATCACCGCCACGGAGGCCACCTTCGGGGCGAGCGCGGCGAGCGCCGGCAGCGCGTCGGGGTGGGCGCGGGCCTTCTCGGGGTCGGGCACGATCGGCGCGAGGGTGCCGTCGAAGTCGAGGGCGACGAGTGCGCGGGCGGGGCGGGCGAGGATGGCCGCGAGGCCGTCGCGACCGGGCTGGGTCGCGGGGGTCGGCAGGGGGTCCGGTGAGTTACCCATACGACGACCCTATCCACGCGGGGTCGCGCATATCCCTGTGTCTCGCCCCCGCCAGGGGGCTCCGCCCCCAGGAACGGGAGACCCGGCCCGTACCCGTCACCGCTCCCCCCGCCGCGCCTCCCGCACCCGCCGCAGCCGGTTCACCGTCACCGGATCGTGGGCCAGAGCCCGGGCGTCGTCCAGCAGGGCGTTCAACAGCTGGTAGTAGCGGACAGGGGCCAGGCCCAGTTCCTCGCGTATGGCCCGCTCCTTCGCGCCGGGACCCGCAAAGCCCCGGCGTTCCAGGGCGAGGATGGCCTGCTCGCGCTCCGCGAGGACGGGGGCGGGGGCGGGGGCGGCGACGTCCTCAGGCTGGTCCTGGCTCATGTGTCGCACCGTAACGCCCCCCACCGACAAGCGACCTACTCGGCAGTCTCCGCCCGCGTAGCCGTCGACTGCAGCTGCGCCAGGATCGCCGACGGGCTGCCGCCGGACGCGACCGTCTTGCCGATGCGCTTCTTGATGTCCGCGCTGACCGCGGCCCAGGAGGTCCGGCCGACCGGGTAGAGCTCGGACAGCGGGAGTTCCTCGAGGAAGGGCTTGAGGTCGGCGTCCCCCTTGGCCCCGGTCATCACCGTGGACGCGGAGTTCGTGACGGGCAGCAGGTCGTACTCGCGGGAGAAGTCCAGGACGTTCTGCTTGTCGTAGACGAAGTCGAGGAACTCGCCCACCTGCTCGGCATGGCCGTTCTGCTTGAAGGCCATCATCCAGTCGGCGACGCCCATGGACATCTTGGTGGGCCCGTCCGACCCGGGCATGGGCACCATGCCGAACTTCACGCCCTTGTCCGCGGCGATCCGCATCAGCGAGGGGTGGCCGTTGAGCATGCCGACGTCACCGGCCGCGAAGGCGGAGAACGCGTCGGCCCGGTTGAGCTCGCCGGGCGCGACCGGGCCCGTGAGCTGCTTGCCGACCAGGTTGTTCTTGAGCCAGTTGAAGGTGGCGACGTTCTCGGCGGAGTCGATGCTGTACGTGCCGAGGTCGAAGTCGGTGTAGCCGCCCCCGCCGCTGAGCAGCCACTGCATCGTCTCGGCCTGCGCCTCCTCGGGCCCGAGCGGCAGCGCGTACGGGTACTTCACGCCCTTTGCCTTGAGCGCCTCGGCGTCGGCGGCCAGCTCCTTCCAGGTCGTCGGCGCGGTGAGGCCGGCCTCCTGGAAGAGGGTCTTGTTGTAGAAGAGCAGGCGCGTGGAGGAGGCGAACGGAATGCCGTACTGCACCCCGTTGACCTGCCCGGCGTCCGCGAGCTGCGAGACGAAGTCGGCCTGGACGGGGATGGAGAGCAGGTCGTCGGCCTCGTAGAGGAGGTCCTTCGCGGCGTAGTCCGCGTACGCGCCGATCTGCGCCATGTCCGGCGCCTTCCCGGCGTCGACCATCTCCTTGACCTTGGCGTCGACGTCGTTCCAGGAGTACACCGTGACGTCGACGCGCACGCCGGCGTGCTCCTCCTCGTACTCCTTGACGAGCTTGTCCCAGTACTTCTGGGAACCGTTCGCCTCACTGTCCCCGTAGTCCGCGGCGACCAGCTTCAGCGTCACCTCGTCCGAACCACCGGTCAGCCCACAGCCGCCCAGAGCCGCCGTCAGGCCCAGCGCGGTCATCGCCGCGATCGTTCCCGTACGCCCTGTACTCCTACGCCGCTGCACGCAGAACCGCCCCACACCCATGTTCGAAACTTTCGAAACGTCATACATATTGCCCCCATAAGGTCTACACCACGTAAGTGGACTAGACCTCTCGCGGGTAGGCAAGCCACACTGTCCCTCGTGAGACATGTCATCGCCCTCGATGTGGGCGGCACCGGGATGAAGGCCGCCCTGGCGGGGGCGAGCGGCGCCGTGCCCAGTGAGGGCACGCCCGCCGTGCCCCACCAGGTCCGCCGCCCGACCGGGCGTGAGCGCGGGCCGGACGCGGTCGTCGAGGGCATCCTCGACTTCGCGGCCGAGCTGCGCGCGTACGGCGAACAGCACTTCGGCGAGCCCGCTGCCGCCCTCGGCGTCGCCGTCCCCGGCATCGTCGACGAGGAGCGCGGCATCGCCGCCTACTCGGCCAACCTGGGCTGGCGCGACGTACCCCTGCGGCAGCTGCTCACCGAACGGCTCGGCGGCATCCCCGTCGCCCTCGGCCACGACGTGCGCACCGGCGGTCTCGCGGAGGGCCGCATCGGCGCGGGCAAGGGCGCCGACCGTTTCCTCTTCGTGCCGCTCGGCACCGGGATCGCCGGCGCCATCGGCATCGACGGCCGGGTGGAGGCGGGTGCACACGGCTTCGCGGGCGAGATCGGCCACATCGTCGTACGACCCGGCGGGCCCGCCTGTCCGTGCGGGCAGCGCGGCTGCCTGGAGCGGTTCGCGTCCGCGGCGGCGGTGAGCGAGGCCTGGGCCGCCGCCTGCGGGGACCCGGAAGCGGACGCTGCGGACTGCGCCAAGGCCGTCGCGTCCGGTGACCCGAACGCCGTACGGGTATGGCAGGAGGCCGTGGACGCGCTCGCCGACGGCCTGGTCACCGCCCTCACCCTGCTGGACCCGCGCACCCTGATCATCGGTGGCGGCCTCGCCGAGGCAGGGGAAACCTTGTTCACACCGCTGCGGGACGCCGTCCGGCGGCGGGTGACTTTCCAGAAGCTGCCGGAGATCGTCCCCGCCGCCCTGGGCGACACGGCGGGATGCCTGGGCGCCGGGCTGCTGGCCTGGGATCTCCTCGACAACACCGACGGCACGGAGGTAACCGCCTGATGGCCAACGCCCCAGGGGCTCGGGACAGCGCTGAATCTGCGGCTACCGCCGCGCGGGCGCGACCAGCCACGACGCACCCGCAGCCCGCGACGGACAAGGTGCCCCTCATCCTCTCCGGCGCCGACGTGGTCATGCCGACGGGAATCCTCAAAGACGGCCAAGTGATCGTCGACGGCACCCGCATCACCAGCACAGCCCCACAAAGCGCCCAGGTCATCGACGTAACCGGCCACTACCTGGTCCCCGGTTTCGTAGACATCCACAACCACGGCGGCGGTGGAGCCTCGTTCACCTCAGGCACGCCGGACGACGTGGTCAAGGGCATCCACACCCACCGCCTGCACGGCACCACCACCCTGGTCGCCTCCACGGTGACCGGCGACATGGACTTCCTGACCCAGCGAGCCGGCCTCCTCTCCGAACTGGCCGAGCAGGGCGACATCGCGGGCATCCACTTCGAGGGGCCGTTCATCTCCCCGTGCCGCAAGGGCGCGCACTCCGAGGAACTGCTGCGCGACCCGGACCCGGCGGAGGTGCGCAAGCTGATCGACGCGGCGCGCGGCAGGGCCACGATGGTCACCCTGGCCACCGAACTGCCGGGCGGCCTCGACTCCGTACGCCTCCTCGCCGAGCACGGCGTCATCGCGGCGATCGGGCACACGGACGCGTCGTACGAGCAGACGGTGGAGGCGATCGAGGCGGGCGCGACGGTCGCCACGCACCTCTTCAACGCGATGCCGCCGCTCGGCCATCGCGAGCCGGGCCCGATCGCGGCCCTGCTGGAGGACGAGCGGGTGACCGTAGAGCTGATCAACGACGGCACCCATCTGCACCCCGCCTCGCTCCAGCTGGCGTTCCATCACGCGGGCGCGGGCCGGGTCGCGTTCATCACGGACGCGATGGACGCCGCGGGCTTCGGCGACGGCCGCTACATGCTCGGCCCGCTGGAGGTGGAAGTCGCCGACGGTGTGGCACGCCTCGTCGAAGGCGGCTCGATCGCGGGGTCCACCCTCACCCTCGACCGCGCCTTCAAGCGGGCGGTGACGATCGACCGGCTGCCCGTCGAGGACGTGGTGGCGGCCCTGTCCGTCAACCCCGCCAAGCTGCTCGGCCGGTACGACCGCATCGGCTCCCTGGAGCCCGGCAAGGACGCCGACCTGGTGCTGCTGGACTCCGACTTCGACCTCAAGGGCGTGATGCGCCGGGGCGAATGGGTGGTCGATCCCCAACTGGGGTGATGTGTCCTGCTGTTGAGGGCGGCGGTTGTCCTGCGAGACTGGGACGGCCGCCGTCCGTTTGGCATGATCAGCCTCCGGGCGAAGCGCCCGGCAGACAGACGGCAAACACATCGCGAACTTCTTCGGGGGAGGTCGGCCCAGGTGATCCTCACGGTCACACTGAACACCGCTCTCGACATCACCTATCGCGTACGGGCACTACGGCCCCACGCGTCCCACCGCGTCTCCGACGTCACCGAACGCCCCGGCGGCAAGGGCCTGAACGTGGCCCGCGTCCTCGCCGCCCTCGGCCACGAGGTGACAATCACCGGCTTCGCGGGCGGCGCGACGGGCAGCGTCGTACAGGAGCGGCTCACGGCCACGCCGGGCGTGGTGGACGCGCTGGTCCCGGTGACGGGCGCGACCCGACGCACCATCGCCGTGGTCGACGAGCGAACCGGCGACACGACCCAGCTCAACGAACCCGGCCCGACGATCACCTCCGCCGAGTGGTCCGCCTTCCAGGAGGCGTACGAGGACCTCGTCCCGTCGGCCTTGGCGGTGGCCCTGTGCGGCAGCCTGCCGCCGGGGGTGCCGGTGGGGGCGTACGCCGGTCTGGTACGGGCCGCTCGCGCGGCGGAGGTTCCTGTACTGCTGGACACCAGCGGCGAGGCACTGCGCCGGGGCGTCGCCGCCCGCCCGGACATCATCAAGCCCAACGCCGACGAACTGGCCGAACTCACCGGCTCCCACGAGCCGTTGCGCGCCACCCAGGACGCCCGCCGCCGCGGCGCCCGCGCGGTGGTCGCCTCCCTCGGCGACACAGGCCTCCTGGCCCTGACCCCCGAGGGCCGCTGGCGCGCCACCCCACCGGCCCGCCTCCACGGCAACCCCACCGGCGCCGGCGACGCAGCGGTCGCGGGCCTGCTGTCGGGGCTGGTCGAGCGGCTGCCCTGGCCGGAACGGCTGACCCACGCGGCAGCGCTGAGCGCGGCGAGCGTGGTGGCGCCGGTGGCGGGGGAGTTCGACCGGGGGGCCTACGAGGAGTTGCTGGGGCGGGTTGTGGTGACCGGGGAGGTCACCGCAGCCTGACGGCTACTACTTGACCCAGCCCTTCACCAGCCACAGCTGATCGATGAGGGCGTCGCACTGGTTGCCCTGCTCGCAGGACACCTTGATCGTGTTCGTGCCCTTGTTGAGCTGGATCCAGTTGTACGTTTTCGTCCAGCTCTTCTCGTAGTCACCCTCGGGGCCGTGCGCCCAGTTCTTCAGGTCGACCGGAGTGTTGGCCGGCGTGCCGTTGACCGTGAGGGTGGCGTTCTGGTCCTTGCCGGGGACGCTGTAGCCGACGTACACGGTGTACTTGCCGGACTTCGGGATGCCGTTGACCTTCCAGGTGACCGAGGAGCCGACCTGGTTGAAGCCCTGGACGTAGACGCCGCCGTCCGCCTGGGCACCCTTGACGTCGGACGCGGTGACGGCGCTGCCGCCGAGGGCGAGGGCCTTGGCGTCGATCGTCGGCAGGTCCTCTTCGGCCGCCTGGCTGTTGCTGTTCGACGGGCTCGGCGCGGTGCTCTGCTGGGACTGCGTCGGCGTCGAGTCGGCCTCGTTGTCCTTGTCGCCCTTGTCCTCGTCACCGCCCAGCATCGCCACCCCGATGCCTATGACGACCGCCGCGACCACCGCGATCGCGCCGATCAGCAGGCCCTTGGTGTTGGGGCCCCCGCCGCGGCCGCCGCCGGAGCCGCTGCCGCCGCTGTACGCCGGCTGCTGCTGGGCCGTCGGTGCCGCGCCGGGGTGTGTCTCCGGCGCCGCGTAGTGCGCGTTCGGCTGGCCGTACGTGCCCTGCTGTTGCGGTATCTGGCCGTGGGGCGCCGTCGGCTGCTGCTGGCCGTACTGGCGCTGGCCGACCGCTCGCACCCGGTTGACCGAGCCCGGGTAGCCGTAGCCCCCGCCACCGGAGGGGGGCTGGGCGCCGTTGGCCTGCCCGTCGGCGTAGAGGTAGCCGAACGGGTCGTCGTCCTCTGGCGTAGTGGCGCCGTTGTTGCCGGACGTCATCCCTTTGGTACTCCTCACCAGGTGCGGGCGGATGCGATACGTGGGGTCAGAATGGCGAGCCTACCCGCTCCTGCTGACCCAAACGGGTGACACGGATCGCATCAGCTCGCTGACCTGGGAGTTACCCAGCGCGTCTGTGCTGTTTGGGACGAGATCGTTTCTCTACGTACATCCGCTCGTCAGCGGACTTCAACACTTCGTCCGCGGTCATCCCGCAGTGTGCCCACCCGATGCCGAAGCTGGCGCCCACCCGTACGGCACGGCCTTCCGCCCGGATGGGCTGGATGATCTCGTTGCGCAGACGTACGGCGAGGTCCTGGGCGTCGGCCCGGCCGAGCCCGTCGGCGAGGATCACGAACTCGTCGCCGCCGAGCCGGGCGACGGTGTCGCCGTCGCGGACCCCGCGCGTCAGCCGCCTGGCCACCTCGATGAGAACCGCGTCACCCGCGTTGTGCCCGAACCGGTCGTTGATCGACTTGAAGCCGTCGAGGTCGCAGAAGAGGACCGCGAGCCCCTTGGCGCCGTCGTCGCGCCCGCCCTCGACCGGGGCGATGGTGTGCTCGTGATGGTCGTAGGCGTCGAACGCCGCCGCGCCGGGGAAGTCGAAGCCGTGGCCGTTGGCGTCGTAGACGGCGGGGTGGCCGTAGGCCGCGTCCGTGGACTCCAGGGCGCCCGCGTGGGTGGGGCGCTGACACAGGCGCGCGGAGAGGCGGGAGCGCAGCTCGGCGGAGTTCGGCAGGCCGGTGAGGGAGTCGTGGGAGGCGCGGTGGGCGAGCTGGAGCTCGCGGCGCTTGCGCTCCTCGATGTCCTCGACGTGGGTGAGCAGGAAGCGGGGGCCGTCGGCGGCGTCGGCGACGACGGAGTTACGGAGCGAGACCCACACATAGGTGCCGTCGCGGCGGCCCAGGCGCAGCTCCGCGCGGCCGCCCTCCGCCGACGTACGCAGCAGCGTGCCGATGTCCTCGGGGTGGACGAGGTCGGAGAAGGAGTAGCGGCGCATCGCGGAGGCGGGGCGGCCCAGCAGGCGGCACAGCGCGTCATTGGTCCTGAGGATCCGGCCGTGCTGGTCACCGCCCATCTCGGCGATGGCCATGCCGGAGGGGGCGTACTCGAAGGCCTGCCTGAAGCTTTCCTCGCTCGCGCGCAGCGCCTGCTGCTCGCGTTCGAGCCGGACCAGTGCCCGCTGCATATTCGCGCGTAGACGTGCGTTGCTGATGGCGATGGCGGCCTGGAACGCGTACATCTGGAGCGCCTCGCGCCCCCATGCGCCCGGCAGCCGGCCGTTGCGCGGCCGGTCCACGGACAGGACGCCGATCAGCTCGCCGCACGCGCTGCCCTGCACGCCGGGCGTGTACATCGGCGCGAACAGGCGGTCCGAGGGGTGCCACTCGTCCTCGAAGCGGGGCGCGGGGCCGTCGGTGTACCACTGCGGTACGTCGTCGTCGTCGAGTATCCAGCCCTCGGTGTGCGGGATGAAGACCAGGTCGCCCCAGCGCTCGCCCATGGTCAGCCGGCGCTCCCAGGAGTCGCGGGAGCCGACACGGCCGGTGATGAGGGCCTCGGCGGCGGGGTTGCCGGAGAAGGCGGCGACGACGAGATCGCCGTCGGGGCGTACGAGGTTGACGCACGCGAGTTCGTAGCCGAGGCCGGCGACAACGCCGTCGGCCACGGTCTGCAGCGTGTCCGCCAGGCTGCGGGCGGTGTTCATGTCCGCCATGACCTGGTGCACTTGTCGCAGGGTCGCAAGACGGACGTACGGCTCCGACTCGGTCTCCATGCTCGCCCTCCCCCCGAGACCTCGCAGCGAATCAAGGGTGCTCTTCGGCGCTTCTTAATCGATCGTGCCCTTGCAGCTTCCCCGCCACTGAATCACAGCGCGCTGCCCACTCGGTACACAGGGTCAACAATTAATGGCTCTTGTGACTCAAGTCACAGAGAAACGTGAACAATTGAGCGGCGTTTCTGCGTTTTTCCTGTGCGTTTACCGAACGCAAACTTTGTGCGCGTGTGGAGGTGCCGCGAAACGGTTCTGAACAGGCGCGTCGGGCTCCGTCCGTAGTCCTAGGTCTGTTCTCGGGCGAAGGGCCGATGTGGCGTGTGCGGGGCTGACATTAGCGTTTTCGGCGTGCCGAACACTTCTCCCCCCGCGCCGCCCGTGACCGCCGTCCTCCCCACCGCCCGGAGCGCTTCCGGGCATGCTGAGGGCGTGAGCAACGACGAGTTCCGTGCCGCCATGTCGCGGCTGGCCGCGGGTGTGGTCCTGGTGACCGCGCTCGAGCCGCCGCTGGACCCGGACGACCCGCACGCGCCGGTCGGCGAGGACGTCGGCATGACGGCCACGGCCTTCATGTCCGTGTCCCTGGACCCGCCGCTGGTCCTGGTCAGCCTTCGCGAGGGCTCCCGCATGGACGACCTGCTCGTCGAGCAGCCCCTGTGGGCGGTCTCGGTCCTCTCCGAGAGCCAGCGCCACATCGCCGGCCGCTTCGCCATGAAGGGCCGCGTCAGCGACCGGCTGCTGTTCGCCGACATCCCGTACGTCCGCGGCAAGGAGACCGGCGCCCCGCTGGTGGGCGGCGCGCTGGCCACCCTGGAGTGCCGCACCGAGCAGCGGGTGACGGCCGGCGACCACACTCTGGTGATCGGCCGCGTCCTGTCGGCCTCACTGCCGAGTTCGGACGGGGGGCCGCTGACGTATTTCCGGGGGCGGTACCGGCAGTTGGGGTGAAGATCAGCGATCGAGGCGAGATCCGGAGCCCGGACGAAAATCCGTGGCCGCCGATGATCACTCGGCATACCGTGCGCGGATGACATCGACTCCCGCACTCCGCCTCGAAAACATCACACCCGTAAACTTCGAGACCGCGACCGGCATACGCGTCCGCCCCGAGCAGGAATTCGCAGTCTCCCCGGTGATGCAGTCCCTCGCCGAGGCATACGTTCATCCGGCGGGCGTCGCCTGGCCGCGCCTGATTGTCGATGGTGACCGTCCTGTCGGGTTCCTGATGGCCTTCTTCGACATCGACTGGCGCGGCGACGGCACACTGTTCCGCTCGGGACTGTGGCGGCTGAACATCGCGGCGGAGGAACAGGGCCGTGGCTACGGCCGGTTCGCGGTCGAGTCCGTGGCCACCGAGATCCGCCGCCGGGGCGGCACGGAGTTGTACGTCACCTGGCATCCCGGACCGAACGGCCCTGAGGGCTTCTACCTCGGCCTCGGCTTCCGGCCGAACGGGGAGACCAGCGAGGGCGAGACGGTGGGGGTGCTGGAGCTGGACCGGATCGGCTAGATCGGCCTGACGTCGAGCCGGGACACCCGCCCGGGATCCGTCACGATGTCGATCACGGCGATCCGATCCCGTACGAACGCAAACTTCAGGGCCCGCTCCACCCGCCCCTCGGCAAGCACCACGAACCCCGCCACCCCGTCGACCAGCGCGGGTCGCGCGACACCGGCAAGGGGCCCGAACGTCGCCGCGCCCCGCGCCACCGCCGCCGCGCCCGTGGCCACCCCGACCTCGGTGCGGGCGACGACGTCCGGGTCCAGGACGTCGAGCAGCCCGTCGAAGTCACCGTTCCGCGCGGCGGCGAGGAAGGCGTCCACGAGCTGCCGCTGCCTGGCGCGGTCGGCCGCGGGCACGTCCGCCCCCTGTACCCGGCGCCGGGCACGGCTGGCGAGCTGCCGGGCGGCGGCCGGCGTACGGTCCACGACGGCCGCGACCTCCTCGTACGGCACCCCGAACAGGTCGTGCAGCACGAACGCCAGCCGCTCGGCGGGCGTCAGGGCGTCCAGTACGACGAGCAGGGCCACGCCCACCGAGTCGGCGAGGAGCGCGTCCTGCTCGGGGTCGGTCGCGGAGGCGGGCGGGATGGCGGACGCGAAGACGGCGGGTGCGGCCGGAGCGGCGGGAGCGGGTGCCGTGGTGTCCAGGGGCTGCTCCGCGCGGGACTTGCGGGAGCGAAGCATGTCCAGGCAGACCCGGCCGACGACGGTCGTCAGCCAGCCGCCGAGGTTGTCGACCCGGGTGGTGTCGGAGCGGCTCACCCGGAACCACGCCTCCTGCACCGCGTCGTCGGCCTCGGCGGTCGAGCCGAGCATGCGATGAGCGACGGCGCGCAGACGGGCACGGTGCGCCTCGAAGCGCTGGGCAAGGAAGTCGGTGTCGCTGGTGTCGCCGCCGCTCATCTGTCACAGCCTCTCGTCGCGGTCCGTCATCAGTGGCATGACGGATCGCGCGACGGGGATGTGACAGGCGCGGTACGGGTGGTGGCGGCGCAGTGCGGGTGTGTGGCGGCGCAGTGCGAGTGCGTGGCGGCCCGGTACGGGTGCGTGGCGGCCCGGTACGGGTGCGTGGCGGCGCGGTACGGGTACGCGACGGCCCGGTACGGGAGCGCGACGGCGCGGTACGGGTGGTGGCGGCCCGGTACGGGAGCGCGACGGCCGGTGTGGCCGTGGGCGGAGGTGCGGCTGCGGCGCGGAGGTGCCGGCCGCGGCGTGAGGTGCCGACCTCAGCGCGGAGCGCCGACCTCAGCGCGGGGTGCAGGCCGCAGCGCGGAGCGCGGCCGCAGCGCAGGGCGCCGACCGCAGCGCGGAGACGCGGCCACGGCGCAGGGCGCCGGCCGGAGCCCTTACCCCCAGCCCCGCCCCGACCGTCCCCGCTTGGTGTCCGAGCGCTGCTTCTTCTCCCGCAGCCGCCGCTCGTTGATGCCCCGGGGGATCCGGGTCGGCTTGCGCGGCTTCGGCGGCGGGGCCGTCGCCTCGGCGAGGAGCGCGGCGAGGCGTACGGCGGCCGTCTCTCGGTTGCGCCACTGGGAGCGGTGCTCGGAGGCGCGCACGGTGACGACGCCGTCGACGAGGCGGGACGCCAGCCGCTGCAGCGCCCGCTGCTTCCACACCTCGGGCAGCGCCTCGGTCTTCGCCAGGTCGAACCGCAGCTCGACCTGCGAGTCACTGGTGTTGACGTGCTGGCCGCCCGGGCCGCTCGACCGCGAGAAACGCCACATGAGCTCGGCCTCGGGAAGCGAGACGGAGCCACGGACGACGTAGGGACCAGACATGCCGTCCATGTTCCCTGTCCTGTCCGGTCCACGTCACGCGAATATCCCCTACGAGTGCTCTTTGGCAAAGAAAGTAAAGACACCTGGAACTTGAGGTACCCCTCTTCGCGTTCATAGGGGTAGCTGTAGCTTCTAGCCGTACCGCAACGAGGGAAGGGACTCCCAACAATGGCTGTAAGCCTGTCCAAGGGTGGCAACGTCTCGCTCACCAAGGAGGCTCCGGGCCTGACCGCCGTCACCGTGGGCCTCGGCTGGGACGTCCGCACCACCACCGGCACGGACTTCGACCTCGACGCCTCGGCGATCGCGGTCAACCCCACGGGCAAGGTCTACTCGGACGCCCACTTCGTCTTCTTCAACAACAAGCAGACCCCGGACAGCACCATCGTCCACACCGGTGACAACCGCACCGGCGAGGGCGCGGGCGACGACGAGGCGATCAACGTCAACCTCGCCGGCCTCCCGGCCGACGTCGACAAGATCGTCTTCCCGGTCTCGATCTACGACGCGGAGAACCGCTCGCAGAACTTCGGCCAGGTCCGCAACGCCTACATCCGCATCGTCAACCAGGCCGGCGGCGCCGAGATCGCCCGTTACGACCTGTCCGAGGACGCGGCCACCGAGACCGCCATGGTCTTCGGCGAGCTCTACCGCAACGGCGCCGAGTGGAAGTTCCGCGCCGTAGGCCAGGGCTACGCCTCGGGCCTGGTGGGCATCGCGCAGGACTTCGGTGTGAACGTCTGACGGACGCCGCGCTGAGCCGGAGCCCCTTGCCGCGGTACGCCGTGGCCGGGGGCTCCCGGCGTTGGGGGCTTGGCACTCGGCCTGAAGGGTGGCGGGGCGACGGGCGTGCCGGACGGTGGGCGCCGTCAGGGCTGGGCGGGTTTCCCGTCCCCGTACAGCCAGTCCTCCCAGATCCCGTCGAAGTCCTCGTCCGGCGCCGTCTTCTCCACGTACGCCGTGAAGTCGTCGGTGTCCGCGCTCCCGTGCCGGTGCTCGGCCGCCCAGCCCTGGACGATGTCGTAGAAGGTGTCGTCGCCGACGGTCTGACGGATCTTGTGCAGGACCATCGCGCCGCGCTGGTAGACGGGGTTGTCGGAGATGTGCGCGGCGCTCGTGGGCTTGGCGGGCGGGAAGTCCCAGAGGTCCTCGTAGTCGTCCTCGCCGTGGTCGTACAGGGCGTCGAAGGTCTCCTGCGCGCTGTCGCCGCCGTCGCCCTCCTCCCACAGCCACTCCGCGTAGGTCGCGAAGCTCTCGTTGAGCCACATGTCCCGCCAGCTCTTCGGCGTCACGGAGTTGCCGAACCACTGGTGGGCGAGCTCGTGTACGAGCAGCTCGGTGCCGGGGGCGCCGGGGAAGACGGGCCGGTTCTGGGTCTCCAGGGCGTAGTCGGCGGTGTCCGCGCCGGCGACGATCGCGCCGGTGGAGGAGAAGGGGTACGGGCCGAAGTTGTCCTCCGCCCAGTCCATGATCTCGGGCAGCTCGGCGAGCACCCCGTCGGTGTCGCCCGCCTCCTCCTCGTCCACGGCGACGTACACGGGCAGGCCGCTGTCGGTGGTGGAGCGGCTGATTCTGTAGTCACCGATGGCGAGCGTGGCGACGTAACTCGCCATGGGTTCGGAGGTGTGCCAGCGGAAGGTCGTCTCACCGTCGCTGGTCGTCCGGTTCACCAACTCCCCGTTGGAGACGGCCTCCAGGCCCTCCGGCACGGTCACGTCGATGTCGTACGGCGCCTTGTCCGACGGGTGGTGATTGCCGGGGAACCACGCCATGGATCCCGTCGGCTCCCCGAGGGCGAGCGCGCCGTCGGCGGTGGGGAGCCAGCCTTCCTCGGAGCCGTCGGGGTCGGTGACGGTCTCGGGGTGGCCGGAGTAGCGGACGGTGAGCCGGAAGGTCTCGCCCTTGTCGAGCTCGTCGTGCGGACGGACGACGAGCTCCTGGCCGTTGCGGCTCCAGCGAGCGCTCCGGCCCTCCACGCCGACCCGCTCGACGTCCATGCCCTTCAGGTCGAGGTCGAAGGCGGAGAGGTCCTGGGTGGCGCGTGCCGTGATCTCCGCCGTGCCGGTGAGGTGGCGGTCGTCGGGGTCGTAGGCGAGGTCGAGGGCGTAGTGGGTGACGTCGTAGCCGCCGTTGCCGGCCTTCGCGAAGTACGGGTCGCGCACCCCGGAACCGCCGGGCGTGCCCTGGACGCCGCTGCTGCACGCGGTGAGGACGAGCAGGGCGGAGGTGACGGTCAGGGCGACGGGCACGAAACGGGACACGCCGGTGATCCTATGAGTTCGGGCGTGACACCATCCCCTACGTGCTCGACATCGGCTACGCCCTCTCCACCCGCTTCCCGGATCCCCCGCAGACGGACTACCGCCGCGCGGACGTCCGCGCCCTGCGCCACGACCTGTTCTGCGGCGACGTCTACCTCGCCGACACCAAGGCGGACCGGGAGTTGTCCACAGCCTGGGGATGGGTGCCGGTGCTCGACTTCGCCTGGGCCCTGTGCGACATCGTCGAGCAGCTGGACCAGGACCCGGCCGGCTCCCGCGCCTCCCGTCCGCAACGCGCGGAACTGGACTTCACCGAGTCCACGGACCGCATGCTCTTCGAGCGCCGCTTCGGCTGGGTGGACATCGAGTCGGACTGGATGCCGGCGGAGGAGCCCCCGCTGACCTTCTCGCACACCGAGCTGCGCCGCGAGGCCCGCGACTTCCTGCACGACCTGATCGCCGACCTGATCGACCTGCACGACGGTTTGGCCGAGAACCCGGCGATCTGGACACTCCAGGCACGGTTTCCCCGGGTGGGGTGAGCGGGGCGGCGAACCACCTGGCTGACGGAGAGGCCACCCGCGACGCTGGTCGCGGGAGCACGCCGGACGACTCCGCCGACTCCCGCTATGCCCGGATCTAACCACCCTCGCGCAGGGCCCGGGCCCTGGCCCGACGGATCAAACGCCCATCCCTTCGCGGGCTGTTCGCAGCATGGGCCAACGCCGTCCTTCAGCCCCACCGACCTTCCGCAGACCTTCCGAAGACCTTCCGAAGACCGCCCCCTATCCCTCCACCCGGATCCCCAGCTGCGCCGCCAACACCGGTGCCAGATCCAGGAGTTGCCCCGGACTGATCACCGCTCCGGTCAGCCGGTCCACCCCCCGCGCGATGTCCAGTTCGGCCGCCCCGCGCAGGTCCACGTCCGTCAGCGTCACCCCGGTGAGGTCCGCCCCCTTCACCGCGCAGTCCACGAACTCCACCCGCTCGAGGCGGGCGCCCCCGAAGTCCGGCTCGACCAGGACGCACCCCTCGAAGACGACGTCCTTGAGCTTGGCCTTGCGCATGTTCAGGTAGTCGATCTTGCCGCCGCGGATCAGCACCCGCTCCAGCACGGCGCCGTGCAGCTGCACCCCGCCCAGGCGGGCGTCCACCAGCTCCACATCACGCAGGGTCGACTCGGCGAGATCGGTGCCGACGCCCCGTAGACCTGTGAGCACCGAGTCGAGGATCCGGGCGCGATGAAGTCTCGTCTCGTCCAGGGCGCAGCCCCGCAGCTCGCAGTCCAGGAAGCGGGCACCCCCGCCGTCCTGGCCGCCCAGGTCCTCCTCCCGGAACTCCAGGCCGTCGTAGTCCTCGTCCGGCTCCAACTCCCCGTCCCGGTACGGCTCCAGCGGCGGCAACCGCAGCTCGGGCCGCCGCGCACCCTTCACGCCACCCCTGCCCGGACCACCGCCCCTGCCCGCGCTGCCACCCCTGCCGGTACCGCCGCCCTCACCCATCGCTGTCCTCGCCATGCCCCCCATGCTGCACCCCACCACTGACAATCCCCCTGACCTGCGCCGACACCGCCGATGTCACATTCCGGGTGCCCAGGACCGTCCTACTCACAGAGAAGGGCCGAAAGGCGACCCCGAGCACAAGGGAGACCCCAGCCATGCACCGCATCACCGTCGTCGGCGGCGGCTTCGCCGGACTCACCGCGGCCATCACCGCCGCCGAGGCGGGCGCCAAGGTCACCATGTACGAGGCCCACCACACCCTCGGCGGGCGGGCGCGGACCGCCGAGGGGCCGTACCGGACGAACGAAGGACCGCACGCCCTGTACAGCGGCGGCCCGCACTGGGTCTGGCTCAAGCAGCGCGACCTCATCGGGCCGCTCGCGCCGATCCCGCCCCTGGAGGCCGCCCGGCTGCGGCTGCGGCACCGCGGCGTCCTGCGTCGCACCCCGCCCTTCGCCATGCTCAAGCTGTTGCGGCGCGGCCTGCCGCAGGCGCCCGTCGACGTCGACTTCATGACCTGGGCCACGGACATCGCCGGCGAGGAGGGCGCGCGTGCCGCCGCGCACTACTCCGCCGTCGCCCTGTTCCACCACGACCCCGGCGCCCTGTCCGCCGCGTTCGTGCAGGAGCGGCTGCGCCGGGCCACGAAGCTGCCGCCGGAGGCGCACTACCCGCGGGGCGGGTGGGCGACCATGATCGACCGGATGGCGGCCCGGGCGTGGAATCTCGGGGTGCGGATGGAGACCCTCTCCCGCGTCGACAGCCTCGACGACCTGACGACCGGCACGCCCGTCGTCGTCGCCACGTCCCTCGACGCCGCCCGCCGCCTGCTCAGGGACGACTCCCTGACCTGGACCAGCGGGCGTACGGCACTCGTCGACCTCGCCGTGCGGACCCGGCGCGGGGACGCCTTCGTCGTCTCCGACCTCGACGGGACCGGGTGGCTGGAGCGGTTCACCGCACAGGACCGGTCCCTGGCGCCGGCCGGTGAACAGCTGATCCAGGGCCAGATCCCGATCGCCCCGCACGAGTCCAGGGCCGACGGCATCGCCCGTGCCGAGCAGCTTCTCGACCTCGGCTTCCCCGGCTGGCGCGAACGCGTCACCTGGCGCCGGGAGTCCGTCGCGAGCGGCCGTACCGGCGCCGTCGACCTGCCCGGCACCAGCTGGCGGGACCGCCCGGCCGTCGACCGCGGCGACGGGGTCTATCTGGCGGGCGATCAGGTCGCCGCCCCCGGCGTGCTGTCCGAGGTCTCCTTCAACAGCGCGCTCACGGCGGTGTCCCTGGCCCTCGGCCGGCACGCCCTTGACCTCAAGCAGGCTTGAGGTTGCAGCATCGATCAGGTTGCAGCATCGATCAGCGGCCGCCGGCTACGCGGCGGCTTGCCGACACCTTCCCAGCACCTGGCTCATCTCATGGGGGATTCCAATGCACGCCATCCGCCTGCACACCTTCGGCCCGGCCGAGAACCTCACCTACGAGGACGTCGACGCCCCCGCACCGGGCCCCGGCCAGGTCCGCATCGCCGTAGCGGCAGCGGGCGTCCACCTCCTCGACGCGACGCTGCGCGAGGGCATCCAGGGCCCGGCACCGCAGCCGCCCACGCTGCCCACGATCCCCGGCCGCGAGGTCGCCGGCGTCGTCGAGTCCCTCGGTGAGGGTGTCGCCGCGCTCTGGCTCGGCAAGCGCGTCGTCGCCCACCTGGGCTTCGCGCCGGGCGGCTACGCCGAGCTGGCCGTCGCCGATGTCGACCGCGTCCACGAGATCCCCGCGAACCTCGACTTCGCCGAGGCCGTCGCCATGATCGGCACGGGCCGTACGACTATGGGGATCCTGCAGTTCGCCGAGCTCGGCCCGGACGCGGTCGCCGTGATCCCGGCGGCCGCCGGCGGCATCGGCACCCTGCTCGTGCAGTACGCCAGGAACGCCGGCGCCGTCGTCATCGGCCTCGCCGGAGGCCCTCAGAAGGTCGCCCGCGTGCGGGAGAACGGCGCCGACCTGGCCGTCGACTACACGGACCCGGCATGGCCCGAGAAGGTGCGCGCCTTCCTGGGCGGGCGACCGGCCACCGTGGTCTTCGACGGCGTCGGCGGCGACGTCGCCCGCGAGTCCGTCGCCCTGCTCGGGCCGGGCGGCAGGCACCTCGTCTTCGGCTGGTCCGGCGCAGGGCTTGACGGCAGGCCCTACTTCGTCGACGGCGTCTCCCAGCAGGTCCTCGGCCCCGCGATGATGCAGAAGGCCGGCGGCCCCAACCCCGTACGCACCCTGGAACTGCGCGCCCTGACCGAAGCCGCCGCGGGCCGTCTCACCCCGGCCGTCCAGCGCTTCCCGCTCGCCGAGGCGGCGGCCGCCCATCGCGCCCTCGAAACGCGCGGAACCACCGGAAAGGTGGTACTGGAGCCATGACCGGCCGCAAGCACTCCGCAAAGGCGATACCTCGCCCCTCCCCAGAGGCGGTTCCCCGGTCCTCCCCAGATGCGATACGACCCGAATCATGGTCTTCTGGTCAGGTGAGTTTCACCCGAACAGGTGAAGCCGCCGTGGACGCCGACCCCCGTCGCTGGTGGGGCTTGGTGATCATCGCCCTTGCGCAACTCATGGTCGTCCTCGACGCGACCATCGTGAACATCGCGCTCCCCTCCGCCCAGAGCGACCTCGGCATCTCCGACGGCGACCGGCAGTGGGTGATCACCGCCTACACGCTGGCGTTCGGCGGACTGCTCCTGCTCGGCGGCCGTATCGCCGACCTGGTGGGCCGCAAACGCACCTTCGTCATCGGCCTCGTCGGCTTCGCCGCCGCCTCCGCGCTGGGCGGTGCCGCCACCACGTCCGGCATGCTCTTCGGCGCCCGCGCCCTCCAGGGCGTCTTCGCCGCCGTACTGGCCCCGTCGGCCCTGTCGTTGCTGACCACGACCTTCACCGACCCCAAGGAGCGCGGCAAGGCCTTCGGCATCTACGGCGCCCTGGCCGGCAGCGGCAGCGCGATCGGGTTCATCGTCGGCGGTCTGCTCACCGAGTACCTGGACTGGCGCTGGTGCCTGTACGTCAACGTGCCCATCGCCGTCGTCGCCGTGATCGGCGCCCTCGCCCTGCTCCACGACAGCCCCGGCCACCCGGGCGCCCGCCTCGACGTACCCGGCGTGCTGCTCGGCTGCGGCGGCCTGGTCGCCATCGTCTACGGATTCGCCGAGGCCGAGCCGCGCGGCTGGACCGACCCGATGGTCCTCACCCTCTTCGCGGCGGGGGTCGTCCTCCTCGCGGCCTTCGTCTGGTGGCAGACCCGGGCCCCGGTGCCCCTGCTGCCGCTGCACATCATCAAGGACCGCAGCCGCGCCGGCTGCTTCCTGACCATGGCGCTGGCCGTGATCGGCATGTTCGGGCTGTTCCTGTTCATGACCTACTACCTGCAGGTCATCCTCGACTACTCGCCGGTGATGACCGGCCTCGCCTTCCTGCCGCTCACGGCCGCGATCATCACCGGCTCCACCCAGATCGCCGCCCGGCTCCTGGACCATGTGGCGCCGCGCCTGCTCATGGCCCCGGGAGCCCTGCTGGCGGCGGTCGGCATGGTGCTCCTGACCCGGCTGACGGTGCACTCGTCCTACGCGGCCGACATCCTGCCCGCACTGATCCTCATGGGCCTCGGCATGGGCCTGATCTTCATGCCGGTGTTCGCCACGGCGACGGCGGGTGTGGCCCCGCAGGACTCCGGCGTGACCTCCGCGACCGTCAACACCTCGCAGCAGGTGGGCGGTTCGATCGGTACGGCCCTGCTGAACACCATCGCCACCACCAGCAGCACCGCCTACATCACCGCCCACCTCACCGATCCGGCCCAGCGCGCCCTGGTCACCAAGGAGGGCATCGTCCACGGCTACACCGTCGCCATCTGGTGGGCCGCCGCCATCATGCTCCTGGCCGGCCTGATCGCGGCCCTCATGGTGACGGCGAAGCCCTCGAAGCACGGCGCCCCGCAGGAGGCGCCGGTCCCGGAGTCGGTGGCCTGAGAAACGGGGGGAGGGGCCCCACTGGACCGCGGAGCCCCTCCCCCACCCTCTGCGAAGGCCTCAGGCCCCGGGCAGCGATCAGCCGGCGACCGTCTTCGTCGCGTTGCTCACCGCCGCCCCGTCCTGGTGCCCCGTGCGGTGCGCGATCACCTTCACGGTGATCTTCTTGCCCTTCTGCGCCGACTTCAGCACCAGCGACGACTTGGTCGCCCCGCTGATCGCCCTGCCGTTCGCGTACCACTGGTACGCGTACGACGTCGCCGCCGGCGACCAGGCCCCCTTGGACGTCTTCAGCGTCCTGCCGACCTTCGCCGTCCCGCTGATCACCGGCAGCGTGGTCGCCTTGGGCGCGTCGCCCTTGGCCACGGTCACCGCCGCCGAGGTCGCCGATCCGCTGACCCAGCCGGACTTGACCGCGGTGACGGTCACGGTGAGCTTCTTGCCGACCATCGAGGCGGGGACGGTGTACGTCGACGCCGTCGCCCCGCTGATCGCCGTACCGTTCGCCTTCCACTGGTACGTGTACGACGACGGGGTCGCCGACCAACTCCCCGGTGCAGCCGTGACCTTGGCGCCGGTCTTGGCCGTGCCGGTCACCTTGGGGGCGGCTGTGTTCTCCAGTTTGGGCTGGGGGGTCACGGTGAAGGTGCCGCGACCGAACTCCCAGCCGCGCGTGATCACGCTGACGTTCCAGGTACCGGTGGCCGCACCGGTCAGGTCGAGGGTCGCGGTCACCGTCCGGTTGTCCGCGGAGACCGAGTCGGCCGCCGCCGTGATCGTCTTCCCGGCCTGACTCAGCCGGACGGTGACATCGGGGCCGAGCGCGGTTCCGGTGACCGTGAGCTTCACCTTGCCGCCGGCCGCCCCGGTGTCGGGGCTGACCGCGGTGACGGCCGTCTCCTCGGTGCCGCACGGCGCGGACGTGCAGGTCAGCTTGGCGCTGTAGGCCGTACTCGGCGCCTTCTCGGGCAGGCCCAGCAGGAACAGCGTCGGCGTGCTCTGCGGGGACGAGCCGAGCGCGTCGCAGTCGTAGCCCTCCGGGATGTAGTGCGTGCAGCCGTTGGCCCAGGTCGACGTGTTGTACAGCACCGGTACCGCCGTGGTGGTGGCGCCGGCGGTGTCCTTGATGTCGGTCTCGAAGCGGTCGAACCCGGCGGTCGGCAGCGCCGCGCACACCGCGGTGCGCGACTCGTCCAGCGTGCCCGTGATCGGCCCGTACCCGTACGCCACGGACGGCACCTTGACGCACTCCGGCGCGGGCCCGTCGGCGGTCGCGATGCGCAGGGCGTCCAGGCGGTACTCGGGCGCGGCCCTGAGGTTGGCCGGGGTCTGCACGAGGACCTGGTGGGTGGTGGACCCGGTGACCGCGCAGGAGGTGTTGCGGAAGGAGCACTCCATGCGGCCGTCCCCGGCGACGACCGCGGAGTTGGCGGTGCCGAGGGCGTCCCGCACGTTGACGTGCACGACGTCGGTGTCCGCGGCGGTGGTCACCTGTCGGCAGTCGAGGGTGCCGGGGGCGCCGTACGCGCTCTTCACGGAGGGTCCGCCGACCTTCGCGGCCGCGGTCTTCGTGCAGCCCGCCGAGGAGGCGCTCGCGGTGACGTCGCGCCGGGTCAGGGTGTAGGTGGCGGCCTGGTCGCGGCCGGTCACCAGCACGGTGTGGGCCTTGCCCGGGGTCAGGGAGCAGATGGTCCAGCCGTTGGTGGTGGCCCAGCGCTCGCAGACCCGCTTGCCGTCGGAGTCCAGCACCGAGAACTCCGCGGAGGAAGTCCCGGAGGTGGCGATCAGCTGGAAGACCTCGGCGTCCGTGTGCGCGTCCGCCGGGATGCCCAGGCAGCGCGAGAAGACGCCGTCGCCGGTGGTCAGCGTGGCCTTGGCACCGTCCGCGGCGAAGCTGCCGGCGGGCAGGACGGGGCAGCCCTGCGCGACGTCGGTGCGGTGGAAGGCCACCGCGTAGGCGCCGGTCGCCGAGTCCCCCTCGTCGTCGGTGTGCACCAGCGCCCGGTAGGGGGCCTCGCCGGTGAGCGCGCAGTCGCCGCCCTTCAGCTCGTCCTCGTCGCACTGCGGGGTGCCGGCCCGGTCCAGGACCTCCACCTCGGGGGTCAGCCCGGCCGAGGAGAGCGAGGTGAGCGCGGCGATCCGGGCGCCTTGCGGGGCGTCCAGCGTCAGGCAGTCGTACTGACCGGCCGTGCTCAACTCGCCCTTGTACAACCCCATCCCGGTAGGCACGCACCCGGCGTCCGAGGCGCGGTCGAGGACGAGCAGGTCGTCATGGGCGCCGCTGTAGGGGGAGGTGCCGTCGAGGGTCGCGGTGTACGTACCCGCGGCCGGCAGCCGGCACGGGTCGCCCGTCCGGCAGGCGATCTTCCCGGCCGCGTCGTACACCTGGACGGGGTTCGCGGAGTCGTCGTCGACCGCGTGGACCAGGTAGGACCCGGCCTTGTCGACGGTGAAGGTGAAGCAGGGGTCGGAGTCGAAGTCCAGGCCCTGCGGCGGCCCGAAGGGGCGCACGGGCGCGGTGCGGCAGCCCTGGGGGTCGGTCAGCGCGCGCACCTTGACCGCGTACTCGGCGGGGAAGCCGTTCCCCGCCTCCGTGACCTGGGACAGCACCCGGTACGGGCCTTCGCCGGGCAGCACGCAGCTGAAGGTGTCCTCGTCGTCCTCGGTGATGCGCGGGCAGATCCGGGCACCGCTCGCGTCGGTGATCCACGCGACGACGAAGCCGTAGACGCTCGTGCCCCGGGTGAGGCGGACGCGCTCGCCCGGCTTGCCCTCGAACGCCTGGCAGTCGACCTCCAGTCGGCTCGCCGAGGTCCGGCTCACCGTCGGCAGGTCCCAGGAGGTGCCCACCGGCTCGAAGCAGCCCTGCGTGGCCGAGCCGAGCGGGACGACGGTGACCTCGGCCTCCTCCGGGTCCGCCCAGCCGTTGTTGACGACCTTGACGGTGTAGGTGCCGGCCGCGGGGACCTGGCACCAGCCGTCGTCGGAGAACTGCTCGTCGTAGCAGTCGACTTGGCTGCCGTCCTCGGCGTACATCTGCGCGTACGCGTTGTTGCCGCTGTCGTCCAGCAACATCCGGTACAGGCCCGCCTGCGGAGCCGTCACGGAGAAGCAGGCGCTGTCCTGGGCCGGCACGGTGGCCTTGCCGACGGCGCCGGCCGGGTCGCCGAAGGACGCGAGCGCGAGCGGCGCGCACTCCGCCTCGACGGCGACGGCGGGGCTCGCCCCGGCCAAGGTCAGAGTCGAGGCGAACAGCGAGACGACAGCGGCGAACACGGCCGCGAACTTGGCCGCCCGCCCCCGTCTCGCAGCCGGACAGGAGTCGTCGTCGGACACGGAATCCCCCCTGGATCAGTGGTCGTTGAGGCGATAGTCGCACAGGAGTGCGACAACGCACTCGCGAGTATCCAGGGATGAAAGCGGCGAGAGTTTCGTCAGTGCCGCCCGGCCACCCGGTCGGCGATCCGCGCCAGCCTCGCGGACTCGGCGCTGTTGGTGAGGTGCTCCCGCCGGTCCGCCGCCCGGTAGGTGGCGTACAGCCCGTGCACCCCGAGCCACCGCAGCGGCTCCGGCTCCCACTTGCGCACCTTGTGGCCGACCCAGGGCAGATCGGTCAGCTCGGTGCGCCCGCCCTGGCCGGAGTCCTGCTGCACCAGGTCCCGCAACGTGCGGGCCGCCAGATTGGCGGTGGCGACGCCGGAGCCGACGTAACCGCCCGCCCAGCCAAGCCCCGTCGACCGGTCCAGGGTGACCGTCGCGCACCAGTCGCGCGGCACGCCCAGCACGCCCGACCAGGCGTGCTCGATCCGGACCGGGGCCAGCTGCGGGAAGAAGCGCACGAGGATCTCCCGCAGCGCCTCGACCGTCGCGTCCTGCGTACGCCCGTCGTTGTCGGTCCGCGACCCGAAGCGGTACGGCACCCCGCGCCCGCCCAGCGCGATCCGTCCGTCGGCGGTGCGCTGCGCGTACATGTAGGCGTGCGCCATGTCGCCCAGCGTCTCCCCGCCGTCCCAGCCCACCGACTCCCACTGCTCCTGTGTCAGCGGCTCGGTGGCGATCATCGAGGAGTTCATGGGCAGCCAGGTCCGCTTCTGGCCCTTCAGGGCGGCCGTGAAGCCCTCGGTGCAGCGCAGCACGTACGGCGCGCGGACGGTGCCGTACGGCGTGACGGCGTGCTTGGGCCGGATCTCCGTCACCGGCGTCAGCTCGTGGATCGTCACACCGAGCGCCGCCACGGCCGCCGCGAGGCCCTTCACCAGCTTCACCGGGTGCACCCGCGCCCCGTGCGGCGTCCAGGTCGAGCCGACCGCGTCCGCGACCTTGACGCGCTCGGCGGTCTCGCGGGCACCGAACAGCTCGCGGTCCTTCTCGCCGTACGACAGCTCGTGCTCGTGGAAGGCCTTCAGGCGCGCCAACTGGGCGGGGGTGCGGGCGACTTCGAGGACACCGCCCTTGTGGAGGCCGGCGTCGAAGCCCTCTTCGGTGACGGCTCGGGCGACCTCGTCGACGGTGTCGTTCATGGCCCGTTGCAGCCGTACGGCGGCCTCGTGGCCGTGCAGCTTCGCGTACCGGTCACGCCCCGCGATGCCGTTGTACAGCCAGCCGCCGTTGCGCCCCGAGGCGCCGTATCCGCAGAACTTCTGCTCCAGGACGGTGATACGGAGGAAGGGGACCGCCTTCTTCAGGTAGTACGCGGTCCACAGTCCCGTGTAGCCACCGCCCACGATCACCACGTCCGCGGAGGCGTCCCCCGCGAGCGGCTCCCGCACCTCGGGGAGGCCGTCGTCCGCGTACCAGAAGGAAATGCCGCCGTTCACGGCACCACTCACCGAGCTGCTCATGCGAGGACGTTAATTCGAGTGAGCCGATTCCCCCACCCCGCTACGGTCACAAGGTGATCGACATTCCGCAGGAGCTCGCCGCATCACAGCAGGAGTACAACGGGGAGGCGGGCCGCGCCTTCATCGCCGGACTCCCGGACCTGACGGCCGGCTTCCTCGACCGCTGGGAGCTGACGGTCGACGGACGGCCGATGCACGGGGTCTCCGCCCTGGTCCTCCCCGTCCTGCGGCGCGACGGCACCCCGGCCGTCCTGAAGCTGCAACTCCTCGACGAGGAGAGCGAGGGCGAACCGGTCGCCCTGCGCCTGTGGGACGGCGACGGGGCGGTACGTCTCCTCGACCACGACGAGCCCACCGGCACCATGCTCCTCGAACGCCTCGACTCGTCCCGCATGCTCGCGCACCACCCGGAGGCACACGAGTCCGTCCTGGTCATCGCCCGCCTGCTGGCCCACCTCACGTCCTCCCCCGCGCCCGCCGGCCTGCGCCGCCTCGGCGACATCGCGCAGGCCATGCTGGAGCAGACGCCCTGGGCCCTGGAGCACATCCCGGACCCGGGGGCCCGCCGGATCGTCGCCGACTGCGCCGCCGCCGTACGGGAGGTCGTCGACGAACCCGGCGACCGCCTCCTGCACTGGGACCTCCACGACGAGAACGTCCTCGCCTGTGAGCGCGCCCCCTGGCTCGCCATCGACCCCAAGCCCCTCGCCGGCGACCCCGGCTTCGAGCTGTGGCCGGCCCTCGACAACCGCTTCGACGCCGACGACGTCCGTTGGCGCTTCGACGCCATGACCGACGTACTCGGCCTGGACCGGGCACGCGCGCGTGCGTGGACGTACGGCCGACTCCTGCAGAACTGCCTGTGGGACATCGAGGACGGCCGCCCGCTTCAGGAGCGGCAACTGGAAATCGCCAGGCGCCTGCGCGAGCCCCGCGGCTAGCCTCACCCCATGATTCGCACCGCCACCCCCGCCGACGTCCCCGCCCTGCACACCCTGATCCGCGAGCTCGCCGAGTACGAGAAGGCCCCGCACGAGGCGAAGGCCACCCCGCAGCAGCTCCACGAGGCCCTCTTCGGCGACCGCCCGGCCGCCTACGCGCACATCGCGGCCGACGACGCGACCGGCGAGACCGTCGGCTGCGCGATCTGGTTCCTGAACTTCTCCACCTGGCGCGGCGTCCACGGCATCTACCTGGAGGACCTCTACGTCCGCCCCACCGCCCGCGGCGCCGGCCACGGCAAGGCGCTGCTCACCGAACTGGCCCGGCTGTGCGTGGAGCGCGGCTACGAGCGCCTGGAGTGGTCCGTACTGAACTGGAACACCCCGTCCATCGCCTTCTACGAGGCCCTCGGCGCCCGCCCCCAGGACGAGTGGACGGTGTACCGCCTGACCGACGAGGCGCTCACCGAGCTGGGCGCCGCACCGGAGCGCGGGGCGGCGTGAACGTCCTGCGCATGACACGCCACCGAATGGGCACGGCTTCCTGGCATGAGCCACACGAATATGCGCCGCATGAACTCCCCCGCGCCTGAGCCCGACTTCATCCCCGGCCTCGAACTCTCCCGCCGCTTCTACACCGACGCCGTACGCCCGTTGCTGGAGGAGGCCGCCCCCGGAGTCCCCCACTCCGCCGCCCGCATGGGCAGCGGCTCCGAGGTCCTCGGCTACGACACCCCGCGCTCCGCCGACCACGAGTGGGGCCCGCGCCTGCAGGTCTTCCTCCACCGCCACGACGTGCCCCGCCACGCGGCCCACATCAGACACGTCCTCGCCGAGCACCTCCCGAAGACGTTCCTCGGCCACCCCACCCACTTCGCCCCCGCGGGAGAGGCGGACCGGGACATCCGCGTCATGCGGCTCACCGACGGCCCCGTCCACCACCGCGTCGAAGTCACCGGCACCTCCACCTGGGTCACCGACACCCTCGGCTTCGACCCGGCGCAGGGCATCACCCCGGCCGACTGGCTGGCCACCCCCACCCAGCTGCTCGCCGAGGTCACCGGAGGCGCCGTCTTCCACGACGGCCTGCACACCCTCACCCCGTTACGCCGAGCGCTGCGCTGGTACCCCCACGACGTCTGGCTGTACGTCCTGGCCTGCCAGTGGCAGCGCATCGCGCAGGAGGAGGCCTTCGTGGGCCGCTCGGGCGAGGTCGGCGACGAACTGGGCTCCGCCGTCACCGCCGCCCGCCTGGTCCGCGACCTGATGCGGCTCTGCCTCCTGATGGACCGCCGCTACCCCCCGTACGGCAAGTGGCTCGGCAGCGCTTTCGCCCGCAGCCGCGTCGGCCCCCGCCTGACCCCGGACCTCACGGCCGTCCTCGCCGCCACCGACTGGCACACCCGCGAACAGCACCTCACCCACGCGTACGAGATCGTCGCGCACCTGCACAACGAGCTCGCCCTGACCGACCGCGTCGCCCCCACCACGCGCCCGTACCACTCCCGCCCTTTCCGGGTGCTGCGCGCCGACCGCTTCACCGAGGCCCTCACCGCCCGCATCACCGACCCGGTCCTGCGCGACCTGCCGCTCGTCGGCGCGGTGGACCAGTTCCTCGACAGCACCGACGTCCTGGCCCGCCCCGAACTGACCAGGGCCGCGGGCCAGGTCATGCGAAAGCCCGGGTCAGAACGGATCTGACGCCGCGACCGCTTTCAGCTCCCGCTCCACTGCCTCGCCGATCGTCCCGGCGTCACCCCCGCGCAGGTTGCTGACGACGGTGAGGGTGTAGGCGTCGGCGGTGTGGACGAGGCAGAGGTTCGCCGTGCCCGGCGGGGAGAGCTGCGGCAGGGGGACAATGCGCGACAGGGGACGGCCGTGCAAGTGGCTGGGGTTGTCCCGCCACTTGAAAGCGGTGCACAGGCTGGTGGTGAGTTCCGGGCGTGCCAGCCTCTTGGCCATCACCCCGGCCAGCCACGGCACGGTACGCGCGGCGGCCTGCAGTGCCGGAAGGATCGCGCGATGGGCGTCGCAGCGTCCGTCGAACGCCGCGACCTCCTCCTGGCACGCCTGCAGACGCGCCACCGGTGATGCGAGGTCGACGGGCAGCGCCATGCGCAGCGCGGTGACGCCGTTGCCGAGATGGTGGGCGTTGTGGCGGGTCCGCAGGTCCACCGGCACCGTGGCGTAGAAGGGGGTCGGTCCCTTCGGCCAGGACCGCAGGGGACCGTGGCAGGCGCGCAGGGCACCGGCGTACGTACTCAGCAGAAGCTCGTTGAGTGTCGATCCGCGCCCACCGGCCGGCCGGCGGCGGGCCGTGCGCATGATCTGCGGGTCGAGCTCGACCACGGCCACCGACGGCCGCGGTTCGCCGGGGGGAGCCGACGGAAGGGGCTGGCCGGGGACCCCGATGCGACGCAGTTCCCTGCACACGGTGGCGGGAGGAACGGCAGGGCGCTGTTGCCCCGCCGCGAGCGGGTGGGCCGCCCCCTCTCCGAGCGGCCCCGGCGCTACGGCGTCATCCATCAGCAGCCGGAAAAGGGTCTCCAGGGATCTGCCGTCCAGCAGCGCGTGATGGGCGAGCAGCACGATGGCCTGCCGCGTGACCAGCAGCCGCCACAGTGGCCGTTCGACCGGCAGCCTGTGACTGACACCGTCGGTGAGCAGGGATTCCAGCTCCTGGTCCGTGGCGGTGATGTGGGCGACGGGATCGAACGGCCGGGCGGCCGACCACCGGTGGCCCGACAGCGCCGCCGGCCCGGCGGGGGGCTGGAGGACCAGGCTCATCCGGTCCAGCCCGCCCCACCGGTCACGCACCCGGGACCGCACCTGTGCCAGGTCGAACGGCCCCCCGGGAAACACCGCCGCGATGCCGATCGTCCCCGGCATTCCGTTGCGGAGGTGCCCTTCCTCGATGGCCGTCAGCCTCATGTTCCAGCCTCTCGTTCCCAAGCCCCCCTGAGTACTCGCCTCCCGCCTCCCGTGATCAGGCGTGGGGTGAATCGAACACGACACAGGCGTTGTGGCCCCCGAAGGCGAAGCTGTTGCTGATCACCGGCCCGTCCGGGATCTTGCGTGGCTCAGCGGTGACCACATCCAGTTCGCATCGCGGGTCCAGCCGCGTGAGATGAGCCGTCGGAGGCGCGAGCCCTTCGTGCACGGACCACGCCGTGATCACGGCTTCCAGCGCTCCCGCCAGCCCCAACCCGTGCCCGGTCACAGCCTTGGGTGCGGTCACCGGCACGGCACGCGAGCCGAACAGGGCGCTGATCGCCCGCGCTTCCGCGAGGTCGTTCAACTCGGTTCCGGTGCCGTGCGCGTTGACATGAGTCACGGCGTCGGCCGTCGTACCGGCGTCGACGAGCGCCTGCTCCATGCACGCCCGCGCACCGGCACCGTCGGGATGCGGTGCCGTGAGGTGGTGGGCGTCGGAGGTACGGCCGTATCCGGTCAGCGTGGCGTAGATCCGGGCGCCCCGCGCGCGGGCGAGGTCCAGCCGTTCCAGCACCAGGAACGCAGCCCCTTCGGCGAGGACGAATCCCTGCCGCCCGACGTCGAACGGCCGTGACGCGGCGGCGGGATCCTCGCACTCGGTGACCATCGCACCGGCCCGCCCGAAGGCCAGCGCGGTCGTCGGGGTCAGGGGGCTGTCGTGGCCTCCCGCCACCACCACGTCCGCACACCCGGCCCGGATCATCTGCATCGCCTCCCCCACCGCATGCGTCCCGGAGGCACAGGCGGTGGAGACCGTCAGGCTCGGGCCGGTGATACCGAGCCGGGCACTGATCCAGTACGCCCCCGCGTTGTGCATCAGCCGAGGCGCGTACAGCACATCGGGATGCCCGATGCCGTTCTCCTGACTGATCACCCCGCCGTAGCCGGTGCCGGTGACCACCGCCCGCCGACCGGCTGCGACATGGAGCCCGCCGGCGTCCTCGACGGCGTCCGCGGCCGCGCACACGGCCATCTGCACCGAACGGTCGGCCCGCCGTACCTCCTTGGGCGTCAGATAACCGCCCGGGTCGAAGTCGGGCATCGCACACGCCGGGTACACCACTGCGCCCTCGTCGTCGAAAACATGCAGCGACGTCGCCGAACGGCACTCCGCCAGGCTCTCCCACAGCGCTGCCGGACTCGCTCCGGCGGCGCACCGCACTCCCAGGCCGGTGACGGCGACAGCGGGTCGGCGGATCATCGGGCGAGGGGGCTGCGGGCGGCATGGGTGCGCAGCCTCACGATGAGGTCGGCCACATCACCCACGGTGGACACTCCGGCCTTGTCGGTCCCCTTCAGGGACACTCCGAACAGCTCCTCCGACGCCACTTCCAGCTCGGTGATGTCCAGGCTGTCGGCTCCCAGGTCGGCCACCAGCCGGGCCTGCGGCACGACCGCCTCCGGCGGCACCGACATCACCCGCGCGCACAGCGGGCGCAGTGCTTCCCATACGTCGCCGTGTTCCACATCCATGCAACTGCCTCCATCTCCTGGTGCCGTCAGGGCTGACTCACACCGACGGCGTCGCCGTCCGGGCCCATGTCTCGAACTCCGTGACGACCGCGTCGGCGAGCCGTCTCGCGTCGTTCGGGCGCAGGTTGCACACCGCGGTGAGCGTGAACGCGTCCCCCGCCTGTGCCAGGGCGAAGCTGACCGTGCCCGGGTGCTGCAAGGGCGGCAGCCCGACCGTGCGCACGAGCCGACGGTCCTGGAAGACGCTCGATCCGCCGGGCCACTTCATGGCCGTGGTCGCGGTCGCCGCGAAGCAGGAGTGCCGGCCGCGGTCGGCCAGCAGCCTGGTCACCCAAGGGCCCGTCCGGCGTACCGCCTCCGCCGCGGGGAACAGCACGGTGGCGTGCACCGCGGCCCGGTCGGGGACGGTGGCCATCGCGGCCTGACACGCCCGCAGCCGCGCCACGGGACCGTCCACGTCGACGGGCAACGGAACCCGAACGACTGTGAGCGTGTTCCCGAGTTCTCTCGGATTCGCCCGGGTGCGCAGATCACACGGTACGGCCGTGTACACGGGTTCATCCCGCTGCCGCCACCGCCGTACCGGCCCGTACTGGGTCCGCAGCGCCCCGGCCACCGCACCCACGAGCAGCTCGTTCAACGTCGCGCCCCGGCCGTCGGCCGGCTGTCGGCGGGCGGATCGGACCGTGTGCGCGGACAGTTCGCTCACCGCGACCGAGGGATACGTCTGCTCCGCCGGCCGCATCGGAAGGGCCTGTCCCGCGGCCGCCATCGCCCTGAGCTCCCTGCCCGCCGCCCGCAGCCCGGTACGCGACAGCGCCGCCGACCGGCCCGGCTCCCTCGTCTCCACGGGGCTGTCCATCAACAAGCGCATCAACGTCGCCAGGGAGCGCCCGTCCAGCAGCACATGCTGGGCCACGAGCGCCAGAGCGAAGTCGCCGCCGTGCGCCGCGTCCGGGACCACGAAGAGCCGCCAGGGCGGCACGCCACCGCCGAGCGGCCGGTCCACGCTCTCCGCCCACAGGTCGTCCAACTTGTTGCGTGCCACGGTGACATGTACAGCCGGATCGAACGGTCCCGGTACGGCCCACCGCACCCGCCCCGGCCGCGCCGTCCCGCCGTCGCCCGGTGAACGGTCGAGCACACAGTTCATCCGCTCCAGGCCCGTCCACCGCTCGGCGACACGCGCCCGCACCCGCTCCACATCGGGCCGCTCACCGGCGAAGACCGTCGCCAGTCCGATGACTCCCGGACACCCGTTGAGCAGCAACATCTCGTCGGCACAGGACAGTCTCATGCGATACGCCGCCATCCTCTTCCTTTGCTGTCCGCCGCCGACGAGCTCCGACCTCACAGTCCGACGCCCGCCCCGTGGTGGAGCGGGCGTCGGACCTAACGCTTCACACGGGCTACTTGACCGCGCTGTTGCAGCCCATGTCCGAACCGAGGTGGCTGGGCTGCGCACCCGGCGACCCTTCGCCGTTGAGCGCGTTGGCCACCGCGCCGTTGAGGACGCCGAGGCTGCCGAGGACGTCGATGTTCATGTCGTGCGAGCGGCACTCGATGCCCTGCGTGATGTCGAGGTCGTGGGCCCCACCCTCGCCGTGCGCGAAGGCGGTGCCGACGCCGAAGGAACCGACGCTGCCGAGGACGGCGCCCAGGAGGGCGACCTTCTGAAGCTTGTGCATTACTTCTCCGTTGGTCTAGCGGATGTGCTGTGCAGCAGATCGAGTTGGGACGGTGGATACGTACGGAAAGGCCCTCAGCCGAGCCGGGGCAGGCCCAACTGGCCCACGGGAGGCGCCGCGACCTGTCCGAGGCCGAGCCCGGGAACCTGCGGTGCGCTCGCCGGCGAGAGCAGCGGGTTGATGAGGGGGTTCACCTGCGGGTTGACCTGCGGGTTCACCTGCGGCGCGACACGCGGCGGGGGCTCCGGGTTGAAGACCTGAGGCGCGTTGACCTGCGGAGCGACCTGCGGCATGACCTGGGGCGCCGTCTGCGGGGTGACCTGCGGCACGACCTGCGACACCGGCGACTGCTGCGGGGCGGCCTGCTGCTGGGCGCGCGGCTCGCTGGAGGCCTGCGCGGCGCCCCCCGACGCGGCCGAGGCGGAGGCGTAGCCGCTCTGGTGCTGCGGGGCGGGCGCCGGAGCGGGCGCCGGGGCCGGGGCCGGAGCCGGAGCCGGAGCCGGAGCCGGGGCGGGCGCCGGGGCCTGGTACTGAGGCGCCGGCTGCGGGTGGGGCTGCGGAGCCGAGGCCTGCGCGGTACCCGTCGAACGAGCCTCGGCGATGGCCTGCTGAGGTGCCTGGTACTGGGGGGCGGGGGCCGCGTACTGGGGAGCGGGTGCCGGGGCGTACTGAGGCGGCGCGTACTGCGGAGCGGGCGCCGGGGCGTACTGAGGCGGCGCGTAATAGGGAGCAGGCGCCGGGGCGTACTGAGGCGCCGGGTACTCGGGGGCAGGCGCCGGGGCACCGTTGTACCCGGCGGGATAGTAGTCGGCGGCCTCGCTGACGCCGGCGCCGATGGCGGTCAGACCGCCGGCCGCCGCTACGACGAGCGCGGCCTTGTGAAGCTTGCGCATGGAACCCTCGGCCCTTCATTACCTGTGCAGGGAAATCCGTTGTATTTCAGTGCAATCTTGCGTGCGCTCAGTCTGATATTCGTACTGCGCCCTTACAGGGGTAATGCCTGAGCTGTCATGTGGACTTCACGCCGGAGCCGACAGCAGATCCAGTTGCCCTCTCTCTGATTCCTGATCGCTGCCCTCTCTCCGCTGGCAACGACATTTGTCCGGCCAGGTCACGGGATCTAAAAACCCGTCACTCAATTGCCATCGGTCGGATAACCGGCTATCCGGACTTGTCACCCCGTCAAGGAAAGCGAATGGGTGACCCCACCAAGGCTCACGTGACCGGACCCACACTTATCTCGTTCCGCACAGGGTCAGAGCGATGGCCCATCGCATCCGTAGGGCAGCAGAAAAGCTAAAGCTGCACCGACTCATAGCATTTCCATACGTTCCATGCACAGGTCAATGAAGGGCCGAGGTTCCATGCGCAAGCTTCACCAGGTCGCGCTCGTCGTCGCAGCAGCCAGTGGTCTGTCAGCCATCGGCGTCGGCCCCAGCGTCGCCGACGCTCCCGTCGGATACGGCGGTACCGCCCCGGCCCCCGCGCCGCGGCAGGACGCTCAGGCCGCCACGTGGACCCGCTCGCAGACCAGCGTCCAGACCTCCAACGCGCCTACGCCGCACCGGGAGCCGGCGGCCCCCCAGCGGGGCGCCGAGGTCAGCCCGCAGCTCAACCCCCAGTTGAGCCCGCAGCTCAACCCGCAGATCTCCCCTCAGCCGGCCTCGCAGGAAGCCCCGCTGCACAACTCCAACCTCTTCCGCCCGTACCAGGAGTGCAGCCCGCAGTCCCTGCTCAACGCCGCCGTCCCGGTCGCCGTACTCGCCGCCGCCGAGAACCGTGGCATCGACTGCCACCAGGCCAACAGCCAGGCGAACGCCGTCTCCAGCGCCCGCTCCGTCAGCTAGGGCCGCGCTTCGAAAGGCAGTTCGACGTCGTGTACTGATCACGTCGAGCGATCCGAGAAGATCCGACGAAGGCTCAGCGGGCGGCGCCGGACGCACCGTTGCCCCGAGGGCAGCAAGTCCGCCCGTCCGCCTGAGCGCACAGAACGGCAGCCGATCAACGGGGCAGCGCGAAGGCTCCCCACAGCGCGGCGGGCTCCCGCGCGAACCTCAACTACCCGCGCAGCCGCGGCATCCACTGCCCGATCCCGAGACGTCCTCGAGGATCGCCCTTCTTGGAAAAGGGCCCGCTCGCGCGCGATGCGACTTCTGGGTGCTTCCCCGACGAGAGCACGAACACCGGCGCGTCGTCGGGACATTTACGGATAGTTCCTATTAACTCCCGTAACTGTACGAAGTCGATCTCTCACGGATCGCACCCACCTCACTCCACCGGAGATGACATGCACAAGCTTCGCAAGGCTGCCGTCCTGGTCGTCGCCCTCGGCAGCGTCGGACTTCTGGGCGCCGGCACTGCCACCGCACACGGCAACGACGGGCACGGCGGCAAGGGCGGGGACAAGTTCAGCGTCCTGCAGAGCTCCTCCTGCAAGTCCCACGACCTGAACCTCGACGTCCTCGGCCAGGTCGGCATCCTCAACGGCCTGCTGGGCAACGGCCTCAACGGCGAGGGCAACGCCGGTGGCCAGGACACCCACCTGGGCTCGACCATGGGCTGCAACAACAGCGCCTTCTAAGAGCCTGACGGGCCGCACAGGCGGCCGATGACGGGAAACAGGTCCCGGTACCGAGCCTCAGGCACGGTACCGGGACCCCCTTTTTTTATGTCGATATCCAACGCACAGCCAGCATTTCCCGGCCATCGGCCAAGGCGGTGAGACTTTTCCGAATTCGGCGTGCCGTCGATTTCTTTGGATTACTTCCTATTAGCCTCCGTAACCGTACCAAGTCGATCTGAAATAGGTCGCACCCACTCCACTCCACCGGAGATGAACATGCACAAGCTCCGCAAGGCCGCCGTCCTGGTCGCCGCCCTCGGGAGCGTCGGGCTCCTGACCGCCGGCGCCGCCCATGCCGACCAGGGCGGCTGGGGCTCGAAGAGCAACGGCAAGAGCGGCACGAACTTCAGCATCCTGCAGAGCACGAGCTGCAAGTCGCACGACGCCAACGCCTCCATCCTCGGCCAGGTCGGAATCGCCAACGGCCTGGGCGGCAACCTGCTGAACGGCGAGGGCAACCCGGGCGCGCAGGAGACCTCCCTGGGCTCGTCGATGGGCTGCAACAACGCCGTCGGCAAGTGACGTAAGCCAGACCCTCCCCCCGGTGCCCCGGCCGCAGAGGCCGGGGCACCGGTCTTTTGTCGGCCAACCGCCGCCCGGAAAGCCGAAATGCCGGACCGGGAGAATCCCGGTCCGGCATTCGCCGATCACCCCTCAGAACTTGAACTTGAACTTGGGCAGCTTGTAACTCTTCGGCAGATCCGCCTTGTTGGAGCATTCCACGACCGGTCCGGACTTCACGTCCCCGCCGTTCAAGAGGCTCCCATCGGAATATGCGAAGCGCGGCCGCTCGATCGTCTGGCAGTCCTGCTTCTGCTTGACGACATACTTGCCGCGCTTGTCCTTGCGGACGATCTCGCTCTTCTTGATGCAAACGATGTCGCCCTGCTCGGAGATCGTGCAATCACCCTTGGGATCATCGGCGTACGCCGGCGCGGCACCGCTGTAGAGCACGGCGAGAGCGCCAATGAGCCCTGAGACGGTTGCGATCCTCTGTCGACCGATCATGTGCTGCCTTCCTTTGCAAATCGAGGCCCGAACGCCTGTGCCGCCGATCGGCACGCGTTCGAGCCCGGGAGAAGGTCGAAATACGATTGGGTGCAGCCCGGCCGCGCACCCTGATGGGTTTGTTGCGCGTCCGGGCTGCTTTGCTAAGGGTGTTGTCCAGTACACCGTTGAACACGGTGCTCCGAGGGAAGTCGATGCGCCTGTCGCGACGTTGCGAGGCGATGTCTATGAGGTCGGCTGTGGAGCGAAATCCCGAGCCGATACCGAGCCACCCGCCTCGCGGCCGTCACGACGACAACCGCAGTGCCCTGAAACTCGCGCACCGAACCCCCGGTATTTCTTTACTGAGCCGTGGTCGGAGCGGTGTACTCGCCGTAGCCGTACTCCGGAGCGACGGTCTTCGGAGCGGCCTCCGGAGCAGCCTGCGGAGCAGCCTCCGGCGCGGCCGCGGGCGCAGCCGCGGGGGCGGCGTACGCCTTGTCGTCGTGGGCACCGCCCCACGTGGCCACCGCGTTGGCCGTCGAGGTAGCGACCGCGGTCACGTTCTGACCGTCCCAGTCACCCTCGCCGGCGAAGGCGGCACCCGCACCGGCACCGAAGGACAGCCCTGCAACCGCCGCGGCTACGACCGCAACGCGCTGAAACCTGCGCATAGTTTGACCCTTTCTTCCCGGGCACGAGGCCCTGGTTGACTACTTAGTGTGAGCATATACATGCGAACCGTAGCAATTTGGGATCTTCGACCCTTCTTTGTGTCGTGTCGGCTCATGCCAAGGAACCCTTCCGTCCGCTTCGCCATGGACGTGAAAGGCACTGTTCTCCCTTGAAAGAAACGACAGTTCCCCGAGGGCGAGTCACGGGCAGTGCGGGACGCTCACCCGTTTGCCGACGCAGCGCTCCCGGACGCGAAAGCGGCGGATGGCCGGACCAGGTCGCGCTGGTCCGGCCATCCGCCGCTTGAAGGCAGGGAAGTCGGGAGGTTCCGCCCCGGGACTCAGATGGGCAATCCGAGCTGCGTCAGGCGGGGTTCAATGTTGTTGTCGCTCTCGGGCGCGGGCGCGGACGCTTGGGGCGCCTCGCTGGCACAGGTGATCTGGGGACCGAGCCGAACGCGCCCAGGGTTCAGCAGGCCGGCCGCGGGCAGGGTCAACGGCTCCGTCGGCTGGCAGGTCACCGACCGGCGCAGGGCGATGTCCTCGCCCTCCTTCGTTTCGCCCACGATCCGCTGGGTGCAGACGATGTTGCCCTGAGCGTCGGCGCCACAGACGCCTGGCAGGGCTACGGCGTAAGCCTGGCTTGCGCCGATCCAGGTCATGGCGAGGCCGCCGAGGAGCCCCGAGACAGCCGCGATCTTCTTTCCGTTGAACATGTCCTGCGTCTCCTTTGTGAGGGGTGCCCCGGGGTGCCGTGCACCGCGAACTGCCGCGACGGGCCCCGGGGATGTCGGAGAGACGGGCCCCGGCGTCCGACTCGTGTCCGGGACGCGGGGCCGCATTGCTTACGAAGTGAAGGACTGACCTGAAGTGAGGTGAAGGACCGACCTGCCGGAGGGCACTGGGGCCGCAATCCGTGCCCGAGCCGAAGGCTTCAGGGCATCGAGGTTCAGGTCGTGCGCGCGCAACCGCTCATCGACGCACCGGAGTTCAGTGCCGTAGCGCACGCGTACGGGCCCGAGGAGCGGCCTTGCGCTCCGGGCAGCCGCACATGAACGGGCCCCCTCGGGGGATGACCCCGAAGGGGCCCGCGGAAGGCGTCGGCACGACTACGCCGCCGACCTCAACCAGTGAAGGCGTTGTTGAACTGACCGCAGGTCGTGTCGAAGGTCTCGGCGAGACCGAGCACGGCGATCGGGAGGTCACCCTCGGCCACCGTCTGCGGGCTGCACTCCTGGTAGGGGCGGTAGAGGTCGGTGCTCGCCTCGTAGGCGACACCGGTACCGGCACCGATGGCGGACAGGCTGCCGGCCGCCGCTGCAACGATCATGACCTGGTGAAGCTTGCGCATGGAACCCTCGGTTTTCATTACCTATACATAGAGGCTGATTGCCTACTGTGACTGCACGAACACTAGCAGTTACGAACCGGTTCCATGCCGGTGCATGTCCCGTGTCCGAGAGGGGAGATGGGTGCACGCGGCGTTGCCGAGAGTGACGGAGACGACTCAAACCCGGCCTGGCGCAGGCTTACTTAGGAGCGAGCGTCGCGCTCAGGCTCTGCGGCGGGTTGTGGATGTTGGTGGAGCCCCCTGTCGGATTCGAACCGACGACCTGCTGTTTACAAGACAGCCGCTCTGGACCAGCTGAGCTAAGGAGGCCTGCACGCGCAGTCACGCACGCGCCCGTGCAGTGTACCCAGGTTCCGAGTGGGCCCTGTCGAAAATTTCCGCGAAGTTCACATGCCTCCAGGTACTGACAGATCAGGCGAACGCCAGGTACCGTCCAGAGCCAGTCCGCACATGTGGACTAAACCAACCACCTTCCTACAACGGATCGTCCGGCACGTTCCTGCCGGTAGAAGGGGGCCCATTCATCATGGCCACTGTCTCGTTCGACAAGGCGACCCGGATCTACCCGGGTACCGAGAAGCCCGCCGTGGACGCGCTCGACATCCACATCGAGGACGGAGAGTTCCTCGTTCTGGTCGGCCCGTCCGGCTGCGGCAAGTCCACCTCGCTCCGCATGCTGGCGGGGCTCGAGGACGTCAACGCCGGCGCCATCCGCATCGGTGACCGCGACGTCACGCACCTGCCGCCGAAGGACCGGGACATCGCCATGGTGTTCCAGAACTACGCGCTGTACCCGCACATGACCGTCGCCGACAACATGGGCTTCGCGCTCAAGATCGCCGGCGTGCCGAAGGCGGAGATCCGCCAGAAGGTCGAGGACGCCGCGAAGATCCTCGACCTCACCGAGTACCTCGGCCGCAAGCCGAAGGCCCTCTCCGGTGGTCAGCGCCAGCGTGTCGCCATGGGTCGCGCCATCGTGCGTGAGCCGCAGGTCTTCCTCATGGACGAGCCGCTGTCCAACCTGGACGCCAAGCTCCGCGTGTCGACCCGTACGCAGATCGCATCGCTGCAGCGCCGTCTCGGCATCACCACCGTCTACGTCACCCACGACCAGGTCGAGGCCATGACGATGGGCGACCGCGTGGCGGTCCTCAAGGACGGTCTGCTCCAGCAGATCGACACCCCGCGCAACATGTACGACCGCCCGGCCAACCTCTTCGTCGCCGGCTTCATCGGCTCCCCGGCCATGAACCTGGTCGAGGTCCCGATCACCGACGGCGGCGTGAAGTTCGGCAACTCCGTCGTCCCGGTCGACCGTGACGCGCTCGCCGCCGCCACCGACAAGACCGTGACCGTCGGTGTCCGCCCCGAGCACTTCGACGTGGCCGGCTCCGACTCGGAGCAGGGCCTCGCGGTCACCGTGAACGTGGTCGAGGAGCTCGGCGCCGACGCGTACGTCTACGGCACCGCCAAGGTCGGCGAGGACTCCAAGGACCTCGTCGTCCGCGTCAGCGGCCGTGACGTCCCGGAGAAGGGCAGCACGCTGCACATCGTCCCGCGCTCCGGCGAGACCCACGTGTTCTCGACCTCCACGGGTGCGCGCCTCTCCGACTGAGGAAGCGCCCCAGGGCAGGTACAGGCAGCACAACCCCGGGTAATTCACCCAGGTTGACGAAGAGGGCCCCGCAGATGCTTGCGGGGCCCTTCTCGTTGTCGACAAATACCCCTGCAGATCGGTCATTTCGAGCACTGTGCGTCAACGCACCGCCGAGAAATGGGACCCCTCCGTCCCCCAAACCGGTGACCGAATGTCGCCATGTCAGCACCGAACGCTACTCTCACTCGCGTGAAGCACTCCACCACCCAACAGACACGACGCGGCCACCGGGGCCCCGCCCGCCAGCTCGGCCGCACTCTCGCCCTCGTCCTGCCCGTCGTCCTGGTGCTCTCCGGGACCCTCGCGGTCACCCGGGTCAACTGGTCGGGGAACCCCTCGGACTCGGTGCTCACCGCGACCGACGTCTCGAGCGCGGACGCGAAGCACGCCGCCCCGCGTGCCCCGCAGGACGTGCTGCGCGACCAGCTGCTGACCGAGCTGCAGGCGGAGAACCCGGGCGTCGCCCTCACCCACCTCCAGCAGGCCGTCGACGACCGCCCGTCCCTGGGTCGGCACTGCGCCTCGATCGCCCGCGCCCTCGGCCGCGCCGCGGTGCGCATGTACGGTCCGACGCGTGCGCAGTCGTACGCCCGGCCCGTCTGCGACACCGCCTTCGCTTCGGGGGTGGCGGCGGCGCACAGCTAGCCCGGTTGATTAAGGAACGGTTGCAGGCGAATGCCGCGAGCGGGGCGCCGCGTACAGTTCGGTCATGACTGATCCGAACGCCGCGTCCCGCCCCGTTCAAGCCGTCATTCTGGCCGGTGGCCAGGGTTCTCGGCTGCGTCCTTACACCGACGACCGGCCCAAGCCGATGGTCGAGATCCCCGGTACGGGGACGCCGATCATCGGCCACCAGCTCGCCTGGCTCGCCGAAGAGGGCGTGACGGACGTGGTGGTCAGCTGTGGGCACCTCGCCGAGGTGCTGCAGGACTGGCTGAAGTCGGCCGATCTTCCGGTCCGCGTCACGACCGTCGTCGAGACGGAGCCGCTCGGACGAGGCGGCGGCCTGAAGTACGCGGCCGCGCATCTTCCGCACCCGGACCGGTCCTGGTACGCCACCAATGGCGACATCTGGACCCGCTTCTCGCTCCGCGACATGGCGGACTTCCACACCGAGCGCGACGCGGTCGCGACGCTGGCCCTCGCTCGGCCGCGTATCCCGTGGGGTGCGGTGAAGACGGACGGCTTCGGCCACATCACGGACTTCATCGAGGCCCCGCCGTCGACGTTCGAGATCAACGCGGGCGTCTACGTCTTCTCCCCCGCGTTCGCCTCCCTCCTCCCCGAACGCGGCGACCACGAACGCACCACGTTCCCCCACCTGGCCCGGGAACGCCGTCTGGCCGGCTTCCCGCTTCCCCAGGGGGCGTACTGGCGAGCCATCGACACGGCGAAGGACCTGACGGAGGCGGCGAAGGAACTGGCGGCTCTGGGGCGCTGAGCGCTCCACGGGGGTGCACGTCGACGCCTGCGGTTCGGCGCGGCTACGTTCGACCCGGGCGGCACCCCGCAGCGCCGGGCGATCCGCAAAGCGAGCGGCACCTGTGACTCGGCTCAGCCGACGCAGCAGGGAGTATGACGATGGGCCCCGGACGGAATCGTGTCCGGGGCCCATCGGCGTCGTGGCAGTCGGTGGGGCAGGTGCCGTGTAGGTCGCCCACCGGGGTGTTACCCCAGCAGGCCGCCTACCAGGCCCGGTTCGTCGGGTGAGGATCCGCCCGTTGAGCCGCCGCCGGAGGAGGGGCCTCCGGAGGTGGGGCCAGTGCTGGTGCTGGGGGCCTCGTCGGTCGGAGTGGACTGCTGGGGCGGGGCCTGGCCCGCCGTGCCCTGCGTCTGGCTGGGCGTACCGGCGCCCGCGGTGCCCGTGTCGCTGGTGGCGCCCGGCGTGGTCGCGGCGCCCGCGCTGGGGCTCGCCGAGCCCGACGTGGCGCCCTGGGTGGGCGAGTTGGAGGCCGACGGCGTCCTCTTGTGCCGATTGCCGGGCTCCTGCGGGAGAGGGGAGCCGGGCAGTTCGTTACGAGGGGCCTCGCCGGGGCCGGGAACGACGACGCGGTCGGCGTCGCGCACCGCACCGCCGAGGACGGAGCCGATGAGGAGGGTGAGGCCCGTGACGATCGCCGTGACGAGGGCGCCGCGGCGCAGGACGTAGCTGCGGAGCTCCCAGATGTCGGAGCGGGGGCCGAGGCGCCGCCAGGCCATGCCGGCGAGGCGGCCGTCGATGGAGTAGACGGGGGCGCCGGCGATGATCAACGGGGACCACGCGGCGAGGTAGATGATGTCGGGGGCGTCGTAGACAGGGACGCTCTTCCAGCTGACGGTGACCAGCAGCGCTGCGGACAGCAGCGCACCGACGACCGCGGCGACCCGCTGCCAGCACCCCAGGACCGTGAGGACACCCACGATGACCTGGAAGAAGGCGATGACCAGGCCGGAGCCGATCGGGTGCTCCAGTGCGAACTGGCGCAGGGGCTCGGCGACTTCCCACGGGTGCAGGGTGTTGAGCCACGTCACCATCGAGCCGCGCTTGCCGCCGTCGAAGTAGACGGGGTCGCAGAGCTTGCCCATGCCGGCGTAGATGGAGATGAAGCCGAGGAAGACCCGGAGGGGGAGCAGGACGACGCCGAGGTTCATGCGGCGGCCGGGGTAGTAGGCGTGCCGCGCGGGGTCGTCGCCGCCGGGCCGCTTGAGCGGCGCGGCGGTCCCGTCCGTCGTATCGGGTTCCTCGAACTCCTCGTCCTCGTAGGGGAGTTCTTCGTAGGGGAGTTCCTCGTCGTACGCGCTCTCGACCGTGCGCATGTTCGGCAGTAGCCGGGCCTCGACGGACTCGTGCGTGCGCTGCGCGCCGACGATCGGAGTCTCGACGGTCTGCGTCAACTCGTCGTCGTAGCCGCCCTCGTAGCCCCGGTCATAGTCGCCGAACTCGACGCGCGGGATGACCTGGGTGCCGCCGGCGCCGGTGAGCGGCTCGTCGCCGTGGCGGACGCTGCCGTCCCGCACGGCCTGGAGCAGGCGGTGGGCGCCGGTGTCGTCGGGCGCGGACGTGCCGTTCCAGACGGCGACCCGGCGGCGGGCGCCGGTGGCTGCTCCCGCTCTGCCGGCCGCGTAGGTGACGGGGATGCGGGTGGTGTCCTCGGTGGCGCTCAGGTGCCGTGCGATCCGCGGGGACTGGGCGCGCCGCGTCGACGCGCCCAACAGCACGCGGAAACTCGCGTGATTGACGATGATCTGCGCCGGATCGCTCGGCACCTTCACCATGCTCAGCGCGGGAGCGTCGTCGTATCCCGACGAGCGGTCCCCCGTGGGTGTGCGGGGTGTTCTGGTGTCCACACTCAACTAACCGAGTGACGTGTGGTTAGGACACTGCCTTGACCGGTCCGATCTGTCCGGACCCCGTCAAGGATGCGCAGGTCGCACCACTGTCACCAGAATTAACCCGCACGGGTGACGCCACGGATGTCTGTTCAGACGCGTCGGCGAGCCGCCTCGTAGAGGACGATGCCTGCGGCCACACCGGCGTTGAGGGACTCGGCGCCGCCCGGCATCGGGATGCGGACGCGGACGTCGCACGTCTCGCCGACCAGGCGGGACAGGCCCTTGCCCTCGCTGCCGACCACGATGACGACCGGGCCCTGAAGGGCCGCCAGCTCGCCCAGTTCGGCCTCGCCGTCGGCGGCGAGACCGACGACCACGATGCCCGCCTTCTTGTACGCCTCCAGGGCGCGGGTGAGGTTCGTGGCGCGGGCGACCGGAGTGCGGGCTGCCGTGCCGGCGGACGTCTTCCAGGCGCCGGCGGTCATGCCGGCCGCGCGGCGCTCGGGTACGACGACGCCGTGGCCGCCGAAGGCGGAGACCGAGCGGACCACGGCACCGAGGTTGCGCGGGTCGGTCACGCCGTCGAGGGCGACGATGAGCGGGTCCTCGCCGTCGTCGTAGGCGGCGCTCGCCAGGTCCTCGGGGTGGGCGTACTCGTAGGGCGGGACCTGCAGGACCAGGCCCTGGTGGTTGAGGCCGTTGGTCATGCGGTCCAGCTCGGGGCGCGGGGCCTCCATGAGGTTGATGCCGCCGCGCTCGGCGGCGAGCTGGAGGGCCTCGCGGACGCGCTCGTCGTTGTCGATGAACTGCTGGACGTAGAGGGTGCTCGCGGGCACGCCCTCGCGCAGCGCCTCGACGACCGGGTTGCGGCCGACGACCAGCTCGGACGACGACTTGCCGCCGCGGCCGCGCGGCGCCGGACGACGCACGGCCTGCTTCGCCTTGGCGCCCGCGATGCGGTTCTTCTTGTGTCCCTTGCGCATCTCGGCGGGCGGGGTCGGGCCCTTGCCCTCCAGACCCTTGCGCCGCTGGCCGCCACTGCCGACCTGCGCGCCCTTCTTGCCGGACATGCGGCGGTTGTTGGCTGCCATGACCTACCCGTCTCTGCTCTGTGCGGAAGTGAAGCGTGTGCTCGTACGACTATGAAGTGTGCCGCCCGGAGGCCCGGACGGCACAATCGATCTTCTCCGGCGCGGCCGGGCTCAGCGCGGGCCGAGGCTCCAGCGCGGGCCCTGCGGGCCGTCCTCGATGACCAGGCCCGACTGGTTGAGCTGGTCGCGGATGGCGTCCGCGGTGCCCCAGTCCTTGCGGGAGCGGGCCGCCTCGCGCTGGTCGAGGACCATGCGGACCAGGGTGTCGACCACGCCGTGCAGGTCCTCGCCGCGGTCGGTCTCGCCGGCCCAGTGCGCATCGAGCGGGTCCAGGCCGAGGACGCCGAGCATGGCCCGCACCTCGGCGAGGCGCGCCACGGCGGCTTCCTTGTCGTCGGCGGCCAGTGCGCTGTTGCCCTGGCGGACGGTGGTGTGCACGACGGCGAGCGCCTGCGGGACGCCCAGGTCGTCGTCCATCGCCTCGGCGAAGGCGGGCGGCACCTCGGCGGACGGCTCGACGACGCCCGCCTTCTCCACCACGCGCTGCACGAAGCCCTCGATGCGCGCGAACGCCGACTCGGCCTCGCGCAGGGACTCCGGGCTGTACTCGATCATCGAGCGGTAGTGCGGGGTGCCGAGGTAGTAGCGCAGGACGATGGGTCGCCACTGCTTCACCATCTCGCTCACGAGGACTGAGTTGCCGAGCGACTTGGACATCTTCTCGCCGCTCATGGTGACCCAGGCGTTGTGCACCCAGTACCGGGCGAACTCGTCGCCGTACGCCTTGGCCTGGGCGATCTCGTTCTCGTGGTGCGGGAAGATCAGGTCGAGGCCGCCGCCGTGGATGTCGAAGGCGGAGCCCAGGTACCTGTGGGCCATGGCCGAGCACTCCAGGTGCCAGCCCGGGCGGCCCCGGCCCCACGGCGTCTCCCAGTCGGGCTCGCCGGGCTTGGCGGCCTTCCACATCGCGAAGTCGCGCGGGTCCCGCTTGCCGGTGATGCCCTCCTCCGAGGGCTGCCGCATCTCGTCGAGGTCCTGCCGGGACAGCTCCAGGTAGGAGGGCCAGGACCGGACGTCGAAGTAGACGCTGCCGTCCGCCTCGTAGGCGTGTCCGCGCTCGATGAGACCGCGCATCATCTCGACCATCTCGGTGACATGGCCGGTGGCGCGGGGCTCGTACGTCGGCGGGAGGCAGCCGAGGGCGGTGTAGCCGTCGGTGAAGGCACGCTCGTTCTCGTAGCCGATGGACCACCAGGGGCGGCCCTGGTCGACGGACTTGGTGATGATCTTGTCGTCGATGTCCGTGACGTTCCTGATGAACGTCACCTCATAGCCGCGGTGGGCGAACCAGCGGCGCATGATGTCGAAGTTGAGGCCGGAGCGGATGTGCCCGATATGCGGCGCGGCCTGCACGGTGGCGCCACAGAGGTAGATCGAGACACAGCCCGGCGTGAGCGGGGTGAAATCACGGATCTGCCGGGCGCTGGTGTCGTACAGGCGAATAGTCACGAGTCCAGGGTAGTGGGCAGGAGCGAGTGCCTTGCGACCTTCCCACTCAAGGGGACGTATTCGTGACATCCCCCGTGCTCAAGGCCGTTCAGCCGGCCCGCACCACCAGCGCCGTCGCCACCGCCATCAGGCCCTCGCCGCGTCCCGGGAAGCCCAGTCCGTCCGTGGTCGCGCCCGACACCGACACCGGTGCTCCGGCCGCCTCCGAGAGGACCTTCTGCGCCTCGTCGCGGCGCTTGCCGATCTTGGGGCGGGGGCCGACGACCTGGACCGCGATGTTGCCGATCCGAAAGCCCGCCTCGCGCACGATCCGTGCCGCCTCGGTGAGGAGTACGACGCCGGAGGCGCCCGACCACTCGGGTCGCCCGGTGCCGAAGTGCTGTCCCAGGTCGCCGAGGCCGGCCGCCGAGAACAGCGCGTTGCACGCGGCGTGCGCGACGACGTCCGCGTCGGAGTGCCCGGCGAGGCCCGGCCCTTCGCCCTCCCACTTCAGACCCGCGCACCACAGCTCGCGGCCCTCCTCGAAGGCGTGGATGTCGGTGCCGATGCCCACCTGGGGCAGTACCGGGAGTGCCTCAGAAGCCATCGTTCAGCCTCCGGCGCGCCAGGACCGCCTCCGCCAGGACCAGGTCCAGCGGGCGCGTCACCTTGAAGGCCTCCTCGTGGCCGGGTACGACCACGACCGTCTCGCCCAGCTGCTCGACCATGCTCGCGTCGTCGGTGACGTTGTCGGTGACCGTCTCATGGGCGCGGACCAGCGTGGCGCGGTCGAAGCCCTGTGGGGTCTGCACGGCCCGCAGCCGAGCGCGTTCGGGCGTCGCGACCACCGGCTCCGGCTCGCCCGCGGCCGCCGCGGGCTCGACTTCCTTCACCGTGTCCGCGAGGGGCAGCGCCGGAACGACCGCCAGAGCGCCTTCTCGTACGGCCTCGATGACGGCGTCGACGGTGTCGACCGGGACGAGGGGCCGGGCGGCGTCGTGCACCAGCACGATGTCGTACGCGGCCGGCAGCGCGTCCAGCCCCAGCTTCACGGACTCCTGGCGGCTCTCGCCGCCGGGGACGACGAGGAAGTCGGTGCGCTCGGGCAGCGCGTGCGCGTCGAGCAGCGACTTGACCTCGCCGGCGCCGTCCGGCGGGGCCACGACGACGACCAGGGAGACGGCGCGGGACGCGGCCAGCGCGCGGACCGCGTGAATCAGCATGGGCGTGCCGTTCAGCGCGCGAAGCGCTTTGGGGGCGCCCGGACCCAGGCGTACGCCCCGGCCGGCGGCCGGGATCACGGCAGCGGTACGGACTTCCGCGGGCGAAGGACGCGAATCGTCAGACATCGGTTCCTGTCAGGTTTGTGTGCTCGGCCTACGTGGGTATGGCCTCAGCGTGCCGGGCGCGACGCCTTGACCGGACCCTTCCGTGACACCGGTCGAGCCAGCAGCCCGGGCCCGGCACGCCAAGTATCGGGGGATCTTCCTCCGAGGATGAACCCGCGTACGGCGTCCGAGGTCCGAGGACATACGGCGTCCGGGTACGAACATGCCGCAGCGCCCGGCGACGAGAAATACGTCATCGGGCACCGCGGCACTTTTTAAAACAACACAGCAGTGTGCTGAACTGAGGCGGATGAAACCGCGTCAGGACGCGAGAACCTCGTCGAGCAGGGCCTCGGCCTTGTCCTCGTTGGTGTTCTCCGCGAGAGCGAGTTCGCTCACCAGGATCTGGCGGGCCTTGGCGAGCATGCGCTTCTCACCGGCGGAGAGTCCACGCTCGCGCTCACGACGCCACAGGTCACGCACGACTTCCGCGACCTTGATGACATCGCCGGAGGCGAGCTTCTCCAGATTTGCCTTGTAACGACGCGACCAGTTCGTGGGCTCCTCGGCGTACGGCGCGCGCAGCACCTCGAAGACCCGGTCCAGCCCGTCCTGACCGACCACATCACGCACGCCGACGAACTCCGCATTGTCCGCTGGCACACGTACCGTCAGGTCACCCTGGGCGACCTTCAGCACCAAGTAGGTCTTGTCCACGCCTTTGATCTGGCGAGTTTCGATGGCCTCGATCAGCGCGGCCCCGTGATGGGGATAGACCACGGTGTCGCCAACCTTGAACGTCATGTGACAGGTACCCCTTCCGTGGCTATCCAGGGTAACACGGAAACTGCGGGTTCTGAATGGCGTTTTCGCAGGTCAGGGCATATCTCGGGGCTTGACAACTCCAACAGGAACGTGCTGCGCGGGCCGACTGGAAGAAGGTATTCGCAGGTCGGAGCGGCTCTGCGGGTGAGGTGAAACGCGCACGTTACACACATCCGGAGGCGCGTCCGAGTGGTCGAACGTCCACATATGTCCGGTTCCAAGTGTGCGACTTCCGCTACTCCGTTCGGCGTCCGGAGTCGGGTACCGGTCGAATCCGGAATTGATCACGGCCAGGTCGGCAGGACGGTCGGTGATCAATTTCGGGAGAGCCGCGCATTCCTTCACGGAAATTTTGCGCGGGGGCTTGCAAGGGGACTTATGTGAATGGCGGACGGACGCGCGAGCAATGTGACTCCCGGGTCACTTGCGGGTGAAGTGACGGGTGGTGGAAGAGGTACTTCGACGGCTCATCGCCACTCAGGGGAGGGTCGGGTGCGGTCGCGCGGGAACGGCTCGGTAACCTAAGGCCGCTGACAGACACTTAGGGCGGCTTTACGCGCCCGCCCCGTTCGAGTCAAGGAGTTGCCGCCGCCGTGAGCAGCAGCCTTCGACGCGGCGCCCTCGCCGCGGCCGCCATCGCGTTCTCGATCACGTCGCTCGGTGCGTGCGCCGCCGGCAACAACAGCCAGACGCTGGAGATCAAGCCGGACAACGCGGCCACCACGGTCGGCGACATCAAGATCCAGAACGCCATCGTCATCACCCAGCCCGACCTGGAGTCGACCGGTCCGGCCGCGATCTCCGCGACCCTGTTCAACTCCGGCCGCACCGCCCAGACGCTGGACGCGATCAAGGTGGACGGCACCGACAAGACCGCCGAGCTCAAGCCCGCCAAGGGGGGCAGCCTGACCATCCCGGCCGGCGGCTCGCTGATCCTCGGCGGCAAGGACAACGCCTCCGCCCTGCTGCCCAGCAGCCGCGAGGCCGTCCAGGACGGCAACGCCCAGAAGATCACCTTCACCTTCAGCAAGACCGGTGACGTGAGCCTGCGCGCGTTCGTCGTCCCGGCCGAGCACTACTTCGAGAGCTGGGGCCCGACCGAGGTCCCGTCGGTGCCGGGCAAGACGTCCTCCCCGACCGCCTCACCGACCGGATCCCCGGCCGAGGGCACCCCGGCCGGCCCGAACGGCGAGGCCTCCGCGAGCGCGACGTCCGCGGAAGGCAACGCGGCCGGTACCGGGAGCGGCGCCGGTGCGGCGACCCCGTCCGACAGCGCCTCGCAGACGACGGCCGGTCACTGAGCGGTCGTAGAACGTAGAGTCGTAGAACGTAGAAGAGAAGAAGGGCGGGACCCCGGAAACGGGGTCCCGCCCTTCTTCCACGTGGTGAGCGTGTTGTTTACGGCTCGAACTTGTAGCCCAGGCCACGCACCGTCACCAGGTACCGCGGCGCGCCCGGGTCCGGCTCGATCTTGGCGCGCAGGCGCTTGACGTGGACGTCGAGGGTCTTGGTGTCACCGACGTAGTCGGCGCCCCAGACGCGGTCGATGAGCTGCATGCGCGTCAGGACGCGGCCGGCGTTGCGCAGGAGCATCTCCAGGAGGTCGAACTCCTTGAGGGGGAGGTCGACCTTGGAGCCGGAGACCGTGACCACGTGGCGGTCCACGTCCATACGGACCGGGCCCGCCTCCAGCGCGGCCGGGGTCACCTCCTCCGGCTCGCCGCGGCGGCGCAGGACGGCCCGGATACGGGCGACCAGCTCGCGCGAGGAGAACGGCTTGGTGACGTAGTCATCTGCTCCTATTTCCAGGCCGACGACCTTGTCGATCTCGCTGTCCTTGGCGGTGACCATGATCACCGGGACGTTGGAGCGGCCGCGCAGCTGGCGGCAGACCTCGGTGCCGGGCAGGCCGGGCAGCATCAGGTCGAGGAGGACGAGGTCGGCGCCGTTGCGCTCGAACTCGTCGAGTCCGTCGGGCCCGGTGGTCGCGACGGCGACCTCGAAGCCCTCCTTGCGGAGCATGTACGACAGGGCGTCGGAGAAGGACTCCTCGTCCTCGACGACGAGCACACGGGTCACGGAAGGACCTCCGGGGCGGAAAGCGTTTCGTACGCTGTTGAGTCAGGCGGTGAGTCGGGGGATCTGCGGGGATGCGATCCGGCGGGCTGTCCGGCCTCGTCGTCGAGGTCGGGGTGCTGCTGTGCGCGGTCTCGGGCCGCACCGGCCTCCGGCAGCCGCAGGGTGAAGGTGGAGCCCTGTCCCTCGGAGCTCCACACCGTGACCTCCCCGCCGTGCGAGGCGGCCACGTGCTTGACGATCGCGAGACCGAGGCCGGTGCCGCCGGTGGCACGGGAACGGGCCGGGTCGACGCGGTAGAAGCGCTCGAAGATGCGCTCCTTGTCCTTGTCCGAGATGCCGATGCCCTGGTCGGTCACGGCGATCTCGATGAGGTCTCCGCCCGGGGCGCTGACCCGGCGGGCGGCGATGCCGACGCGGGTGCGGGCGGGCGAGTAGTTGACGGCGTTCTCGACGAGGTTGCCGAGCGCGGCGGCGAGCTGGCCGCGGTTGCCCCAGATGCTGAGGTCGGCGGTGCCGCCGGCCCGTCGCCCACCACCACTCTGATCGGGTCCTTCGAGCGCCCCTACGTTCGAGGCCATGTTGATCTGCTTCGTTCCGGCGGCGTGCCGGCAGCGGTCCATGGCCTCGGCGACGAGCTCGTCGACGCGGACGGGCTCGGCGTCCTCCAGCGGGTCGTCGTTCTGCACCCGGGAGAGGTCGATGAGCTCCTGCACCAGGCTGGTGAGCCGGGTCGCCTCGATCTGCATCCGCCCGGCGAAGCGCTCCACGGCCTCCGGGTCCTCGGAGGCGTCCATGACGGCCTCGGAGAGGAGGGAGAGGGCGCCGACCGGCGTCTTCAGCTCATGGCTCACGTTGGCGACGAAGTCGCGCCGCACCGCCTCTATGCGCCGGGCCTCGGTGAGGTCCTCGACGAGGAGGAGGACGAGGCGGGAGCCCAGGGGCGCGACGCGAGCGGACACGGCGAGGGCCTCGCCGCGTCCGGTGCCGCGCCGCGGCAGGTCCAGCTCGACCTGCCGTATCTCACCGTCTCGTCTGGTGTCCCGGGCCATCTGGAGCATGGGCTCGACGGAGAGCTTGCCGCCGCGCACCAGACCGAGGGCGTACGCCGCCGAGCTGGCCTTGACGACGGCGTCCCCCTCGTCGAGGACGACGGCGGAGGAGCGCAGCACCGACAGGACCGTGTCCACGCCGGGTGGCAGGACCGGGTCGGTGTGCAGGGAGGTTCGGGTGGGGCGCTTCAGGTCGCGTTCGCTCCAGCGGAACGCCAGCATGGCGATGACACCGGTAAGTACCCCGGCGATCGCTGCCGCTGCGGCGACCGCCGCGTTCACGTCCATGCACCCAGGTTAGGCATGACGCAGGCAGTGGCCACAGCCGTCGGAGTGCGAGCTCGAACACTCGTCGCCCAGAGTTCACCTTGGAGCCAGTACTGGTTCATTTGGGGTGGCGGAAACGGACGCGTAGCGGCCGGAAGGTAGGAGCGTGGGGTTCGCACAGGCGATTTCTGCTGGTGATCGCGCTGGTGATCGCATGGGTGATCGCGCGAGTGATCACATAGGTGATCACATGGTCATCGCACTGGCGGTTTCACGACAGTCCGACTGTCGTTTTCACGGCAGTCTTATGGTCGGAGGTCACGACCGTAAGACTGCCGTGGCGGACGACAAGACTGCCGGTTCGACGACAGTCTCCTGGCCCCCGGAACCCCCGAGGCATACGTAAGAGAGGGACCCTGATGCGGGACGCGTACCACGAGGAACTGGACTCGATCGGCGACAGCCTGGTGGAGATGGCCCGGATGGTCGGGTCGGCGATCGGGCGCGCCACGACGGCGATCCTCGACGCCGATCTGAAGCTGGCCGAGAGCGTGATCGAGGCCGACCAGAAGGTCGACGACCTCCAGCACGACCTGGAGGCCCGGGCCATAGCGCTGCTGGCGCGCCAGCAGCCGGTGGCGACCGACCTGCGGATAGTCGTCACCTCGCTCCGTATGTCGGCGGACCTGGAGCGCTCGGGCGACCTCGCCCAGCACGTCGCGAAGCTCACGCGGCTGCGTTACCCCGCGCGCGCGATCCCGCAGGACCTGCACGCCACCATCCTGGAGATGGGCCAGCTCGCGCAGCGTCTGATGGCGAAGGCCGCCGAGGTGATCATCACCAAGGACGTCGATCTCGCCCTCCAGCTGGAGCAGGACGACGACGCGATGGACCTCCTGCACCGCACGCTCTTCCAGCACCTGATGGACGAGCGCTGGAAGCACGGCATCGAGACGGCGGTCGACGTGACGCTGCTCGGCCGCTACTACGAGCGGTACGCCGACCACGCGGTCGCGGTTGCGAAGCGTGTGGTGTACCTGGTGACGGGTGAGCACGCGGATGACCTGCAGGCCGACATCCAGCCGGAGATCCAGCCGGTCTCGGGTGCGGAAGGGGCGTAAGCCGTAACCCGCTCACCGGGGACTGTTCGGGGCGTGTGCAAGCCTCTGTGCGCCGTTGATGCGCCCAGTGGGGCGGGCATGGAATGGGCACAGGCACCAGCCTTGAGGAGGGACCATGGCCGAATCCCCCAGCACTCCCGGAACCCGCGGCAGCACACCCGACCCCACCCGGGAACGCCCGTCCGAGCAGCCCGCCGACATCAGGAGCCTCCCACTCTTCGGCGCCTGCGGCTGCGGCTCGGGGTGCGGGTGCGGGTGCCAGTCGGGGAATCCTTGCCAGTGCGGGTGAGCGGGTGAGGGTGCGGGTGCGGGTGCGGATGTAGGTACGGATGTACTGCGGCGTACGACGCCGTGGATCTCGTACGACGGTGAAGGGCCCCGGCGTGAATGCCGGGGCCCTTCGTCGTGCTGGTCGTCCCGGACGGGCGCAGCATGGAAGGAGAGCGAGAGCAGGCGAGCGCACTCCGAGGACCGGAAGGGTCCGAGGATCGTCAGGAGGTGCGAGGCATGGCTCAGTACATGGACGTACACCACAACATGAAGGGCATCACGGCTGACCAGCTCAGGGAGGCCCACAACGCGGACCTCGCCATAGAGAAGGACGAGCGCGTGCACTTCGAGCGGGCGTGGGCCGACCCCGAGTCCGGCATCGTCTACTGCCTGTCCGAGGCCCCCTCGGCGGAGGCGGTCCAGCGCATCCACGAGCGCGCCGGGCACAAGGCCGACGAGGTCCATCCGGTTCCGCTGTCGATCTGAGACGCGGGATAGGACGTACGAAGGGGACGTACGAAGGGACGTACGGGAAGGAGGTGCGAGGCCCGTGACACGCTTCATGGACGTCCACCACGGCCTGCAGGGCATCACGGCCCAACAACTGCAGCAGGGCCACGAGGCCGCCGCCGCGGTCGAGCAGGAAGAAGGAGTCCACTTCGAACACGCCTGGGCGGACCCGGAGTCCGGCACGGTGTACTGCCTCAGCGAGGGCCCTTCGGCCGCGGCAGTCCGACGTGCCCACGAACGCGGGGGCGGCGGGGCGCCGGACGAGATCCATGCCGTACCGCTGACCGTGTGAGTTCGGCACGACAGAGGACACGGCGGAGGAGGAGTGACGGCCCCCGGCCTGCGGGCGACGCAGGCCGGGGGCCGACGTGTGGCCTCGGGAGCGCCGCTCTGGGGACGGTCGTCCGGGATGGGTGATTGTTCGGATGGAGCGTGGAATTTCGCTTTTGCTGCTGTCTGTAGGGGTGGGATCAGGGCATCGCGCCCGCGCTCCGTTCTGCGAGCGGCGAGGCGCGGGTCGTCGGCCGGGTCGGCAGGAGACCAAGACGAGCGAGAGGACCGCCATGCGCTCGGGGTCTGCGCGTCCCGCCGGGGCTGCCCGAGGGAACTGAGACCTTGGCACGCCCGCTCGCGCCGGGACGGCAGGTGACTGCGCGCCCCTAGGGGCCTCATGGGCTTCCGGCGACCGGTCCGCATCCCCGCCCGGTACTCCCCCGGCAGCGGGCGCGTGCGCCCACAGGGTCGGCGCAAAAGGCGCATTGCCGCACCTGTCCGGCGGCAGTAGAAGAGCAATGACCCCAAACGTTGCGGCCGCGGCGTCTCCAGGCATCACAACGCAGCTCCGAGAGGCTGGGTGATCCAGAATGCCGCACGACCCGCACAACGCCGTATCGAACGAGCCGGAGGACGTGACCGTATCGCTGGCCCCCGAGCAGGAAGCCGTCCTGCAACCGCCGTCGGAGGGCGCGCAGGGCGAGGTACTGCACGGCACGGGTGAGGGACTGGAGCCGGTCGAAGGCTATCGGCGGCCCGAGGGGTTCCCGCCCGAGGCCTGGACCGCCCCGACGGTCGCCCTGCCCGACATCGGGGAAGCGTCGTTCGGTCCGCCGCCGTCGGCGCAGAAGACGGTGCACGGCCCCGACGACCGCGTCCAGATCACCAACACCGCGGTGTACCCGTGGCGGGTGCACTGCTACCTGCTGATCACGGCCCGCGACAACACCCTCTACCAGGGCACCGGCTGGCTCGTAGGACCGCACACCGTGGCGACCGCGGGCCACTGCGTCTACATCAAGGGCAGCGGCGTGGCGGGCCGGGACGGCTGGGTGAAGAGCATCCAGGTGATGCCCGGACGCAACGGCTCCGTGCTGCCGTACGGCAGTGTCACCTGCACGAGCTTCCGCTCCGTGGTCGGCTGGACCGATGACGGCGACGACAACTTCGACTACGGCGCCATCGTCACGCCGTCCAACATCGGCTCCACCACCGGCTGGTTCGGCTTCGGCGTCTGGTCCGACTCGGACCTGCTCAAGACCACCGGCAACATCGCCGGCTATCCGGGCGACAAGCCGCCCGGGACGCTCTGGTACGCGGCCCGCGGCGTCGACTCCGTCACCGCGCGGAAGGTGTACTACGACATCGACACGGCCGGCGGCCAGAGCGGGAGCTCCGTCTACCGCATCGACAACGGCAACCGCTACGGCTTCGCCATCCACGCCTATGGCGGAGCCCGGGTGAATTCGGGTACCCGGTTCACCACACCCGTCTACAACAACTACGTGGCCTGGAAAGCGTGAGCGAAGCTCCATGAACGACAGCAGTTCGGCGAGGGCTGCGGGGTCCGCAGGGTCCGCAGGGTCCGCCAGGGAGATCACCGGCGTCGTCCATGACGCCTCGGGGGTACCCGTGCCCGGCGCCCATGTCCTGTTCACCGACGGGCCCGGGCCCTTGCCGGACATCGCTGCCGTGACGGACACCGAGGGACGGTTCTCCCTCACCGCCCCGATACCGGGTGATTACGCGCTCCTGTGCCGGGCGGATCCTGCCATGGGGCCGCCCGGCATGGCCGAGGCGACGGTGCGGGTGGGGGGACCGGGCGATGACGGGGCCGGGGCTCCTGAGGCGGCGGTACGGGTCGAGCTGACGCTCGGCTGACAACCGTTCCTGGAGGGTCCTTCGGATCTTGCAGGCTTCTTCGGAGGCTCCGTCGGGTGACCCCTCGACAGGCGATCCGCGGGAAACGGACTTACGGTCGAGCGGTGGGCGCTGCACCAGATGAGGTGCCCTCACGTGCCGGCGCCGCCGCCCGTCGACTTCCCTCACGACACCAACAGGAGACGACCTGCCATGGCCACAGCATCTGAAACCCCGGTACTGGACACCCTCGCCGCCATGACGGTCGACTCGGTCGAGCGGTGCGGGCTGGTCCCGGAGACGTTCATGCTCACCCGCATCGCCGCCCTCGCCGCTTCGGACGCCCCGCCGATCTCGTACGTCGCCCATATCGACCCTGCCATCCAGGCCGGGATGACTGCGGAGCAGGTGCAGGATGTGCTTGTTGCCATCGCGCCCGTGGTGGGTACGGCGCGCGTCATGACGGCGGCCGGGAACATCGCCAAGGCGCTTGGCATCACGATTGCGGTCGCGGATGCGCAGGCCGAGGCACAGGGGCAGGCGTAGGAACGCCCTCGGGACAGCGAGAAGCCCCCTACCTGCAGGAAATCTGCAGGTAGGGGGCTTGTTCACAGGTCGGGGGGTACGCGCCCGGTTCCGCGAGGCTACGAGGCGCTGAGGGCGGAGCGCCCAGGGGATTTCGTATGCGATGGCGTCCAGGCCGCTCAGCTCGGGAAGCCGTGATCACGTACTCGGAAAGCCGTGATCATGCACCGGCGCACGGCGGACGCAAACCGCACCCTGACGCCGCCCCACAGCGGACGTCCGCGGAGGCGTTCACCTGCGTCCACGTCCACGGGTGCGTCCACGTCCACGGGCGACACGTGGGTTTGGCAGCTAGGCAGCCCTGGGCCGCGCCGCACGCATGGTCGGGGCGGGCTCCTGCGCATCCTCGATCAGGAAGATCCCGTCTTCTCCGAGATCCGAGGCCTGGAAGGGGTTGGTCGCCGGAGGTGGCGATACTGCGGTGGAACGGCGGGGTTGCCCTTCCAGGGCGGAGAACAGCGAGGTCTGGTCGATGAGAGGTCTGCCTTTCGTTACAGGCCCCTAGAGGCCTGGCGTGCCGTGACCGGGCACAACGGTCCTACAGCTTGGTCATCTTGGCGTACGGGCTCAGGATCCGCATCTGAGTCGAGCCGAAATCCACGAGCGCCGCGATTCCGTCCTCGATGCCGATCACCCGGCCGAGTCCGTACACGTCGTGCGTGACCTTGTCGCCCACGGCGAAGTGCTTGGGAGCCGGTGCGACCGGGGCCTTGAAGGGGCTGGTAGGCAAATGACGCTTCGGTACAGCAGGCTTAGTCATTGCCCCTAGTATGCGCCTACGTCCATCCCGTTCGCTGTGGCCGTCCACACAGACAGGACGGCAACATACTCCAGACCTCGTCAGGCGACCGGAAACTCGACCGCAGGACTAGCTGAAGGGAACGGCCTCTGTCGGGGCGGTGTGCCAGTTGGTGACGATCGGCTTCTCGACAGTGATGGTGCCGACCGGCAGGGACACCGGGTTGGGGTCGTCGTCACCGACGCCGACGATGATGCTGTCCAGTTCCTTGCCACCGTCTCCGTTGGTGGTCTTCGGGTTCACCCCGGCGTAGGCGGCGGTGCTCCCACTCAGCTTTATCTGCTCGCCGACGGCCTGCTCCGCGGGACCCGCCTGGGTGCCGTCGGATCCGAACGCCACGGTCGGCAGCGCGGCGGGCAGGTAACAGGTGATCCCCGACTTCGCCTTCGCGATGATCAGGATGTATCCGCCGGCCTGGGTCTCGGACCTGGTGCTCCAGGAGATGTCGTTGGCCCCGCAGCTCTGCCCGACCGGCTCCCGCTCGCCGTTGCCGGTGTCTGCGCCGGAGCCGGAGCCGGCCGCGTCCCCGGTTCCCTTGCCCGATGCGTCGGAGCCCTTGTCGGACC